>DAIRGM010000015.1:0-43822 GCA_036794525.1 Methanoculleus sp.
ATGATGATGAACATCTCCCGGCTGAAGTACAGGGTCGAGGTCCTCGGCGACCACGACGAGATCAAGCGCTACGGGCCGTTCAACGAGCAGAAAGCACGGGAATTCTTCGAGGTCGAGGAGAGCCTCGGCGGGACCGCCCGGATCGCACGGCTGGAGGAGGGGATCCGGGAGACGTGGAAGGTTATCGCTGAGTGCGGGAACTGGGATAGTTACGAGAGAGGGCTTCGTGAAGAGAAAAGAGTGGAGTTACAGGTGCAATGATAGGTCTTCACCCGGTATCTCGCGGCCTCATCCTGGCGGCCGAGAAGACCTCGTCCTCCCCCACCCGCTCCATCATCTCCCCGAGCCTCTCGCCCGGCTGTGCGTTCTCCCGGAAGTAATCGAGCAACCTCGTGACGGTATCAAGGATCTCTTCTTCAGCGACCAGCCCCTCTGCCTCGGTGCCGACCCGTATGACCCGGCCCGATCTCCCGCCGAGGTAGAGGCGCAGTCCCTCCGAAGCGACACCGACCGCATCGTTTGGACAGATTGCGATACAGTCGCCGCAGCCGATGCAGGCCTCCCCTGAGAAGCGGACCTCGTCGTCGACGACCCGGATCGCCCCCTCCCGGCAGACCTTCTCGCACGCCCCACAGCCTTCGCATTCATCGGCATGAAACCGGGGGAATCTCCTCCCCATGATCCCGATGTCGTTGAGCTGGACCCTTGCGCAGTTGTTCGGGCACCCCGCAATGGAGATCTTCAGTTTCCTCGGGAGTTCGCACCCGCCGTACCGCTCCTCGATCGCCCGTGCGAGCCCCTGCGTGTCGCAGCACCCGTGCCTGCAGACCGTACCTTTGCAGGCGACGACGGACCGGAGGGTGGCCCCGGTGCTGCCGGTCTCTATCCCCGCTTCCCGGAGCCTCTCCGCGACCGCAGCGGCGTCCCGCCGGTCGATGCCGGGGATCTCCACATTGAGCCGGGTCGTCATGGCGACCTCTCCGCTCCCGAACTCCTCTGCAACCCGGACAATCGCCGCCATCTGCGATGTGGTCATCACGCCGGCCGGAATCTTCCCCCGCACGGCGACTTTCCCCCTCTCCCGGAGGGGAATGACTCCTTGCCTCCTGCTCTTCTTCCTATCGGCCATGTGGTTCCGGCCTTAGGATATGGTCGGAGTTTGTGTTAAACTATCTGCACCCGGCCATGGGTGGAAGAGCAAAAACCGCATATACCCACTCCTTCACTACTGGGTGTGGACTGCCTCCTGCAGGCATCGCATGTCCTGCTCTGGGTCGGGCTCCTGAAGGGGCTCCAGCTGGCGCTCTGGCCTCGCCTCCGTCCGGTACTCGGGGATTACGCCTACCCCACGGCATACCCGGCCTCTCTCCTCCTCTTTGCTCTCGTGACCTGGTACTGCGGCCTGCTCCGCATCCCCATCGCCCTCGCCCTCCTCCTCTTCGTCGGCCTTGCAGCCTACAGCGTCCGGCGGGGCGAGTACCAGACCCGGGAACTCCGGGCTCTTCTGGTCTGGGACGCGGTCTTCCTCGTCGGGTTCCTCTTCGCGCTTTCCGTCAGGTTCGTAAACCCACCCATCGGCTACTTCAGCGAACAGTACATGAACCACGCCTTCCTTGCAAGCATCATCCGGGAGCCCGTGGTTCCGCCGCTCGACCCCTGGTTTGCAGGCGGGCACCTTACCGTCTACTACTACCTCGGCCACTGGATGATGGGCTGCCTCGGGATCGTAACCGGTACACCCTCCGAGGTTGCTTTCAACCTCATCCCGGCCACGGTCTATGGGGCGGCGTTCGTGACGCTCTATGCCCTTGGCAACCTCTTTCTCCGGCGGTGGAAGTGGATAGTCCTCGCGGTCCTCCTCCTCGTCCCGCCGTCGGTCCCCTGGTTTCTCGCTGCGGGCGGGGATATCTATCAGGCGTTCCAGGAGACCAACTGGATCATCGCCGGCGCCCGGTTCGAGTTTCCGGCCTTCTCCCTCTTCCTCGGGAACGTCCACGCCTTCGAGATGGCCGCGTTCAACCAGTTCCTCCTCATCTTCCTCCTCGGGTTTGCGTGGTTGCGGTGGGGCGGGCTTGATGCCCGGGGGCGGCGGGGGCTTGCCCTCCTCATCGCGCTGAGCATCGGATCGATGCCGCCCCTCTGTTCCTGGGACGCCCTCGTCTACGGGCCGGCCGTCGCCGCCTTCCTCCTCGCGCTCTGGGCCCGGGAGCGGGACCGCGATGCCCGGACGGCCGTCTTCGCGGTCCCGGGTCTCGCCTTCCTCATCTACCTCCCCTACTACCTGCAGCTTGAGCCCGCGGGTATCGGCGGGATCGGCGCAGGCTTCCCCCCCACCGACCCGCTCGCGTTCCTCGCGATCTGGGGCGGATTCCTTGGAATCGTCTACGCCGCCGTCGCCCGGGATATACGGCGGTTCCCGGTCCGGCTCGCCGTCGCGCTCCCGTTCCTCGCCACCGGCTACGTCGCCCTCGGGCTCGTCCTGGTGCCGCTCGCCTACCTCCTCCTCCGGCGGAAGCATGCCTTCTCAGACCTCCTCTGCGTCGCCGGCCTCGCGGTGCTTGCCTTCTGCGAGGTCTTCTATTTCCAGGAGATGCTCGGGGGCGACTACAGCCGGTTCAACACCATCTTCAAGTTCTACTTCGACGCCTGGATCCTCCTTGGCACCGGCTCCCTCCTCCTCGCCGGGGGGTGGCTTGCAGCCCGGCGACCGGTCCTCCCGGCGGCGGCAGGAAAGTGGCTTGCGGCCCTCGCGGCCCTTGCTCTCATCGCCGCCCCGGTCGCCCTCGACGTCGATATCGGCCGGGGCCTCCTCGGGATCGACTACCCGCCGGCGGGCTACACCACCCTGGACGGGCTCGCCTACCTCGAGGCCACACGCCCCGGGGAGGCCGCGGCAATCGATTTCCTCCGGACGCTCGACGGCGGCCACGTGCTCGTGGAGGCGGAGAACGGCGATTACGGCTACTACTCAAGGGTCTCGTCCTTCACCGGCATCCCGACGGTCCTCGGGCAGATCAGCCACGAACTGACCTGGCGGGGGAACGGGGCGTGGTATGCCGAGCGCCCGGCGGAGATCCGGGCGATCTACGAGGATCCCGAACGGACTCTTGCGCTGATGGAGAAGTACAACGCGACCCTCCTCTACGTCGGCGAGCCCGAACACGAGCGCTACGACGTCCGGCTGCCCGACCGGGGGCTCTGGCTCATCTACGATGAGGGTGGGGTCCGGGTTTACGAGCGGATCGGGTAACCTTTATACCTTCTGCCCGACAGGGTGGGCCCATGATGCGAGCAGACACAGTCATGGAGGTGCGGGCGTGACCCCGGCGGCGGCCCGCGCCGCGGAGAAGGTGACCGTGGCGGTCATGGCCGAGGGTTTCTCCTTCAGCACGGAGACGATCACGGTCCCGGCGGGTGCGGAGGTGACGATCGAGTTCGATAACCGGGACGACGGCGTCCCGCACAACGTCTCGGTCTACACGGACTCCTCGGCGGCCGACGCGATCTTTGTCGGTGATATCATCGCCGGTCCGGAACGGGCGACTTACACCTTCACGGCACCGCCGGAGCCCGGGAACTACTTCTTCCGGTGCGACGTCCATCCCTCGATGAACGGGGCGTTCATCGTGACGTAAGTAAACCTTCAGGTGGCCAGGGCCCCAACCCTTTTTCAACACATGCCTGACAATAGAGCCGATCCTGCTACAGAGATCCTCGACCGCCTCACCCGGATCCTGAACAAAGCGGCGGCGATCGAGCGCCGGCCGGTCGATATCGGGCACGGGGTCCTGCTCTACCCCTCCGAGGTGCACCTTATCGACGCCGCCGGCCGCCACCCGGAGGAGGGTGTCTCAGACCTTGCAGCCCGGCTCGGCGTCACGAAGGGCGCCGTCTCCCAGACGGCGAAGAAACTCGAGGGGAAGGGCTACCTTGAGCGGGTGCGGCGTGAGGGGGACGGCAAGGCCGTCCTGCTCCGGCTGACGGAACGGGGACGCGAGGCCTTCGCGTGGCACCGGGCCTACCACGCTGCGGTGAACCGCGGGATCGCGGGGGAGATGGGCTGCGACGATGCCGATCGCCTCATGGCGCTCCTCGCCCGGATGGAGGAGATGCTGGACGACTGCCCTGCCGTGCAGGCGGAGACGATCCGGCGGTTCCGGATGGACTGATATAGTTTAGGTGCTAAACAATCCCCTGTGCGAGGCACCTCCCGACCAGGAGGGCACCGCAGTCGGAGGTCTATCATGCCGGAATACACCTTATCCCCGGTCGGCGAGTCCGACCGGACGGGCATCGTCGATATCTTCAACCACTACGTCGAGCACACCTTCGCTGCCTACCCGGAAGAGAAGGTGCCCTATGCTTTCTTCGACCTGATCCTCGGGATCGCCCGGGACTACCCGGTCGTCACGGTGCGGGACGCCGCGGGCGAAGTCGCCGGGTTCGGGATGCTCCGCCCGCACAACCCGATGCCGGCGTTCGCCCGGACCGCCGAGATCACGTATTTCCTGCGGCCCGACCAGACCGGGCGGGGGATCGGATCGGCGGTGCTCGGCTATCTGGAGGCTGAGGGAAGGAAGCGCGGGATCGCCTGCATCCTTGCGAATATCTCCTCGTGCAACGAGGGGAGCATCCGGTTTCACCGGCGGCATGAGTTCACCGAATGCGGACGGTTCAGGAACGTCGGGTCCAAACGCGGGGTCCTCTTCGATACCGTCTGGATGCAGAAGGAGATCTAGAGGACGACGCCAGCGATGATCGCTATGGCGTAGACGATCACCGTTGCGTGGATGAGCGGGAGCGCCCGCATCGCGGCGGCCGGACTCTTCCCCTGGAGGATGAGGTAGTTTGCCGCCCCGAGGAGGACGAGTCCCACGGCGAACCCGGCGAGAGTTACCGGCCCGAGGGTGAGGCCGAAGACGAGCGCTATCGCGGCATGGACGGCCGAGAAGCCGAGGACCCAGACAGCCGCCCCCCTCATCCCGTAGAGGACCGGGACCGTTGCCATCCCCCGGGCGCGGTCGTTTGTGATGTCGGCGATGTCGTTTGCCGCCAGGTGCGCGAGCGTCCAGGGGTAGAAGAAGAGGAAGAAGAGGAGAGCGGTCGCGTCCGGGTTCCCGTACACAAGATAGCCGGCGACCGGGAAGAGGGCGAAGTCTGTCCGCCCGACGACCTGGGCAAGGGGGATGGTCTGGTTGCGCTTCTTCGTCTGGTAGAAGTACTCGACCAGGTAGGAGTAGCCCATGATGCCGAGGACGTAGAGGTTGTGCGGCGAAGGGAGAGTCGCGGCGAGCGCGGCCGCGGCACCGGCGAGGGCGAGGAAGACGGCGAAGGCCGCCCGGGGGGAGATCTGTCCTTCTGGTATCGGCCGCGCCCCGAACGGTCGCCTGTAGCGGGTGAGCGAGCCTTCGACGTCCCGCCGGTCGTACTCCCGGTCGACGTAGTCGTTCAAGACGAGCCCTGCCTCGAACCCGAAGAGCCCGATGAGCGCCGCCCGGCCGACGAGTACCCACGAGAACCCGCCGTAGTTCTCAAACGCGAGCGCGAGCCCCGAGCAGAAGAGCAGGGGCCAGACGAAGAAGAAGTGGGCGCGGGTCAGGTTCGCGAGCGCCGCAAGGGTCTCTCTCATGCTCTACCTCCTGAGATCTACGTTCCTGGTTAAAAAGCGTTGCAGGCACACCCCGCGACCATGCAGACCTGCCGCTCCTCGATATGCGGGCATATCTATAACGAAATGACCGGTGATGCGGGCGCTCCGCCGTGAGCCGCGTTTGATATCCCCGGGGAGTGGCGCTGCCCGATCTGCCTCGCGGATAAGAACAGGTTTGCTCTGTTTTCCCCCCTCTCGCGAGACTCGGGCTCTGAATTCTTCCAGGATGCGGGGGAGAAGCACAACCGGGAGAACCGCATAAAAAGGCTGAGAACGTAGGGTACCTCGCTAAAGCCCCGAACCCGGGAATCGGGGCGGGCTGCAGGAGTTCTCAATGGTGTATACCTTACTGCCGGGCGCTGCCCTGGTGATCTATGCTCTGGTGAATGCCGTCTCGTTCATTGCCTACTACCACGACAAAATGTCTGCAAAGAAGAATGCGTGGAGGACGCCCGAAAAGACGCTCCTCGGCATCGCGTTCTTCGGGCCGCTGGGCGCTTATGCCGCGATGCGTGCCTTCCGGCACAAGACACAGAAACCGCTCTTTCGGCTCGTTCCCCTCTTCCTCTGCCTGCACCTCGTGCTCGCCGCCGCGCTCATCACGGGTCTCGTGTGACCGCTCATCAACGGATGGGGGTTTACCTGATGACAAAGGTATAATCAATCCGTTGTCTCACCCTTGTATATGGCGTACGAGTACGGGCCGCTCTCCCGCCCGCTCAGGGAGACCCTCGCGGCGCTGCAGGATGGGCTCATGCGGGAATACCGCCGGGAGCACCTCCCCGCTCACCGGCGCTCGGCCCGGCGGTCGCGGCGGCTCCGGCGGATACGGGGATGGTGCAGGGCGACCGGCCGCCTGGCGGAGCAGGCCGCTCGTGTGACAGAGCGCACCCTTCCCCGGATCGAGCGGGAGACCGGGCACGCCTTCCGGAGCCCGGACGGGCTTGCCCGAATTCTGATGGCCCCCTCTACGAAACGGCTCTTCTCGGATATACTCGCCGGGTTCCCTGAAGACGCGCTCCCGATCCGTGCAAACGACCTGGCAATGCTTGCGAACTTCGCCGACGACTCCCGCGCCCTTGCTCTCATCGGCGACGTCACCCTCCGGCTGAAGGTTCTCTCCGGCGAAGGCGTGGCAGGCCTCGCTGCTCTCTCTGACCGGTGGGCCCTCTACGAGAGCCGGATCGGCGCCGGGCACGCTCCCGACGGCGAGAGGCTCGTGAGGGAGAAGGAGACCCTTGCCCGGGCGGTTCTCGGTCTTATCTACGTCGAAGGGGGCGTCGATGCGCTGCGGGCGGTGGTGCCGCTCCTCGCCTGCGGCCAGAAATAGGGCCCGGATAAAGGCTATATACCCGGCTCCCCCATCCCACGGCGGAGACCCTCATGGACACCCAGGCGTTTCGGCAGTTCATCAGGCTCGGCCGGTTCCCCTTCCTCCTCTCGGGCTTCATCCCGTTCACCGCCGGGGCGCTCCTCGCGCACCTCCTCGGGGCGCGGTTCACCCCGGCCATGTTCCTCATCGGCTACGCGGCCATGGCGGCGGCGCACCTCTCCGTCCACTACAGCAACGACTACTTCGATGCCGACGCCGACCGGTTCGTCGAGACGTCGCCGATATCCGGGGGGAGCGGTGTCCTCGCCGCCAACCCCGGCCTGAAACCCGCCGCGCTCCGGGTGGCCGTCGCCCTGATGGCGGTCTCGATCCTGATCGGGTATCTCTTCGTGACCGTCTACGGCTACCCGGTCGTCTTCCTCGTCTTCGGCATAGCGGGGAACCTGCTCGGCTGGTTCTACACGGCCCCGCCGCTTGCGCTTGCCTACCACAACCTCGGCGAGGTGACGAACATGATCACCTTCGGCCTCCTGATGCCGGGGGCGGGCTACTTCGTCGCGATGGGGACGCTTGATCCCTCGTTCTTCGCGTTCGCCGTTCCGCTCTGCCTTTACGGCCTCGTCTTCATCACGAGCGTCGAGATCCCGGACAGGGAGGGCGATATCGCCGGGGGGAAGCGGACGCTCATCGTCCGAAGAGGCAGGATCTTCGGTTTTTCGCTCATCGCCCTCGCGGCGGCGGGCGCGACCGCGGCGCTCACCCTCTTTGCCCTCGCCGGGACCTTTTACCCGGTGGACTTCCGGCCGATGGCGCTCTTCTCGCTCGTCCCGCTCGGGATTGCTCTCTGGGGGTTCGCGCACCGGTGCACCGAACGAGCACCCGCCCTCCGGTATGCCACCGCGAACATCGCGGGTTACTTCCTCTTCCAGGGGCTTGTTGTCCTCTACTTCATCCTCGCGGCCTCTCGGGCCTGACCTGGCCGAACCTCCACCGTCCGGTCGAAGGGGACCTCGAAGGTCGTAATGCCGAAGTCGAGGACCCCCGACCCCGTCACCCGGAGCGTGACCTCCCCATCCGCGAGACCCCGGAGGAGCCCCTGCACCAGCCGCAGGTTATCGACGGTCACCGGGATGGAGACTGCCGTCTCGGTGTTGGGCTGGATCGCAAACCCTCCCCGCTCCCCGTGTGCGAGGAAGACCCATCGTCCGCCGTCGATAAAGTAGACATCGAACGAGACCCGTGTTAGGGTGGCACCGATGGGGTTGGGGTTGTCGATGATGAAGTGGAGCAAGAGATCGGTGCTCCCCGGGGTGATGTTCTCTATCCCGACCCCGCTGAGGGTGACGGTCGGCTCCTGGAGCGCGGGAGCCATACAGCCGGCGCTGCAGAGCAGGACGGCGATAAGGAGGGTGACGGCGGTGCGCCGTATCCCCCCTGCCGGGATAGAGGTCTGCCGCGACATCCCGTTCCCCCTCTATGAACCGTCCGCGTAGGAGAGCACCGGCGGGGCGGGCTCGTACCTCCTGACGACGACGTTGTCGGCGTAGAAGTGGTGCGGAGCGCCGGAGTACCACGCGGAAGACCCGATCAGGGCGAACTCGTCAAAGACCACGTCGTCCGGCACCGGCGAGCCATCAGAGAACCGCAGGGGTGCGCTCCCCAGGTACTCGCCGTTTATCCAGGCGTGTTCGGTGGCGTTCGGGGTATCGAGGACGATCCTCGTGTGGTACCAGGTATCGGTCTCTGCCTGGAGATCGGCGGAGAAGTTCCGGTGGTCGCCGTCGTAGTGCTGCACCGACTCGTTCCTGAGGTGGAGCGCGTAGAGCCGGTCGGTCCCGTTCCAGGCCTGGATGTAGCCCGACCCGCACCACAGTCCGAACTCGCTCACCCGGAAGTCCCCCTCGATGACCAGCGGGCCCGCGGAGATGTTTGCGGTACAGACCCTTCTCTCGTTGAACTCCGGGAGGTCAGGATCGGAGACGTTGATATCCCCGGCATATGCACCGCTGCGGACGACGCCGGACTGAACGAGGGCGCTCGAACCGCAGGACGACCACCGCGAGAGGTCGCCGCGCTCGTAGTCCTCGAAGAAGAGGAAGACCGCGTCGGGGTCGCCGGCGTCCCGGGCCTCGGGGTTGCCGTAGAGCATGGTTACCGCCGTCGTGTTCGCCGGGAGGCTGAGCCAGACGCGAGCGTGGGAGCCGGCGGTCACGTTCTCGATCCAGTAGGGGAGGGCTGTTCCGTTCGCGGCGATAAACCGGATGTCGGCGAAGTCCGGCCGCATCCCGGGGAGGTAGGTGGCGTTGAACGAGGCCGCAAGCCCGTCGATGGCGGAGGGGTTCTCGACCGATACCGTCTGGCGGTGGGAGAAGACCCCGGGGGTATCGTCCAGCCAGTAGCGCGGGGTCTCCGCAGCCGCCCCGACGGCGAAGAGCACGAGCCCTGTGAGGAGAACGATCCAGGTGAGATTCATGGTGATCCGCCCCCCGTGGGAACCCGCTCCTATATCCATCTAGCGGCCGGCGCACCCCAATACTGATGCTGTCTGGAGGCGACCGATCACTACCGTGAACGAGACCATCGCGATCATCGGGGGAGGGCCCGCCGGGCTCTTCTGCGCCCTGCTGTCGGCAGGCGTTGGGAGAACCGTCATCGTCTTCGAGAAGAAGCCCGCCCCGGGCCGAAAGCTCCTCATCACCGGGTCGGGGCAGTGCAACATCACCCACGCGGGCGAGACCGCCGACTTCCTCTCCCGCTACGGCGACCACGGCACGTTCCTCCGGCCCGCGCTCATGAACTTCACGAACCGGGATCTCATTGCATTTTTCGCCGACCGGGGGCTTCGCACGGAGACCGAGCCCGGGGGGAAGGTCTTCCCGGCAACCCGGAAGTCCGCCGACGTCCTCGCCGTCCTCCTCGCGGAGTGCGCCGCCCGTGGGGTGGAGATCCGGCATAGCGACCCCGTCCTTGAGGTCGAGCGCGATAACGACGGATTCCTGGTCACGGCGAAGGCGACCGTTCGGGCCGGCATCCTCGTCATCGCCACCGGCGGCGCCTCCTACCCCGCCACCGGCTCGACCGGTGACGGCTACGCCTTCGCCCGGGCTCTCGGGCAGCCGACGACGGAGGTTGCTCCGGCGCTTGCCCCGGTCTACGTCGAGGACTACCCGTTCGCTGATCTCGCCGGGATCTCCTTTCAGAACCTCACCCTCTCCGTCTACCGCGATGGAAAGCGCGTCGGGCAGCACACCGGCGACCTCCTCTTCACGCACACCGGGCTCTCCGGCCCGGGGATCCTCGACCTCTCCCGCGCCGTCCGCCCCGGCGACGTCCTCCGGGTCGCGTTCCTCTCCGGGGCAACCTCAGAGGAGGTGCGAAAGCTCCTCACCGATGCGGTCGCGGCGGGCGGGGCCCGGCAGGTGAAGAGCGTCCTCTCCGGTCTTCTACTCCCCGAGCGGTTCGTCCGGCGGCTCCTCGACCTCGCCGGGGTTCCGGCGGATGAGACCTGCGCCCACCTCGGAAAGAAGGCCCGGAACGCGCTCGCCGCATCGCTCGCGGAGTTCCCGTTCCGGGTGGCGAGGCTCGGCGGGTTCAATGAAGCGATGGCGACGCGGGGCGGGGTTGCTCTCGAGGGGATCAACCCGAAAACGATGGCATCAAAGATCGTCCCGGACCTCTACTGCATCGGCGAGGTGCTCGATATCGACGGCGACACCGGCGGCTACAACCTCCAGGCCGCGTTCTCCACCGCGGCCCTCGCCGCACGGCATATCACCGCATCCCGGTGACCTTATTGTCCTCTTTTGATGCCCCGTGAGATCCATCTCTTGTGTGGTGCGCTCCCGGCTCTCCCCCTGATCTCAAAGCGGAAAATCGCTCCTTCTCCATATATATACCTGCGACAAAAATAGACGTTCTAATATAGATCCAAAGACATTAAAATATATCAGGCAAATAACGTGGTTTGGGGTATTCTTAACGCGATATTTCTCCTCTCCCTCCTCACTCCCCAGGGACACCTGACCTATGATGGCGGAGGAGCGGATGGCGGCTTTGGCGCCGCCGGTGGAGCAGAAGCAGAGAGGATCGCCCTTCTATCCGAACCCTTCCCGGAAGACACCCTCCTCGACCGGGTGGGCCGGACGACGTTCGCCTGCGTCGACGGTTCCCCCCGCCTCTTCCCGGTGGGCCTCAACGCGACCCTCGCCTACGGGGTGGGCGACTGCACCGATCTCGCGCTCCTCCGGGCGGAGGTGCTCCGGCAGAACGGTGTCGCCGCCCGCCCTGTCCACGGCATCATGATCTGGGACACGGAGGCGTTCCGGACGAACGCCCTCCACGTCGAGATCCGCGGGAAGGGTATCGCGGTCCACGACTGGGTCGAACTCGGCGACGGCCGGACAATGGGCGCGTACGAAAGAGACCCTGCGGTAAGGTGCGTAAAACTCGGCGAGGGGGTCTGTTTTCAGCCCCTCTTCGAGACGCTCGGCTACCTCTAGGAACGTTCAATACCGGGCGCATCATACGAACGGTATGAGCATACTCACGGGACTCCTGGCTCTGCTCCTGGTGATCGTCCTTGCGTTCGTCCTCTACAAGGTCGTAAAGAGCGTGACCGGTCTCATCATCAACGCCGTCGTGGGCGTGATCCTGCTCTGGCTTATCAACCTCCTCGACCTGATGCAACTCGTCGGCCGGCCCGACATCCCGATCAACATCCTTACCGTCCTGATCTGTGCAATCGGCGGGGTGTTCGGCGTCCTCGTCACGGTGGTGCTGCACCTCCTCGGGATACCGCTGACGCTCTGAGAACTACGCAGCCGGGACGGCAATCCTCGCGATCGTCCGGGCGAACTCCTCGATCGTCTGACCGAACCGCCCGGCATCGACATCGCTCTCGACCGTCACGGCCGAGGAGACGAACCGCATCCCCTTCGCCTCAAGGCTTCTTCTCACGATCTCGACGGCGCTCTCCGCCCCGGAACCGCCCATCTCCACGAGCACCGAGAAGGGTTTTCCCGCGGCGCCCGTAACCTTCGAGAGATACTCGTTGACGTAGGGCGGAACCTTCCGCGACCAGACGGGGGTTGCGACGACCAGGAAGTCGACGTCGGCAAGATCCGTCTTCGCCGGGCGGATCTCCGCCCGCATCCCGAACATCGCCATCATGCCTTTCCGGAACATCCCCGTCTCCGTAACCGGCTCTATCCTCGCAAGCCGGCCCGCGACCTTTTCTGCAAGCGCCGCCGCTACCTTCTCCGTATGCCCCTCGCCGGAGTAGTATATGATGAGGATCATCGCCATCCCTCCGCGGGGGGATAGTGCGCTCATCGCATATAGAGCAGCAGGACACGGAACCATCATAACCTTCCGCCGATAAGACCTGAGTATGCAGGAATACGGCCCCGGTATCGTCGGCGAAGTCCGGTTCTCTCGCCAGGACGGCGGCTACTACGTGCAGCTCTACGACCGGGAAGGGAATCCCGTCGGAAAGACCGGGCTCTGGAGGACGGAAGCGAATGCAAAAGAGGCCGCCCGGAGGCTCGCCGCAAGCCTCGGCGGAGAGTGAGGGTCACCGTCCATCAGGATGCGTCTCCGCGTAGCGGACGAGGGCGGCGATGCACCGGTTGTGGGGCGTCGCGATCCCGTGGCGCTCCCCGAGGCGTGCCACGTAACCGTTGAGGAGATCGATCTCTGTCCGGCGGCCCTGCCGGAGGTCGTGGTACATCGAGGGGTAGACCGCGGCGAAGTCGGGCACCTGGACGCGGAAGAGGTACGCGAGATAGTCGTCGGCGGTCGCCCAGGGGAGACGCACCCCTTCGGCACCGGCGACGGCGAAGGTCTCGCGGATGAGGCCGTCGACGATCCCCCGGATCTCGCCATCGGCAGCGACCCCGACCGGGGCGCGGAGGAGAGCGCAGATCGGGTTCACCGCGATGTTGAGGAGGGCTTTCGCCCACTTGCCCGCACGGATATCGGGTTCGGGTTCGACCGCGATCCCGGCGGCGCGGACGATCCCGATCAGTTCCCGGAGGGCATCGCCGTTACCCGACCAGACCCCGAACCGCATCGGGGCGCTCTCGCTCAAGACCCTGACGTGGCCGGGCCCGAGGATCGAGAAGTTCGTCGTCACGGTCCCGCCGATGACGGTATCGGTGTACTCCGCTATGATATCCTCGTTCCCGATCCCGTTCTGGAGGCTTGCCGTCGGCCTGCCCCGGATCACCCCGGCGTACTCCCGGGAGATCGCCCGGGTGCCGGTGCCCTTCGCGGTGACGATGACGAAGTCGACCGCAGGCGGGACCTCGTCCGGCCCCGTGACGGGGATGATCTCCCTGACGGTCGCATCCCCCCAGACCCCCTCCATCACGAGGCCCTGCTCCCGGATAGCGCCGGCGTGCACCGGCCGGCAGGCCGCGTAGACCGTCGCGGCCGCGGCAAGCCTCCCGGCGAGGGCAAGGCCGACCGCCCCCGCGCCGAGGATCAGGATAACCGGGCGTTGCAGTGACTCCATCGTTCTCGTAGCTGCTGTTGGATCTAAAAGACGATAACGGTGTACGTTGCAGCCCGGGGAACCGGATAGCGAACGCTTTTCGCCTATGGAGCCAAGATCCCGTACCAGATGAAGCACGTCACGAAGGCCGACGGCGGGCGGCAGCCGTTCGACCCACAGAAGGTGCAGCGGACACTCCGGAGGATGGGCGTCGGCGCCGAGGACGCCGAACGGATCGCTGGCGAGATCGCGGAGTCGGTGCCGGACGGGGTGAGGACCGCCGCGGTTCTCCGGATGATCTGCGCCCGTGCCAAGGCCGTCCGCCCCGCCGTCAGCCACCGGACGAACCTCCGGAGAGCGCTTGGTCTTCTGCGCTCGAAACCGGACTTCGAGGAGTTCGTGCGGGTTCTCCTCCGTGAGCACGGCTACCAGGTGGAGACCGGATGCGTGCTCGCCGGCCGGTGCGGGGAGCACGAGGTGGACGCCGTCGCAGAGAAGGACGGCACGACCGTCTTCGTCGAGGTGAAGCATCACGTGAGCCACCACCGGGTGACCGGCCTCGACGAAGGCCGGATCGCCCGGGCGATCATCGAGGACCTCCAGGAGGGGTTCCGGTCGGGACGGTGCGTCGTTGCGATCGACGGCGCCCTGATCGTCTGCAACACCAAACTCTCGGAGCACGCGAAGCGTTACGCCACCTGCCGGGGGATCGGGCATATCGGGTGGGATTACCCCGAGGAGCGGAACCTCCGGACGATGATCGAGGAGACGCGGTCCTACCCGATCACGATCGTCTCCGGGGTGAGCCGATCGGTCTCCACCAGGCTCGCCGCTGCCGGGGTCGTCACGGCAAAGCAGATCGCCGACGGCGACGCCGCGACCATCGCCCACGATACGGGCATCCCCCTCAAGGAGGTGCTGCTGATCGCCGGGCGGGCTCGCGCCATCCTCGAGCCGTGAATCAGGCGATCGCCCGGAGTTGCTCATCGGTCGGGTTTATGAGGACGATCTCGGGCTGGCAGTTGAACCGGAGTTCCACTCCCGCAAGACTCGAGGTGCAGACCCCGCGGGAGACGTAGGTGGGCGTTTTCCCGTCGCCGTCAAAGAGGCCGGCGAGTTCGACAACACCGAGATCGTTTAACTGTTTGACGACCGGGAAGAGGAACTGGCCGCCGTGGGTGTGGCCGGAGAGGATGAGGTCGGCGTCCCACTCCGCCCGGCACGAGGGTTCGTGGATGAGGTAGAGGGTGAACGCGTCCGTCGCCGGAACCTCGGGTGGGTCTGCCATCCCCGCCCACCCGTCGTCGATCCCGACGATGACGATCTCCGTGCCCCCGACGTCGACGCGGACGTAGTCGTTTCTGAGGACGTGCACCCCGTTCTCTTCAAGCGTCGCGGCAAGTTCGTCGGCAAGCGCGGTGTCGGCGGAACCGTCGTTCAGGGCCGAGACGTTGTAGGCGTCGACGGTGACCGCGGCCGACGTCGAGGTGGCGAGCATCCTCTCGACGCCCGTCCGGCCGTCGATCCCCACCCGGTAGTCGTGGTTCCCGAGCACGGCGTAGGCCGGGGCGTCGAGCGACCTCCATACTTCCTGGGATGCGAAGTCTTCCTCCTCGCCGGTGGTGAAGTCGCCGCCGATCAGGACGAGCGAGGGGTTCAGGCGGTTGACCTCATCGATCACCTCCCGGACGCGGTCGATGTTGGACACCCTGACGTGAGGATCGGTGATATAGACGATGCCTTCGGGTGCGCCGTCGATCTCAAGAACGGTCACCTCGACGGCCCGTGCTTCCCAGGCCATGTAGCCTGTCATGGAAGGAAGCAGAATGAGCATGAATATCGCCATATGCCGTGCGTTAGGTGTCTTCAAATTCACTGCATTTTATTCGATCTTTTAAATATAAATACGATCCGCAGGATTGGATCCGGACGGGTCAGCGGGTGCGGGCCGGATCGATCGGATCGCCCATGACCTCGGAGGGTTCCGCACCGGAGGGCGGTTCGGCGAAGAACCGGTCAAATCGATCTTCTTCGCCCCTTGCGAGGACGATAGCGGCGAAGACGGCGACGAGCGCCCCCCCGACCAGATCGACGACGAGATCCCACATGGTATCGGTGTTGCCGAACTGGAGGTTCGTGCCGAAGACCTGGTCGACCGCAAACTCGTAGATCTCCCAGACGGTCCCTGCCGCGAGCGTCGACGTCAGGATGAAGACGGCGATCGCCGGCCCCGTCAACCGGATCTCCCCCCGGTGTTCGGCGAGGAGCGCGAGAAAGAAGGCAATAAGCCCGACGGTGACCGAGGCGACGAGGTGAGCCAATTTGTCGTAGTAGGGCGCGAGGGTGACGTAATATTCCCCGACGTGCCCCATGACGTGGATATACAAGGAGGCGGCGATGAGGAAGTTGATCTCCCAGGGAAGGCAGAACCGCAGGTTTCTCGTCACGAGGTAGGGTGCCAGCGTCAGGAGAAACGCGACGGTTGCCGAGAGCCCGAGGAAGTACTCTCCCGCCAGGAAGCGTGAGGCTGCGGCGAGGAGTATGAGCCCCTGGATGGTATAGGCGAGGTAGATCCCGCGCGGGGGGTTCGGGCATACCATGCGGACGCCGGATGGATACTCCGGGCAGATATACATAACCGTCCCGGCGGCAATCTCCGGGGGTTCCGCCCGGGCGCCGCCGCAGCCAGCCGGAGCGAGGCCGCCGCCCGTTGCGCGTGCGGGAGAATATTTGATTACCTAGCAGTTGTATAAATTGGACACACAAAGACCGGACACTCAGGAAGATGGGGTTGATGAACTGACAGATCCTACGAAGCGCAAACCCGGATCCGATGGAGGGGAATCGGGGGATGAGATTATCCGCGTGCGCCTGCCGAACAAGAGGAATCGGGAGATGTTCGGGAGCGCCGAACTGATGCTTGGGGCAAACCATATCAAGATCCGCTGCTTCGACGGGGTGACGCGCACCGGGCGGATCAAGGGCAAGATCAAGAAGAAGGTCTGGATACGGGAAGGAGACGTTCTGGTGGTCGTCCCCTGGAGTTTCCAGGACGAGAAGTGTGATATCGTCTACCGCTACACGAGACCCCAGGTGGAGTGGCTCAGGAAGAACCGGTATCTCTAATTTTTTACATCATACCCCCGGCAAACAGCCGGGCAGCGGCCGAAGGTGTGCAGTATCAGGTTCAAAAAAGTTTAGATGTCGTGGATCCTGATCCTGTACTCTTTGATGACGAGGTTAGCGACGCCGCTCCGTTCGTAGTTGTTGAGCGCGGTCTTCTGCATCCCGACCGAGGTGCCGGTCAGGTAGTTCTCCCACGCGACTGAGTAGTTGCCCGACGAACCGCTCGTGTACTCCACCGTCACTTTGCCTCCGGAAACCGGTATCGATTGCGTATCCGAACCCTCCAGGCTCATCCTCACCGTCGTCATACCGGACTTCGCCATCGGCGTCTCGGTGGTGATGTTCATGATGTAGATGACGAACGTCCCCTCATGTGTTGAGGGGTTTATGTCGTAGAACCACCGCGGCTCGGCAAGCATCGCCGACCCCGTCGCCCCGTCCTGGCGCAGCATCACCGCGCCGTTCTCCAGGGTGGTCACTGCGGTGCCCCGGTCGGACCGGTAGGTCAGTGCGCCTACGGTGTAGTTCTTCTGGAACGCGGGAGTACCGTTCGTGACGTTGATGAAGCCGCCGTAACTGCTGGAGTTGATCACCTCGAACGTCCCGCCGCTCACCTGGAGCGACGTCTCCTTGTAGGGCACGTTCTTGAAGCAGAGGCTCTTCATGTCGTTCTGGATGACGATCATCGCCCGCTCCATGTTCTTCACGTCGGTGTTGCTCTGCTCCTTGACGAGCACCGGGTAGCCGTAGAGCGTGACGAGCCCGATGCCGCTGATGACGATCCCGAGGATCAGGACGAACCCGACCGCCTCCGATACCGCCTTCTCATTCATCTTCACGGTTATCTTCTCCTAAACCCCGCTTGAGTTATAGTGGATCATGTTCCATCCCGCGCCGGTGGTGTTGCCGGTCACACCCCTCGTCGCTCCGATGCCGGCGATAGCGATCTTGCTCTGGATCCCGCCGCCCTGCACCTGGATCACCTGGCTTGCGCCTGTCGTGCCCGTGTCCGTCACATCTGCGCTCACGAAATAGTCCGCCCCGGCCACGTCGTCGGGGATATCGAACTTCGTCGCTATCGTCCCGTTGCCGGGCGCAATCACGTAGAGGTCGACGATCCGGGTGCTTACCCCGTTCCCGATGTCCACGAAGGCGTGGTAGCGGAGATTGTTCGCCGGCCCCTCCATGAAGACGGCGTTGACGGTGAAGATCATGACGACCATCAGGAGGAGGAGCACGCCGCTGACGATGACGTACTCCATCAGCCGTGAGACGCCCTCCTCGTTCGGCGGCTCAATAATACACGTTCTCATGGTACTCCGTCACCCCGTTGTTGTAGCGGATCTCGATCGGGTGGAGCCAGCGGCTGGAGACTTCCACTTTCGGATCAACCTTGAAGTTCACCACGGCGTTCTTTCGCTCAAGGGATATTGCGACGATATCCTCCTCTACTCCCGCATTTCTAGCGTCGCCGAACTTATCTGTGTAGTCGAACACCGCTTCCCGCAGGTCCCGGATGTCGTTCTTCGGGAACTCGAGCACCCCTTCCGCGGTCGTCTGCCCGACGATCGCCGACTGGTTGATGATCAGCGCGAGGAAGAACAGCCCCACGGCGGCGAGAAGGCCCATCAGGACGATCCACTGGCCGTCTTCGTTCATGCCCGCCATAGGAGCACCTCCACGAGGACGGCCTGAGAGCGATTTTCGATGCTTACCCCTGGCAAACCCGCCGGTTTCTCTGAGAGCTGAACCCACCGCGTCACCCGCACGGCGGATTCCCTCCCCGTCCAGGTGTTGTCGGCTCCAACAAACTGGTACTCTCCAACGCTGTCTCCGGAACGGTAGGTGACGCTCGCGCTCATGTGCAGGTCATCGGTATCGCCTGTCGTCATGTTGCAGTAGTCCAAGAATGCAGTCCTGAAGCCAGCGGAGTTGTTATCGGCGATGAATTTCTCCAGGTCACTCTTATCGTCCCCTTTGGAGTTGGGCGTATCCATCATCGCCAGCACGTCGCTCCCGAGTTGCTCGAGCTGCATGTCCGGGATGTGCGTATCCCCCGCGGTGTAGACGCTTGTCGTGCTGACGACGATGTACGCGGTGAGGAGCATGATGACCCCGGCCGCGACACCCTCCATCGTGTAGAGTTGCCCTCTCTCGTTCACCATATCGCCACCTCCAGGACAGCGGGCTTCAGGGGGGGGCAGGTGACGTTATCGTAGTCATACAGGTAAGTGCCGTTCATGAAAGTCTTCTGTGGATTGCCGTCATCGAAGGTGAACCGGATATCCAGGATGCTGTTCTGGTCCAGGGTGAAGATCGAGGTGGCCGCCGGTTTCAGCACCAGGGAGATGTTGTCGGAGACGTTGGTCCCCGGCACGAGATCGTTTGGAGTCCCGTCGAGGAAGAGGGTGTAGAGGTCCGGGTCCTCCGTGTTGTAGGTGAACGGAATCGGAGCGAACTTCGGCATCGGCATCGTCGGATCCATCTTATGGAACGTCACGCTCTTGAGCGTTGCATTCGTGGCCGCTGCGGTCGCGTTCAGGTACCTGCCGAATTCGGTGATGGTGATGTTCACCGGCTCGGTTCTCGGGTCGATCCGGTAGGCCGGACCGACGGATGGGTCGAGCAGCTGGCTGAAGTTGAGCCGGACGGTGAAGACCCGTGGTTTCGAAGCGTCGAGCGTGGTTTCGTTGAAACTGCTGTTGTAACTGATATTCGCCACCCCCGGTTCCTTGATCTTCACCGCCCGGCGGATGTAGCCGTAGCCGGAAGGGAGGGGGTCGCCGGTTGCGTTGTTGTGCGTCCCGTCCTCACTCCGGAGCGAGAAACGGTACGAGTAAGGAATATCGCCGAAGATCGCCTTGCCGCGGTAATCCTCTGATGTGAAGAACGTCCCGTTGAAGAAGACATCGACCTTCGTCGAGAGGAGGATGTTCGGGGTCTCCTTCGAGGCCGCGAGCCCCATCCGTTCGATCTCGTCCTTATACGCCTCGGTCTTCATCTCCCACGGCGGGTAGACCGGCCAGCCGGGGTCCTCGGCGAGGATCACCCCTGTCCTGTAGGCGACCGCGTCGTAGTCGATGCCGCTACTCTCGAGACCCGCAAGCAGCCCCGGCACCATGCTCGCCACCATGATCAGGGCGAGCATGAAGATCGTGAACCCCACGAGGAAGTCAAGCGACATCGCGCCGTCGTCGGTCGTCCTTATACGATCACCTCCCCGGTATCCGCCCGGAACGCGAGGCTCTCTACCCCCGCGTCCGAACGGATGTTGATGGTGTAGACCCTCTCCGCGAGGACGAGATCGACCGTGCTCGCATCGAGGCGCACCATCGCCGGCCGGATCGCGCCTTCCTGCGCCGCGAGGAGCTCCTCCGGGGAGAGGATCCCGGTCATATTCACCTCGTCATCGGGCAGGGGAACACGAAGCGAGGTCTCCCTCCAGCCCGTGATACCGGAGGTCAGCCAGCGCACCTCTTCGCCGTCCTTAAGGCCGATGGCCCAGGCGGCTGCCCGGCCATCGAGGGTTACGCGGTTCCCGAGCACCTGGTGCATCGAGGTGCCGGTGATGTTCAGGCCGCCTTCGACGCTGAGGATATCGAGTTCCGCGAGAGCCTCGGTGAGGGTGTAGCCCTCCGGCTCGGGCAGATCGATGGGCGTGATGCCGCCGCTCGACGGCGGCGGCGAGGATGTGCCGAGACAGCCACACGCGGTGCAGAGGATACAGGCTGCGGCAAGCAGGGCTAGAACTCCCCCGGGAACTCTCATGTAAAGCAGTCATTATACCTGAGGGCATATAAATAACCACCACTCTTGTACTTTCAATGATTTGCCCCTGAATCGAGATATTGGAAACGTACGGACGACGTTACGCAAAAATATTTCATCTTCCGCGTGGGCTCGCCGTGCGGGGTGGTTCCTCCCTTATATGCCCGCCTCTGGCGGCCACGGGTTCCGGTGCGCCATCGTAACATATATCCGCGAGTTCGTAACAACGTCTCAGGCAGGGTAAACATATGTGTAGTACCATTCCCCCCGGCACGCCGGGAGAAGCACACGACCGGTTCGCCGAAGCGGCCGCCTTCCACGGCCATGTCTGCCCCGGTCTCGCGACGGGCTACCGGGCGGCGGAGGTCGCCCTCGCGCGGCTCCGTTCCGGGCGCTCTGAGGACGAAGAACTCGTCACCATCGCCGAGACCGATGCCTGCGGCGTCGATGCCATCCAGGTTCTCACCGGCTGCACCGCCGGAAAAGGAAACCTCCTCTTCAAGGATCACGGCAAGCACGCGTTTACGTTCATCAACCGTAAGACCGGGGCCGCAATCCGCGTGGTCTCGAACCCGTCGTTCAACATCGACTCGCTCGACCCCGACCTCGCGCCGCTCAGGGCGCGGGTGATGCAGGGGCTGGCGACCGATGCGGAGCACGCCGAGTTTCACGAACGGACGGAGAAGATCGTCGATGCCATCAGAAAGGCGCCCGCCGAGCACCTCTTCATCATCCACGAGGTCGATGTCGAGATCCCCGAACGGGCCAGGATATTCCGGTCGGTGCCGTGCGCAAAATGCGGTGAGATGACCGCCGAGTCCCGCGTCAGGGTCGAGGACGGGAAGTTCGTCTGCTACGCCTGCTCGCGGGAGTACTCCCGGCGTGGGTGAGGACTCACCGCACTATTTTTGTTATCGGGATCTCGAGGATGTCTTCGGCGCCCGCGGCCTTGAGCGGTGGGATGAGACAGTTCACAAGCCCTTTCTGCACCACCGTCTGGATGCTGAAGTAGTCGATGCCGTGCAGCCTGCCGACGGTGGGCTTCTTCATCGCAGGGAGGACCTCGATGACGCGGTCGAGCGCGCTCGAGGGCACGTTCATCGTCAGGAGCACCTGGTGGCGCGCCTCGATCACCCCGAGGAGGAGGGTCGTGATCTCGTCGATCTCCCGGCGCGTCTCCGGGTCGCGGAGTGAGTCGCGGTTCGCGAGGAGCGCGGTGTGCGACTCCATGATCTGCCCGACGATCTTGAGCCCGTTCTTCTTGAGCGTGCTCCCGGTCTCGGTGAGGTCGACGACGACGTCCATCAGGTCGGGAACCTTCGCCTCGGATGCCCCGTAGGAGGGAAAGAGCCTGACCGGAACCCCGAGTTCCGAAAAGAACCGCTCCGTGATCCGCGGGTACTCGGTCGTCACCCGGCTGCCCGGGCGGATGGCGGCGACGTCCTCTATCGGTTCGTCGCGGTGAACCGCGACCACGATCTTGACGTTCCCGTCGCCGGTCTTGCTGTAGGAGAGGTTTGCAACCTCCACGACGTCGGCCCCGCTCTCCTGCACCCAGTCGAGCCCCGATATCCCGAGATCGAAGTAGCCCATCTGGACGTAGAGCGGGATCTCCTGCGGGCGGAGGATCTTCACCTTCCCGATCCGGGGATCGTTGATCCGGGGATTGTAGTCGCGGTCGGTCCGCCTGACCTCGAGGTCCGCCTCCTTGAAGAGCTGGAGCGTCTGCGCCTCAAGGCTCCCCTTCGGGAGCGCAATCGTGATCATAAGAGATGATCGGGCAAAAAAGAGTTAAAGGTAGTGATATGGTTCTCTCAGTCGATGGTGTGGACGACAAGCCCCGAGAGGAGTTTCGGCTCGAACCAGGTGGATTTCGGGGGCATGACACCGTCCGCGTCGGCGATCGCGAGCACCGTCTCGACCGGGATCGGCTGCATCGCTACCGCGAAGGCGTATTTTTTGGTGTCCACGAGCCGTTCGAGTTCACGAAGGGGTTTTGCCCCGCCCATGTAGTGGAGCCGGGGATCGCCCCGGGGGTCGGAGATCCCGAGCATCCCTTCGAGGACGTCTTTCTGAAGGACCGAGACGTCGAGCGACCCGATCAGGTCGCCGGGGTCCTCGACCGGCCGAGAGACCTCGTACCAGGTTCCCTCGAGGTAGAAGTGCATGACGTGGGCAGGAGCGCCCCCGACCGCGAGCGGCTGGATCTGGTAGCCCGTAGCGTCGATCTTCCCGTAGGGGCGGACGGTCCAGCCCGCTTTCGGGAGTGCTTCGAGGAACCGCCCGGGCGTGTAGTCGCCGAGGTCGGTGACAAGCCTGCTGTAGCCGTGGATGCGGACGCGGTCGTGGGCAAAGAAGACCACCATGAACTTCCCGGCCTCTTCGGCGAACCGTCCTTCATTCCGCCGCCTCTCCGCCACGTTCACCGCCGATTTGGCCCGGTGGTGCCCGTCCGCGATATAGGTCTCCGGCACCCCCGCAAACAGGCTCTCAAGGCGGGCGAGAGCGGCCTCGTCGGCGATCTGGTAGACCTCGTGGAGCACGCCCGATGCGGTCGTGGTGCTCCCGTCGGGCTGCACGCCGTCGATGAGGGAGCGGACGTGGGAGAAGATCTCGCCGGGATCACGATAGAGCAGGAAGACGAGCCCGGTGTTTGCGCCGACCACATCGATGTGCCGGGTCCGGTCTTCCTCCTTGTCGTACCGGGTGAGTTCGTGCCGCCGGATCGTCCGGTTCTCGTAGTCTCCTGTCCCCACGCAACAGACCAGCCCGACGAACTCCTCGCCGTCCTGAACCGCCCGGTAGACGTACATCCCGGCCTCCCGGTCACGCTGCATCAGGCCGTCCGCGAGCATCCCGTCGAAGACCTCCCGCGACCTCTGGTAAACCCGGTCGTCGTTCGGGGGTATGTCGGGGAGCTCGGCATCCGGCCGGCTGACCCGCAGGAAGCTTAAGGGATTCTTCTCGATGCATTCCCGGGCCTCTTCTGCCGTCACCACGTCGTATGGCACGGAAGGGATCCTTTCGGAGTACCGCCGCCCCGGACGGACCGCCGCGAAACGATAGATCTGAACCATAAATACCGCCACACTCGTATGTGCCTACTATTTTGTTTCCTGAGACTATATTAGATAGGGCACTCCAGGAGGGAGAGGCCGAAACTATGATGCCGCTCCAACTCATTATTCGCCGGGCACAGCCCGCAGACATTCCGCAGATAGTCGCCGTCGAGAGGTCGGCCTTCACCGACCCCTGGGACGAGCGGACGCTCCAGGAATCGCTCGCCTGCTACCCGGAGACCTTCTTCGTGGCAAAGAACAACGGTGACGTGGCCGGCTTCGTCGCCGGGGGCGTTGAAGACACCGGGGAAGAGGTGTACGGGCATATCATGAACCTCGCCGTCGCCTCCGGGTATCGTCGCCAGGGGATCGGGCAGCACCTCATCCGCCGCCTGGAGCAGGAGTATCTCATCCTCGGGGCGAGCGCCGTCCAGCTCGAGGTCAGGGTGACGAACACCGGAGCGCAGGAGTTCTACCGCCGTCTCGGCTACCGGGAGGTCTTCCAGGTCGCGGCTTATTACGCGAACGAGGAGGACGCTCTGGTCATGATGAAGTGGTTCAGGTTTTAAATGTGACGGGCCGAAACGGCGGGAACGGGAGAAAACGCCAAGCGTTTTCGACTCGCGACGGATCGTAGAACCGGAGCAGCTCACTATCGTTCCAAGTGGCCCCTACTCCCTGACCCAGGGCAGGATCTGGTTTTTCAGTTCCAACAGATCGCGTTCGACCACATTCCAGACTGCATCGCGGTCGATTCCAAAATAGTGGTGTATAAGGACATTCCTCATTCCGATGATGTCCGTCCAGGGGATTCCCGGTTTTTCAGCCTTGAATTCTGATGAAATCCCCCGTACGGCTTCCCCGATGATCTGAAGGTGGTGGATTATCCAGACCTGTGCCATCTCATCATTGTAGAAGTACTCACGTCCTCGGACTGATACTCTTTCAATTCGTTCGATGGCCTCGATAACATCCAGCAGCCGTTCACGATCGTCTCTCATAAAGGCCGGGCTTCCTGTAAGACCCTTGATCGAATACGCTCCCGAAGTCCCGCTTCGGTCACAACATCAACCGAACGACCGAGCAGGAGCGAGAGATCCATCGCAAGACCGCCCACGTCAAGGAGACTCCGGTCGGGATCGAGGTCGATCAGGAGGTCGATATCACTGTCTTCCCGGGCTTCGTTTCGTGCCACGGATCCGAACACCCGCACGTTTCTGGCTCCCCTCCGGTGCGCGAGAGATAGGATCTCATCCCGCTCCTGGATGAGAAGGGTATAGATATCGGCTCCCGGATTCATGTCCAAGAAGTACTTACGACGATCGCGTATCTTAAATGTTCTCATGTGCCTTTACTTCCGGCACCACAGCGGTGCCGGGAAGTACCGGGGGTACTCCCCGCCTCACCCCCGCCCGTGCTCCTGGTGCGCCCGGGCGAGGTGCTGCGCCGCGAGGGCGCCGAGGAGGGAGAGTTCGCCGGCGAGCACCCCGGCGGCGATGATCTCGGAAAATGCCTTCGCGTGGGCTCCCGGCGGGTCGCCGCCCCCGGCGACGCCGAGCATCGCGAGGCATTCGTGCTGGGTATCGACCCCCGTCCCGCCGCCGACCGTCCCGACGGGGAGCGACGGGAGGGTGACCGAGACGTAGACTCCGCCGTCCACCCGGTCGACGGTGGTGATCGCGGTGCTCCCCTCGACGACGTGGGCGGGGTCCTGCCCGCAGGCGATGAAGGTGGCGGCGACGACGTTTGCTGCGTGGGCGTTGAACCCGAACGAGGCCGCCCGCGCCGAACCCACCAGATTCTTCCTGTAATTGACCTCGATGAGCGTCTCCGCATCGGTCTTCAAGAGATCCGCGACCATCGCGTCGGTGAGCCGTACACCCGAAACCACGGTCTTCCCCCGGCCCCGGACCAGGTTGATCGCAGCCGGCTTCTTGTCGGTGCACATGTTCCCGGACGTGGCGACGAGGCGGGCGCCGGTCTCCCGCTCGATGAGTTCGCCGACCTTCTGGCCTGCTATCGTCACCATGTTCATGCCCATGGCGTCTTTTGTGTCGAGTTCGAGCCGGACGAAGACGCTCGTCCCCGCGACGTAGGTGACGGCTTCGAGGAACTCCCCGTGCTTCGTGGTGCTCTCCGCAGCCTCGCGGATCTCTCTGGTGTGGCTCTCGACCCAGGCCGCCACCTCCCGGGCGTGGCCCACGTCGCGTGCGGCGAAGACCGGCGCCCGGGTCATCCCGTCCCGCATGATCCGGACGTCCGCGCCTCCCGCCCGGGTGATGAGGGAGCAGCCGCGGTTCACCGAGGCGACGAGCGCCCCTTCGGTCGTGGCGAGCGGGAGGTAGTACGAGCCGTCGGCGTACTCGCCCTTCACCCGGAGCGGCCCCGCGACACCGAGCGGCACCTGGACGGTGCCGATCATGTTCTCGATGTTGCGCTTCACGACCCGGTCGATATCGATCGTGAACAATCCCACCGCAGGGAGGGCGGTGCCGGTCTCGCCCTCGACGAACGCCCGGCGCACCCGGACGGCCTCCTCGGGGGGGAGAACCTTTTCGAGTGCGTAGAGTTTGAGAGAACCGTCTTTCAGCCTCTCGATATACTCATCCATGAATAAGTATTATAATTCATACCTAAAGATGGCTGGTGGTCGACGTGGACGGGGAACAATGGTGCCTTGCGGTACCGAAGCGAGAGGCCGAGCGGACACGACGCCGACTGCTTGAGGAGGCCCTCCTCGACCGGTGCTATAAGCCGCGCCCGGAGGGTGACGCGATCCTCTTCCCGGTGACGGAGGAGGTCCCGGGCGCCGTCCGGTGCGGGTTCGAGGCGGTGCCGGAGCGTATCGACCTTCCCCGCCACGAACTCGTGGGAGGGATTGCGATCATGCAGGAGAACGATCCCCGGGGCGCGGAGCGGCTGCTCGCATCCCGGCCGTCGCTTGAGACGGTCCTCTTTCCCGAGACTGCGGTCGAGGGAGAGTACCGCACCCGCCGGTTCTCCGTCCTTGCGGGGGTTCCCACCACTCGCACCCGGGTGACGGAGTACGGCCACTCGTTTGACGTTGATCTCTCCCTCGCCTACTTCTCCGCCCGGCTCTCGACCGAGCGGCAGCGGGTTCTCGGGGCGATGGAGGAGGGGGAGCGGGTGCTCGATATGTTCGCCGGTGTCGGGCCGTTCGCGATCACCCTCGCCAGGAAGGCGGGGATCGTCGTCGCGGCCGACCTCAACCCCGCCGCGGTCCACCTCCTGGTCGAGAACATCGCGCTCAACCGCACCGGGAACGTCATCCCGGTCCTCGCCGACGCCGGCCACCTCCCCCGGCTTGGGTTTCCTCCCTTCGACCGGCTCGTCATGAACCTCCCCCTCGCCGCGCCGGAGTTCCTCCCGGCGGCGGCCGCCCTCTGCCGGGACGGCGGGACGATCCACCTCTACGCCCTCGAGGAGCAGGAGGGCGAATACCTCCCCCGGATCCGCGAGGTTACCCAGGGAGAGGTCGCCGAGCGGCAGGTCAGGACGTATTCGCCGGGAAAGTGGCACGCGGTGTATGATATTGTGGTGGAGAAATGAGGGGATCTGGAGATTGCAGTTCTCGCATCCTCAGTTATCGAGTATCTTGCTCTTTTTTCGCCGACCGGGCCTTTCCCTCCTGGGCTCCCCATCGCACCCGGGGCGCCCGGGTTCTATCCTTTGAACCTCCTATGGCGATACTCCCACGGAATCCGTACTATGTGCAACCACAGGGGATCAGCGGGTTCGAAGTGCGACGGACGGAACGTCCGGAGCATGAGTGCCGCAGGTGCGAAAGAGAGCACCAACGCCCACATGGACTTCACATGAGCCAAAAATAGAGTATAGGGCGTGATTCAATCCCGCGCAGAGCGCGGAAAAACCCTGTCAACCCAAAAGGAGGTAGAGTTATTCCACCGGCACGAACTTCGTGCCGTAGTGGATGGTGCCGCTCTCGCCGTCCGCCGCTATCCGGCGGAAGACACTTTTGACCCGCATCCCGATCTTAATATCCTCGATGGGACATGCGATCTGGGTGGTGAGCCTCGGCCCCTCGTCGAGTTCGACGATCGCGAGGACATAGGGGGTGGTGTGCTCGAACTGGTCGCTTGCCGACCGGATCACCGTGTAGGTGACGACCGTTCCCTCGCCGGTGAACTTGTGGTCGGCGATCTTGCCGCTCCGCCGGCAGTCGGGGCAGAGCGACCGGGGCGGGAAGAAGTACCGTCCGCAGGTCGTGCACTGCGTCCCGACGAGGTTGTAACGCTGCGGGATCTTTCTCCAGAACCGTGAAACCGACATTGTTAGGCCCCCAGGATGTGCACGACGACCGTCGCGCCGGTGCCGCCGACGTTATGCGCCATACCGATCTCCCCGTCTACCTGCCTGCCCCCGGCCTCACCGCGGAGCTGGCTGACGATCTCGTAGATCTGCTTGATCCCGGTCGCACCGACCGGGTGGCCGCAGGCCTTCAGGCCGCCGCTCGTGTTCACGGGGATCTCCCCGTTGAGGGCCGTGACCCCGTCCGCGGTGAGTCTTCCCGCTTCGCCCTTCTTGCAGAACCCGAGGTCCTCGATCGCGCAGATCTCCGCGATCGTGAAGCAGTCGTGGACCTCCACCATATCGATATCCTTGTGGGTCAGCCCCGCCTGAGCAAACGCCCGTTTGCCTGCGGCGACCGTGGCGTCCATGGTGGAGATGTCCCGCCGGTCGTGGAGCGCGATGGTGTCGCTTGCCTGGGCGCTTGCAAGCACCCGCACCGGCGAATCGGTGAACTCACGGGCGCGGTCGAGCGGCACCACCACGACCGCCGCCGCACCGTCGGTGATCGGCGAGCAGTCGAAGAGCCGCAGGGGGTCGGCCACAAGCGAGGAGTTCAGCACCGTGTCGACCGTGATACGGTTCTGGAACTGTGCAATCGGGTTCCTTGCGCCGTTCTCATGGTTCTTGACCGCGACCTGTGCAAGCTGCTCCCGGGTGAGGGGGTAGCGGTTCATGTAGTCGGTTGCGATCATCGCGTAGAGCCCGGGGAAGGTCGCCCCGGCGAAGCCTTCCCACTCACGGTCAGCGGCGCTCGCGAGCATGTCCACGCTCGCCCCAGTCCCGACGTCGGTCATCTTCTCGACGCCCGCGGCGACGACGATATCCTCCATGCCGCTCGCGACCGCGATGACCGCCTGCCGGAAGGCAAGCCCGCCGGAGGCGCAGGCCGCCTCCACACGGGTCGAGGGGACGTTGTTACTCGCCAACCCGGCGTAATCCGCGATCAGGGCACCGATGTGCTCCTGCTCGACGAACCTGCCGGCGCTCATGTTCCCGACATAGAGCGCGTCGATCTTCTCGCCGGTGACACCGGCATCCTCGAGCGCCAGCGCCCCGGCGTTGACAAAGAGATCGCGGAACGAGGTTCCCCAGTGCTCCCCGAACTCCGTGCACCCGACTCCGATTACTGCTACGTCTCTCATTTCTGCATCACGATCTTTCCCTTGTGTTTGGCATACAGTGCATAGTCGAGGTAGGTCGGGTTCGCGAGGAGGCTCTCCACGCCCGGCGCCGCCGCCCGGTCGAACCCTGCGGACTCGATGGCGTCGGTCACCGTGATGTCGAAGGCGTCGCTTCCCGCTCCCGAGCCGAACGAGGTGACGAAGATCCGGTCACCCGGCTTTGCCACGTCGAGCGTCGCCGCAAGCCCGATCATCGATGAGCCCGAGTAGGTGTTCCCGAGCCGCGGGACGACGAGGCCGGGGCGGATCTGCTCATCCGTGAACCCGAGCATCTTTGCGACCCTCTGCGGGAACTTCGCGTTCGGCTGGTGGAAGACGGCGTAATCGTAGTCCTTCGGGCCTGTCTTCATCGCATCGAGCATCAGCCGCGCCGCACCCTGGACGTGTTTGAAGTAGCCGGGGTCACCGGTGAACCGCCCGCCGTGACGGGGGTAGTTCTGCCCTTCGCGCCGCCAGAAATCGGGCGTATCGGTGGTGAACGAGCAGGTGTGGTTGATCTCGGCGATGACGTCCTCGTTGCCGATGACGAACGCGGCCCCGCCGGCGGCAGCCGTGTACTCGAGCGCATCGCCGGGAGCGCCCTGTGCCACGTCGGCACCGATGGCGATCCCGAACGGGATCATCCCGCTCTTGACCATGCCCATGCAGGTCTGGATGCCTGCCGTTCCCGCCTTGCACGCGAACTCGTAATCGGCGGCGGTCATGTTCGGGGTCGCCCCGATCGCCTCGCCGACCGTGCAGGCCGTGGGCTTGACCGCGTAGGGGTGCGACTCGCTCCCCACGTAGATGGCGCCGATGGCTTCGGTGTCGATGGTTCTTCGCCGGAGGGCGGCGCGTGCCGCCTCAACGGCGATCGTTGCTGTGTCTTCATCGAGATCGGGGACGGATTTCTCAAAGACCCCGAGACCTCTCATGACGTCGTTTGCATTGCCGCCCCATACCCGTGCGATCTCCGGGACTTTTATCCGGTATCGCGGGATGTAGACGCCGTATGAGTAGATGCCTACCATAGTTTTCCTCGTAGTGAACTGATGATCGTCTCGACGTCCATCTCGGTGCAGAGTACGCTGATCCGGTCGCGCTCCGCAAGTCCCGGGATCAGCGGGTGGACCTCGTCCGGGCCGATCCCCTGCAGCACCACGCAGCGGGGCTTGAAGGGCGTGACCCGGATCGCCACCATGGGGGACTTCCCGGTCGAGACCTCGGTGAAGATGAGGGCACGCTCCGTGCTCCAGCCGTAGATGCGGTTGAACTCGCTCGAAGAGAGTTGAAGGATCGCATTGAGGCTGTTCACCACCGTGTAGCCGTAGACCGTCTGGTCCATCGAACCGCAGAGCGTCGTGGCGCCGATGACTTCGGCGAAGTCGGAGAGGGCCACGGGGGACGCGTACTCGTGGATGTCGTAGATGACGTCTTCGTCGAACTCACTGTACAGGATTTTTGCAAATTTGTTGATGAACCGACCGCCGTTGTCCTCGTCGATCGAGAGGATCGTGTCGACGATCTTGCCGACGATGGCGGTTCCCGGACTCTTTCGCCGTCCGCTTTCGTAGTCGCTGATAACTGAGGGAGAGACCTCAAGGTGTTCGGCGAGCACTCCCGGAGGAATGTTGAAACTCTGCCGCCACTTCTTCAAGGCCTGACCCGGTGAGTCCGAGAGTGTGATCTCTCCTGCCATCTTCTCGGCAAGTTGATGCCGCACCCCGGATTTCATAGAGCTAATGTCAGCATCCCCGACTTAAATAATTAGCGTATCCCGCTTCGACATTTCACGAAGTCGGAGGGGTGCGGGATCGTTGCGCAACCCGTATATAGTATGCATCTCAATTCTGATACAATGGTTGAAGCGGAAGATCTGCAGTCCTTGAAGACGATTGCCCTGCTTGGCGGGTGCCGGGGCCCGATCTGGCTCTCGTCGCAGTCGCTCGGAAACGAACTGGGTATCAGCCCTCAGACTGCCTCACGGCGGCTGATCGCGCTTGAGCGGCAGCAGTTCGTCGTCCGAACGATGAAGCCCGACGGCCAGTACGTCGCCGTCACCCGCGAGGGCGAGCAGGCGCTGAAGCGGGAGTACGCGGATTACGTCCGGATCTTCAACCCGGATCAGAGGCGGTACACCCTGACCGGAACCGTGATCAGCGGGCTGGGGGAGGGCCGCTACTACATGAGCATTCCACATTACAAGGAGCAGTTCGGCAGTTGTCTTGGGTTCGAACCCTTCCCCGGAACCCTGAACATCCGGCTCGATGCGGCGAGCATCGTGGTCCGTAACCAGTTCGATCACGCCGGATGGATCGAGATCCCCGGGTTTACTGCCGATGAGCGGACGTTCGGCGGCGCCAGGGTGATCCCCTGCCGGATCAGGGGGCAGAGATGCGCGATCGTCGAGCCCTCCCGCAGCCACTACCCGGAGGATACCATCGAGGTCATCGCCGGGTGCGAACTCCGCAAAGCCCTGAACCTGAACGATAACGATACGATTGAGGTGGAGATTACCCATGATTGATGCAGCCATACAGGCCCTCGCGAGGGGCGAATTCGTCCTGTTATACGACTTTGACAACCGCGAGCGCGAGACGGATTTCGCGATCCGCTCAGACGCCGTCACGCCCGCCCACATCCGGCAGATGCGCAAAGACGGCGGCGGGCTGATCTGCACGGCGGTCCACCCCGAGGCTGCAAAGAGGCTCGGCCTCCCGTTTGCACACGAAGTCCTGCGGGCCTGCAGCCTCGTCGAGCGGGATGGGGAGGTCCCGTACGACCCGAAGAACCACTCCTCGTTCTCGCTCTGGGTGAACCACCGCGAGACCTATACCGGGGTCACGGACCGTGACCGGGCGCTGACGGTCACCGCCATCGCGGACGAGGTGAGAAAGTCGCTCAACGGCGGCGGACACGACTTTGCGGCGCACTTCCGGACGCCCGGCCATATGGCGCTTCTCCGAGCCGCCGACCGGCTCCTCGACGAGCGGCGGGGGCAGACCGAGCTCTCGATCGCGCTTGCCGGCATGGCCGATATCACCCCGGCGGTCACGATCTGCGAAATGCTGGACGACGAGACGGGGTTCGCTCTCTCGAAGGAGGGCGCGAAGGAGTATGCGAGGAGGCACGGGCTCGTCTTTGTCGAGGGGAAAGAGGTCCTCGACCGGTGGGAGTCCCAAAAACCGCAATAATACCCACCTCTTTTTTCTCCTGCCGCGTTGAACACCCCTGACCCCGCGATCCTGAAAAGTATTCCCCGCGACATTTTAGCACATCGCCCCTAACGTGCCCGGTTTCTCCGACTGCGCCGCAAAACAACATGACGCGTGCGTTTTCAAAAATAATATATACGATTGTACGACACCATAATCGGATGAAAAGAGACGCCGTGGCATATTTGAATACACGAAAGAAGGGGGATTTCGCAGCACAAAAAGGGGAAGTCGAGGATTTTTGCAAGTATCGGTTTCAGATTGTTGAAATCTTCCACGATCACCGGGCAAACGCAACGCCCCCGGATAAGCGGAAGGATTTTGCGGCGATGATGGAGTATTGCAGCAGCAACAATTGTCCTGATATCATCATCTATGACCTGGCGAGCCTCGCGAGGGATCCGGACGTCGGGCTTGCCGCACTCAAGACCCTGAACGAGGACTACACCGTCTACTGCGTGAACAATGATTTCTTCGGGTACCGGGACGAACCGGAGCAGAGGAGAGCGGCGATCGGCAACTTCCTCGAGTACATGGAGCAGTACTGCGAGGGTACCCGGAAAACCCCTCCCACCGTCTCGAAGAAGGCGAAGAAGGATGACGGGCGCTCGATCGGGAGGCCGAAAGCGCTCAACGAGGGCCAGGTCGAGGCCCTCCTCACGGTGCGGCAGGCGGGGACGAGCATCAGCCAGATCTGTCGGATGTTCGACGTCAGCAGGAGCACGGTCAGCAAGATCCTCGCTGACTACCCCGAATTGAAGGGGGAGTGGAAGGGAGCCCGGAAGGAGCCGGAGGGGTGATCCCTCCCGAATATTCTTTCGTCCCGGCTCCTTCTGATTGTTGTAGTTCTCTGTTATCCGCGACCCGACCTGGGTGAGAATCAGGATCGTAACCATGCCCGGCACCAGCGCCTATCATGAAGGCGGCCTGAGTCTGACACTCTCCCCGGTCTAAAGCCCGCGGCTTTCTTGCACCCCTTGAACCCCGGATCTGTAACCGGGGATCATGCGAGATACGGCTTCCCGGAGAAAACGGCAGTTGCCCGCAAAAAAAGGGTTCGGAGGTAGAGCGTGTCTCTACAACTGCACCTGGGAGAGAGCGTCGTAGACGATCTTCCGGTAGAGGTCGGGCTGTGTCCCGTACTCCTCCTGGGCCTTTTTGGAGTCGTCGGTGGTTCCGAACGCTTCCAGCCGGTCCAGGGTTTCGCGGGCGGTGTCCAGCACCCAGAGGTCGCGGGTCTCGCGGTCCACGACCGAGATCGACTCCACGCGAACCGAGACGAGACAGTTCCCGTCCTGGGTCGTGTAGAGGTTCGGTTTCCCGACGACGGCGACGAAGGCCGGCGGCTCGATCCGGGCGAGTTGCTGCATCGCCTCGGGCTGGTAGGAGCCCGCCATGATGAAGAAGGTGCCTGTCGGGTCGGCCACCCTCCCGCGGTAGAAGATGTTCTGGTCGCCCTGCCGCTGCTTCTCCGTGAGCGTCCCGACGACGAAGATCCGGTTGCTCCGGATCCCGCTCGGGAGGATGACGTAGGTCGGGCTCTTCTCGTCCTCGCCGTCCTTGAACTGGTAGCGGGTCTCGCGGAGCTCGGATGCGAAGACCCTCCGTGCCGGTTCGCGCTCGAACGTGCTCTGGGGCTTCATGCCGGCTCACCCCCGGCGCGGTTCAGGAGTGCAGCCAGTTCCGCGGGCTCGAACGCGATCGGGGTGCAGGAGTTGACGAGCAGCCTGCCGTCGAACTCGCTCCCGCTACAGGTGTAGTAGCGCCCGAGCACCGCGTTCCTGATGCGGTAGAAGATCTCGTCCATGCCGAGCGGGTTCGTCTCCGCGATTCCGACAGCCTCCTCAAGGGTGATCCCCGCGAGCCTCTCGACGACCTCGCGCTGCATCAGGACGTTCTTCGCGCGTATACCGTCGTCGAGAACCCCCTTCAGGCGGAGGTCGTAGCGGAACTCGGGCTGGATCTCGTGCACCGGGCAGTAATTCTGCCGGGAGAGCGTCCGGTTGCAGCCCTCGACGGGGCAGCGCTTGATCAGGCCCGAGCCGGGGCCGATGTGGACGAGAGCTCCCCGTGTCTCGGTCTCGTTTCGCCCGACCTCGATATCGCCCTCGTCAGGGATGTACATCGCGGTGTTCAGGGCGAGGGAGAGCCTGCCGTTGTACTCGTCGACGGTGGCGTAGAAGACGTTGTAGACGGCATCGAGTTCGAGTTTATCCTTGTCGTCCCCCTTCCAGATGACGAACTTGATGGTGCCGGTCTCGTCGCCGAGGAGCCCCGTCTGGAGCATCCGGTCGTGGGAGACTTCCCAGTCCTGGATGACCTTGGCCCGCACGCTCCCGACACCGGGTTTCAGCTCCGCGATCGGCGTGATCGAGGGGAGAAGTGGGGCATCTTGCTCCGCCCGGGAGATCGTGGTGCCCGAGTGGATCTTCAGGTTCGGCGCACCCTTGTACTCGTCGACGACCGCGGACTCGAGCCGGTACCAGTGGCCGTACTCCATCGCCGGAGGGTTCCCCCGTGCCCAGGTCACGAAACGGATGGCGCCGCTCGAGTCGGCGATGATCCCGGTCTGTGCGATCGAGGGCGAGACGGGCGGGGTCAGGGCAACGATCTTCCCCTCGATCGTGACCCACTCGCCGGGGACGATCTCGTGGATCGGGCGGAGCTCGGTGGAGGAACTCCCGACACCGGTGATGTTATACTCGCGAGCGAGATCACCCGTCACCGTTCGTTCGGCCTCGTCGGCGTTGACGCCGAACTCTTCGACGAGACGGCGGAGGCGTGATTCGATCTTCTGCCGATCGGGCTGTGCACCTTTTGCTTCAAGTTTCCGGGAGATTCTCTCTGTTACCTCTGATAGGGTCATACTTACATCTCCAGTCTGTACTTCACCTCGCGAGGGTATTAATCTCTGGGCGTGCAGTGTGAAAGTGAGCTGGAAACCCGCGCCCCCGGGCCTCTTGGCGCGGCTTTTTCGGGAAAGGGGGCGTTCACGGCGTTCTTCCTCGCATCCGGGTGCCGTCCACCTCACCTGCCGTTTGAAAAGACGGGGTTTCGAGGCGCAGGGGTGTTCCCTGCACCGGCGGGCAGGTCGCAGAAGACCGAGCCGGACACTTTAATGTATAAATAGGGGCAGGGACAACATCAGCTGTATGGCATTGACTGCGAACAGTACAATCGCGGAACTCCTTCGGGAGAAGCCCGAATCAGCGCAGGTGCTCTTCCGGTTCGGCATGGGTTGCCTTGGCTGCGCCATCGCAAACAACGAGACGATCCGGGAAGCCGCCCAGGCGCACGGCGTCCCCCTCGAAGAGATGCTCTCCGCTCTCGGCGTCGCCGAGGCGTAAACCTATAATTTTTCCCGGAGCCGCTTGAGTTCGGCGAGAGTGGCCTCCGGGTTTCTTTTCATGTAATCCGCAATCTCCGGGACGTGCAGGAGCGTACAGCCGGCGCACCCCCAGATCCTGCCGCCGTTCGAACTATCGACCCATTCGCCGAGTTCCTTGTCCGCACAGGGGTAGCAGGGGCAGTAGCAGTAGTCGCATCGCTGCCCCGGGAAGTGGCAGGGGTAGTAGGCGCAGTCCTCCTTCTGCCACTCCATCCAGTGGTCCCCGCCGTAACGGCTGTAGATGAAGAACGACGGTTCGCTCCGCCGGACCCTCTCCTGCTGCCGCGCAAGAGCCTCGGGAAGACCGTGGAGAACCGCCGCGTGAACCCTGCTGCCGACTTCGGTCAGGGTTCCGGCGTAGGTATGTGCCCGGGGGCCGTCGCGTTCGCAGGCGACGACGACCGCGTCCGTCGTGGTTCCGGGGAAGTCGTAGCCGAGGTCGTGGAGCGCCTGGGCTTTCGCCCCCGTCGCGGTGACGATCGCCTCCAGGAGCGCCGAATCAACCATTCCCTCCCGACTGTAGACGATGAGGTTGATGGTTCCGGGTGCATGAGGTGTCGGGTTCGTCACCCCGGCGGTGATGAAGACCGTGACGAAGTCGTACTGGAGCACGCAGAGGTGGTGCATCTCTACGGCGGTCAAGAGCCCGAAGTAGCCCTGGAAGATGCCGTACCGGGAGACGAGGAGGTCGAGGTGGCGCCCCGGTTCGTCCTCGAAGTCGTGCGGCACCGTGTGGTTCAGGATCGTCGTGACGTCGGCGATACCCCCGCGAACCCCGGTGCTTGCCGCCCTGAATCGGCCGCGAAGAAAAAGAGTGTCGTCCCTGACGAACTGTCTCATACGACGGAGTAATGGACCCGGTCTTTCAGTTCCTGCTGCTTGCCCGCGTTCCAGCCCGCAACATCCTGGAGGTAACCGGTGACCCTGCTGATCTGGACGACATCGTGGCTCCCGCACTCCGGACAGACGGCCTTGCCGCAGAGCGGGCAGTACTCGATCGTCTCGACGATGGAGTGGTGGCAGTCGCAGTGGTCGAGCGGGCACATGATCTCAAGCGACGTCTCGCCGCAGTGAGGGCAGGGGTTCTCGTCCACGACGAAGTGGCAGGTGTGGCACTTGTACCGGCGCTCTCCCGCGGGGATTTCAGAAAGGCTCCGGTATTTTTCTGCCAGATTACGTTGTTCGGAACTCCAGTTCATGATATCAGTATCTGCGGGCGAATATATAACCTTTCAGATGCGGGATACGCCGCATCCGCCTCAGATCACTCATAGGGTTCGTCATCTCCCCTCGCGGGGGATCGGAACGGAGAACTCATCACCGGCGGATGCGGGAGAAGCGTTCGGCCTCAGCGCCGGGGTTTTCCGCCTCGTAGATGCTCCTTCCTACGATGACCCCGTCGACCAGCCGGGCCACCGTATCGAGGTCGCCGCCCTGCGCCCCCACGCCCGGCGAGTAGATCGCCTTGCTGCCGACGATCTCCCGGAGCCGGGATATCCGGTCCGGGCGGGTTGCCGGGGCGATGATGCCGTCGGCCCGGCAGGAGACGGCGAGTTCCGCGAGGTGTTCAGCCACGCCGCCGTGGAAGAACTCGGTCGCCCCGGGATGGCTCATCTCGGCGACGATGTAGGCCGCGCCGCTGTGCCGGTGCGCCACCTCGACGCAGGTTCTTGCGGCATCGGCTCCCACGAACCCGTGCGCGATCACGGCGTCGAACCCGGCGGCAAAGACCGCTTCGCAGATGAGGCGGTTGGTGTTCGGGATGTCCGCGACCTTGAAGTCGGCGATGAGCGGGAGGGCGAGGCCGGCGAGATCTTCGACGATGGAGAGGCCGGACGAGAGGACGAGGGGGTAGCCGATCTTGATCGCGTCGATGAAGGGCGCACAGGACTCCGCAATCTTCACCGCCTCTTTCCGGTCGAGGACGTCGAGGGAGAGGATGAGTTCGGTCATCGTTCCAGCCTCTCGAGGGTTGCCGCGACGAGGAGCGGCAGGTTGATCGTCGCATCACCGTAGACCGTCGCAGCGGTGGCCTCTCCGGTGAGTTTGCCCCACGACCGGGCCTCTTCGAGCGTCGCCCCCGAGAGGCCGCCGAGGTCCGGCCGGTCGCCGGTGAGTTGCACCGCGTAGTCGAACCCGCTCTCGGTCATCAGCTTGCTCTGCAGGATGTAGTTCTTCGGGACGCCGCCGCCGACGAGGATCGCCCCGGCCCGTTCGGCCTCGAAGCACCGGTCGAGCAGCCCGGGCATATCGGCAAACGCGCTGACCGTGACCTTATGTGTCTGGGAGAAGAGCCAGTACTGCAGCCCGATCATCGAGTCCTGGATGGCCGGGCAGTAGATCGGCACCCCGGCCTTTGCCGCCGCGGAGAGGATCCCGGAGTCGAGCCTCTCCCCGAGTCGGCCGAGGAGATCGGAGATCGAGACCGTCGAACCTTCCGGGAGGGACGAGTAGACGTCCTGCAGGAACTCCTCGAACCGGATGAACGCCTCGTTCGGGAGGAAGATGTCGTAGATCCGGTTGACCCCCTCCTCGCAGAGTTCGGCATCGGAGACCTGGGCGGTTCCGTGGTAGTGGTGGCACCCGATCGCCTCGATGACGTCGTGGGTGAGGTTCGCTCCCGTCGAGACGAGCACGTCGATATGGCCCCGCCGGATGAGGTCGGCGACGATGCCCCCCATGCCGCCGGGGACCATGGCGCCCGAGAGGCCGAAAAACTTCAGTGCTTTCTCGTCGCGGAGCATCCGTTCGTAGATGTTGACCGCCTGCCAGAGCGACCCCCCGTTGTAGGCACCGGCTTTCCCGAGTTCGTCGACGAGTTCGCCGACCGTCATCCCGGGGCGGACCTGTGCCTGCTGAACTGCTTCCCCGTATTTGAAGGTCATGATACTGTTACACCAATTCTGTACGAATTATTGGCATTCATCCAGAATAATGGATCGTCTCTTCTTGAACCGCCGGCTGAAGAGGATGTTCTGCTAAAAAAAATTTGCGGGCCCGGTGGCCGGGTTCCCGCTGCCAGACAGGGGATGACTGGTTATTCGACACGGGATGATCCCGCTCGTCCCACCGTGTCGGGGTCCGGTATGCCCGGACCAACTCTCTAGAGAGCGGACGTTCGGGCCGGAAACGGAGAGGTGTCCAGAGGGTTACCTTCGTTCCGTGCATACTCGGCCGCGAACATGTACGGTCTGCCACAGAACCCCGCCCGCCAGGGGTGGCACCGATGTGGGCGGATCGGTCCGGGCCCGCACATATTCGCGGCCGATAGTCGGCACGGGATCACCAGAAGGGAGTTAACTCTACTATGTTATATATCTTTTTTTGTAAAGTCCATTTCATTGACGGGCTATCCCCCCGGCTTCGCTACCGCTATGAATCCCCGGCGCATCCCCGTTCCGACTGGAGCATAGCCTCTTCCCACGCCGCAACACCGCGCACCAGCGGTCGCGCGAGGTGCCGGCGGGCGGTGGGGGGGACCTCATACCACCCGGGCCGGAGCAGCCGCTCGATCCGCTCGACCTCGGGCTCGTGACTGCGCTCGCCGCAGACCCTGCACTTGTAGCCTTTGCCGGTTCCGGCGCTCGTCATCCGCTTTCCGCAGGCCGGGCAGGCCGGCGGGCGGACCCGGACCGCGTCGGCGAGGCGGGCGATCCCAAGTCTCTCGAGGTTGAGGCTTCCGCCCTTGTAACTCCCGGCCGCGGCCACCACGTCCCCCGGGACGAGCGCCCTCACGACGTTGCGGAACCCCTTGGTTGGTTCGTAGGCCATACAGCGGAGATCGACGCCGCAGTCCTCGATGAGAAACGAGACGTGGCCGCCGGGCCCGGTGGCCGCGGCCGTCGCGACCGTGCCGCGCACAAGGTACGACCGCCCCTCCCGGAGGGTTCTTGCCGCTCCTGGTATCAGGTGAGCGTCGGTTCCCTGGTTGGTGGCGTAGACCTGCTCGCAGGCCGGCTCTTCGGAGCGGACAAAAGAACGCGCCTCCCTCACCCATGCCGGGCTCTCCCCCCGGATGCCGAAGAGGACAGGGTCGGGGGTATGGGGCACCCCGACCACAACGCCGTTCTCCCGGTCGACCGTGTCCCAGGTATGGGGGTAGGTCTCCTCCTCGGCACGAAAGAGGCTCGCCGCATCCGCCTGCCGTGGCGTTCCCCACGCCGGGCGCTTCCGGTAGGCGAGGAGTTCGTAGGTCTGGTCACAAAATTCGCTTGCTATCGCCGCCGTCGCGCCGATGAGGCCGCGCCGGTTCTTGTAACCCCGGTAGAGCGCCCCTGCCGCCTCGAGTACCGCAACGGCCTCGTCCACGGTGCAGTAGTCCCGGAGCGCCGCGTAATAGAAGTCCGGCGGCGGGCGGACGCTCGCCACCACCACGCCGGGGTTGGTCTTTTCGTCGTCGAACTCCGCGAGTTCCTCGACGCAGGCGGTGGCGAGCGCGAAGCCCGTCTCCGAATCGCCGACCGCCTCGATGGCGATCGCCGCGTTCCCCCGGGTCTTGTGGATGACGTTCGGGTTCAGCCTGACCAGGCGGGCGCCGACGACGGGGAGTCCCGCCCGCGCGAGCCGCTGCACCAGCACCGCGCCGAGGTAGGTGGTGCACATCCCGGCAGGCGAGTCCGTATCGTCGATCCCGATCCACATGACCCTCTAGTTTATATCGTCTCCGACTATATCGATTCTTACGGATTATGTCGCAGGATCGCCTCCCTCAGATGGTCATCAGCATCATGCTCCTTGCAAACTTCGATGTCTCGGAGCGATGCAACATCCGTCCACGGAGTTTCGACCTTATCGTGAAGAGGGGCGACAACCTCGTCATCATCAAGGTCGCCTCTCACATCGACAGCGTGAGCGCCGACATCGCCTGGGATCTCAACCTGATCGCCCGGCACCTGGAGGCCACCCCCCTCATCGTCGGGGAGCGGGCACGCGATACTGAACTGGAGCGCGGCGTCGTCTACATCCGCTACGGGCTCTTCGCCCTCAGCCCCGAGACGCTCTACGACTACTTCGTGGAAGGCCTCTCGCCGATGGTCTACGCCTCCCCCGGCGGCCTCTACGTGAAGATCAAAGGCGACCTTCTCCGTGAGGTGCGGGAGCGCTCCCGGATGTCGCTTGGAGACCTTGCGTCGCAACTCGGGGTCTCCCGCCGGACGATCAGCAAGTACGAGAGCGGGATGGGCACCACGCTCGATGTCGCCATCAAACTCGAGGACCTCTTCAACGCCCCGCTCGTCGAGACGATCGAACTCCTCGGTTACCGCACTCCCGAGCCCGAGAAGCCCGCCGAATCCGCGTCCGGCGACGTTCTGATCGATCTCGAACGTATGGGGATGGAGATCCACGCGATGCGGCAGGCCCCGTTCCAGGCGCTGGCGCTCTTTGATAAGCACACGATCCTGACGGCGTACGGCACGTCCCAGAAGGTCGTGAAGCGCGCTTCCCTGATCGGCAACATCTCGCAGATCACGAAGACGTTTGCGATGTGCGTCGTCACGGATTCCAAAAAGCAGAAAAAGATCGGCAAAACACTCCTTATCGGAGAAGAACATCTCCACTCCCTCGAAGACGGCTCAGAACTCATAGATATGATAAATGAGTAAATAGGTTTATATAGAACCACAAACCTACCTTTCTATCGCTTAACAACGGTGATACCTATGTCAAGTCTTGGAGGACAACCAATCCTTATTCTGAAAGAGGGTAGCCAGCGTACCCGCGGTCGTGACGCACAGTCGGGCAACATCGCAGCCGCAAAGGCTGTGGCAAGCGCTGTACGGACAACGCTCGGCCCCAAAGGCATGGACAAGATGCTCGTCGACACCATCGGCGACGTCGTCATCACGAACGACGGTGTGACCATCCTGAAAGAGATGGATATCGAGCACCCCGCCGCAAAGATGATGGTCGAGATCGCCAAGACCCAGGACGACGAGGTCGGCGACGGCACCACGACCGCAGTGGTGATCGCAGGCGAACTCCTGAAGCGTGCCGAGGACCTCCTCGACCAGGACGTGCACCCCACGGTCATCGCTCACGGCTACCGGATGGCCGCCGACAAGGCGCAGACCATCCTCGATGATATCGCCGTCGAGGTCAAGCCCGACGACATGGTGATGCTCCGGAAGCTTGCCGACACCGCCATGACCGGGAAGGGCGCCGAGGCCGCAAAGGAGAAGCTCACCGAGCTCGTCGTCAGGGCAATCACGATGGTCGCCGACGCCGACGGAACCGTCGACACCGAGTTTGTGAAGGTCGAGAAGAAGGTCGGCGGATCCATCGAGGACTCCGAGATCGTCGAAGGCATGATCATCGACAAGGAGCGTGTGCACCCCGCCATGCCCCGCGTCGTCAAGGACGCGAAGATCCTGCTCCTGAACGCCGCCATCGAGTTCAAGAAGACCGAGGTCGACGCCGAGATCAGCATAACAAGCCCCGACCAGCTCCAGATGTTCCTCGATGAAGAGGAGCGGATGATCAAGGGCATCGTCGACAAGGTCGTTTCCAGCGGTGCAAACGTCGTCTTCTGCCAGAAGGGCATCGACGACATCGCCCAGCACTACCTCGCGAAGGCCGGCATCTTTGCCGTCCGCCGTGTCAAGAAGAGCGACATGGAGAAACTCGCCCGCGCCACCAGTGCGGCAGTCGTCAGCTCCATCGACGCCATCGCCCCCGAGGAGCTCGGGAAAGCCGGTAGCGTCGAGGAGAAGAAGGTCTCCGGCGAAGAGATGATCTTCGTCACCGAGTGCGAGAACCCGAAGGCGGTCTCGATCATCATCCGCGGCGGCACCGAGCACGTCGTTGACGAACTCGATCGCGCCATAGAGGATGCGCTCCGGGTCGTCAGCGTTGCCGTCGAGGACAAGAAGTTCGTCGCCGGCGGCGGTGCGCCCGAGATCGAACTCTCGCTCCGGCTCCGCGAGTACGCCGCGACCGTCGGCGGCCGCGCCCAGCTCGCTATCGAAGCGTTTGCAAACGCCCTCGAGATCATCCCGAGGACGCTTGCCGAGAACGCGGGTCTCGACCCGATCGACATGCTCGTCGCCCTCCGTGCAGCCCACGAGAAGGGCGGCAAGAACGCGAAGTACATGGGCCTCGATGTCTTTAACGCCGTCTCCGGCGACATGCTCAAGGCCGGCGTCGTTGAGCCCCTCCGGGTGAAGACCCAGGCAGTCTCCAGCGCCGCTGAAGCCGCCGTCATGATCCTCCGGATCGACGACGTCATCGCCGCATCCAAGTCTGCCGGCCCCTCTCCTGAGGAGATGGCTGCCATGGGCGGCGGCATGGGCGGCATGGGCGGCATGGGCGGCATGCCCCCGATGTAAGATCACCGTACCGTCCCACGATACGTCCGGGGCCGCGAATCAGGCCCCAAAGTCTCTTTTTTCCGTCGAATTTCCACCACCAGAAGTTTGATCTGCTGTCGTTCGATCGCTCCCGCCGAGCACTCCCCGGTAGAGGCGTACGAAAAAGACATGCAGAAGGCCCCCCCACTCCAGTGGAGGGTTGAATGCCGCCCGGCGATACCATCCCCGGGAGAGCAGCGCACGGCGTTGAGTTATGCGGATGCAATCCGGGAGGTGGCGGACGAAAATCCGTACGTCAGCGAGGTCCGGGTCTTCGACTGCCTGGGCGAGATGATTGCGGGCGCAGCACATCCCGACGACGACCGCAGGATGGCCGTGGCCCGCGGGGAGGATGTGCTCGTCTCTGTCGAGGATGACGGGCCGGGGATCCCCGATGAGAAGAAGTCGTACCTCTTTGCCCGTTTCAGCGGTGGAGACGGCGAAAAGAGCGGTCGGGGCCTTGGCCTCTACATCTGCCGGATGCTGGTGGAGAGGTACTGCGGGCGGATCCGGGCGGATGACCGGGTCGCGGGCCGGCCGGAGGAGGGTGCGGCCATCCGGTTCACCCTCCGGAAGGCCGGGTGAAGCCGAGGGGTTTCACCCGACGATCACCTGCACCCGCCCGACCTGTCCGTCCTGGAGCCGGACCTTGATCCCGTGCGGGTGAAACGAGGAGTTCGTCAGGATTTCGGCAACAACGCCCCGGGTGAGTTTCCCGGTTCGCTGGTCACGTTTGAGCACGACATCCACCGTCATCCCGGGACGGATGGCGGCGCGGTTCTGTCCGTTCATGGCAAAATTGAGCGGCGGGTTTACTCCTCGCCGCCGTCCTGCTCCGGTTCTTCCCCGTCCGGCTTCATACCGAGGGTCTTCATCTGCGGGAAGAGGAGCACCTCCTTGATCGAGTCCTTCCCGGTGAGGAGCATCACCAGGCGGTCGATCCCGATCCCGA
>DAIRGM010000073.1:0-7932 GCA_036794525.1 Methanoculleus sp.
TATTCTCAAATTGTATAGGTACTTTCGAAGGAGTCGTCAACATGGCAGATTTCAAGATCATCCTATCTGACCCGGAGACCGGGCGTTCATATAAGATCGATGCGACCGGCCCCACCGCCGGAGCGATCATCGGCAAGCGTATCGGCGAAGAGATCGACGGAAACGTCCTCGGCTTTGCAGGCTACACGATCAAGATCACCGGCGCCACGGACAAGACCGGCATTCCCTCCCGCCGCGACCTCCCCGGCCCGTCACGCCGGAGACTCCTCCTCTCCAGGAGCGTCGGGTTCCACCCGGTCATGGACGGGGAGCGCCGCAGGAAGTCGGTGCGGGGCAACGAGATCAGCGCCGATACCGTTCAGATCAACGCCGCCGTGAAACAGAGCGGTGCAAAACCCCTGGCAGAATACTTCAGCCAGCCCGAGGCGGCGGCCGAATAAATCAGCCCCCTATCTTTTCTACAACGTTACTTCTCCGGGCTGATCCGCCCGTACCCTCGTCGTCCTACCGGCCGCGCCAGGGCTCCCTGAGCGTGGCGGGGCACCTGTCGCGGAGGGGGCACACCCCGCAGTCGCGGGGGTGCGTGGGGCACCCGCATGCCGCGGCGTACGCGGCGGTGAGCGCTGCTCCCGGGTCTCCCTCGTATGGAGGGGCGAGCAGTACCGCCCGGGCGGCGACCTCGTCCGGCACCGCATCCGGGTAGTAGCCGCTCCAGGCCACGTCCTCGAGCCCCGCCTCGCGGCAGGCCGCACCGAGGTGCTCCATCTGCTCCTTCGACGGCCCGGGGTGGTAGTAGAGGACGTTGTTCGGCCGGAATCCGATGAGCCGGTAGGGCACCGTCGGGTCGAGCGAGGCGATGAACTCCGCGATGCCGCTCACCTCGCGATCGGTCATGCCCGGGATCACCACTGTCCGAAAGACCCTGATGCGGTCTCTTCCCTCTCGCACGAGATACTCAGCATTCCTGAGCACCGGGCCCACCGGCGCTCCCGTGAGGGCGCGATGGACCGGGTCCGACCACGCCTTGATCTCGAGGGTGATCGTCCGGCAGAGGCCGACAAGCCGCGCCATCGTCGCCCCCGTCGCAAAGCCGCCGGTCGAGATCCCTATTCCGAGGTCGAGACCCTGCCGTTTCACCTCGCCCGCCACCTCTTCGATGTAGGGGAGGTGGATGATCGGATCCCCGCCCGTGAAGTTGATCGTCCGGATGCGGGGCCCCCGGTACGCGGCGATCCGCTCCCGGGCATCGGCCACCAGCCTTGCGGCTGGCACATGACCGGCGTACTGCCAACCGGGATCGGGGTACTGGGATATCCGGTAGGCGTTGCAGTGGAGGCAGCGGTAGCAGCACCCGAGGAGAGTGACGATGTAACTCGCGAGAGTGCCCGAACACATCGTCGCCGCCACCTCCGCGCGGCCGACGCGGCACACCCCTCGCTCTCCCCGGAGCCGGTCGGCACCGCACCTCCATTCGCAGAGGCGGCAGGACTCGAGTTCCTCCATGCCGTCGTCTCTGGTGTATGCATGCACGATAGCCTTTGGGACGCTGACACGATGGGAGTGGGTGAGCGGCAGGCGCGAGTCTTTCCTAAAAGAGGGGTATTTTATCGTTTCTTCGCGACCGTTCTCTCCAGGGCCGGCAGTTTGTCGTCGAACGCCACCCCGTACATCTTCGCGAGGATGACCACCGCCGCCTCTACCCGGATGTTGCCGTCGAAGTTGTCGGCGACGATCCGGTGGAGTTCGGCGACGACCTCCTGGGGCGGTTTCTCCGTCGCGGCGGCGATCCGCCCGATCAACTCCTCGTAGGGGCTCTCCGCCGCTGCGAGGACGTTGGAGGTGGGCTTGAACCCGAGCGGTATCGAGACCTCCGCGAGATCGAAGAGCGGCCGGATGGCTCCCCCGTCCACCTCGATGAGCCCCTCCGCCTTCGCCCGCTCCAGGAGCTGGTTTACCTGCTCCTTGTTCATCCACTTCCGGTCGATGGCGATGTAGAAGACGAACTCGCTCTTCTGCAGCCGATCTTTGCGCATGTGCTTGAACGGCGCGGCGACCGCTATCCTGACGCTCACTCGCAGGCACCCTTGAGCATCTTTCGTAGATCCATCGCGTCCATCTCCCCGAGCCGCCCCTCCTTCGCGACGTAGCACTCCGTCACCGCCCCTTTGTCGACAAGCCGGAGGAAGAAGGCGGTATCCGAGACCGGGAGCCTTTTTTCAGGGGTGAGCAGCGTCCTCTGCAGGTCGACCCGGAAGTCCGCCACTTCCGTGACATTCTCGGCGAGCGGCACGAGATCATTCAGGTCGAGGAACTGTGTCCGCCCGTCCGCGATCTGGACAAGTATCCGCTCCTTGACGAGCCCGTCGGCACCCCGTGCGGTGGTATGGGTGTCGTGCATCCGGGCTATACAGGCAAGGACGTCCCGGAACGGCCGGTTGATCTCAAAATCGAGGTCGACGGATTGGGGGAAACGATGGTATATCCTGCGCATCACTAGAACTGAGATCTGCGAAACGTAAAAAGGATCTGATCCCGCCGGAGGAGCAAACGTTTTCTCCACATCCTGCCCTCTCTGCACCCATGACCGACGATCACCTCACGCTCCTGCAGATGAACGACTCGCACGGGTACCTGGAGCCGCACCAGGAACTCTTCTATGCCGGCGGACCGCCGGTGTACCGGACGGCGGGCGGGTATGCCCGGATTGCCGCGCTCCTCGAAGAAGCCCGCGACAAGCGGCCGGGCCGGGTGCTCGCGTTCGACTGCGGCGACACCATCCACGGGACCTACCCCGCCGTCCAATCGGAGGGCGAGGCGCTCGTCCCCATCCTGAACGTCCTCGCCTTCGACGCCATGACCGCCCACTGGGAGTTCGCCTACGGCCCGGAGCAGTTCCGGAGCGTGGCGGGGAGGCTCGACTACCCTGTCCTCGCCGACAACTGCTACGACGACGTGACCGGCGACCTGGTCTTTCCCCCGCATACCGTCTGCGAGACCGACGACCTCATGGTGGGCGTCATCGGCATCGCCGCCACGATCGTCGACAAGGTGATGCCGGACTCATTCTCGAAGGGGATCCACTTCTCTCTCGGGAACGCCGAACTCCCCGGCCACATCGCCCATCTCCGCGAAGAGGAGGGGGTGGATCTCGTCGTGGTGATCTCGCACCTCGGGTTTCCGCAGGAGGTGAGGCTCGCCCGCGAGACGGACGGGATCGACGTCCTCCTCTCGGGGCACACCCACAACCGCCTCTTCGAGCCGGCGGTCGTCAACGAGACCATCATCATCCAGTCGGGCTGCCATGGCTCCTTCCTCGGGCGGCTCGATCTCACGGTCGAGAACCGGCGGGTGAAGGGGTTCGACCACGACCTGATCGTCGTCGGCGAGGGGGTCCGGCCTCATCCGGAGGTCGAGGAGATGGTCGAGGGGGTCATGGAACCTCATCGCGGGTACCTCTCCCGGGTCGTCGGCGAGACCCGGACGGGTCTTAACCGGAACACTGTTCTCGAGGCTACGATGGACAACCTTCTCCTGCAGGCGCTCATCGACGCCACGGGCGCGGAGATAGCCTTCTCGAACGGGTGGCGCTACGGCGCCCCGGTGCCGCCCGGCCCGGTCACGGTAAACGACCTCTGGGACATCATCCCGGTGAACCCCCCGGTCTCGATGGTCGAGATAACCGGCCGGGAGCTCAGGGCGATGATGGAAGAGAACCTGGAACGGACGTTCTCGCGCGATCCCTACCAGCAAATGGGCGGTTACGTGAAGCGGTGCACGGGGGTCAACCTCTACTGCAGGGTAGAGAACCCGGCAGGGCACCGGATCCAGGAGTTCTTCGCCGGCGGAAGGCGACTCGACCCGGACGCCGTCTACCGCGCGGCGTTTGTCACCGGCCAGGGCGTGCCGCCGAAGTACGGGCGGAACCGGGAGAACCTCGACCTCCCGGCGATCGAGGCGCTCGAACGCTACCTCTTAAAGGGGCCGGTCAGCGCCGAACTCCGCGGGAGCGTGACGGCGATATGATCTCCTCCGTCCGGGCCGCCATCCGTCTCGACGGGCGCGGGAACCTCTCCGGGCCGGCAGCCCGAACGCCGCCTCATGAATACGCTCGCGGCCCGTGGGGCTCGGTATGTCGTCTGCGAACGGACGCTACGCTCCCGGGATTGGCTGCGGGAACTTCCCCGGTTAGATGGGGGCCGTCCTGTCCGGCGCTATGTTCGGCCGTAAAAAGAGATAGGTCTCTTATACGAGCAGGACGGCGTTGACGACACCGTCCTGGCTCGGTCTGCTGACGATCCGCGCGTTCCCCATCTCGGTCTTGATGATGGCGCCCTTTGTGAGGAGTTTCCGCCGGACGTAGTTCGGGTCGGCGCTGTTTGCCTCGACCGCCTCGATCTTCGCCTTTTTGGTCTCGCCGGTTGCGGGGTTCGAGACCGTCGCGTACTCCACCCGGAGTGCCCGGACCTTCTGGTTGCCGCCGAAGGTGCGGACGATTCTCCTGCGATCTTCACCGATATGCGTCTCTGCCGGAGCTCTTCCGATCTCCGCTCTCTTCTTGCCCTGGGAGGTGTGGTAGCGTCCGCCCGATGGCTTCCGTACTGATCTTCCTTGCCACTGCATGTGACCACCGATATACTCTGCTGAGGACGCAGTCCCCACAGGGGTAGCAATCTCTCGTTAAAGTGCTATAACTATTCGAGACCGGGATATTTAACTCTGCTGATCACGCGAGGATCGCGTCCAGAAGTTCTTCCAGCCCTTCCCCGGTCTTCATGTTCGTCCGGAAGATCTTCATCTCCGGGTTGTAGCGGCGCATATCCGCCTCCATCCGATCGAGGTCGGAGCCGACGAAGGGGGCGAGATCGACCTTGTTGATGACGCCGATGTTGCTGCCTCGAAACATCATCGGGTGCTTGTTCACCACGTCGTCGCCTTCCGTCGAGCTGACGACGACGATCCTCTTCTCGGCGCCCAGCCGGAAGTCGGTCGGACAGACCATGTTGCCGACGTTCTCGATGAAGAGGATGTCGATCTCGCCGAGCGGGAGGTGATCGATGGCGTGCTCGACGAGGTGAGCGTCGAGATGGCACTCCTTCCCGGTGTTTGCGTTGTAGGCCGGGACGTTGAGGGCGACGATCCGCTTGAAGTCGTCGTCTCCGTAGACGTCCCCGGCGATGGCACCGGCGCGGAGACCCCGCTTCTGGATAAGCGGCACGAGCCGCTCGATCGTGGCGGTCTTCCCCGACCCGATGGCGCCGAGGAGGTCGAACGCCCGGACACCGTGGTCCTTGAGGTGTGCCGCGTTGGCATCTGCAAGGCGGTTGTTGACATCGTAGATGTCCTTCTCCACGTGGACGTCGATATGATGCATGGTATGTACTGTGATCATGATCTGTTTATAGGTTAACCACCCAAACCTACAACAATGAGCGCTGAGCGCATCCTATACCCCTGTTACTTCGACGCCACCCTCAAGCGACGGGAAGGGCGTCGCGTTGCTAAAAACTTCGGCGTGAAGTCCCCGGAACTCCCCGCCATCGAGGCCGTCCTGCGGAAGATGAAGGTCCCGCACCGCCTGGAAGAGCACCACCACCCCGCCCGGTGGGTGGAGCACGAAGGCCGGATCGTGGCGGAATGGGAGGGGAGCAAGGAAGACCTTATCCGGAAGGTCGCGAGCGGTCTTGCCGGCCGGAAGTGACCGCGATGTACGATCTGCACGCCCATACCCTCCTCTCCGACGGCGAACTCCTCCCGACCGAGCTGGTCCGCCGGGCCGCCGTGCTCGGCTACGAGACGCTCGCGATCACCGACCACGCGGACGCCTCGAACCTCCGGCACCTGGTTGAAGCAGGGGAGAGCGTCCGGGAGTCGGCGCGGTGCTACGGGTTGACCCTGCTCGTCGGGGTGGAACTCACCCACGTCCCACCGTCCCAGATCCCGGCGTTTGCGCGCGACGCAAAGAGGTTCGGCGCCGATATCGTCGTGGTCCACGGCGAGACGGTGGTGGAGCCGGTCGCCCCGGGAACCAACCGCGCCGCCTGTACATGTGAGTACGTGGACGTGCTCGGCCATCCCGGACTCATTGCGGCCGAGGATGCGCGCGCAGCCGCGGAGCACGGGGTGGGGCTCGAGATCACCTCGCGCGGGGGGCATAACCGCACCAACGGCCACGTGGTTCGGGTGGCGCGGGAGGCCGGATGCCGGCTGGTGGTCGATTCCGATACGCACGCTCCGTCCGATCTGATGTCAGCGGAGGCACGGCGGATGGTCGCGCTCGGCGCCGGGCTGACGGAGGCGGAATCCCGGGAGATTCTCTCGCTGGATATAAATCGGCTTCTTCAGAAGTGAGATACTGTATATATAATTTAGCAAAATGTTTTTATACCTGCACGGTCAATATATATATGTTACTCAATACGCCCGGGTATAGTATCCCCTAGAGGTTGCAGGTTTGCGGTTAATCGGTCGTTCTGTAAGTATTTGCGGCAATCGCTTGTTAATCTTGCGATGTGATGCTGCACAGTTGCCCCGCCTCTACGGTGAGGCCGTGGATCGCCGGTTAAAACCCGTAGGGAAGGTAGTCGATATATTTGGGAATATATCATCGCCGTATGCCGTAGTCCTCTGCTACAATGGCTGTTCCGTGCAGGTTGGCGAGAAGATCTTTGCGAGATAGGTGTATAATCGATGGCTGAAGTAGAAAAACTAAAACAGCTGCAGTTGCAGCGCGAGGCCCTGAAGAAGAGGGGAGAACAGAAGGTCAAGGAGACGGAGAAGAAGCGCACCGAGGAGAGCGTTCAGTCCGTCTGCCCCGAGTGCGGCAGCCGCCAGCTCGTCCACGACTACGAGCGTGCCGAGCTGGTATGCCAGAACTGCGGTCTCGTCCTCGACGAGGAGTTCATCGACCGCGGTCCCGAGTGGCGTGCATTCGACCACGACCAGCGCATGAAGCGCTCCCGTGTCGGCGCACCGATGACGTTCACGATCCACGACAAGGGTCTCTCGACGATGATCGACTGGCGGAACCGCGACTCCTACGGCCGCGCAATCTCGAGCAAGAACCGCGCCCAGCTCTACCGTCTCCGGAAGTGGCAGCGGCGTATCCGTGTCTCGAACGCGACCGAGCGGAACCTGGCGTTCGCGCTCTCGGAACTGGACCGGATGGCCTCCGCGCTCGGCCTGCCCCGGAACGTGCGCGAGACCGCCGCGGTCGTCTACCGCGACGCGGTGGACAAGAACCTGATCCGCGGGCGGAGTATCGAGGGCGTCGCTGCGGCCGCACTGTATGCGGCGTGCCGGCAGTGCAGCGTCCCCCGGACGCTCGACGAGATCGCCGAGGTATCCCGTGTATCCCGTAAGGAGATCGGCCGCACCTACCGCTTCATCTCCCGCGAGCTCGGGTTAAAGCTCCTGCCGACGTCCCCGATCGACTACGTACCGCGCTTCTGCTCGGGCCTGAACCTGAAGGGTGAGGTCCAGAGCCGGGCGGTCGAGATCCTCCGGCAGGCCGGAGAGCGCGAACTTACGAGCGGCAGAGGCCCGACGGGCGTCGCTGCGGCCGCCATTTACATCTCGTCGATCCTCGGCGGAGAGCGGCGCACCCAGCGCGAAGTCGCGGAGGTTGCGGGCGTGACCGAGGTCACGATCAGGAACAGATATAAGGAACTGGCAGAAAAATTAGATATCGAGATCATACTCTGATCTCATATCATTTCACCCCCTTGGGCTCGTAGATCAGGGGTAGATCGCTACGTTCGCAACGTAGAGGCCGCGGGTTCAAATCCCGCCGGGTCCATTCTTCTGTTTTGCGTCTTTCCTTTTTCCTGCGTATTTCATCGGTTCCTGGGCGACCGGAGGTCGCCGGGGGTTTCGAAAGGGGCGCAGCCCCTTCGGTTGGGACAGAGAGGCCGCGGGTTCAAATCCCGCCGGGTC
>DAIRGM010000074.1:0-7625 GCA_036794525.1 Methanoculleus sp.
CCCGAAAACGTCTCCATTGCATTCCGGTCGCCTACCAGTTCGATGAAACGCTTCAGCTGCGCCGGAACCAGCATGACGTAGACCGGGGTTGCCCAGAGCACGCCATCACACTGCTTTACTGTGGCAAGCAGCCTGTACCATACCTCTTCCTGCTGCTCAATCGTCCTGATATCCCGGCCAACATGCACAACAGTGAAGGTGTGCTCCGGAAACGCCTCCTCGAGGAACCGGACGTACTGCAGGGTGACGCTCTTCTCGCCCTTGGGGCTCCCGGAAATGACAGCGATCTGCATGATCTTGCCTGCTCGCGTTTAATATATGGATCTGGAGCAGACGGGGAGATATACCTTGCGGCAGCGGGGGTTACGCGCCGGCCCGTAACCCGCTCGCAGCCCATCCGGCGAGTGCGCCGAGAATGAGCAGCATGCTGGCCGCAATGAACGTGAACTTGATCGGCGAGATCACTGCGGTAATCGCCGCGACCTCGTAGAGTTCCGCCGGGTAGGCGAGGAGCATCGCGATAACCCCGATGTTCTCGCAGTAGTCGGCAACGCCCGCGACGAGCGGGACGAGGTTGAGGCGCATCCAGGGACTCTCCGCCGGGAGCCACCGGGAGAGGAGCCAGGATATGGTAACGGCATAAAAGAGCGTATACGCCAGCGGGAAGATGAGGTCGAGCGGCACGATCCGCGTCAGGTAGAACGCCCGCCCGGCGTCCCCGAGCGCCGCAAGCATCGCGTATGCCTGCACCGGGGTGTAGGTGAACGCCATGTCGAGGATCCCGGCGCCGCCCGTGATCTCCGCGAGCGCAGGAAGACCGAACGGCCGGCCGTTGATCAGGGCCGCCGAGACGGCGAAGAAGGCGAACGACGCAAGGAGCGCTCTTCCCGACGAGATCTTCCAGATGGCGGAGGAGACAGTGCCGACGATCATGATCTCCACGCGTACCTGACGGCGTCCTCGGGGCAGGATATGCAGACGAAGGCGATCGGCGCCATCCGTATCTTCTGGCGCAGTGCAGGCCGGGTCATTGGTGTCATACGGGTCTCCGCAACCGGGGCGGGTGCTCACCGGCCCTGTACGCCGTAGGTGATGGCCCCCTCCGGGCAGGCGTCGGCGCAAGCAGCGCAGAGGATGCATTCGGCACTCTCCATATCCCCCTCCCGGACCATGCCGTGGACGTCGAGGCCCATCGGGCACGCCTTCGAGCACCGCTCACAGTCGATGCAGCGGCCGGATACGGCCGCGAGCTGCAGGGCGGGCCAGCCGACGGCGTTCCTTATCTTCCGGCCGACGATCATCAGGGCGGCAATCGGGCAGACGACACGGCAGAAACCGCGACGGCCCATGACGAACGCGACGGCGAAGATCCCGAGGAAGATGAAGCCCGCGATCATCAGGGTCTCGAAGGAGGTGATCGAGAGACCGTTCACCGTGCCGTAGAGGGGATCGACCGCGAGGATACCGCCGGCACCGATGAAGAGGTACGCAATCAGCGCAAGCCAGAGCACCGTGACGCCGTACTTGACCAGGTTGCGCCGGCCGTCCTTGACGGTGCGCTTCATGACGGGCGAACAGATCTCCTGCCATGCTCCCATCGGGCAGAGCCAGCCGCACCAGAGGCGGGAGACGCCGAGCGAGAGGACAGCGAGCGCGGCAAAGAGGAGCAGGCTGCCGGTGGCGATACCTTCGGCCGCCCCCATCAGGATGACGACGGGGGAGATGTAGAAGAGCGTGGCCGGAAGGAGGAGGAACGAGATGATGAGCAGCGCTTTCCTGATCTTCTGGCGCGAGAGTCTCGTTTTTTGTGAAAGAGCGTTTCCTGTCACTTCGATCAGGTTATATTCTGATATTTATTAATGATTATACTTCCCCCGGGCGCTCACCCCGGGTTCCCGGAAACCGTCCCTGCACGGCCGGAGTATCCGGAGCCGGCACGTTTTGCCCCCGTTGCGCCTCCATATTCGCAACCGTGAGGTCCGGGTGCCGGTAGCGCCCCCGGCCCTCGGTCCCGAGCATCACGTTGAGCTGGATCGCCTCGGTCGGGCAGAAGTGGAGGCAGGCGCAGCAGAGTTCGCACCGCCGGCCCCACACCGGGCGGCCGTCGACGAGCGTGAGGTTGCCTGCCGGGCAGACCTTTGCACAGGTGCCGCAACCGGTGCAGGCGTCCGAGACGGAGAAGAGTTCGCCCGCGTCGCGAGCGCTCCCTGCAAGCGACCCGTAACTCAGGGCGTTCACGAGTCTGGAGAGGGGTGCGAACCCCGGGGAGACCGAACGGCCGCTCCCGATCGCCTCCGCGATCTCACCAAGCCGCCTGTCTGCCCTGTCGAGGATCTTACCGCACTTCTCGGCCGGCACCGAGCGCATGAGCGGTGGGAAGTTGCCGGGCATACTGACGGCAAATGCTGCGTCAAGTCTCCGGTTCTGCCGTTTGTTGAAGATCCCGTCGAGCTGGTGGAGTGCCGAGACGCCTATCCCGCCCATCGTGACGATGGCGAAGGTATACTTCGCCTGCGAAAGGTCGAGCCGTTCTGCGAAGTTGGCGACCATGACCGGCACTCCGCAGTCGTAGACCGGGCAGACGAGCCCGACCCGGTCGGCATCCGGGGTGATCGTCCCCGGGATGTCCGCGAGCGACGCGATGGGGACGAACTCCGTATCCCCGAGGGATTGGGCGACCTTCTTTGCAGCGGCAAGGGAGTTGCCCGTGCCGGTAAAATAGTAGATGATGGTCTTCATGGCAACCTCTAACAATCCACCGGTTGTGTCGGCAGTCTAAGTGTTCGCTCATATGGATATGGACTTTGCGAAGAGAGGCAGGCGGATTCCGGTGCAGAGGCGTAAAAAAGAGATGACGGGATCCCCCCCGCCGTCACTGCCGGCGGGGCGATTCCCGGTCGACAAACAGGGTCTCTCCGGGGCTCGCGGCCGGTGAAGGGAGGGGGGGCGGCTGGATGTACCAGCCGGTCCGGGTGCCGTCGAGGGTGGTCTCGGTGTTCGGGGTGGTCATGAGGCTGGCAACAATCATGGCAAGGATCGAGCAGGCGAGCGCGTAGATGCTGAAGTGCATGGGAAGCGGCGCCACGAACTGGTGCCAGTAGCCGAAGATGCCGGACGCAAGAAGCCCGACCGCCATGCTCGCGATCGCCCCCTGCCCGGTAGCACCGCGCCAGTAGAGCCCGGCAAGCAGCGGGACCGCGAACGTCGCGAGCATCACCCCGATGCCCATCCAGATCAGCCACGCGAGCATCGGCGGCGGGTTGATGGCAAGCAGGAGCGTCCCGCCGGCTGCGAGGACGATCACGACCTTCGAGACGAGGAGCACCTCTTTATCGGTCGCCGAGGGGCGGAGGATGTTCTTGTAGATGTCCCACGCAAACGAGGTGCCGACGGTGAGCATCAGCCGGTCGGTCGTGGACATCACCGCTGCAAGGACGATGACCGCGAAGAGCGCCCATAACGTCACGTTCGGCATCGCGTACTCGACACCGGCGATGAAGGCGAAGTCCTGGGCGTTCACGGCCTGCGGGAGGACCAGCGTCCCTTCCTCGACGAGCGACCGCACGGCGAACCCGACGATCTTGACGAGGAACATCACGACCGCGTAGATCAGGAAGGCAATAAGCGGCGCCCACTTGAAGTAGCGTTTCTCCTTTACCGCCAGGACGTTGTTGACGACGTGCGGTGCGCAGGCGAGACCGACCATCAGGAGGATCCCGAACGAGAAGAGGAACTCCGGCGTTGTGTAGGCGTACGAAGCGTAGGCCGTCGGGAACCAGGGTTCGACGAAGTTCGAGTCGATCCCGGCGATGACGGTATTGATGTGGGCCAGGCCACCGGCGCTCATGATGACCGGCGGAGCCATCAGGAGGACGCCGAAGATCAGGATGAGGCCCTGAACGAGGCCAGCCCACGATACGGCATAGAGCCCCCCGACGACCGTGTAGGCCGTGATGATGACCCCGGAGATGAGGAGCGCCTGCCAGTGCGGGATACCGAAGAGCCAGACGAGGACGATGCTGATCGCGGCATACTGCCCGACCAGGTAGATCAGCGAGACGACGATCCCCGAGACCGCGGCAAGCGCCCGGACCGCCCGCGGACTCTCGAACCGGTCCGCGAGGTAGTCCTGGATGGTCATGTAGCCCCGCTCGCCCCCGAGGGTGTGGAGTTTCACCCCGAAGAAGATGATACAGAACGAGGCCGCGAGGGGCACGAAGATCTGCTCCCATATCCCGGGCCAGCCCGATGTGAATCCGAACCCGCTGACGCCGAGGAGGCTCATCCCACTGCAGATCGAACAGACGATCAGGATCGTGAAGACCCAGAATCCAAGCGATCTCCCCGCGAGGATGTAGTCCTCGGTGTTCTTGATCTTCTTTGAAGCCCAGCTCCCGATGCCGATGAGCACCACGAAGTAGAGCACGATCACGGCGAGCGTTACGAGGTCAGCCATTCAGGCGTCCTCCCTGAACCGGAGGCCCCAGATAGCGAGCAACACGACGACCAGGACGACGGAGCCGCCCACGATGAGCACCGTATGCGGTGGTAAGCCTAAGAACATACTATGTCAGTGTGAGCCGTGTTAACATATAACACGATCGCTGAAGGCAGGGAGAGCAGCCCGATCCGGTTCCGCACGAAGGGCATGTAAAAAAAAGTTATTTCGAACTCTTTACGGTCTTTGCGCCCCGGAGGAGGGCAATCTTACCCGTGCGAACGAGTTCCTTGATACCGTAGGGGCGCAGGAGGTTCTCCAGCGCGTCGATCTTCTCGGTATCACCGGTCACCTGGAGGACCAGCGTCTTTGACCCGACATCCACGACCTGGGCGCGGAAGATATCGGCGATCTGGAGGATCTCGGCGCGGGCCGGGCCGGATTCGGCGGCGACCTTGATGAGGGCGAGTTCCCGCTCCACGCTCTCCCGCTTCGTCAGGTCCGAGACCTTGATGACGTCGATGAGCTTGTTGGTCTGTTTCATCACCTGCTCGACGACCCCGTCGTCGCCGTTCACCACGATCGTGACCCGGCTCATGTTCGGCTCCTCGCAGGGCCCGACGGCGAGGCTCTCGATGTTGAACCCCCGCCGGGAGAACATCCCGGCAACCCGGCTCAGGACACCCGCCCGGTTCTCCACGAGGACGCTCAGGGTATGCGATTTCATGGCTGGCGCACCCCGATCATCTCGTTGATGGCGGCACCCGCCGGGACCATGGGGAAGACGTTCTCCTCCCGCTCGACCCGGAAGTCCAGGACGAACGGCCCGTCGGTGGCGAGCGCGGTCTCGAGCGCCTCCCGCACACCGGCCTTCTCGTCGACCCGGAGCCCTTCGACCCCGTAGGCGTTCGCGATCTTGACGAAGTCCACCGGCGGGAGCTCCGTGAAGGAGTAGCGGCGGTCGTAGAAGAGCTCCTGCCACTGCCGCACCATCCCGAGGTACATGTTGTTCAGGATCACGACCTTGACGGGGATATCATACTGCACCACCGTCCCGAGCTCCTGGATGTTCATCTGGATGCTCCCGTCGCCGGCGACGTCGACGACCGGGACGTCCGGCCGGGCGTAGTGGGCGCCGATGGCCGCCGGGAACCCGTAGCCCATCGTCCCGAGACCGCCGGAGGTGATCCAGGTCCGCGGTTTTGTGAAACGGTAGTAGAGCGCCGTCCACATCTGGTTCTGCCCGACCTCGCTCACGACAATACCCTCGCCCTTCAGGAGATCGGAGAGTTGCTCCACGACGTACTGCGGGCGGAGATGGTCGTCGTAGCGGTAGCGAAGCGGGTACTGCGCCTTCCAGGCGGTGATCCTCGATACCCAGTTCGCCGTATCGCCGCGTTTCTGCATACGGCGGAGGAGCGCCTGGAGAACAGCCTTCACATCGCCGACGATCGGGACGTCAACCGGCTTGTTCTTCCCGATCTCCGCCGGGTCGATATCGATGTGGATGACCGCGGCGTTCGGCGCGAACGTCTCGATCTTGCCCGTCACCCGGTCATCGAACCGGACGCCGACGGCGATCAGGAGATCGCACTCCGTCACCGCGTAGTTCGCCGACTGGGTGCCGTGCATCCCGAGCATCCCGAGGTTGAGCGGGTGGTCGCCGGGAACAGCGCCGAGGCCCATCAGGGTCGTCGTCACCGGGACGGCTGCCGTCTCGACGAACTCCAGGAGTTCGGCCGACGCTTCCGAGAGGATCACCCCGCCGCCGGCGTAGACGAGCGGCCGCTCTGCTCCCGCGATCAGGTCGAGCGCCTTATCGATCTGGCGGACGTGCCCCTGGTAGGTGGGCTGGTAGCCGCGGAGGGAGACCGTCCCGGGGACGGGCGTCCCCTCCAACACCTGGCCCGTGCTGACGTCTTTGGGGATATCGACCAGCACCGGGCCGGGCCGGCCGGTCCTGGCGATGTAGAACGCCTCCTGGATCGTGCGATCGAGGTCGGCGACGTCTTTGACCAGGTAGTTGTGCTTCGTGACCGGCATCGTGATCCCGGTGATGTCCGACTCCTGGAACGCGTCGTTCCCGAGGAGGCCGGTCGGCACCTGGCCGGTGAGCGCCACGATCGGGATAGAGTCCATGTAGGCCGTCGCGATCCCCGTGACCAGGTTGCACGCGCCGGGGCCGGAGGTGGCAAGACATACGCCTACGCGGCCGCTTGCACGCGCGTAGCCGTCGGCCGCGTGCGCCGCTGCCTGCTCATGCCTTACCAGTATGTGCCGGATCGACGAGTCGTAGAGTTCATCGTAGATCGGCAACACCACGCCGCCGGGGTAGCCGAATATGGTGTCCACCCCTTCACGCTGCAGCGCTTCAATCAGAGTCCTGGCTCCGGTCTTCATGCTCTTCCCTGAGTAATCTGTTCATCCCGGCGATAACTGCTTCGACGCTGGCCATGATGATGTCGGTCCTGGCGCCCCGCGAGGTCACGGTCTTCCCGTCCTTGCTGAGTTTCACCGCGACGTCGACGAGGGCGTCCGTGCCGCCGGTTATCGCATCCACGCTGTATTCATCGAGCCTCACGCTCCCGACGTCCGCGACCGACCGCTGGAGCGCGCGGATCGCCGCATCCACCGGCCCGGTCCCGACTGCGGCGCCGGTGACCTCCTCGCCGCGGACGAGCATCGTCACCGAGGCGGTCGGCACCGCGTTGCTCCCCGAGACGATGGTGAACTGGCGGAGTTCGATGCAGGGCACGAACTCGATATCCATGACGGTATCGGTTATCGCCATGATGTCGGCGTCGGTTATCCGCATCCCGGCATCCCCTATCTGCTTGATCCGGCCGACGATCTCTGCAAGCTGCGCACTGTCCGGGGCATACCCCATGTCGTGGAGGGCGGCCTCGACCGCCGCCGACCCCGAGTGCTTCCCGAGGACGATCCGCCGCTTTCGCCCTACCCTCTCCGGCTGGAGCGGTTCGTAGGTGCTCGCGTCCCGCATCACCCCGTGGGCGTGGATCCCGCTCTCGTGGGTGAAGGCCATCTCGCCGACGATCGGCTTGTTGGTCGCGAGCGGTACCCCGGTCAGCCGGGCGACGTGGGTCGAGAGGGGGTAGAGTTCCCCGGTCTTGATCCCGGTATCGACCCCGTAGAGCACCTCGAGCGCCATCACCAGTTCTTCGAGGGC
>DAIRGM010000075.1:0-7625 GCA_036794525.1 Methanoculleus sp.
TCCGGGGGAGCTCTCCGAAGGCGAGAAGCACCGTGTGGCCCTCGCCCAGGTGCTCATCCGGGAGCCCCTGCTCGTCGTGCTCGACGAACCGACCGGGACCATGGACCCGATCACGAAGATCGACGTGAAGCACTCGATCCTCCACGCCCGCGAGGAGATGGACGAGACGTTTATTGTGGTCTCGCACGATATGGAGTTCGTGAAAGACATCTGCGATCGCGTCGCTCTCATGCGGGGAGGCAAGATCATCCAGCTGGGGCCAACTGATGAGGTGCTCGCCCATCTCACCGAGGATGAACGAACGGTGATGGGGGGCGGCGGAGCCGCCTGAGGTGCACGTAATGGAGTTCCATCTGGACGGTAAACGCATCTCAGTTCCGGCGGGTTCTCTGCTCGGGGACCTCCTCCCCGAACGGGATGAGGAGTGCAGTGTCGCCGTCATCCGCCCGGCGCTCGTTGAAGATGAGGCCGAGTCGCAGGAGGTCAGGTTCACCACCCCGGCAGGCGACCTGGTCGTCGAGGTGACGAAGACCGCGGCAGTCTCCTCCCTCCTCCGCCCGGAGGTTGCAGAACGGCTCCGCCTGCACTGGCAGGACCGGTACGCCGCCGCCTTCGGGCAGTTCGAGTCCGACGTCCGTCCTGCACGCCGTCCGGGCCGGTACGAGCGCGGCGACGTGATCCTCGGGTGCGGGGGCTACGACCCCTCCCGGTCCTACCTGATCTTCGCACGCATGGGCCATACCGCCGACTACGGGGCTCCGGAGGACGGCGGCGTCATCGGGAAGGTCGTCACCGGCCGGGGGCTGCTCGACCGGCTCGCCGACGGCGACCGGATCACCGGTGTCGAGCGGGTCTTCCGGCGCGTCGACCGCTCGCACGTCGTCATCACCCGCGACCCGAAGTTCCCGCTCGAAGACGGGATGCAGGTCGTCTCCTACGTGGAGGCGGAGGTGCAGGGTTTCGGGGAAGACGGGATCGATGCCAGCACCGCCCGGAGCGTCGAGCACTTCCTCCTCTCCGTGCAGGGCGGCAGGTTCAGGGTAGGCCGCTCGAGCAGCACCTACGTCGCCGACACGCACCTGGTCCCGACCCGGGTTCCGGCGGAGTTCTCCGGCCCGAGGCTTGAAGGCACCGTCACGGTCAGGACCGCCGGGAAATCCCCGGGAGGGGTCTACATCTACACCCGGGGCGTCTCGGCAAGCCCGGCGCACACCGTCGTAGGGAGGGTCATCCACGGCATCGAACTCGTCAGGTTTGCCGGGGAGGGCGATCTCTTCGCCTTCCGTGCGGAGCCGGAACAGTTCGATCTCGTCGGCCTCTCGCTCGCCGAGGCGGAAGCGGTCGCTGCCCGGCGCGGCGTCTCCCTCGCCGCCGACGCGGCCGAAGGCGATCGCATCGTGGTCGGCCAGACCCCGGCAACGACGCTCGAGGCACTGGCCGGCGGCGAGGTCCGGCTTGAGACGGTGCCTGCCGAGAACGTCGTCAGCATCACTCTTCACGAGGCGGCCGCGCCCCGGTCGGTCACGATCTTCCGTGAGGTGACCGGGCTCAAGCACCACAGCGTCGGGAAGATGCCGCTCGTCTTCGTCTTCGAGGACGTCTTCCTCTTCAAGCCGAAGATCGGCAAAGGCGTCGGGATCATCCCGGAGAACACGCCGACCGGGGAGGTGCCGGCCTACACCCTCGCGATGACGAACGACTCCCGGCGGGGTGCGGGCATGGTCGGCATCCGGACCACGGCGAACGCCGAGTTCGGCCCGACGTCCGAACCGCTCACCGGCACGAACGTCATCGGGAAGGTGCTCGATGCGGGGAACCTTGCCGGGATGCGCGAAGGAGCCACGGTATACGTGAAGGAGGTGAAGTGATGGCCGAATATACTCCGGATTACGTGGGCACGGTGACCAAGTACGTCTTCGTCGAGTCCCCGACGATGACGCCCGGCGAACTCGCGCTCAGGGCCTACGAGGCCTCCGAGGGCGTTCTCATCAAGGAGACGTGCTTCGGGCTGCAGGTGACGGGCGATCCGGAGTCCGTCGACCGCCTCATCGAGGAGATCCGCTCGTTCGACCCGACCCACATCTTCGTCAAAGACCGGGGGTTCCCTCCCGGCGATCCGAGACGCTGCCGGGCGAATCTCGGCGGGGCGAGGCCGGGCTACCTCGGTCACGAACGGGAGTTCCGCCTTCTGCGCTACATCACCCGCGGGCTCGAGGAGCTCGGGCGGCGTGAGGGAGACGCGGCGGAACCGGCACCGCCCGGGTCCGGAACGAAACCAAAGCTCGATATCAAGCGACTACAAGAACTGATAGATTCAGAGGAGTCCTGAATACAATGGCAAAGGTGTTTATCTACCCCGCAACGAGCCTCATCCTCTCCGACCTGGTGGCCCGATTCGGCCATAAGCCGCTCGGTGCAGCCCTCGGTATCCGGGAGAGGATACAGACCGCCGGGGTGGACTCCCCGCCCCTGCAGATCACTCCCGAAGAACCCAAGCGCGGCCTGAAGTACGCGGCCGTCGAGGTGCCGTCCGGTGTTCGGGGACGGATGGCGATCTACGGCCCCCTCATCGAGGAGGCCGAGGCCGCGATCATCGTCACCGAGACCGACTTTGCGTTCGGGTGCATGGGATGCGCCCGCACCGACGAGTTGATCCTCTTCTCCCTGCGCCAGAGCGGGATCCCGATCCTGGAACTGGAGTACCCGAGAAACGAGGAAGAGGGCATCCGGTTCGTCGCCGCCGTCAAGAAGTTCCTTGCAGATCTCGAGGACGGAGGTGAAGCATGAAGAAAGTACGGATCGCCCAGCTCTCCTGCGGGGCGGAGTACAGCGGCGTCCAGAAGGAGATCTACGACGCCGCCGAGTCGGTGGGTGCGGAGGTCTTCTTCCCCGATATCGCTCTTGCCGATGTGGAACGTGCGGTCAAGAAGTTCGGGCTGGACGTCAAGAGCGCCGATCTGAAACTGATGATTGCCCGGGCCATGGCCCTCGTGGAGGGGAAGGTGGAGGCGGACGGGGTCTTCATCGGCACCTGCTTCCGGTGCGCCGAGGCGGCGATCGTCAGAAACGAACTCCGACGGTATATTCCCGAGAACTCGAGACTCTCGGTGGTGAGTTACTCCTTCACCGAGCGGACGACCGCAGGCACCCTCCTCACCAGGATGGAGGCCCTGACCACCATCGCCCGCCGGAGAGCGCTCCTTGCCCGCGAGGAGCAGACCGGGATCACGATGGGCGTCGATTCCGGGTCGAGCACGACGAAGGCCGTCGTGATGAAGGATAACGAGATCGTCGGCACCGGGTGGCACCCGACGACCGAGGTGATCAAGAGCGCCGAGAGCGCCATCGCGGACGCGCTTGAGATGGCGGGGCTTGCCCGCGAGGATATCCAGGCTATCGGCACCACCGGATACGGGCGGTTCCTGATCGGGAAGCATCTCGGTGCGGAACTCATCCAGGAGGAGCTGACGGTGAACTCGAAGGGTGCCGTCTACCTTGCCGGCCACCAGCGGGGCGCCGCGACCGTCATCGATATCGGCGGGATGGACAACAAGGCGATCAGCGTCATCGACGGCATCCCGGGCACCTTCACGATGGGCGGGATCTGTGCCGGTGCGAGCGGCCGGTTCCTGGAGATGACCGCGAAGCGTCTCGGGGTGGATATCACCGAGCTCGGTCCCCTTGCCATGAAGGGCATGGGGAAGAACGTCCCGATGAACAGTTACTGCATCGTCTTCGGGACGCAGAGCCTGGTGAACGCCCTCGCGGCAGGGAGCTCACCCGCGGACGTGGCGGCTGCGGCCTGCCACAGCGTCGCGGAGCAGGTCTTCGAGCAGCAGTTGCAGGAGGTCGACATCAAAGAACCGGTGATCATGGTCGGCGGCACCTCGCTGATCGAGGGGCTGGTCTACGCGATGGGCCAACTCCTGCAGACCGAGATCGTCGTCCCGCCCAACTCGCAGTACATCGGCGCGGTCGGAGCCGCCCTGCTCGCGTCCGGATTCATCAAGGGAGAGTAAATGCCCCCGTTGAACTACTTCGTGGTCGAGTCGCCGGACGAGGTCGGGAGGAACGCCTACGAGCGGGTCGCAGGCGACGTCCTCCAGGACCTGGATCTCATCAAGGTGATCGACCGGCTGCACATCTACGTCGACCCGAAGGTGCCGATCTTCGTCGCTGCCGGGCTTCTACGCCATATGCCGCGTGAGATCCGGGTTGCCGACTTTGCCAACGTCAACCGCGGCGAGAAAGAGATCGTCCTCGATATCGGCGACGAGACCTATCTCGCGCCGCTCCTCCAGAAACTCTGGGCGATCTACGGCAAGGAGCACGTCGACCAGCCCGACCGGTTCACCGTCGTCCTCCCGGTGGGGATGGCCGGGGACGAGAACCTCGATCGGCTGGTAGTGGCCGACCCGAGCGAAAACCTCTACAAGGACGTCATCTACGCGCTCCAGTACATCGCTCCCGAGGGGTTCAAGGTCCGCCGCCAGTACATCCGGGAAGGAAAGTTTTACTACGTGGCGAGCGAGGACACCTTGCCGACCGATATCGTGGAGACGATGGTCGTGCCGCTCTTTGAGAGGATGGGGGTGACGCTATGACGACACTGGTGCCGGTGACCTACAAGGGAGGCGTCTACCGGCACGACGAGATCATGGACCTGATCGACGACCTCGGGGGCTACATCGTCCAGAAGCACGTCATGGCCCAGGACGTCGTGCTCCAGTCGTTCGTGCCGCGTGACGACATCGAGTTGATACGCCGAATCGCAAAACCGCTCGCCGGCGAGGTGGTCGAAGCGCCCCTCGTCGGGACGGAGATCGCCGTCGTGAGCCCGAGCCTTGAGATCCATCACCTCCCCCACATCTCCTGCGATATCGCCGAGTATCTCAGGCGATCGGGCGCGAAGACCAACATGGTCGGGCTCGCGAGAGGGTTCGGGAAACGGATTGCAAACTTGAACGACGAGGAGCGGGACGTCATCAACGAGCACGATCTCGCCGTTTACGCGCTCGGCAACTTCGAGGAGTGCATCCGGAAGAAGTTCCCGGCGATCCGCCGGGAGATCGATGTGCCGATCGTGGTGACCGGCGCGCCCGACCGCGAGGCCCTGATGCGGGCGATCGACCCGCCCGTCGAGGGATACGTGGGCGGGATCGGCAGGATCATGCACCGGTTCAAGCGCCCCGAGGAGCTCGGGAAACTTGACGAACTGGTGGACGAGGTCTCCCGCGTCCTGGATGCGCGGCGGGACGCTCTCGCAAAAGACCCGCTCTCCGTCTTCCCGCCCCGCCTGATGGCGATCATCGAGGAGCAGATCCACGAGGTCAGCATGCTCACGCATCCGACGCCGGTGACCGCCCAGATGGAGGGGCTCCGGGTGAAGCTCCCCTACGATTCGTATGCCGACGACGTGCGGTCGCTTCCGGTCGCCGAAGGGGTGACGGTCGGTGATATCGCCGATGTCACGCCGTCGCGGATGCGCAACTACATATTGATCCGGATTAAACCATTCTCGGAAACAAGAATACTGGTGTAGATGCGATGGATTTCGAAAAGGTACTCACGAAGGTTGTGGAGCGGGGGTCGGACGTCTTCGCGGAGGATCTCCTCCGGGAGATCGAGACCGAGTACGGCCGGGTCCCCCTGATCTTTGAGCGGATGGCGGAACGCCCTGAGATCCTCATCTCACACCTCCTCTACAAGGGCGCTGTCGTCGAGACCAGCCAGCTCGAACCGAAGATGATCGAGCTGATCAGCCTTGCGGTGGGCGCCGCGCTCAAGTGCAGCCATTGCGTGGAGTATCACCTGCAGTCCGCGATGGCGAAGGGCGCGACCCGGGCTGAGATCCTCGAGGTGATCCTGATCGCGGGGATGCTCGCGAACTCCGCCGTCCTCGCGGACGCCTACCGGGTGGTGAACGGCACGGGCTCGGCCCCCTGCCCCTCCTGCGACATCAACGGCACGGGCCTGGATAAGACCTGTTCAGACAAATAACCCCCTGGTATTCGGAGCATGTGCGGTATCGCCGGGCAGTTTGCCCTGAACGGGGAGGATGCGGATGCGACCCTCGTCGGGGCGATGGCGGAGAGGCTCGCCCATCGTGGTCCCGACGGCGAAGGAACGTTCTTCTCCGGGCCGATCGGCCTTGCCCATCGCCGCCTCGCGATCATCGACCTCTCCAATGAGGGCCGCCAGCCGATGGGAAGCGAGGACGGCATGCTTCAGATCGTCTTCAACGGCGAGATCTACAACTACCGTGAGATCCGGGAGGAACTCTTTGCCGCCGGCCATCGTTTCGCATCCGCAACCGATACGGAGGTGATCCTGCACGCCTACGAGGAGTGGGGGCGGGACTGCCTCGCCCGGTTCAACGGGATGTGGGCGTTCGCCCTCTGGGACGGACGCCGCCGCGAACTCTTCTGTGCAAGAGATCGCCTGGGCGTCAAGCCGTTTTACTACACAGTGACCGATGGATCGTTCCTCTTTGCGTCAGAGATCAAGGCGCTCCGGGTGCATCCCGGGGTAGGCCGGCGGCCGAACGACCGGATGCTCTCGACGTTCCTTGCGTGGGGGGTTGCGGATCACACGAAAGAGACGATGTACGACGGCGTCTTCCAGCTCCCGCCGGCCCATACGGTCGTCGTCTCCGCGGAGGGTGTCGGGGAGCCGGAACGTTACTGGGACTTCACGATGAGCGGCGCCCCGGGCGGGGTCGACGACGAGGCCGCCGCACGGGAGGTCAGAGTCCTCCTGACCGACGCCGTCCGGCTCCGGCTCCGTAGCGACGTCCCGGTTGGGACCTGCCTCTCGGGCGGTATCGACTCCTCGACGGTCACCGCCCTGATCAACGTTCTCCTGCAGGCGGAGAGCCCGGGGAGCGTCGGCGAGCGGCAGAAGACGTTCTCGGTCTGTTTTGACGATCCCCGGTTCGACGAGAGCCGGTATATCGATACGGTGGTCGCGGCGACAGACGTCGCGAGCCGCCGGACGACGCCGGGCACGGACGGGCTCTGGGAGGATATTGAGCGGTTGCTCTATGTGCAGGACGAGCCGTTTGCGTCCCTCTCGATATACGCCCAGTACTGCGTGATGCGGCTCGCGAGCGGCGAGGTGAAGGTGGTCCTCGACGGGCAGGGCGCCGACGAGCAGCTCGGCGGCTACATCGCCTACCAGGCGCCGTATATCCGGGGCCTCCTCCGGCGCGGAAACGTCCTTGCGGCCCTCCGGGAGGGGGTCGGGAGTGTGCGGCATCACCGGTCGTTCTTCTCGTGGGCGGCTGCTCAATCCCGGGTACGCTCAGAGCGCCGGGGACTCCTCCGGGGGGACGCGCCGGAGGTTCTCCGGTATGCGGGGTCGCTTGAGGAGGTGCTGAAACGGGAGGTCACGGCGTCGAACCTCCCCCTCCTGCTGCACTGGGAGGACAGGAACTCGATGGCCTTCTCGGTCGAGGCGCGGGTTCCGTTCCTCGACTACCGTCTGGTGGAGTACATCGCGGCGCTCCCGCTCGACCAGAAGATCCGCGGCGGCGTCACGAAGTACGTCCTCCGGCAGGCGATCCGGGGGCTGGTCCCGGACGCCGTCCGGTGCAGGATGGACAAGATGGGGTTCGTCACCCCCGA
>DAIRGM010000016.1:0-22337 GCA_036794525.1 Methanoculleus sp.
AGGGCATCATCCTCTATATCGAGGAGATCCAGGACGGCAAGACCTTCATGAAGGTGGTGAGCGAAGTCTCGAAGACCAAACCCGTCGTGGCGATCAAGTCCGGTTCATCCGTAAAGGGACAGGCGGCGGCCTCGTCCCACACGGGTTCGCTCTCGGGATCGTACGACGTCTACATGGAAGCCTTCCGCGAGTCCGGCGTGATCCCCGTCCACACTCTCTCCGGCACGTTCCAGGTCGCAGAGATGCTGTCGAGCCCGAAGGGCTACCCCCGCGGCAAGCGGGCGGTCGTGATCACGAACGCCGGTGGGTTCGCCGTTCTCTCCTCCGACTACGCCGAGCGCTACGGCATCGACCTGATCACCCTCCCGCCGAAGGTTCTGAAAGAACTCAACGAACTCCTGCCTGAGTTCTGGAACAAGAACAACCCGATCGACCTCCTCGGCGACGCCAACGAGAAGAGGTTCGAGCAGACGTTCAACACGCTTGTTAAGTACCAGGACTGTTGGGACATCGCCTTCGTGGTCGGGTTCCCGAACCTCGTCATCGGGTCGGAACAGCTCGCAAACCAGATCATCCGGTTCTCCGAGAAGACCGAGAACATGATCGTCGGGACGCTGCTCGGCGGCGACTCGATGGAACGGGGCCGTAAGATCCTCAAGGAGAACGGCATCCCGCTCTTCGACGAGCTCGACTTCACCTTCCGGGTGATGGGGAGAATCCTCTGGCAGAGGTTCCGGTAAGAACCTCTTCCGAAACAATTCTTTTCTGTCTGCTCCGGCACTTGTTCCGGAATGTTCACTCGGCAATCTTCCTCGCCACCCGCCTCCCGTCCCTTCGCCAGACCACCAGAAACGACGAAAGAACAGCAAGTGTGTAGCAGGCCCAGAAGAGCGGGATCACCGTTCCGGAGTCCGGGCCCAGCGAGACCGCCCGCACGATGCCGACGGCCATCGATACCAGGACGGCCGCAATCACGAGGAGAACCGGCCCAATCCTGACACGGGAGCGGGAGGCGGGCCCCGGCACCACCTTCGGCGTCACGACGAACGGAAGCTTCTTTCCCGAGACGGCGTACCAGATCGCCCGGGCGTATACGAAGGCGAGGGTGTTGAAGATCGCCTGCGAGAACGCGAGGTCATGGAGGGAGTACTGCCGCTCGCGGATGCTGACGATGACCTGGATCGCGATCACCACGACGAGCACCACGGCGAAGGCCGGGGGAACCCAGACGGGGAGGATCGGGATACCGAAGAGGAGCGTGGCGACCGGGAGGAGAAAGAGCACCACATTCACCCCTCCAAGCAGGTAGATCGAGACCGTAACGAGGAACTCAAGCCAGTGCGCTGCGGTCATGCTCCGGGGCTGCGCCACGAGTTGCCGGAGGATCGTCCCGAGGAGCTGGGTGTTCCCGTATGCCCAGCGGAGTTGCTGCGTGAAGTATGCGGCGAGGTCCGGCGGCGCAATGCCCTCCGCGTAGACGGCGTCGAGGAAAACTCCCCGCCGGCCCCGGAGGTGGAACACAAACGACGTGGCGATGTCTTCGGCGATGCACGCCTCGTCCATCCCGCCGACGGCGGCGAGATGGCTCGCCCGGAAGAGGCAGTTCGAGCCCGTCAGCATGGCGGTATCGTTGACGGAGAGCCCCCGGCAGACGTGCTTGTTGTAGATGTGCTGCTGGTAGGAGAACGTGACGCTTATCGGGTCGTGGGGCTCCGTTCGGAAGAACTGCGGGGTCTGAACGAAGGATACGGCCGGGTCGGCCTCAAGGATGGGGACGAGGTCGGCGAGGATCTCCGGCTTCACCCTCTGGTCGGCGTCGATGACCAGGAGGTAGGGTGTACCGGCATCGAGATGTAAGAGGGCTTGATTGATCGCTCCCGCCTTGAACCCGTCTCTGTGGTCGCGGTGGAGATAAGAGAGGCCATACCGACGGCATATATCCTGCATCGCGGAGCGCCTCCGTGCATCCGTGGAGTCGTCGAGGAGAAAGATGCGGAAGTCCGGGTAGTCGATCGCCGTGCATGCCCGGACACAGGGCTCGACCACATCCGGCTCCTCGTTGTAGACCGGGATGAAGACCGCGACGGGAGGGGTCGGCGCCCCCGGTTCTTGCGGTGCCGTGGGGCGGTAGGCATAGATCGACCGCAGGAGGTGATCGGCGTAGCTCACGAACTGGATCACCCCGAACGCCGTGACGGCGACGAGAAAGAGCGAGAGGCTCCTCGAAAAAGGGCTCCATCCGGCTCCGGTTAGTATGAGGTGCAGATCGTGGATGAGGATGATCGCGAGCAGCACCATCAGCGTGGCGGTAAAGAGCGAGATACGTGCTGCCGTCCTCATGAAATATCCACCGCGGTCTTGCTGGCATCCGGACGCCTCGATGTTGTACGGCGACCCGGAGAACCGGATCCGGCCCGGGTGCAACGGAAGGCGCGAGGCGGTCTGGATACCCTCCACTCTACCAGAGTAATTAAAGGTTTCGGGCATGGCCGAACGTATCCCTCTGGCCCCGGAACGGTCTTCCTCGATCCTTTGCGGCACGGCGAAGTGCCGGTCTCAGCCCTCCCGGCAGCCTTTGCGGGTATTACAGGGGGGCTATCGTGGCCGCACACGGCGGCGGGGGGTGCGGGCGAACCATATCTCCGGTAGACCGAGAGACATCAACACTAAATAGATCCCTCTCCCTCTGAAGTATGATTGCTATGGCTGTACAGAAGATGGCACCTGCATCGTTGAAGAAGTACGAGCTGCCGCCGCTGCCGTATGCGGCCGATGCGCTCGAACCCCACATATCGAGGGAACAACTCTCCCTGCACCACGATAAGCACCACCAGGCTTACGTGACCGGGGCGAACGCCAACCTCGAAAAACTGGAGAAGGCGCGACAGGAAGGCACCGAACTCGATATGAAGGCGCTCTTAAAGGAGCTCTCGTTCAACATCGGCGGTCACGTCCTGCACACCCTCTTCTGGCCGACGATGGCCCCGGCCGGAAAGGGCGGCGGCGGGATCCCGGGCGGCGCACTTGCTGACCGGATAGACCGGGAGTGGGGTTCCTTCGACCGGTTCAAGGCCGAGTTCACGAAGGCGGCCGCGAGCGCCGAGGGCTCCGGGTGGGCGGCACTGGCCTACGACGCCATGACCGACCGTCTCATGATCATGCAGATCGAGAAGCACAACAACAACGTCTACCCGACGCTCGACATCCTGATGGTGCTCGACGTCTGGGAGCACGCCTACTACATCGACCACAAGAACAACCGGGGCGGGTTCATCGACGCGTTCTGGAACGTCGTGAACTGGGACGCGGTGAACAAGCGGCTGGAAAACCTCTAACACCACTTTTTTCCCCGGGTGCAGATCCTGAGATAGGCTCCGGCACCCGTTTGCCCCGGAGGCGCCGGAGAGCGGCCATATCCAAACCATTAAGTAGTCATCGCAAGAGGTATCGGCAACGTCACTGGTGGGGGGAAGGAATGGATCGATACCGCAGGCGATATATCCTTAGTTTAAACTGTGCCCGCTCCCGGAGGGGAGGAACAACCGCTCGTTCGTATATGCATGCAGCAGGGGCGATCCCGGAGACCGGGCATGCTCGATAGGGCCATCCCCGTACCGGAGATGGAGATGATCCAGAACGCGATCACGGACGGGGCTATACGCCATCTCCTCTACGAAGAAGACCCGCGGTTCCGGAACTTCCGGCTCTGCAACGCCTGCGGTTCCTGCACACCCTACTGCCCGGCACGGATCAACGATCCCGGAGCGAACGGGGACCCGGGCTATCTCGCACGGAAGGTGACCGCAGCCCTCCAGGCAGGCAGACGACCGGGGTTCGATCTTGCCGACTGTGTCCAGTGCTACTCCTGCGAGACCGTCTGCCCGCGCTCCGTCAGCGTCGGCGGGATCATCAACGCCGTCTACGAGACGGAACGTCTGCAGCCGATCTTTCGACGGATGCTTCTCGACCGGGGGCGCCTTCCTCCCCGGGCTTTCCTTCCGCTCTACGTTGAGAGGGGCAACCTCCGAAAGTTCGTCGTAAAAGCGGTCCGCTACCCGTATCCGGTGGACCGGAGGGCGGTCGACGAGGTCCGGCGGCTGCTCCTCCGTCCGGTCGACGCGTCGGCCTTCTCGGCGCCCGGACATTCCCCGCTGGGGGAACCGCTCGCCCGTCCCGACCGGGTCTTTCACCTCAACTCCTGCTGCGCCTTCAACTATCCCGGCGCGGACCTCTCGCAGAAGATGATCCTTGCCGCTCTCGGCATCCGCTACGAGACCTCGCCGATGCAGACATGCTGCGGGGGTGCTCCCCACTACATGGGCGGGGCGGGTTTTGCCGACCGGCTGCTCCTCACCGCACGGAACCTCAGCGTCATCCGTGACGCGTTCGAACCCGGCGCCAGGATCGCCGTGACCGGCATATGCCCGACCTGCAGCGACTCGTACGTTACCGCACTCGATATGCTCTCATGGAGGGCCAACAGGGAGGTGGTGAACGAAGCGCTGGCGAGGATCGGGCGGGAGGTGACCGAACCGGGGGCGTTTACGGTAGCAAACGTCCTCGATCTCTATCCCCTCTACCTCGATGAGATCCGGCGGCTTGTCAGGAGACGGCTCTCGGGCCTGCGCGTCGGGGTGCATGTCAGCTGCCACTACCGGAAGATGAGCGGCACCTTTGCCGTCCCGCCGGGGCTGCAGGCTCTCACGGCGGCGACGGGAGCGAGGATCACGAGAAGCGTGATGGAGCACTACTGCTGCGGCGGGATCAAGAACCTCTTCGACCGGCTCCAAAAAGGCCGCCCCCGGGAACTCTCCCGGCTGAACCGGCTCGTCCGCCAGGACTTCATGAACAACCGCCTGGACGTGATAGTCGTCGACTGTCCGGGGTGCGAGCTGGTCTACGACCACATGGGCGTGCCGGTGCTCCATATCACCGAGCTCCTGGCGCTCGCAATGGGCGCCGACCCGGGGGAGACGGTCTGCGTCCAGGGGCACCTGACCTCGCTCTCACCCGCACTCGACCGGATAGGGATACTTTAGTGGAGATGGATCCCGGTGGAGGATGCGCGATCCCCGTCACGAAGGGCGGCAGGGATCACGGCACGGAACGGCCGGGTGCGGCCAGCGGCATGGCAGCGACCAGGTATGTGCGGCCGATCAAGACTGCAGACGGTCCGGGACCTGCCGGGCCGCCACCGCAAATCACTTATTACGGGGATATTATTTATTTATATAATATTTACAAAATAAAGACGTCGGGGAGTGATACCTGTATGAATAGAGTGGATTCGATATCTACCATATCTCAAGAGACGTTTCAGATTCTCGATGAGCCCGGCGCGGGTATCCTTGTGCTCGATCAAAAGATGCAGGTCCTCTGGGCAAATGCATTTGCCATGGATCTCCTCTCTACAAGCGAAGAGGAGATCCTCGGGTTCGACGCTCATGGGGTCCTCGACGCACATCTGGCGCCGCTCCTGCAGGAGAGGGATGCGGCCGATCGGCTCCTCGCCACGATGAATGCCGGGATACCCGGTCTCGACCTCTCGATGCAGGACTCAGGGGGGGGAGAGCGGCAGGTCGTCTTCTCCAGCCGGAGGATCGAGCGGGGATCGTTCGCAGGGATGTGGGTGCTCTGTATACGGGACGTCACCGAGCAAAGACCGGCAAACGAAGGGTTGCTCTCCGCGAACCGGCAACTCCAGATCCTGAACCAGATCATGGGCGTATCCGCGTCGTCCCTCTCGCTCGACGAACTGCTCGAAGCGTCGCTCTCAAAGACCCTCGATCTACTCGGGTTCGACCTGGGGCTGACGTACCTCCTGAACCCGGACCGGACAGTGGCGCTCACGCGCTACCACCGCGGCGTCCCAGGGACTTACCTCGCCCGGAACAGGACGATCAAAGTTCACCACTGGCCCTGGAACTTCGTCTTCGTCGCCGGGCAGCCGCGCTACCTCGAGGTGCCGGGCGAGGGAGGCCCGATCGAGGAGGAGATCCTCGCCTCGCTCGGGGTCGCCACCCTTGCCTGCATCCCGATCCTTGCGGAGTCGGTCGTGGTCGGGGCGCTCTTCCTCGGGAGCAGGAGAGTCAAGGGGTTCAGGGACGAGGAACGCCGCCTCCTCGAAGCGATCGGGCAGGAGATCGGTTCAGGTGTTCTGCGGAGCATGCTCTACAAGCGGCTTGAGGCGGCCCACCGCGAGACGAACCTCTACCTGGACGTCATGACCCACGACATCAAGAACGCGGAGAACGTCGCGAACCTCTACTGCGATCTTCTGCTCGATGCGCTGGAGGGCGACGCCGCCCGGTACGCGCGGGGACTCAAGGAGAGCATCCGCAAAAGCAGCGGTATCCTTCAGAACGTCTCGACCATCCGTCGTATCCACCAGGAGCCGTCCGACTTGAAGGCGGTCCACCTCGGCCGCGTGATCAGCGCGGGGATCGAGCGTATCCCGGAGACACCCATCTCTTTTGACGGCACCGCAGCGGAGGTCTGGGCCGACGACCTGCTCCCCGAGGTCTTTACGAACCTCATCGGCAACGCCGTGTTTCACGGCGGGCCGGACGCCGGGATCGCGATCCGCGTGGAGGACTGCCTCGATGAGGATCACACGGTGGTGGTGATCGTGGAGGACACTGGCCCCGGCATCCCCGACGAGGTGAAGGAGAGGCTCTTCGACCGGTTCAGGCAGGGCAGGAGCCAGGGATGCGGGGAAGGGCTCGGCCTGTACATCGTCGGGATGCTCCTCGAACGCTACGGCGGCCGGATCTGGGTCGAGGACAGGGTGGAAGGCAGGCCCGACCTCGGTGCGTCGTTTCGGTTCACGCTGCGCGAAGTGGTGCACGACGGGTATGAGGGGTGAGACCCCCTCATACCGGAGACCTCACGCCGCTGTCGGCGCAGCCAGCTGATGGGTCTGGAGCCCTGCCGAGTACCGGCGCGCCCAGGCATACCCGAGCGCCGCACCGATCGCGTTTCCTGCGGCAACTCCCCACCAGATGCCGGAGAGGCCGAGCCCGAGAACGGCGGCAAATATCCAGGCAAAGAGGATGGATAGGACGATGTTCTGCAGAAGCGTGATCGTAAGAGACCGTGCTCCAAGGCCCGTCCCCTGGAAGAACGACGCCGAGAAGAGCCCGAACCCGACCATGGGGTAGACGAGGCTCATGACCCGGAGGTAGGTCGTCAGCTCGGGAGCGATCCCGGCGGCGTCGCCCGCCGTGAAGAGTGCGGCAATCAGGGGGGCGAAGGCGAACGTGGCCACGGCAAGCCCGATACCAATCCCGAGACCGAGCCGTGCGGCGAACCGAAGTGCGGTCTCCATCCGTGCGTACGCCCGGGCCCCATAGGTGGCGGCGGTGACCGCGACCACCGCCGACGATATGGCAAGGATCGGCGTCAGACCGATGCTCACGACCCGCCACCCGACCGAGTAGACGGCGACGCCGTCGGTGCTCGCTATGAGAACGATGACGCCGTTCAAGATCAGGGCCATCAGGGCGAGCGCCAGCTGCTCGGCTGCTGCCGGAAAGCCCACCTGCAGGACGTCCCGTGTGACTGCCAGGTTCGGACAGAATCCCCGGAAGCGTAGAGAGATGTAGGTATCTCTCTTCACGAAGAGCCAGTAGACCATCGGGACGGCAGCGATGATCTCTGCGATGATGGTCGCCCAGGCTGCGCCGGCGATTCCCATATCGAGCCCGTAGATCAGGATCGGGTCGAGGACGATGTTCGCCACCGCTCCCGCCGCCATGGCGTACATCGTCCGTTTTGCATCTCCTTCGCCGTGCATGAGCGCGTAGGCGACCTCGCCGAAGAGGAGGGCGAACGTCCCGAGGAAGAGGATCTGTGCGTATTCTGTGGCGAGACCGACGGCGTCGCCCGCTCCCATGAGGATGAAGATATCCCGGGCAAAGACGAAGAGCGGGATGGTGACGACGACGGCAAGCACGGTCATCAGGAGGATGGTGTGCATCGCAACGCTGCTTGCGCCGGCCCTGTCGCGGGCGCCGATCATCCGGGCGAGCGCCGCTTCGCCGCCGGTTCCAAGGCCGCTCGCTAACCCGATGGTTATGATGAAGAGCGGGAATGAGAACCCGACGGCGGCAAGAGCGTCTGCACCGAGACCCGCGACCCAGAACGCGTCGACGACGTTGTAGAGGGTCATGAGGGTCATCGCGATCATCATCGGCAGGGAGAGCCGGAGGATCGCGGTCTTCGGATCGGCGAGGAGTATCTTTGTTCCTTCTGTTTCTTTCTGGTTACTGCTTGAGGGTGTATCGTCTTCGGAGTCACTTGTCGGCATACATATCGCCTGCTGGCGTGCCCGCGCCGCCGGTCCCGGAGAGATGGGGAACCGTTTCCAGGACGGTTTGGGCATCGTGCCTGTCTGCGGATTTTGATTGCCGGATGCGTCCGGGAGACGTGGCAGAAGAGAAAGCGGCCGGTTAATAGCCGCCCTCAATTATCCGATTTCCTGGCGCTATAGGGCAATACAAGACAAATGTGGGCGCGGATCAGTAGATATATCTTCGCATCCGGCGGATCGAAACGGGCGGTAAAACGTCCTGCTCCGGCGGCTGCGAGCCCGTTCGGCGGGTATCCGGGCTCCCGGAGTGCCGGTGGAGTGCGGCAGCGCGCCGGGGAGGTGAACGCCGCAGGATAAACTCCGGCGGAAAAGACGGGATTAGCGGGCAGGCACCCCTACGGCCGCCGCCCCGCGTCTCTTCACGGCGCGGTCGTAGACAAGCCAGTTCTCCTCCCACTCCGGGTTCCGGTCATGGAGTTGCTCGAGCACCCGGCGCCGGATCTCGCCAGAGGGCATCCCGTCGTAGGCAGTCCGTTCGACGGCCTCGCCTATCGCCCTTGCCTCCTGTGGCGGCGCTCCGGACTTCAGTGCGCTCACGATCACCTTCTCCCGCACGAACGGTTCTCTCCTGCCGTCGGCCTTGACAACATCGACCAGTTCGATCACCTCGAGACGGGATGGGGGTGGCCGGGAGTCATAACCTTTCCGGTTACCGCCGCCGCGGGGGAGACGGCCTGAGAAGTTCCGTCGCGGATGCAACTCCTTTCAGCCCCTCCCTGAGGAAGAGAATCCCAAAGACCGATTCGACCAGCGTCCCCTTGGTGTGGTTGATCGTTCGTGCGCTCCTCGGGATCTCCGCATCGAAGTGAATCCGGTGCTCGTAGAGGTTCCAACGGTCGCAGAGCAGGGCGAGGTTCGAGTTCCGGTCGTATGCCTTCCGGTTCTCGGTCAGGTTCCCTGCATTTGCGATCTCCTGATCCCAGATGGCGGGCAGAAGGCCGATCTTCAGGGCAGCATCGCCGATCCACGCGAGCGCCCCGGCTGCCTCATGGAGATGCGCAAGATCCCGGAGTTCGGCATCGGTAAGGGTGCACCAGCCGCCGCTCCGGGCATCCTCCGCGATCTCGTCGAAGGGGTTGCGGGTGCTCGGCCGGAACATGGCGATGACGAACTGCTCGCGATCCCCGAGCGAGTAGCCGAGGTCCGCCTCGACCTCCGGCTGCACCGTCCCTGTGATCACGGCCGCCTTCGTGAGGACGGTCTCGATCTCCCGGACCCAGCGCCGGAACTTTCCGCTCTCTCCCGGAGAGAGAGCCGAGGTCTCCCGCACGAGATCCTCCCTGAGCGTTGTGAGCCGCCCCTCGATCCCCGGCAGGTTCCACGTAAGCCAGCGGTGCATCTCTGTGTCCGTCACTCCCGTAGAGCATGAGCCTTTCGGAGACCACCGTAGATGACGACGTCTGCAATCCCGCGGCCGCCGAGGAGACGCATCGTCCGCTCGAGGAGGAAGTCCGAGCCGAGAACCCGGTCGGCCAGCCTCTTCGTCCTTGCTGCGGCGAGGAGTTCCCGACCTATCGCCGAACGCCACTCCCGCTCGTAGGCCGCGAGGGGTTCGCCGCGGAGCAGGTGGTCCGCCGCCGCAAGCCCGGCAAGCCGCCCGCAGATCATCGCGGTCGCGATCCCTCCACCGTTGGACGCGACGACGTGGCCCGCGGCGTCGCCGACGGCGAGGACGTTTCCACGGACGGTCTCCCTTATGGGCCCGGAGACGGGCACGAACCCGGCCTGGACGTCGCGGGCGGAGAAACCGTTGCTCGCGAGGAACGATCTCAGGAGAACCGGGACCGGGGTGCCCCTCTTCTGCACGCCGAGCCCGACGTTTGCACACCCCGGCTTCGGGAAGACCCATGCATACCCTCCGGGGGCGATGCGGTTCCCGAAGAAGAACTTCAGACGGTCGCCGAACTCCCCGTCGACCCGGCAGGTTATGGCGGGGGCGAGCACGGCGCTCCGTTCCATCCCGGCCGAGCGGCATACGCGGGAGAGCGGGCCGTCCGCGGCGACGACGACGCGAGCCTCGAGATCGCCCCGGCTGGTTGTTACCCGGCCGCCTTCCCGGCCGAGGAACGCCGTATCCGAAAGAAGCACGGCCCCCTCGCGAACGGCCGCATCCGCGAGATGCCGGTCGAACGCGTCCCTATCGACGGTGTAACCGGGGAGCTCGAACTCGTATTCCCGGCCGCCGGGGGAGACGGCGACGGCCTCCCGGATCTCCCGCCGGATCAGCCGGGAATCGATGGGGAAGAGTTCGTCGAGCCCGGGGGCGTTCGGGAGCACACTCGCGAGAACCTCCGGTGACGCGTTGAACTCCCCGCAGCAGACAGGGACGCCGATCACTCTCCGCTTATCGATCAGGAGGACGTCGAGCCCCGCTTTTGCCGCATACCGTGCGGCGGTGCTGCCGGCGGGCCCCGCTCCGACGACGATCACGTCGCACCGGTCTTGCATCGGTGCTCTCGTAAGGAGGGATAGGGTATAAATGAGCGGGAAGTTACTCCGCGCTTCGCTTCCGCAGCCGCGCGATCCTCTCCGCCACGCGCCGTCTCGCCTCCTCCGTCTCCGCGACGTCCCGGCGGATCGCAACCTCCAGGATATCGCCCTCCCGGGCACCGGCGGGGAGGAGGGAGCGGGGGAGCGTGAACCGGATCGACTCGTCCTCGCGGAGGAGGAGGACGGCAAGGCCCTCCTCGACGCGGTCGAGGCTCACCCGGAAGGCCGACTCATCCTCCGCCATCATCACCGCTCCAGGGTGCTGACGACGGTGCCGTTCGCGTCGGCAAGCGTGGCGGTGTCGCCATCGTTGTTCCAGACCGCACTCGACCGGCCCCAGTAGAGATCGGTCGCGGTGTCGTTGCCGGCGCCGGAGTGGACGGTGACGTCTGCGCCCGGGCTGAGCGTGAAGAGCGGGAAGGTGTAGGTGTTGCGCGTCCCCTCGTCGGCGATCGTCCAGCCGGTCAGGTTGACCGCTGCCGGATCACCGTTCGCGACGGCGACCCACTCTTCCTGGAGGTCGAGATCGGCGATGTAGACGCCGGAGGAGGGGGCTGGCATCATTATCGTCGTCGGGGTCGCCGCCGCGGTGGCGATCGTCGCCGGCAGGGCCGTCACGGTGGCGGCAGGTGCCCCGCCGGCCGCAACGGTGAGTTTCGTGCCGTCGGTGGCGACGATGACCGTCCCGTCAAGGTCGGTCCGGTAGATGCGCGAGCCGGTCGCCGTCAGGCGTTCGACCGCTTCCTCGTGGGGGTGGCCGTAGTCGTTCCCTGCACCGACCTGGATGACGCTGATCGCGGGGCTGACCGCGGAGAGGAACTCCGCCGAAGTGCCGTACCGGCTCGCGTGGTGGCCGACCTTCAGGACATCGGCGTCGAGGTCGAGCCCGGCCTCCATCATGCTCTTCTCCGCGGGCTTCTCGGCATCGCCCATAAAGAGGTAGGAGATCTCGTTGTAGGTGACCTTCAGGACGACCGAGTCCTGGTTGACCTCGCCGATCGGCTCCGCGGCCGGGTTCATGACCAGGATCTCGAGGTCGGGATCGAGGGCAACCGTCTGCCCGCGCTCCGCTGCGGTGTAGGGTATCCCCAGGTCCTCGACCAGGACGAGCAGGTTCTCGTAGGTCGCGGTCGGGTGCGGCTGCGCGGCATCGACAAACCGGCCGACCGGGTAGGCGGAGATGACGCCGGCAAGGCCGCCGATGTGATCGGTGTGCGCATGGGTCGCCACGACCACGTCGAGCCGTTCGACGTTCCGCCCCTCGAGATACGCGATGACGCGCTCCCCCATCCCGCGCTCGCCGGCGTCGATGAGCATCGTCTTATCGCGGAACTCGATCAGGATCGAGTCGCCCTGCCCGACGTCGATGAAGTGGACGACGAGATCGCCGGAGAGATCGGAGCCGATCTCCGGTTGCCCGGAGGGGGCGGAGCAGCCTGCGGTGATGAGGCAGGCGACGGTGCATGCACAGAGTGCGATACAGATCAGGTATCGTGTGGACAGCATTGCTCTCTACACAAGTAGAGGACGCCAGGCTATAAGTGTGCTTGAGGTCGGGCGCCGGAACCGTTCCCGCCTTTGTGGGCATGCAGCCGACCGGTCGGCTGAACAGGAGAAACGCGTACGGCAGGAGCGCGCAGGAATAGAAAGGATGATATGCGTCGACCGTCACCCCTTAACAGTAAGGACGATGAAAGAAGTATCTTCCCTTGAGATCTATAACGAGTTCCACGACGACATCCAGGCAATCTTCCGGTCGAGGCTGCTGACGCAGGTGATGATTGGCCTCGGCAGCGGGAGCAAACCGCTCTCGACCCTTCGCGAGATCACGGGGAGTTCGTCGCAGGCGCTTATCCCGAAGATCCGGCAACTCGAGGCCCTGCATTACGTCGAATCGGTACGGGGCGACTATGCGCTCACCCCTATGGGCAGGCTCGTCGAACCGAAGATCGAACGGGCGGTTACGCTCATGGGGGTGCTCCAACGCCACCGTGACTTCTGGGTCGAACACGAGATCGAGGGCATACCCCCTGAGTTTCTGAACGAGATTGAGCACCTGTACCATACGGAGATAGTAAAGGATGTTGAGGAGAACATCTTCGCCGTGTACACGGTCTTTCAAGCCATACTCAAGAAAGCATCGTGGATCCACGGCGTATCATCTATTATGAGCCCGGTTCATATAGATGCGATTAAAGAGGCGGCTATAAGCAGGACATCGGTCGAACTCGTCATCTCCGAAGAACTCGCCCGGGGACTGACCTCCGGGCCATACGACACGGTGCTGGGAACCCTGAAGAAATGCAACAATTTCAGAATATACGTCTCTCCTTCGCCGATCCGTCTCGGGATGACAGTGACGGACGAATATCTCTCGTTGGGCCTGTACAGGTGCGATACGGACAAATATGACGCCACCACCGACCTCGTCGGCACCGATGCAGCGGCGGTCTCCTGGGGCGAGCGACTCTTCCAGCACTGCAAAGCGGACGCCAGACCGCTGAAAATGCCCTGATAGTCTCTTTTTCCGGGACCCAATCGCCCGGTACCCTACATGACATCCGGCATAACGGTCGTTCCACGACCCCGGGAGATCTACGATCATACGGGGTGTTCTCATCCATGTTCGTTGAGGGGGTCGGAGGGAGGGGCAAATAAACCGCTCTTGTCTTCTCAGCCCTTTTCCAAAACCGCGCGTTTAAATGCCGGAATGCATCGAAGTGATGAATCTTCATCGGAGTAATAAATATTCATCGGTTCTCTGAAAACCACTCCATGTTCGAATTTGCAAATCGTACCAACCTGATTCAACCAACCCGACAGATCATCGTCCGGGTTTTCGTGTACAGTTCCCTGTATCTATCTGTAGCAGGAGTGGCGATGGTATATATCTCATGCCTCCTGCACGGCCTCCCCTTCGACCCGGTTGCGGCGGCAATACTGGTGCTCGTCGTATTCGCCGTCTACAACCTCAACCGCAAGACCGACGAGGACGAGGACGCCATAAACCACACTGAACGGTATGCTTTCACGAAGGAGTACGAGGCCATTCTCTTCCGTTCCGCAATCGGCGCATACGTCATCGCTCTCTGCCTCTCCGCCCTCCAGGGCCTCGACAGTCTGTTCGTCACGATCGTGCCCCTGGTCGCCGGGATTGTCTACAGCGTACCGCTTTTCCCTGCCGGGTTCGGGTTCCGGCGATTAAAAGAGGTGCCTTTGATGAAGAGCCTTGTAGTGGCGCTCTCCTGGGCAGTCCCCCCGGCTCTCCTGCCGGTCTTCCATGCCGACCTCTCCGCGAGTGCCTCCACCGGCATCGCCGGCATCTTCTTCTTTTTCCTGGTCTTCATCAACACCGTAGTCTTTGACATACGGGATGTGGAGGGGGATCTGGCATCGGCCGTCAAAACGCTCCCGACGATCCTCGGCCCCCAAAGGACGCTCCTTCTCCTCACGGCGGTGAACGTAACCATCGGAGCCGCGCTGGTGCTTGCCGGCGGGCTCCTGCTGGATCTCTATCCGGTGCTGTTGCTGGCTGCGGGTACGGTCTACGCCCAGGGTTATCTCCTGTGCTTCCATCGACTTGTGAGGGAAAAACTCCTTTTTGAACTGTTTGCCGACGGACAGTTCATCCTGCTGGCCGCTGTCCTCTACCTGCTCACCCTTGTGGTCCCGCATCTCCAGCTATGAACAACACGGAAGATTCATCGGAGAGGTGAAGATTCATCGACACAATAAATGTCCGGCAGCCGGGGAACATCCTAGAGTACGACATGAGATCACCCGGCGACAGCGATCCGCTGAAGAGTAACCCCGATGTTCAATATCCCGAGGCAGGGGAGAGGAGGATGGATACGCTGCACGATGGCGCAACAGGAGGCTTGTTGCTGCAGGACGAGATGAAGCCGCAACGATGGGGTTGCCCTTCATGCATGTACTACGACCCCGGGTGCGCCTACTGCACCTACATCCACGCTCCCGTGGACGTACTGTTCGTCTGCCCGCAGGTTCTCGACAGGCGCAGGTGACTCAAGGGGTCTGCACGCAGGGTTCTGCCGTTCGAGATCCCCAACGTTTTTGTAGGCCGCCCGCCATGACGGAAACCATCATGCCGGGTGCAGAATACATCTACCCGAACGTCACGGAAGCAGCCCAGCGGGGCGGGCTCCTTGAGCGCTGGCACCTCGCCGAGCCGCTCGGGTGTAGATACATCGAGATCCCCGCCGACTTCATCAAGAACCAGACGGAGGTGGAGCGGACGGGGCAGGATATCGGGTCGATGCTCAATCAGTCGTCCGTCGAACTCCTCTACGACCGGGATACGACCCTCCCGGGCGGCCTCAGGTATCTCCTGCACACCGAACCGGCCATCCCCCGGAGAACCCCGCATGGCCGGCCGGCGACGGCAAGCCTGCGGTGGCGCGACCCGGACTGGGTGGCCGCTTTCGGCGATATGCTCCTTGAGATCGAGGACCTTCTGGGTATCCCTCCGGAGATCATCGAGATACACCCCGGCGACCGGAAAAACACTCACGCCGATATCATCGCGGGGATGCACGCCCTGATCGTCACCCACTGGAACGCTTTCGGGACGGAACCGCTGGTGCTGCTCGAACACCATAAAGACCAGGGCATCTCCACGGCGAGCCAGATGCGGGTGTTCTGGGCGACTCTCAACGACCTCCACTCCGAGATCGCCGGACTGACCGGGATAGCGCTCGACCCCTGGCACCTCCACGCCGCCGCGAAAGAGGAGTTCCCCGGATCGCTCGGCGAGGTTCCGCCCGACGCCCTGCAAGCGTTCCACATCCATAACGATCTCCGCCCTCCGTCGGTTGCCGACGGGCTGCCCTGGCCGCAGGTCTTCGAGGCGATCGGCGACGTAAAGACGCCCCGCATCAAACCCGTAGTCTACCAGATGAGCAGGGTCCCGGGGGCGATTGCCTTCTGCGAGGAGATGCTCGCCGCGCCGCGGGCAGTGTACGCGGGGCCGCCGGCGTGAGATCCCCGCCAACATTCATAACCCTGAAGCGCTACAGGGTGCCCCATGACACCGATGGCCGCCCCTGATCTCCCCCCCGGTATCGAGTGGCACAACGTCGACCGCCCTCTCTCTCTCCGCGATCTCGCCGGCAGTGTGGTGCTGCTCTCCTTCTTGACGTTCACCTGTTCGAACTGTATGCGACTGACGCCGGAGATCCGGCGGCTCGAGGAGAGGCATCCCGGGCTGGTGGTCGTCGAAGTGCATTATCCCGGGTTTGAATCCGCCGCGGTCGCCGGGAACTTCCGGGAGGCCGTGCGCCGCGCCGGGCCGGAGCATCCCGTCGCCATCGACCGCGAACGCCGGCTCTGGCAGGCCTTCGGGATCCGGGACTGGCCGACCTTCGTCCTCATCGACCCGGAAGGAAACGTGGTCGGGAAGACCGCCGGGGAAGGGCTTTACGGGAGGCTCAACCCGAAGGTCGACCGGATGACGGCGGAGTTCGGAGAGCAGGGCCTGCTCGAGAAGGGGCAGTTGTCGCCGGGAACCGCACGGGAGACGAGCCTGTATCGCCCCGGCAAGGTAGCGGCGGACAACGCCGGGATGCGCTTCTTCATAAGCGACACCGGCCACAACCGGATCGTCGTTGCCGACGCCGCCGGAAAGATCCTGGAGACGATCGGCTCCGGGGCTGCCGGGAATGCCGATGGATCGTTCGATGAGGCCGCATTCTACCTGCCGGAAGGTCTCGCATTCGACGAAGAGGCGGGCATCCTCTACGTTGCGGATACCGGGAACCACTCGATCCGCCGGGTCTCCTGGACGGAGCGGTTGGTCGCGACGATCGCCGGGACGGGCCTTGCCGCACCGGCGCTCAGCGAGGGTGGGCCGGGCACCGGGACCGCGCTGAACGCGCCGCGGGATCTCGCGCTGCTCGGCGGGCACCTCTACATCGCGATGGCGGGGGCGAACCAGATCTGGCGGATGGATCTCGCCACCCGTGAGGTGGAGCCGTATGCCGGGTCGGGCCGGGAGGGGCTGACCGACGGGCCGCTCGGAAAGGCCGCCTTCACCGGGCCTGCCGGCATTGCCACCGACGGCGAGGCGCTCTACATCGCCGACAGCGGGGCTTCTGCGATCCGCCGCATCAAGCGGGGAATGGTCGAGACCCGCATCGGACACTCTCCCGACGACTTCGGCGATCTCGACACCATCGCCGGGATGGCGCGCATCCATCACCCGACGGGCGTCGCCTACAGGGACGGGTCGCTCTATATCGCCGACACCGGCAACAACAAGATCAAGCACCTCGACCTTGCGACCGAGTGGGTTCTCACCCGGGCAGGGGACGGCGGCCGTGGCTACCGGGACGGGCTCTCGGGGGACGCGAGGCTGAACGAACCGGGCGGTCTCGCCGATCTCGGGGGGCTCTGGTACATCGCCGATACCGGCAACGATACCGTCAGGGTCTACGACCCGGTTCGCCACGTCGTCTCGACCCTGACGCTCTGGAAGTAGGCGACCGGTACTTTATGTAGGGAGAGAGTGGAGGAACGGAGCATAGAGTCTCCAGGGTGTGTCATGCGAACGAACTATGCGCTGTTCATATCCGTTCTGGCCATCGGGGCGGCGGTTCTCATCTGCGGTTGCACGGGCCTGCCGGGAGACGGCGACCCGAACCGGACAGACGAGACGCCGGTCGTCGAGAACCTGACGGTCGGCGAGGTGCTGGCCCGGGACGGCAACTTCTCGGTGTTTGTCCGGGCGCTCAATGCCGCCGGACTCGGGGGGACGCTCGCCGGACCGGGGCCTTACACCGTCTTTGCGCCGACGGACGAGGCGTTCAGCCGGGTCCCGGAGACCGCGATGGAAGAACTCTTCGACGACCCAAAGGGGATCCTCGCCGAGACCCTGCTCTACCACATGGCCCCGGGGAGGTATGCGGCGGCAGAGATCGGCGCAAACGATACCGTTCCAACCGTTCAGGGCAGTCCGATCGCCGTCGACGCCGCCGGCGAGAGCGTGACGGTGGACGGTGCACGGGTGATCCGGGCGGATATCCCCGCCGCGAACGGCGTCATCCACGCCATCGATGCGGTCATGATCCCGCCGGACGTGACCCTGTCGCAGGCAGACGAGGCCGCCGTGAACGTGACGGAGAACGCGACCGGGTGAGGGTAGGGCGATCACCCTCTTCCCCGGGGTGCGACAGGGCGTATACATTGTGTATACGTTAGTATACGGCATGTGTTCGTACCTGGAGGCTTGTTTCTTCAAGGGCGCGGCCGCATTCCCGGAACCACCCCGAGGAACCTCAGGCGGGATGAACGATCTAGATCGATCCGTCGCGAACCTCCATTGTAGCGGATCGTCAAAGAAACCAAGAATAACAACTGTTTTCCCACGCCCGCACAAACAAAGAACCACAACAGGGAGTCCTCCCCGAGTTCGTCCATGCCACGCTTCAACCTCAGCCCGTCGCTCATCGGCCGGTTCTTCTACCACGACTGCGAACGCCATCTCCGCTACCACGCGACCCCGGAGCAGGAGCGCCCCGGAGCCGGCATCCCGGCGGCCGCGATCGATACGAGCCCGGTGACGCGAGCCCTCCTTGATGCCGGCATCCGGTGGGAAGAGGAGGTGATCCGGACGAAACTCGCGGGCAGGGTACGGCTCCCGGACGGGGCGGGGCCGATCTCTGAGAGGTCGTTCTCCATCGAGGAGAGTTTCAACCTCCTCCCCCTCCTCTCCCCGGGCGAGGCAATCTACCAGACGACCATCCCGGCCTCGATCCACTTCCTGAAGAACTACGGCCTCGATCCCGGGGTGCACCGGTTCTCCCCCTGCCGCCCCGATCTCATCAGGGCCGATGAAGAAGGGTCTCTCCAGATCATCGACATCAAGGCAAGCGAAGAACTCAGCGTCAGCCACCGGATCCAGGCGACGCTGTACGTCCTGATCCTCGATCACGCCCTGGACCTGCTCGGGCTCGATCTCCCGGTCGACCGGAACCGGGCGGGGATATGGCTCTACGGGGAGGACGAACCGGAACCTTTCGACCTCTCCCTCAACAAACGGGTGATCGAGGAGTTCCTCCGCCACCGTCTCCCGGGCATCCTCGCCGCCCCTCCGGAGGACGTGCCCTGGCACCTCACGTCGCGGTGCGAGTCCTGCGAGTTCTACGCCCACTGCCGCGCCGAGGCAGAAGCCTCCTCCTCGGTCTCGCAGATCCCGGGCCTCTCGTCCGGCGGGCGGCGCTACCTCCGCGAAGCCCCGTGGGACGGCGGGCTCCCGATCAACGCGCTCTCCGACCTCGCCGAATTCCTCCGCGATCCGGAGAGCGACTGCCGCCTCGACAACTGCGGGTCGCTCGCCGGCCAGGGCGACCGCCTGCGGGCGACCGTCCGGGCGCTCACGACGGGAGAGATCATTCCGCTCGCCGCGACCTCGCTTGCGCTCCCCGTCTACGAGGATATCGCCGTCACCCTGACGCTCCAGAAGGACCCCGTCTCCGGCCGGGTATACGCGCTCGGGTTCCGGCGGAGCAGGGGCAAAGCGGTCTACGGGACGCCGTCGAACGAAGCGATCTATGTCGCGGAAGACCCCGGCGACTGCGCCCGGGTGCGCCGGGAGTTCGTCCGGGCTCTCGCCGCGGAACTCGCGGCCGTCGACGACTACAACCGGGGCCGCGACTGGGCCGGGCAGGAGTCGGTGCAGACCTACGTCTACGACACCTACGAGGAGGAACTCTTCACCCGGCTGCTCGAAGAGGCGCTCGACGACCCCGTCACGGCTGAGGACGCCCTCAGGCTGCGGTTCTACTACCAGGATCCCGGCATCGCTCTCGGGTCAAGCCACCCGAACACGTCCGTCCCCTTCCCGATCGTCGTCCTGACAAGAGAGATCCGGCGGCTGTTCGCGCTTCCCGTCCCGTTCACGCTCCGCCTGCCCGAGGTCCTCGCGGCAATACCCTCCTCCCGGTTCGCGTACCGGCTCGACCCGGGCTCCCTCTTCTGGAGCGAGCACGGCAACGCCATGAAGAGCGACGCCATCATCATGGCGTGGCACGGGAACCGGCCGGAGGCTCTCGACTGGGTCCGGCAGGAGGTCTCGCGCCGTCTGCTCGGCGCGGGGAGCGTCCTCGACGGGCTCCGCGAACGGACGAAGGAGAGACTCGTGCGGTGGGCGGAGAAGTTCCGGTTCCCGGGTTCCTGGGAGGCCGCGACGCCCGAGATATCCCGTCTCCTCTTCATCGCAGAGTACGAGTCGACGATGGGTGCCCGGCAGGTGCAGGAACTGCGGAGCGGGCCGCGGGCGGCAAGGGTCCGGGATGGCGTCAGCATCCCCCTCAAGAAGAGCGAGGGGAACTTCTGGAAGGTGCTCAGCCCCCTGGATCTCGCGCTCTTCGAGCAGTCGCGGGCGTTCGGTTACCTCCTCGTGCCGGACGACCCGGCGGGCGAGGAGGCGGAGCGGGCGTTCGACGACCTCCGCTACCGGGCGAGCCCGAACCCCGGGAACAGCGGGGTCTGTTTCGCGAGGGTCCGCGACACCATCGTCGACCGGACGGCCGGGGAGGTCAGGGGGCTTGTGCTGGAGGTGGCCTACCCCCGGGATCACGCGCCGTTTGCCGAGGGCGATCTCGCGGTGCTGCACCCCCGGTTCACGGACTTCACCGCCCCGCGCTCCATCGACCGCCTCCTTGCTCTCGACGAGCAGCCGGAGAACGACTTCATTCGCCTCCTCCGCGACCCGCGGGGGTTCGCCGCGCCGGTCCCCGAGCCCGGAGAGGTCGCCGCCGACGCCGGGCGGTTCGCCCGCGATGCCGGGTTCACGAGGAGCCAGAACACGGCGTTCTCGCACGTGACGGAGAACCGGCTGACCCTGGTCTGGGGGCCGCCCGGCACCGGGAAGACGCACTTCCTCGCGACGGCGATCCTCGCGCTCGTCAAAGCCCGGCGGGCGCACGGGGAGCGGATCCGGGTGGGAGTCGCGGCGTTCACTCACGCGGCCGTCGAGAACCTGCTCGTCAAGGTGCAGGCGTCGGTCGACGAGTTCGGCCTTGCCGCGGGCCTTCCGATCTACAAACTGAGGGATATTCGGACACCCGGCGGGGAGCGGAGCCTCGAGGTGCTGCCGCACGACCGGGCCGAGACCGTCGTCGGCTACCCTGCCCTCCTCCTCGGCGGGACGGTGCACGGGTTCGCAAAACTCGAGAAGTCCCTCCCGTCCCTCGATCTCCTGATCGTCGACGAAGCGTCGCAGATGCGGGCGGCGGAACTCGCGATGGTGCTCCCGATGCTCGGGCAGGGCGGACGGCTCGTCCTCGCGGGGGACGACCTCCAGCTCCCGCCGGTCGTCCAGGGGGCGTATCCGGCACCGGTTGACGGCCTCCCCGGGCTCGAAGACTCCGTCTTCGCCTACCTCCGGCACCGCGACGACCCCTCCCGCCCGGTCTACACCTGCCAGCTCCAGGAGAACTGGCGGATGAACCGCACCCTCTCGGGGTTCCCGGCGGAGACGCTCTACGGCACCGGGTACGCTCCCGCAACCGGCGATATCGCACGGCAACGGATCGTTCTCGCCCCCGGTTCACCGGGGGAGGAGTGGGTTCTCGATCCGGCATACCCGCTCGTGCTCTGCGTCCTCGAGGGCGTCCGGACGACGGTGGAGAACCGGGTCGAGGCGGCGCTGGTCGCCCGGCTGGCCGGAGCGCTCCGGGAGAGGCTCCTCGACCCCGGCTCAGGAGAACGGTATCCGGCGACGGAAGACGGGGATTACCGGTTCTGGCGGCACGGGCTCTTCATCGTCAGCCCGCACCACGCCCAGATAGGCGCCATCAAGAACAGTCTCGCCGGGGTGCGGACCTGGAAGTACCCGCCGTTCGTGGACACCGTCGACAAGATGCAGGGGCAGGAGGCGGAGAGCGCGATCATCAGTTACGGCGTGAGCGACGTCGAGACCGCCCTTCGCGAGGCCGAGTTCATCTACAGCAGAAACCGCCTGAACGTATCGCTGACCCGGAGCCGGGCGAAGTGCGTGGTCTTCCTGCCCCGGCCGCTCTTAGAGCCGCCGCTTGAACTGGTGCAGAACGAGAAGGCGGCGGCGGGGTTCCGGCACATGCTCGACCTGCAGGAGTTCTGCCGGACGCACGGGGAGGAGCGGACGTTCGACCTCGACGGCGAGGCGGGCGTCCGGCTCACGGTGATGCGGGCGCGGGAGGGGTGAGTGAGCTCGTCGGGTCGCGTTGTGAGAACGAGAGCGTTCTAGCGGATTTCTGTCCAGAAGAATAACTCTTCGTATTATAGGGGTTTAAATTCTGATCTAGATCAATGGAATTTGTGTTGAGCCTGTAAAAAATCCATACACGGATTTCCACTGGACATCGCCACGCACTGCCCCCGCCCCGAGGGGCGGGGGAGGAGCGCGAAGCGCGGGCGGGGTGGGGGTTGCATGTTAGCCCTACGGGGGAGAGACAGGGGAGGGAGTCTCCCCCCTCCC
>DAIRGM010000016.1:22347-42469 GCA_036794525.1 Methanoculleus sp.
GGGGGGGGGGGGGGGGGGGGGGGGGGGGGGGGGGGGGGGGGGGTGAAGGGAAGAGCTCCTTAACCAGATCCAAAGCACCTGAGATGGGCGTTGGAGACAGGGGAGGGGGATGCTCCCCCCTCCCCGCGAGCCCCCTCCCCCAATGGCGATATCAGGTGGAAAGCCGAGTATGGAGCTGCTACAGACCCGATACCATTTTCATCGGTCAGACTTAGAATTTAAACCCCTATAGATGCGAAGAGATGTCCTTTTGAGCCGGGGAAAATGCAACTTCACCACCTTACAGATCATATGCCCAACCTATTTGCCCCCATCAGACAGATGATATACCGTGATCGGCAGCCTCGACCCCGACCAGAACGACCTCGAACAGCGGATCCTCGAAGAGACCCGGGCGCACGGGCCCACGCCGGAGACTATCGACCTCTTCCGCGACCTCATCCTCTCGTACTTCCGGGCTCACGGCCGCGACCTCCCCTGGCGGCACACCACCGATCCCTACCGGATCCTGGTCTCCGAGATCATGCTCCAGCAGACGCAGGTCGAGCGGGTCGCCGTGAAATACGCTGAGTTCATCGAACAGTTCCCGGACTTCGGGAGCCTTGCTCGTGCCCGGAGAAGCGAGGTGCTCCGCGCCTGGCAGGGGATGGGCTACAACCGCCGGGCAATCGCGCTCCAGGAGACCGCACGGCGCGTGACGGAGGAGTACGGCGGCGAACTTCCCGCCGACGTCGAGACGCTCGCGACCTTCCCCGGGATCGGGAAGGCGACCGCGGCGGCGATCTCTGCGTATGCGTTCAACATGCCGGTCGTCTATGTCGAGACGAACATCCGGCGGATCTTCATCCACTTCTTCTTCCAGGACCGGGAGGGTGTCCGGGACGACGAGATCCTCCCGCTCGTCGAACTGGCCCTCTACCGCAAGAACCCGCGGGAGTGGTATAGTGCGATGATGGACTACGGCACGGTCTTGAAGAAGCGGACGGCGAACCCGAACCGGAGGAGCGCGTCCTACTCCCGGCAGAGCCGGTTCGAGGGGTCGGACCGCCAGATCAGAGGAAGGATCCTCGCGCTTGTCCTCGATGAAGGGACGGTCACGGAGAAAGAGGTGATCCTCCGGCTCTGCGAAGAACCCGGGCGGGTGAAGCGGATCCTCGGCGACCTCGCCCGCGAAGGGTTCGTCGCCGAGAGCGAGGGCGTGTATACCTGCCGGTAAGGTTGAAGTCTGGCGGGCGTCACCCTTGATGGAATGAAGATCGGCTACCCGTGCATCAACCGGAGCATCGGCTGCTCCTCGGGCCGCACGTTCCGGCTCTCCTCCTACTCCGGCGAACGGCTGGAGGAGACCGTCCGGGAGAACCTCAGGTGCCTCGCAGAGATCCTCCGTTTCAACCAGAGAGAGTGCCTCCTCTTCTTCCGGATCGGTTCCGGCCTCGTGCCGTTCGCGTCGCACCCGGTCTGCACCGCCGACTGGCAGGGGGCCTTCGCGGAGAGGTTTCGCGAGATCGGCCGGTTCGTTCGCGAGCACGATATGCGAGTCTCCATGCACCCCGATCAGTTCGTCGTCATCAACGCGAAAGACCTCGATATCGTTGATAAGAGCATCGCCGAACTCAGCTACCACGCCGCTCTTCTCGATGCCATGCACCTCGATGAGACCGCGAAGATCCAGATCCACGTCGGCGGGGTCTACGGCGACCCCGAATCCGCCATGAAGCGGTTCGCGAGCGTGTATTCCGGGCTCGACGAGAGTATCCTCCGCCGGCTGGTCGTCGAGAACGACGACTCGCGCTACACCCTGGTCGACTGCCTCCGTATCCACGAGGAGACCGGCATCCCGGTGCTTTTCGACGTCTTCCATCACCTGGTCAATCCCTCCGGCGCCGGGGTGGCCGAAGCGGTAGAACTCTCCGGCGCGACCTGGCGATCCGGAGACGGCGTCCCGATGGTCGATTACAGCACCCCGATGCCCGGTGGGCGAAAGGGCCGGCACGCGGAGAGCCTTGATGCTGTCGACTTCGAGCGGTTCCTCGCCGCGACCGCACCGGCGGATATGGACATCATGCTCGAGATCAAGGATAAGGAGAAGAGCGCTCTTGCCGCCGTCGGGATCGCCCGCCGGGACGGGCGGTTCCGCCTGCCGCGAGAGCGGTAGCCCGATCAGGGGGTGACGATCTCCAGTGTCGGCGGGACGAGCGCCGACGCTATCGCGTGGCAGATCCCGTTCGTGCAGAACGCGTCGGTCTCGACGAGTGGGACACTGTTGACGGTGATCCCCCGGTCGGACGACCGTATGACGAGATCCGTCCCGAGGCTCGACCGTACGGCGGCGATGCTCCGGAGGTCCTCCGATGTCAGCTGCCCCGGCACGATGTGGTAACTCACGATGAGGAGGAGTTTGTCCGCATCCTGCCGTATCTCATCCATCCGATCCTTCTGGACCCGTGAGAACGCCTCGTCCGTCGGGACGAAGACCGTGAACGGCCCCCGTTCGCGGAGCATCGGTTCCATCCCCGCTATCCGGACCAGATCGAGAAAAACACCAAGATGCTCGGAGTCCTCCAGGGTTTCGATGATACTCTTCATGTTGCTCTCTCCACGCGCACCTAACCGTACCTGATTATTTATACGTTCCGGCTACCCGTGTACGGCGACCGTTCTTGCAACGGGCGGCGGCAGGAGCAGCGCGGAGACCGCGTGGCAGATCCCGTTCGTGCACCACGCATCGGACTCCACGACCGCTGCGCCGTTGACCAGCACCCCCTCCGGCGCAACCTCCACGGTCAGGTCATCGCCCTGGAGCGACCGGAGCGTCCCTATGCCGAGGAGATCGATCATGGAGTGAACACCGGGGACGGTATGGTAGTTCAGGGTATCGCCGAGCCGGTCGGCGTTCCGGAGGATGGCCTCGAGTTCGGGCCGGGGAACCTCCCGGAAGACATCGTCGTCCGGGACGAAGAGCGTATAAGGCCCGTCGCTCTCGAACCGCTCCTCCATGCCGGCCGCCTGTACAAGGTCAAGAAAGACGTCAAACGATCCCGAGTCACGCAGGGTCGCGAGGATACTCTTCATGCGAACCAACTCCCGCGGGAGTTGCGGGGGCACGGTATATATAACTACGGGCAGGCCCGCACGGTCCGGTGAGCCGGCCGATCCACACTGCCTGACGCTCCCCGGCCGGGAACCTATCGTTTCACCCGTGCCTCGACCACTTGCGGCAGGAGCACCCTGTCGATGACGTGATAGATGCCGTTCGTGCATTCGACGTCGGGCTGGATGACGGTGGCATCGTTCACCCGTATCGCATGAGGAGGCCCCGTGAGGTCCAGGTGGTCGCCCTGCAGCGTCCTGATCGCCTCCATCTGCGCGAGTTCGTGCGTGGTGAGTTTGCCCCGGATCACGTGGTACAGGATCATACCGGAAAGCCGCTCCCGATCGGCCGTGATGGTCTCCATTGCCTCCCGGGAGAAACCGGAATATGCCTCGTTCGTTGGGAACAACACGGTATATTCCCCTCCCTGGAGCATCTCCGCCATCCCTCCGGCCTGCAGCATCGCAACGGAGGTGCTCAACCGGTCGTCTTCCCGGGCTGTCTCAATGATACTCTTCATGGGTAACTCCTGGATTATTTTACTGGATATATAATATTACTGGCATGATAATGCCGGCCCGGGGAGAGGGTATCCGGTGAGAGGAGCGCTGTATCCTGCCGCTGTCTTCTGCCGGGAAGAAAAAATAGGTTTCCAGCCGGACGATGCTCTCCGGCCCGGGTTCAAACGTTCGTCGACAGGTAGGCCTGTTCGGCCTGCGCAAGCGTCGCAAAGGGAACACTGTCCAGGACATGAATGATCCCGTTCTCCGCCTCGATGTCTCCCTCGATTACGACGGCCGTGTCCACCTGCGTACCCTGGTTGGTCTTCCTGACCATGATGTTGTTTCCTTCGACGGTCTGCACGACGTTCTTTTTGAGGAGCGCCTCAAGCGTGCACCTGTGATTGCCGATCGTGAAGAAGTCGATCAGGTGCGAGAGCATCTGTTTGTCGTTCATGATCATCGACCGGTTCGGTTCGGGGATCGCATCCCACGCCGAGTCGACCGGGGCAAAAAACGTCATCGGCCCTTCACCCTGTAGCGTCTTCTCTTCGCTGAGGGTCTGGATGATCTCGACCAGCTGGCTGAACCTGCCGTCGTTCTGCAATGTATCAAAGATCTTCGCCATTACCAGGTACCTCCCTGCGGGCGGTTCGTGGTCGGTTCTCATATATAGATATTATTATATTGCACAAATTATGGGGGCCGGTAAGGATACGCACCCCCGGGAAGAGGCCCGGCTCTCACTCGCGGGTCGGGTCGGCGATGTACCCTTCGAGGAGTTCGAGCGCCTCCCACTCCCGGGCGCCGCCGCACTTCCGGACAAGGCCGCTGTGGTGCTCGATCAGCTGCCCGAGCCATGGGTCGCGGTTTTTGACGAACCGGGTGGCATGGACTGTCGCGTCCACGATGCTCGCAAACCCCCGGTTCACCGGGTGCAGCCGGAGACCGAGCACCTCCTCTTTCAAAGGGTTGAGCCGCACGACGATCGACTCGCCGCTCGACCGCTCCACGTCGGCGGCAAACGCAGCCCAGGCCTCCACGTCACGGAGGCGGGAGACGGTCGTCCCGTCGATCTCCTCGGAGACGAATGCATCCAACGGGAGATCGTCGAACGCAGTTCTGACGTAGATCACCGGATCGAAGGTGAAGTTCGCCACCACCCACCGGTCGCGGGCGATGTTCCGGGCGGTGTGGCTGCCCCGGAAGAGGACCATGTGCAGGGACCCGCCGCGGTTGATGATCCCCATCGGAGCGGCGTTGTGGTCGGTGGTCGCGATCACCTCGTTGATCCCCTCGGTCAGCAGTCCCACTGCCATCCCTCCCCGAGCGCCACGTATATCCCGGCGATGGTGATGTCGGCGATCGAACCCGGGTTGATCCCGTCGGCAACGCACTCGGCATCGAATGCGGCGAGATCCCGCCTCCCGTCGAGCACCTCCGCCGCGGCTCGCATCGTTCTCTCCGCCACGGCCTCCCCGTGCTTCTTCGTGATGAAGGTGTCCGGCTCTGAGGCGAGAAGGTCGAGGAACGCCGCGACGATCGACTCCCTGCCGCACCCGTGCGCGTGAAGCAGGTCGGCGCACCGGCGGGTCAGGGCAAATCCGTTCGTCCATTCCCGTGCGACCATGTCCCGGGGCGCCGAGTAGGCCATGACATCGGCAAGGGTCATCCCCCGCTCCCGGATAGCGGCGACCGAGGCAGGGTCGTTCACGTCCAGGTCGTCGTTCTCCGCCATCCGGACGCTCGTGAGGCCGAATGCCGCGTAGAACTCGACCGCGTCCTCGACGTCGGTTGCGGCGACGACGCGTTGCGCCCCCTCGATGTCGCCCCCGACGACGAGGGGGATGAGGAGGATGAACGCCCCGAAATGAGTATTCCCCCCGGAGTGGCCGTTCGTCGCGATGACTGCTTCCCGGATGAGGCTCCCGACCCGGCCGCCGGTCTTCTCGGCTTTATCAAAGACCGGGCGGGCGAGGATCGTCGACGCGAGGAAGTGCTCGAGACGGGTGTCCGGATAGTCATGGCACCGGTCCACGTTCCCGGGTTTCGGGTAGGCAGAGACCTCGAGCATCATCGCCATCTGCGCACGTTCAGCTCGATTCATCGACGGACTCTTCTTCATCGAATATTCTGTGCACAATCTTTTCTGCGAGGTGGTGCTTGCACCGCATGTACTCCCGCGCAGAGATGCCCGCCTTCTCAAGCGTCATGTTGCGGAACATGCAGGGAGAACTGATCTTGCAGCACCAGGCGAGGCTCCCGAAACAGGTGCTCTTCCCGTCTTCGAGCGGGGTCTCTTTCGCCGCCTCCTGCTTGAACTTCAGGTAATCGTCCCGGGAGAGCCCGACCCTCTCGAGGGCCGGGAGGAGCGGACAGGCCTTCACCGGCATGCAGCAGAAGGCGAGCGCCCTGATATCGCCGCCGCGGCAGAGTTGTTTCGGGGCGTTGTACCAACCCCCCTCCTCGGCCGACCGGGTGATGGCGGCATCGAGGCCGGCAAGCGTCCAGGGGTCGGACTTCCGGGCAAGCGAGACGAGGTCGGCCCCGTGGGAGAAGGCGTCCATCGCTTTATCGAAGGTGGTGATGGAGTTGTTCGCGATCAGCATCAGGGGGGAGGCGTTGCGGATCTGGCGGACTTTGTTGTGCCCGAAGTCCATCAGGTCGACGTGAAGGATATCCGCCCCCGCCTTCCAGACGGTGCGGGCGAGAGCGGCGTCGTCGGCGGCGACACCCGCCCGGATCTTCACCGAGACGGTCACGTCTTCGGCCTTCAGCGCCCGGACGATCTCGACGAGTCTCGCCTGGTGCTGGAGGAGATACTCGCCGCACCCGGCCTCAAGCATCGCCGGCTGCCTGCAGTGGGCGTCGATCTCGTAGACCACCGCGTCCTCGAACGCCCGGGCGACCCCGGCGTAGGAGGCAGGCGTGCTCCCACGGAGGTTGAGGCCTGCGACAACGTCGCTCTGTTTCAGGGCGTCGATCTCGCGGCCCAGCGCTTCGAGAGGGTCGTCGTACAAAAACTCTTTTCGGCCCTCCCCGGCCATCCGCCGGCTTGCCTCGATGGTGGGGGCGTCGATGGAGTAGCCTCCGATGAAAGCCGCCCCGACGTGATCCGCCCGCTCGAGGACGTATGCTGCATCCACGATCCCGGCCATGGATGCGATCGCTACCGGTGTTTTCACGATCCGATCGTTTATGAGAAGCTCAAAACGATCATATGCTTCCATCATACTTCTCCATCAGTTGGTGGTGAGAGTGGATATTTGTGTCGGGTCACGACAGGTCGTACTCCGCACTGGATCGGTCGGGTGCACAGCAGGGCCGGAGACCGTTTCTTAATATGCCCGGGCGTTCCCTTAGTAGCCCCGCATCGAACCGGAACTCCACGGCAGGGAGATTCCAGCGGCCGGTCTTCCGGATGAACGCGGAGATGGCATCGATCGGGTGGACGGTGTCCCTGTCGGCGTGTACTCAATGGAAGGCATCGGCGCACGGGGTAGTGAACCTGCTCTGCTTGAGCCGGCAGGCGGACCCGTGGATCCGCCGGTGCGTGAAGAGCCGGTTGATGCAGTGGGCGATCCCCCGTTCGAAGTCAGTCACCAGATGGATTTTGAGCCGGAGCCCTTAAACCCAATCGGTAATTATTTTAATGTCGTATCGTATTACCTTGTAACATATGACTATGAAAGGCATGTTACTGGTCGGACACGGGAGCAAGCTCCCCTACAATAAGGAACTCATCGAGACCACCGCGAAGTTCATCGCCGAGAAGTCGGGCGATTACATCGTCAAACCCGGATTCATGAGCCTCAACACCCCGACGGTGGGGGAACAGCTCGAGGCGTTCCGGAGCGAGGATATCGATATGCTCGTCGTCGTCCCGCTCTTCCTCGCAAGAGGCGTCCATATCGAACAGGACATCCCCGAGATCCTCGGCCTCCTGAAAGGAGAGCGGAAGGGCGAGTTCCGGATGAACGGGAAGACGGTGCCGCTCGTCTACGCAAACCCCATCGGCAGCGACCCGCTCCTCGCCGAGCTGATGCTGAAGAACGCGTCCGACGCGATCGCCGAACTGAAACCCTGAACGATATGCGAATCCTGGTGCTGGATACTATCCACGGCGGGGCGGAACTCGCCGGAGCACTCCGTGGTGCCGGCCACCAGGTGGACGAGGTGGACGTCTACCGGGGGCAGGCCGGCATCACGGTCGAGGAGGCGCTCGGCCGGACCTACGATCTCGTCACCGCACCGGTCCACCTCGATCCCGATCACCCGCTTCTGCGACGCCACGGCCCCGCAGTCTCGCACCACGAGATGGTGAAGCGGGTTCTCGACGACGGCCGGCTCCCGCACCCCTTCATCGAGATCACCGGGGCGCGGGGGAAGACCACAACCGCCCACGCCCTTGCGGCGCTGCTGCCGGGGCCCGGCGTCCTGCACACCTCGACCGGGACCTACCGCTACCCGGAGCGGGAGCGGCTCTGGAGGAGGAGCATCACGCCGGCCTCCCTGATCCCGGCGGTGCGCGAGGCGGAACGGATCGGCGGCTGGCTGGTCGCCGAGGAGTCGCTCGGGGTCGCCGCCGCCGGGGACGTGGCGGTGCTGACCTCGCCGGAGGACTACCCGGTCGCGGCGGGGAAAAAGAGCGCGATCGCGGAGAAGTGCCGGCTGCTCTCCCGGGCACGGACGGTCGTGCTCCCGCCGGGAATCGATCTCCCGGGAGCGGTCGCGGCCGACAGTATGGTATCCTTCGAGGGGACGGCCTGCCGCTACTCCGGGAACGGGATTGCCGGGTCGTTTGAGAACCCGCTCTGCACCCTTCCGGGCTACCGGACGCCGCTCGCGCTCGCGTCCGCGACCGCCTGCGTGCTCGGGGTCGATCCTTCTCCCCTTGGGCGGTTCGCCGCCCTGCCCGGTCGGATGGCGGCCCGGCGGGAGGGGGAGATCCTGATCGTCGACAACGCAAACAGCGGGACGAACATGATGACCACCATTGAAGCCGCCCGCTACGCGCGGGAACTCTCCGGCGGCGCACCGCTGACCCTCGTCATCGGCGAGGAGGCGCGGGCGGTCTGCGAGGGGTTCTCCAGAAACGAGATCCTGCGGACGGTATCGACCGTCGCTCCTGCGGAGACGGTCTATGTCGGGGAGGGGTATCCCGCGGCGACACTCGAGGAGGGGCTCGATGCCGCCCGAACGCTCACCCCGGCGGGCGCGATCGTCCTCGCGGTAAAGATGTGGAGATAAGCATGGACTACATTCAACCAAGACCGAGTTCTATCGTCGCGGCGCTGTATACCGCCCGCGACCTGGGGGTGGACGTGGCGATCCTCCACGGCCCGTCGGGCTGCTCATTCAAACACGCCCGTCTCCTCGAAGAGGACGGCATGCGGGTGCTGACGACGTCGCTTGCCGACAACGAGTTCATCTTCGGCGGGCACGATCCGCTGATGCGGGTGCTCCGCTACGCGGAGGAGACATTTACGCCCCGGCGGATGGCGGTCGTCGGGACGTGCGTCTCGATGATCATCGGGGAAGACCTCCAGTCCGCGATCCACGATGCGGAGGTCGAGACCCCGGCGATCGCCGTGGACATCCACGCCGGGTTCCGGGAGAACATCGACGGGGTGCTTGCGACGCTCGAGCCCGCCGCTGCCGCGGGCTGGATCAGCGCCGACGAACTTGAACGGCAGCGCTACCTTTTAGCGAAGGCAAACGAGGTCGAGCGGCTGCGGGGAGCGGCCTCCCGGGCCTACATCGAGCCCGAGCGCGGCGACCTCAAGCATGTTGCGGCAAGAAGGCTCTTCGAACTCGCCGACTCGGGTGCTACGGGGGTGGCGGTCATGAACGCGAAGAAAGAGACCGCCTACATGTTCGCCGACGAACTCATCGCGCTCCATGACGCCTGCCCGGGTGCCGCGGTCACCTACGTCGCGAACCTCGAGGAACGCGGTCTCCCGAAGGTCAGGGAGGACGCCGACCGGATCCTCGCCGGCATGCGGGAGCGCGGGGTCGACCCCGAACTCCTCGGGGCGCTCGACGAGTACGGGGCGAACGGGACCGCGGTCGGGGAGCGGCTCCGGGAGATCAACCCCGACTTCGCCCTCATCGTCGGGGTGCCGCACGCCGTCCCGCCGGAGTACACGGAAGGCATCGAGGTCTTCTCGGTCACGAACGGCCCCCGGCAGGTTGCGCCGCTCCGGGAGCTGGGGCACCGGCACGTCATGGTCGAGATCGACCTGCACCCGAAGACCCTCGGCGTCCGGGATATCGTTGCAAGCGAGTTCGGGGAAGTCCTCCGGAGCATGCGATGAAGTCCTTCCTCGTCGCCGGCGACCGCTCCGGGAGCGGGAAGACGAGCATCACCCTGGCGCTCTCGGCCCTCCTCTCGACCGACCGGGCCGTCCAGACCTTCAAGGTGGGGATGGACTACATCGACCCCTCCTACCTCGCCGGGGTGACGGGCCGGCCCTGCCGGAACCTGGACGGCTACGTGATGAGCCCGGAGGAGGTCCGGGCTGTCTATGCCCACGGGTGCCGGGGAGCGGATGTCGCCGTCGTCGAGGGGGTCCGGGGGCTCTTTGAGGGCGCAGAAGCGCTCACCGACCTCGGGAGCACGGCTGCGATCGCGAAGCAGCTCGACCTGCCGGTCGTTTTAGTCGTCAACGCCCGGAGCATCACCCGGAGCGCGGCGGCGATCGTGAAGGGCTTCCAGGCCTTCGACCCGGACGTCGATATCCGGGGGGTGATCCTGAACAACGTCACCGGAACCCGGCACCGGGAGAAGGCCGTCCGTGCGATCGAGCACTACTGCGGCATCCCGGTCGTGGGGGTCATCCCCCGCACGGAGGAGATGGAACTTGCCATGCGCCACCTCGGCCTCGTCCCCTACCGGGAAGGGCAGGAGCACGGGGAGTTCCTCACCCGGATCGAGACGGTGAAGCGGATGATCGCCGATCACGTCGACCTGGACGGACTCCTCGCGCTCGCACGGGAGGGGGAGCCGCCGGCGGAGGAGAGTTCCATCTACGCGGCTGTCGAGCCGGACGTCCGGATCGGCGTCGCGCTCGACGAGGCGTTCAACTTCTACTATGCCGATCTCTTCGATATCCTCTCGTCGTGCGGGGCGGAGGCGGTTCCGTTCTCCCCGGTCCACGACCGGCTGCCGGAGGCCGACGGCTACGTCCTCGGCGGCGGCTACCCGGAACTCTTCGGCGCGGAACTCGAGGCGAACATCGCGATGCGGGAGGGGCTCCGTGAGGTCTCGCGGAACGGGGTGCCGATCTATGCTGAGTGCGGCGGGCTGATCTACCTCACCGACCGGATGGTCCTCGCCCCGGGGTTCGCGGGCTCGGGAGAGGAGGAGACCTACGAACTCGCCGGGGTCTTTAAGGGCACAACGAGGATGCCGGCCCGCCGGATGCTCGGCTACGTCGTCGGGACGAGCGCGGCGAAAAGCCCCGTAGGCGAGGCGGCGTTCCGCGGTCACGAGTTCCACTACAGCAGCGTCGACCTCGCGCCGGAGACGCGGTTCGCCTACCGGCTGAGCCGGGGGAGCGGGATCCGGGACGGCTTCGACGGCGCGGTCCGGGACCGGACGATCGGGAGTTACACGCACCTCCACCCGGTGACGAGCAGAGGGATGCTCGCGCACTTTGTGGACTGCTGCCGGGGCTGACGGGCCGCGACACTTTTTTTTGGAACTTGCGTGAGGCCGGTCCGTTGCTCATCCCCGTTATCGCACGCGACCCGTGAAGGGGGATCAGCACCCTGCGCTACTCTTCCACCGTGGGAACCGATCCCGCCGACCGCCTTAGAGGCCATGCACCGCGGTCGCCATCGTGCCGCCGGCAGCACGAAGCGCAAAACATACAAGCGAATCGATACCACACTACTCCCATGATAATTTACCTTGACGGCAAATACGTCCCCGAAGAGGAGGCGAAGGTCTCGGTCTTCGACCATGGGCTCCTCTACGGCGACGGTGTTTTCGAGGGGATACGCGCCTACAATGGCAGGGTCTTCCGTCTCGACGAGCATCTTGCACGGCTCTACGACTCGGCAAAGACGATCGACCTTGCCGTCCCGATCACGAAGGAGGAGATGGCGGAGGCGATCAAGGAGACGCTCCGGAAGAACAACTTAACGGACGCCTACATCCGCCCGATCGTCACCCGGGGCAAGGGCGACCTCGGCCTCGACCCCCGGAAGTGCCCGAAGCCGACCGTCATCGTCATCGCCGTCACCTGGGGCGCGATGTACGGCGATCTCTACGAGAAGGGTCTCCGTGCGCTCTGCGTCTCGGTCCGCCGCACCCCGCCGGAGTCGATGCCGCCGAACGTCAAGAGTCTGAACTACTTGAACAACATCCTCGCCAAGATCGAGGCGAACTACCACGGCATGGACGAGGCGATCTTCTTCGACACCCAGGGCCACATCGCCGAGGGCTCGGGGGACAACATCTTCGTCGTCAAGAACGGGGAACTCATCACTCCGCCGACGTTGAACAACCTGCGCGGCGTCACCCGCCTGGTCACGCTGGAGATCGCGGCCTCGATGGGGCTCACGGTCGTCGAGCGGAACCTCGGCTACTTCGACCTCTACGCGGCCGACGAAGTCTTCGTCACCGGGACCGCGGCGGAGATCGGCCCGATCCGCGAGATCGACGGCCGGGTCATCGGGAACGGCAAGCCCGGTCCCATCACCCGGCAGTTGATGGCGGCCTACAAGGCCGTCACCCAGAAGGAAGGCACCCCGATCTACGGGTAAGGAGAACCGGGCCGCCGGCCCGATTCCTCCAGGCATAACTTTTTTATCCGCACACGCCCAAGTTGTATAGCACTTCGGTGCATAGATTCGCTGCTATAGTGTAGGGGCCAATCATGTCGGCCTTTCACGCCGACGACAGGGGTTCGAATCCCCTTAGCAGCATACTGTTCTGACGAGAGAGCGATAAACTTAAAATACGTTCTATTTGTTGGATTGACAGAAACATTGCTCAAGCGCATTAAGGAAGGACATGGACGACTTGTTTACCATTTAAGAATTCTTTAAGCGCATTAATCGAAAGGCAGTCACAGCGGTCACATCCTGTAGTGGTTCTTTGAACTGTACTGTATGAGTTGTTTACATAGTATGTATTGTAGTTATTAATCACAGTAATATTTGAAGTATCCTGACAGTTCTCTTTAGAATCCTGAACACAAATGAAAGCAATACTCATAAAAATGATGTAAATTGCCAAAATGAATAGCGTAATTTTTTGAGGAGTGCGATAATTATCCCCTGAGAACAGATTACTTGTATTTGCAGACGTGCCATTGTTTTGCGAAAGATTATGATAGTATGCACTAATCCACCAATTTCCAAGTAGCGACGTGATTATTGCGAGGACAACAGCGGCAAAAAAAAAGAATGCTGCTTCTGGTGAAAAGGTCATAATAATTTATGGCTTCAACCCCATGTAAATTCTTTCTCATCTTCATGAAACCGTTTTTAGTCTAGAAAAAAGATATAATAGTTTAGATTGTAAATTTAATCCTTTTGGGAATATTATTTTCACAGCGCGCGGATCAAGCATATATACTTGGCCGAATTAAATAGAGATTATTCCAGTAATAAGAGGAAAAAATGAAATTTCAAGGATCTGTAATCAAAGAGCAAGGGGTGACCTTCGCCGTCGTTATCGTAAAGAAGCACATCATTGATAGCAGGCACGAAGCCGAGAAAGCTATTGCAAGTTTTCAGCCCATCTTTCCAGGAATGCCCATTGTACTCATGGCACAAGATTCAAGAGGGAGGCCCACGTATTTCGGGAGAGACGACATTGCAAAATTCATGTCGAAAGTCCCTCTTCACGCAGTGCCGTGGAAGGAATATACACTCCACTAGCCCTCTTTATGAGAGTGTTAATTTGTGTCATAATATATCCCAATGCGAGCACAGGGACCGCAGGAACCGCACCCCCGCTAACGTCTCAGGGTTCAAAGCAATACCATGTCTTCAACTTCTCCCTTCCATTTGCAAGCAGATGAATTGCCTCAGAATAAATCCGTTCCCGTACCAGATTCAAGCAGTCACTGTGAGTAAATACACCTCCTAGAGTCACCGCAGTACTCAACAATATCGTTTTGGATTGCTGATACAGGAGCCAACCTGTTTCGACAGATTTATTCCAACTGGAAAGTTATGATTTGTAACTAACGAAAGAAGCATTCCAAGAAGAGAATTTATACCAGTTGATTTTCGATCTTAAAGAATTAGTTGCTGATAAGGGGAACAGAATGGGTGATAGCAGAACGTTTTCATCAGAGGAACTGAGAGCGCTATCGGAGAATTTGAGGGAGCAAAGAAACACAGCTGAAAAACTGTTAAAAGACAGGCATGGTGAAGACTTTAATCGGCCCCTTGCAAAACAATTTGTTCGTGATTTATTTGGAGGAGCAACCTGCGGGATAGAGGATGCAGTGGTACGCGAGTGGTACAATGAGACACTAGCATTACTGGACCACGTATTTGGTACGCAAAATTTGTATGTTAAAAAATTCATCAAACTTCAAAAGGAACATGATGTTGATGTTTTCGGATTTAATTCGTTTTCTACAGGACGATTGCTTAAAGACTCATTCAATATTTTAGACGATTGCATTAAACAACTGGAAATGAAGGCAAACATAACAAATAAATCCAAAAAGCAAGATAGGCGAGTTTTCATCGTTCACGGACATAATGAACTAATGAAAAATGAAGTAGAAGATTTTCTCACTGAACTTTCATTAGAGCCGATAATATTACACAAACAGGCAAATCTGGGCAAAACAATTATCGAAAAAGTCGAGCACTATGGCAATTCGGTGCGTTTTGCAATAATACTATTGACCGGAGATGATATCGGCACAAAGGAAAATACACCTCACAAGCCCCCAAGTTTCCAAACTAAAAAGGGTACACTCATCGCAAATAACCAATGGAAAAATACGATCCTAGACCGTTTACAGAAAAGAGCAAGGCAGAATGTTATTTTTGAATTCGGCTATTTCATTGGATTGCTAGGTCGGGAAAATGTAATCATTCTTTATGAGGATGGCGTTGAACTTCCATCAGATACTCAAGGCCTTTTGTACATACCATTGAATGGTGATTGGCAAAATCAACTCGCAAATGAAATCAAAGCTGCGGGAATTGGTTGTTAATCACGTCATTTTGCATGTAGCCATCTGGACTCGTCGAATTAAGATGACCACATTTCATGCGCCGTTCGAGGAGCTCCGGGTCGTGTTTCAGGAGATACAGGCCTGCAAAGGCTATGGGTACGAAGAGAACGCCCAGGTAAAGCCACCCCTCCCGGTAACGGAGCGAACTGGCGGGGACGGAGAGGAGCAGGGCTACGACAACGAGCCCCGCGATAAACCTAGTCAGAACCGCTCCCGCCAGCCGGGCAGCGATCCCCTCCGTCATAGATACATTACCCTGCTCTTCTTCTGAGCGTCCTGCCCCGGATTCCCCTCGTTACTTCCCGGGGCTTACCCGCCACCGAAGCCTTCCTCGATGCCGTTATCCTCGGCCGCCCTACACGCCCCCACCGTATCCCCGGCTCCGCAACACTCCCCGGTGTTGTCATCTCCGGTTCCCTCGCGTAACTTCCCCGGACTCCCGTATCCCGTCTCGTCCCCGTGCCGGCAGCCGATCCCGCCTCCACCCCGACACGTGAACCCCCGGGCGCCTGCCCCCCGGGAATGACAACATCGTTCAGAACCCGAAATAGTCTCAGGCCCAGAGCAGTCGGCTCGTAGAACACCTTCCGTTTATCGGCAAAATCTTCGAGTTTGGCGATCTTCCTTGTCACAAGCCCGCCGTCGGCAAGACCTTTCAGAACAGGGCCGATGGTGTTCGGGTTCGCTTTGAACTCCTCTTTAATCTCATTGAAGTACTTCCTGCCCTCGATCACCAGGGCAACGTACACGGCCCACCGGAGATCGCTATTCAGTTCCGTCACGGCGGCCCGGGCCTCGTAGGGAACTTCGTCCAGGAATTTTTCAACGACTGCCTGCTCCATACCTCACCTCAACACGGATATTAGTTACATAAGGCTAACTGATATTAACCCTATCTCAAACATCAGTTAGAATTTTGTAACTAATAATTATAATATCCCGGTGATAATACTTTCTTAATGGCTCCTCCGGGGGGACGCTCGACCAGGGAGAACACACCTCGCATTCGCTTCGAGAGATTGAAGCGAGAGCTCCCCATCGGCATTTACGGCTCGTTTTACCGGGAGAGAAAGACCGACCTGCTATGTCTGTGATGTGACCATAGGCGATCATGTCTTCCTCGGCCCTCGTGTCGGCATATATACCGCGGCACATCCGATCGACGCAGAGGCGAGGGACGCGAATCTTGAGTACGGAGAATCGATAACGATAGGCAACAGCGTCTGGATTGGAGCGAACACGGTCATCAATCCGGGAGTGACCGTCGGGAATAATGTGGTCATTGGTTCGGGCTCTGTCGTAACGAACGACATACCGGACGACGTGATCGCCGTTGGAAATCCGTGCAGGGTGTTGCGTGCAATAACACCTGAAGATAAGGCATACTGGGAGGAGAAGCGAAGAGAGTATATGGAAAATTAGGCAGACAAAACCCCGCCCCTACGCCGGGCCAACCCGGTACTGCCCCCGGGGTATCGTGATCTCGAACCGTGCCCCCGTTCCGGGTTCCCCTCTCCCGGATCGTGATGCCGGTGATACCCAGGACTTCCCGCGAGAGAAAGAGCCCGAAACCGGTGTTCTTCCCAAATCCCCGCTCAAAGATCTTCTCTTTGAGACCGGGTTCAACACCGTCGCCGTCATCCTCGCAGACGACGACGCAGTTCCCGTCGCGAATCCCGAACGCAAAGCGGATCGTCGTGGTCTTCTCCCCGTGGCGCAGGGAGTTGTCAATCAGGTTGAAGAAGACCTCAGTTATGAGAGGATCGGCAAACACCTCCATCCAGTCGGGGATCTCATTCTCCAGCGCGACCCCGTCGAGGCCGGCGTTCCTGCCCGCACCCGCCTTGCCGGGAGCCGGACGTTCGCTCCGGTACAGGCACATGCTCCCCAATCCTCGGAGAACCGAAGGGAACCGTGACCTCCGGGAAGAACGACAGCAGTCGCACGAGGATCGCGAGAGGCAAAACGGCAGGGGAACCCGGTATCCGACTGCCCCCATCCCGGAACTCACGACAAAGAGGGGCAGAAAGCCCCCGGTCGGAAGGGGTCATCAAGCAGAATCGCCTTCTTCCATCAGGCGGGCGGCATTCCTCAACCCCCACGCATCGAGAAGCGTGAACGCGCCCGCCACGAGGACGAGCCCGGCGAGCAGGGCGAGCAGGATCTCAACCAGTTCGTCGGGCAGGACGATCGCGAGGATCCCGAGCGCGAGCGAACTCAGCCCCAGGCCGAGAGTATACCAGAACCCCTTCGTCAGCCTTCGGCGCTCCCGGACCACCCGCAGCAGCGTGACGGCAGCGCTGGAGAAGAACCAGACCATGAGGACCAGCAGGATGAGGACGAGGTAGAGTTTCCAGAGGACGAAGAGAACGAGACCGGCGCCCGCAAGCATACCGCCCCGGACGATCTCCCTGCCTGCACGCTCTTTATGGTCCCTCTCCCGGACGCCCTCAACGATCGTGAGGAGGCCGAGGATGAGAACGAGGGAGGGCAGGATCACGGTGAAGAAGAGTACGGTCTCACCAACCGCCAGGAGGAGGAGGACGGCGCCTATCGCGAGCAGAACCGCACCGAGGCCCATCCGGAGCTTCCAGCTCATGTGCTGGTCGGCAAGGCGCTGCCGGGGATCCCTCCGCTTTGCATCTCTGCCCGTCACAAAGAGGGTCTCCATCGTCTCGTGGACCATGAGGACAAGAGGAGCGTCGTCGATCAGGTGCATGATAGGGTTCTTCTCCGGGTCGTACCGGTCCATGTGGACATGATACTCCGAGACGGTCTCGTGAGCGTGGTACTGGCCCTTCCGGTAACTCGCGATGGTACCCGGGCTCGGCACGTTGATGGCGGACTGTTTCCAGCCCGGCTCGAGCGGCTCGGTCACCAGGGCCTTCGGTACGACGACCTGAAAGACCCCCTGGTGCAGCGCATCGAGATACGACTCAAGCGTGCTCAACTGTCTCCTCCCCGGTCTCCCGCATACCGTACCAGTATCTCTGGAAACACTCGTATAAAAACAGGAGTGGGCCGGCGAGCGCCTCACCGGGGGACCGGCGCCTCCGGGGGAGGAGCCGCACTCTTCCTGTAGATGAACCGCTGTCCCGCCGGTGCGAGGACTATCTCCGGCGTTATATACGCGTACATCTGGATGAGCCGGGCGATGAGGCCGGTCCACCCGGTCTGGTGGCTCGCGCCCAGACCGGCGCCGTCGTCGCCGTGGAAGTACTCGTAGAAGAGGAGGTAGTCCCGCCAGTGCGGATCGTCCTGGAACTTCGCCGCCCGCCCAAAGACCGGGCGCCGACCGTTCCCGTCGCGGAGGAAGATGCGCTCGAGCCGGTTCTTTACCTCCTCGCTCACCTCGTAGAGGTTCATCCACCGCCCCGACCCGGTCGGGCACTCGACGGTGAGACTGTTCCCGTAGAACGCGTAGAGGTTGAGCAGGGCCCGGATGATCAGCATGTTCATCGGGAACCAGATCGGCCCCCGCCAGTTCGAGTTCCCGCCGAACATCTCCGTGTTGGACTCCGCCGGCAGGTACTCGACCCCGAACTCCTGCCCGTCCAGGACGAAGGTGTAGGGCTCCTCTGCATGGACGCGGGAGATGGAGCGGATGCCGTAGTCGCTCAGGAACTCCTTCTCGTCGAGCATCCGTGCGAGGATCCGGCGCAGCCGCTCTTCGTTCACCAGGGAGAGGAGGCGGCGGCCGTGGAACCCCGACCGGCCGGGCGACGTGATGCTGGCGGTGAGCAGCGGGTGTTTCTCGGTGAACCAGCGTGCGCGTTCCTTGAAGACGGAAGACCCCTGAAAGATATCCGGGGAGAAGACGGTGCTTGAGCAGAGGGCAAGGAGCCCCACCAGGGTCCGGACCCGCAGGCGTGTCGCGCTCCCGTCGGGCAGGTGCAGGAGGTCGTAGAAGAACCCATCCCACTCGTCCCACATCCCCTCCTGGTTCTCGCCCATGCGGTTCATCGCGGACGCGATCCAGAGGAAGTGCTCGTAGAACTTGACGGCGAGCTCCGTGTAGACCGGGTCGTGGGCGGAGAGGATGATGGCGATCTCGAGCATGTTCTGGCAGTAGAGCGCCATCCACGCCGTCCCGTCGGACTGCTCCAGGTAACCTCCCGACGGGATCGTCGCGCTCCGGTCGAAGACGCCGATGTTGTCGAGGCCGAGGAACCCGCCCTCAAAGACGTTCTGGCCGTAGCGGTCCTTGCGGTTCACCCACCAGGTGAAGTTCATCAGGAGTTTCTGGAACACCGTCTTTAAGAACCGGGTATCGCTCACGCCGAAGACCTCCTCCTCGACGCGGTAGATGAAGAGGGCCGCCCAGGCGTGCACCGGCGGGTTGACATCGCTGAAGTTCCACTCGTAGGCCGGGATCTGACCGTTTGGGTGGAGGTAGCGCTCGTGCAGGATCAGTTCGAGCTGCTGCTTTGCAAAGCCCGGATCGACCATCGTGAACGCGCCCAGGTGGAACGCGAGGTCCCAGGCCGCGTACCAGGGGTACTCCCACTTGTCCGGCATGGATATGATGTCCGCGTTGTACATGTGGAACCACTGGCTGTTCCGGACAGGGCACCGGCTGCCGAGCGCCATATTGGACCCGTGCTGGCGGAGCCAGCGGTCCAGGTCGTAGAAGTAGTACTGCTTCGTCCAGAGCATCCCGGCGAGCGCCTGGCGCATCACGTTCGCCGCATCGGGGCCGACCGACGGCGGGGTGATGTTGTCGTAGAACGCGTCCGCCTCCCTCTCCCGTGTAGAAAAGATCTCCTCAAATCTCTCCCCAAAAGGAGCCTCCGCCCCTGCTGCAGGAGGGGCCTCGTTCAACCGCAGCCGGATTGTCCGGCTCTCGCCGGGGGGAACGGTCATTGTGAAGTATGCCGCGGCTTTGGTCCCGGTCCGGCCGGGGTTCACCGCCGCGGTCCTGCCGGAGACGATGCAGTCGTTGATGCCGTCCTTGACGAACGGCGAGGCGTTCGGGGTGCCGAAGATGCGTTCCGCGTTCGTCTCGTTCTCGGTGAAGAGCAATTCGGGAGCGCCCTCGCAGTGGAGGTACCGGTCTCCAAGGGCCGGGTGGGCGGCGTGGATGACGCTCGTGCCGGGCGGCCCTTCCATCTGTTTCAGGAGGGGCTTCCTCGTGCCCCGCTCGAGCCACCAGGTGTTGCGGAACCAGAGGGTGGGCAGCAGGTGGAGGGACGCCTCGTCCGGCCCCCGGTTGTGGACCGTGATCCTTATCAGGATCTCCTCGACGGACTCCTTCGCGTACTCCACGAAGACGTCGAAGTAGCGGTCGTCGTCGAATATGCCGGTATCGATGAGCT
>DAIRGM010000076.1:0-7603 GCA_036794525.1 Methanoculleus sp.
GCGCCGAGATGACGAAGTTCACGATGAGGAGGGTTATACCGCCGATGAACCCCCCGGCAAGGATCTTTTTTGCATTCATGGATGTTCACGGGACGCACTTCTCTATGAGGATCCCAAAAACATTTCTTCTCACCCGGGGGTGTTGCACGACACACTTAAATCCATGCGGGCCGGCTATCTTCTTCCCGTCGGCCGGAGGGAAAAAACAGCACCGGCTCACCCGGAGATCGGGGTGGGCGGCTTTGCTGCCGGGCAGATGAGGGCGGTTGGGGTTGCCCCGATCGGAACCGCCGCACCCGATCCGGGGAACCCCGCATCGTTGTGCTCCGCCGCCGGTCCAAATCGCCGCGATCGGCCTTCCGGAGCGTGAACCGGCATACCGCCCGATGCCGTGTTCGTGGAAGGAGCGTGGGACTCCGGTGAGATATGCGATCGGACGGGCGTCGGGGGTGCATCCGGTTTGCACCAAGGGATACATTGATAATTAAATAGTATGAATATCAAATAATTTTATTATCATACGAGTGACGAGCATGGAGACGATTGAGCAGTTGAGCGCGGAACTGGTTGATTTTTTCAACCTCTTCGCATCCTGGGAAGCGTCGGTGATCCAGGCGGGCCCTCTCACCCTTGCGGAGACGCATGCCATCGAGGTCCTGGGCCACCACGGCAGCATGAACATGAAGAACCTGGCACAGAGACTCGGCGTGACGACGGGTACGACCACCGTCACCGTCGACCGGCTGGAGGAAGGAGGGCTCGCCCGCCGGACGCCCGCGGAAAAAGATCGGCGGTCCTACATCATCGAGCTCACAGCCAGAGGGGAGGATGCGTTTCTCGACCATCACCGCCATCATCTGCAGCTGGCAAAAGAGATTGCGTCGGCCCTGAGCGACGAGGAGGTTGCAGGCCTCATCGCAGTTCTGCAAAAGATCAACGCTACCATCTGACAGATATACGATGGCTCACGAGTGCAGCACACACGGATGGTCCTGCTCGCCCTCCTGCGGGTCGGGCGACCTGAACGCCCGCGAGATCGCCAGAATCGGGGTGGCCGGCGCGCTTCTCGGCGCGTCTCTCGTGGCCGAGCACGTTGCCCTCTCCCTGCCGATCCCGGCAATGGCCTTATCTCTCGGATCGCTCGTGCTGACCGGTCTTCCGATTGTCGCGGGAACGGTGCAGGGGTTATTCCACCGGCAACGAAACGTGGGAGAACTGGCGAGCATTGCAATTGCGGCTTCGCTGTACCTGGGTGAATTCACCGTCGCCGCGGAACTGGGCTTCATCATGGCGCTCGGCGAGACGGCGGAAGAATACGCCCATCGAAGGTCGCGGCGCGATATCGAGGCGGTTGCGGCTGATACCCCGCGGCATGCCTTTGTCATACGCGATGGGGCGATCGTCGGGATGGCGCTTTCCGAGATCGGTCCTGGAGATCGCGTGCTGGTCCGCCCCGGCGACGTTGTGCCTGTCGATGGAACGGTCGTAACCGGAACGTCGGCCGTCGACGAATCCCGCCTTACCGGGGAGAGCATCCCGGTGGAGAAGGGACCCGGGGACACGGTGTATGCCGGAACCATCAACCACGACGGCGCCTTGCAGGTGACGGTCCTGCGCATCGGGGATCGCTCGGCCTACGGGAGGATCATGTGGATGGTCAGGGAAGCGGAGGAGCGGCGGCCTCCGTCCCGACCGATCATCGACCGGTTTGCGGCCGTCTACACCCCGGTGATGCTTGTGGCTGCCGGCGTGGTCTGGCTCACTACAGGCGACCTGCAGAGGTCAATCGCCCTTCTTATCGTCGCCTGCCCCTGTGCCCTCCTGCTTGCAACCCCGTCTGCGGTTCTTGCCGCTATCGGAGCCGGTGCCAGGAAGGGAGTCCTCATCAGGGGCGGCGAGTACCTGGAGGCCTGCTCCAGGCTGGATACGGTTGTCTTCGACAAGACCGGCACCCTGACTCTCGGCGACCTGCATGTCACGAAGGTGGTACCGTTTTGCGGGCGAACGGCTGAGGAGGTGCTCAGGCTGGCAGCCGTAGCGGAGGCGGGATCGGAGCACCCCGTCGCCCGGGCGGTTATCGGTGCGGCACACGAGCAGGGGCTCGCGGCGGAAGCGACCGAAATGCGTATGCATCCGGGAGGGGGGACCGAGGCGTGGTCCGGAGCGGACCGTATCGTCGTGGGGAGTAGTCGTCTCCTCGCTCTGACCGGCATTCCCCTGCCGGCGGAGGCTCAGGAGATCCAGGACACCTTTGCGGCCTCCGGTGTCACACCGATCTTTGTGGGGCTGGGCGAGGAGGTCATCGGCGTGATCGGGCTGCGGGACCGGCTCCGCCCTGAGGCGGCCGCGGTCGTCGACCTTCTTCGAAGAGAGGGGATCGGGACGGTCGTCATGCTCACCGGAGACCACGAGGACGTTGCCCGCAGGGTCGCGGCGGAGGCCGGAATACCCGAAGATGCGGTTTATGCCGGTTTGCTGCCCGAACAGAAGCAGGAGTTTGTGAAAACCCTCCAGAACGGCGGCCGGGGGGTCTGCTTCGTCGGCGACGGGACCAATGACGGACCGGCGCTTGCCCGGGCGGATGTTGGGGTCGGCATCGGTTCACGCGAGGATACGGTCGCCCTTGAGACCTCGCACGTCGTCCTGATGCACGGGGGGCTTGCAGCGCTTCCCGGCTTCATCAGGCTCGGGAAGAGGACGGCGCGGACGATCTCCGCAAACGTCCTCTTCGCCCTTCTCTTCTCGTTTGCAATGATGGCGCTTGCCGCGTTCGGCCTCCTCTCTCCTGCCGGCGGCGCAATAGCGCACCAGGCCGGGACGCTCGCCGTGCTTGCAAACTCGGCAGGCCTTGCCGGGCGGGCGATTGTGGATATCCCGGCCGGGCGGTGTAGTATCCGGGAACAATGCCCCGGCTGTGGGTCACACCACGATCATGGCCTGAACCAGCACTGACGGGCATGGGGTGGTTCTCTCATCCAGATATCGCTGTTCCGGCCCTTTTACACGGTGGCGCCGCTGATCCGACCCTTCTCTTCGCCCAGGGCCCAGATTATAAACTCATCCACCGACGGGAACGGTTCCGCCGTAATGGCGCACGCACCTTCCTCCCTGGTGTCGATCCTCTTCGTCTCTCCGGGCTCCTCCGTCCGCTGCGCGTACCTGACCTCGTAGACGGGTTCCGGACCCCTGAGTTTCGGGTGGTGCGTCCTGCCGTAGGCGATGGCGACGGCCCATTCCTCGTCGGAGACGTCCACGTAGACGGTCCCGAGCAGCGTTCCCGCGGCGCTCCGCACCTGGGTTTTCGATTCAAACGATTCGACGGCATCCTTCACGGTGCCTTTCGGGGAATACCCAAAATATCGTGCCATTTTACCGTACCTCCGGTTCTTCTTCGCCCGGGTTTTGCGGGCATCCCGGTGCTCCCGGACCTCTGCGCCGGGGCGGGGCTCTGCCCGGGGTTGTCATGTTCCGGGCAGGCTCCAGCCCGCCCGCACGGGCGGTCACAGGCCCTGTCGGGATAGGACGGAGAGCGGGGTTCAGGGACCCCACATCCCGCCGCTCTCGTGCCCTCCCGGTTTTGATGGTTCATACCAGCGCTATCGAACCCGATGCAATCATCCTGTCCGTCGCCTTGTCGACGATGGTCCACCTGGTCTTCGTGTTCTTGACGAGAGTCATACTGCCGAATGTGATGCCTTCGGTCCACCCGGGGGCTACTCCCTCGAGGACAAACTTGTCTCCCGTCGCGATCATGTTGTCGGCGGCCCCCAGTTCCTCAAAGGCGACCGCATTTGTGCCGACATCCGCCGTGGTCAGTGTGGTCTTGGCATCCTCCGAGGCGAGGATCACCTTTACGTCCCTGAGCGTGAAGGCGTCGCCGCCCTTGTGCTCGAAGATGAGCTGGTGCTGAACCAGGTCGGCCGTACCCTCAATCGATGCCTGGGGGGTTTTTCCGGCCCCTCCGGCAAGACCTCCGGCAAACCCGCTCACCACGGCGGCGATGACGATCGTCACCACCAGCATGAGCATCACCCCGATGACCGGTGAGACTGCAGAATCGTTCTCGATCCTCATCGGATAACCACCTCTCTGTCAAAGACGTACTTCCCGCTTGGTTTGTGCAGGATCTTTAAGTCGACAACCGCTCCCGGTACAAAGCCTGATGAAGCGTCCGAGCAGTTCACGCCGAAGAGTTTATTCATCGCGGGGTTGATGTGCGGGTTGTCGGGTCCGTCGTTGTCATTGTAGTTGCCGGCATAGTTGTGCGGGTCGCAGAGGATATCCCCCGGCCTGAACGTGGCCGAGATGTTCCCGAACCAGTTACTGTTCCCGGACTCTGTGTCCCGAATGGTATTCCATCCGAACCGGTTCTGATCGTTCAAAAACAGGATGCCGCAGTAGCTCGTTGTGTTCCATGCCGTCCACGCATCACTACTGCCGTTGACGGCAACTTCACCCTCGAGCCCCCCCTTCACAACGTCACCTGAAGACGCATTCGTGAAATAGGTGACTATCTGGAGGTCTTTTGTGGGCAGTACATCGCCGCTGAGGTGTTCGATGACGATACCGGGGCAATAGTATCCGCTCCCCCCATAGGAGGGCATTGCCCCATAGTTCTCAAGGCTGTAAATTTTAACATCGATGGACGCCGTCGGGGCGACTTTGGTCTCCCCCGCCAGTCCGCCGGCAAACCCGCTCACCACGGCGGCGATGATGATCGTCACCACCAGCATGAGCATGACGCCGATGACCGGTGATACGGCATCCTCGTTTGGTATACTCATCTAGATTCCTCCGTTTTCGATGCTGTGCAGGGAGGGCCCGGTCTCCGCACAACGCAATTTTATTATTGTTATGACTATTTAACTTGATCATTTTATTCTGTATTATAGTAAAATTACTTGTTCTGATGGACCGCAGGACCGGAACCGCGTGTACCGGGACGGGGTACACCGTCTTCAAGGGAAGGGATGACCGGGGGCGGCAACGCTGCACCATCCCCGGCGCCCTTGCGATCGGTATATCCCGCCGAAGTGCTCCCTTCTGTTCAGGAACGCGACAGCGTGCGCAAAATCCCTCGGCTTCGGTCTCCTCACCTGGGTCCTGCCGTTCCTCCTCGCAGTCCCCTTCTCGTCGCCGGAGGGCGTTGTGCTCTACGATATCTTCCTGATCAAGTCGGTCCTCCTCGTCGTCTCCGCGTTCGCGGGGACGAAGAGGAACTGCTTTACCCGGTCGACGCCCCTGGCGATCCGCGCCCGGGAGAAGGACTTCCTCCTCCTCACCGTCCGGCACGCCTGCTCCGGCGGGCGGCGGTTCCTCAGCTACCCGCCGGACGGGAGGCAACGGGCAACCCGGCCGGTCCTGGTGCGGGCCGTGCGAGGTAAAAAAGAGGTTATTCCGCCCGCCGCTCTGCTTTCTTCGCGGCCAGGCGCTCGACGAGGGTGAGGTCGACGCTGCCGCCGGTCGCGAGTTTCCCCTGCCAGACCGCCCGGTCGACGAACCCTTTGCCGATATCGTTCCGGATCACGAGCGTCGTGTAGCCGTCCGGCGACCCCACGGCCCCGGCCGAGACGTCCGCCTCCACCGCCGTAAAGTCGGTGCAGACCCGGCACCCGGGGCGGACGGACTCCTCCAGTTCGGCGAGCGGGATGGAGATCTGCCGTTCGTCCTGCAGGTAGACGTCCATCTTGCCCTTGATGTCCAGGCGGCGGATCTCCCAGGGCTCGATGTCGTGTTCGGACTGCAGTTTCCCCTCGACCAGTTTCGCGTAGTCGAAGGTCTCCGTGCAGAAGAGGCCGATCACGAGCCGGATCGCCTTCGCGTAGGGCCGGAGGAGTTCGTGATCGCTCGCCCGGATCGCCTGCGCCGCCCGTGCCGCACAGGGCACGCCCACGACGGCGATGCGCCGGTACTTCCGGGTGACCACGGCTTCCTTCAAGGAGGCGAGAAGCGGCACCCACCAGGAGTAGCGGCTCCCGGCGTGCTGGATGAGCGCATCCGAGGCGGTGATCACCGCTGAGGACGGTTTCATCGTCCAGGGGTCTCTCGTCACCGTGACGACCGCATCGATCAGCCCCTCATCAAGGGCGTTGACCAGGATCGCCGTCACCGCGCCGCCGCTCTGCTTGCGTTCGACCGGGAATACCGACCGGGCCGCAACGATCTCCTGGTAAGACCCGAGCATCCTCCCCTGCTCCGCGAGGTTGACCCGCGGGCAGGCCGCGTAGCATGCCCCGCAGGGCACACTGTCGTTCTCGGCCTTGCAGTAGCAGTTGTTCACCGGCGCATCGGTGTTCCCCGGTACAAACCGGAGAGCGTCCGCCGGGCAGACCGCCACGCAGGCCCCGCACCCGGAGCAGTGGCCCGTAGCCCAGACCTCGGACTCCAGGTCCTTGTAAGTCTTCATCTCCATGCCTATCACTCCCACGTATACTTCCCGGCAAAGGGCCGTGCGCTCGCAGGAACGATCCGGGTGTAACTGGCGTTGACCAGCGGTTCGGGGTCGAGCCCGAAATCGTCCGCGAACTCCCGGAGCACCGGGGCGATCCGTGTGCGGTCCTCATCGGTGAGCGGTACCTTCTTTGCCCCTGCGGCAAGGCAGGCGTCGTCCACGTCCCCGCGGATGACGATCTCCCCGCCGTGGATCCCGCTCCCGATCTCGCGGGCTTTCATGACCCCGTCGAGACCGAGGACGACGAGAAGGCCGCCTGCCATGTACTCGCCGAGGAACGTCTGTGCCGACCCTCCCACGACCAGTATCGGCCGCTGCGCCTCGTACTGCTTCATGTGGATCCCGCCCCGGTAACCGATATCTCCGCGGACGAAGATCTTGCCGCCCCGCATACTGTGCGCCACCGCATCTCCGGCGCTCCCGTGGATCACCACTTTCCCGGAGTCCATCGTGTTGCCGGGCGCGTGTTCCGCGTTGCCGTGGACGATGACCGTCGGCCCGCTCATGAACATGGCGAGGTCGCCGCCCGCGACACCGTTGACCCGGATCGTGGCGTTCCCATGGAGACCGTCGCCGATGAACCGCTGCCCGAGGACGTTGTTGACGACGACCTCGTCGGCGCCGTCCTCGATAGCCTTCCTGATCTGCTGGTTCAAGGGGGTGTAGTGCACTCCCTTCGCATCGATCGTGACCTGTTTTGTCATGCTGCTCACGCTCCTATCGGCTTGACGTCGAGAACGTCAAGAAGGCCCTCATCCAGCATATAACCCCGGAGCCGGTCGCGGTTGCCCCGCAGGCTCTCGATACTGGTGATCCCGGCCGCACCCATCAACTCGGTGATCTCGAGCGTCCAGGCGTGGAGCAGGTTCGCGACCTGCTTCGATGCCACGTCGGGGTTCAGGCGGTCCACGAGATCCTGGCGCTGGGTGGCAATCCCCCAGGGGCAGAGGCCCTGATAACAGTTCCCGCAGACCCGGCAGCCCATCGCCGCGAGCACCGCGGTCCCGAGGTAGACCGCGTCCGCACCGAGGGCGATCGCCTTCATGACGTCCGGGCTCTCCCGGATGCTGCCGCAGGCGATGAGGGAGACCTCGTTCCTGAGTCCCTGCTTGCGGAGTTCTCTATCCGCGCTCGCGATGGCGACCTCGATCG
>DAIRGM010000077.1:0-7561 GCA_036794525.1 Methanoculleus sp.
GGACACCTACGGCGTGGAGGTGGAGCCGGGGCACGACGACGCGCTCGTCCTCGCCGTGACGGCGGCGATCGACCAGATGGCGCAATGATCAGGCCGTAATGGAAGAGGAGCGGAATGGAAGCACGGTGTCAGTACGGACAGCAAGGCACCGAGAGCTGGAAGGGCATGGACAGTTTGAGTGGGGAGGGATGGCCCCAAAACCGGTTACCTCTCAGATATGTGGTGTTTTTATCAGGGCACCCGGTCTCCATCCATACTATGCCTGACTGGCAGGTATGCTTCCGGCGGTACTCCAAGTCGGCCCGGGCAACCTCTAGCTGGAGAGAGCCAGAGGCGCGGCACGTCATCTGAAGCAGCCCAATCCAGGCATTATGTAACGCCATATGAGGTGAGATCAATGGAATTACAACAGGAAAAGCGAGTGTTGAAACCGGAGCCGCTCCCGGAACAGCAGCACCTGGTGGCCGGGGTCTTTGCGAGCAGGGCAGCGGCCGACGCTGCACTGGAGACGATCGAGCGGCTTCGTTCCCGGCTCCGGATGGTCAACGCCAGCTATATTCTGGTCCTCGCGAAGAACGATCAGGGGGAGGTTGGCGTCAGCGTCATCGAGATCGGTTCGACCTCGGGCGTGGACGTCGCGGCGCTGGCCGAGCGCGTTGCGGCGAACCTGACCGCCGTCGCCGGCAAACCGGTTGGCAGCCCCGCGGAGCTGAACGTCCGGGCGACCCACCTGGGCCATGCTTTGAACCCCGGTGCGGTGGCCGTCGGCCTCTTCATCGACCCGCAGTCTGCCGGAGAGATCGAGGACAGCATCCGGAGAGCAGGCGCCCGGATTCTGACCGCCGACGAGCTGAAGCGTATCGGCGCGGGTCTCGGCGCGGCAGAGGGTACGAACGACCTCGAGGTGAAGGCAGCTGCGGCTCCGCAGGCAGCGGCGCCTGCTGCGCCCGCGGTCTTTGACTGGCAGGCGGAGAACACCTACTCACTGGCATTGCAGGCGTTCGTCTACGGTTTCCCGTACGTCTATAATGCGCAGACCCGCTACAAGTGGACGAATATACCCCAGGACCCGAAGCATGTACCGTATGCACCGGTCAACACGTTCTGGCATGCTTCCGAGGTGATCGACGCCACGTACCGCGACGGCGGCTGCCCGAACAACGATACTGTATACTCAATCGCCTGGGTGGATCTCAGCACGGAGCCGTTGATCCTCACCGTGCCCGAGATCCCGCCGGAACGCTACTGGACGTTTCAGCTCGTGGGGTATACCTCGGACAACTTCGCCTATGTCAGCCAGCGCGTCGGATCCAGGGCAGGCCACTATGCCCTCATCGGCCCCGACTGGCGCGGCGATCTCCCCGAAGGCGTAACCGCGGTGACGCCGTCCTGCCCGACGCCCTGGATGTTGATCCTGGGCCGCACCCTGGTGAACGGAGTTGAGGACCTGCCCGCCGTTCACGCCCTCCAGGCGCAGTACAGGCTGACGCCGCTGAGCCTCTGGGGCAAGCCCGATGCCCCTCGGCCCGCACGCCGTGACGTCTACAAGCCCGCAACAGCGGCCGGCGATCCACTGGGGCCGTGGAAAGCGCTCAACGCCATGCTGGCGGAGAACCCACCTCCGGCGCACCATGAGATCCTGCTCAAGCAGTTCGCGACGATCGGCATCGGACCGGATCTCGACGTAGATCAGCAGCCGGATGCGGTGAAGAAGGCGCTGCAGCGCGCGGCGGGCGCAGGCATGCTGCTGCTGCGGCAGTATTTCGCGGCCGGGTCCTGGGCGACGGTCGTCAACGGTTGGCGCTACCCGCCATCCAACGAGGGCCGGTTCGGCGATGAGTTTCTCCTGCGGGCCGCCTGCCAGTCTCTGGCCGGCATAGCCGCCAACGACCCGGCCGAAGCGGTCTACCTGATCAACTTCACGGACGATAGGGGCGAACCGCTCACGGGCGCTCATAAGTACGAGGTGACTTTCCCCAGGGGCTCGGAACCGCCCGTCGATGCGTTCTGGTCGATGACCGCCTATGGCACCGACATGAACCTGATCCCAAACCCGATCAACCGCTACTCCATCGGTGACCGGGCGCCGGGCGTCAGGAAGAACACGGATAGCGGGACGACCTTCTACTTCCAGGACGAATCACCCGGAACGGATAAAGAGTCGAACTGGCTGCCGACCGGCAGCGGCGCATGGTTCCCCATTCTGCGCCTGTATGTCCCGCACCAGGAAGTCGTGGATGCGACGTGGGAGTGTCCACCGATACGGAGGGTCGATTGACGATGTATGTCGCTGTACATTTCACGTCCAACCCTTCTTACCCGTACAGATGGCATAACCACGACACGTGCAGGTCAGGGTGGAGAGGGATAAGTTTTTATCGTCTGTCATATATTTCCCGCAACCGTTAACGGAGGTTATTTGATGAAGAAGTCAACCGATGAACCCACACCCGGTCGGACGGGCGCAGCGCAGACCGTTATGGTCACCCCTGCGGCCACAAGCCCGATCTCCGGCTGCGAGATGAACATGCAGGACAAGGCCACAATGGTCATGCAGGCATTTTCGAACCTGCGGAACGTGAGTTTCTGCGAAGTGATACTGTGGTGCGGTCCAGGCGGGACGTACGGCACGACCGGGCTGAACGACCCGGGAGACTCATGCCCCGAAGCCCTCTACAAGGGCCTCGATAAAGAGGCGCTGGCGAAACAATACCAGGTGGAGAGCGCTTCCTTAAACCCCCCCAGAGGACGCAGATACTGGCTGATAGACAGACTCGAAATACCTGCGTCGACAACCGTGCGCGATTTCAACGGCCTCAAGGCGCATTACTGGGGTGAACTGGAGCCATTACCCACGGGCAAGCCCCAGGTCCTCGATCCCACGAAGGTCCAGTACACGTCGAAGTTCTTTAAGCGCAATTCAATCATCACCTTTGAAAAAGGCAAGCCAGTCTTCCTGTTAGAGGACGCCGAGGGCACAACCTGGGTGTATAAGAACTACACGACCGCCATGGACCCGACCCTGACCTATGAGGATCTCCCGAACCTGGGCGAGCGGCTCAATAGCCTGCCTGCAGGCTGGAAACTCCGGACCATGACCCTGGACCGTGACCTTGTCTTAACGCCTGTCGAGGGGAGGGCGCGGATCATGTGGGACGAACTGGGAGGCTCCTGGGACGCGCTGGATCCCGGCTCGGTCAATTACCAGCCGTAGCCTGGATTTCCGGCTCGCGCTAATTTATTCCGTTGGCGTTCGTCATCCGGGCCGAGGGCCCATACCCCTGTTCTTCTCCAATGCAGCGCCGGCCGTTGCCCTGCTCGCAAAGACGCCGGTCACAAGGTGCTGTTGTTCTGCCGTGCTCTCCTCGTTTAAGAATTACGTCAGGCTCATGTTCGTATTCGCCAACAATCGTGCCGTCCGCGCCGAAGGTGCCGTTCCTGACGGCCCTTGTCCGTATTGCCGGACGAAGGCGACGGATGGCATGCGGACACGCCGAGGACGGGGAAGGTTTATTGCCGTTGATGCCCTGGACTGGGCCGATTAACTATGATCGAGACTGGAAAGACTCTTTACATCGAGAATGCCCGCAACTACCCCCAGTGCGAGCTATTCCTGCTGAAAGGCGAGCCGGGAAAGTGGGAGGCGCTGGTCTACAACACGACGGGGCTGAGCACCTGCCCCCCCGAGAAGTACGACACCATGGACCCCGTAGAACTGGCGAAGCAATCGCAGTCGAATCTCGTCTGGAAGAATCCCCGGCGCTTCTGGATGATGGACCATCTGACGTTTCTCCTGGCCGGCGAACCCCGTGACTTCGACGGCCTCATGTTCCACTTCATCGCAAGGATGCAGATGCCTCCCGCCTTCACCCCGGAGGTGGGGCAGGCCGCGATCGCCTACAAGCCGACGCAGATCCGCCGCGTCACCACGTACGATTACCTGGCGGGCAGGCCGGTCTTCATGCTCCGCTCGCCGGACGGGCATACCTTTGTCATGCAGACGTATACGAACCACGTCGACCGCACTCTGACCGAGGCGGATCTCCCGAACCTGGCCCAGCGGCTGAAGCTGGGCGAGGGGTGGCAGTTCAAGGCGACGACCCTCGAGCGGAACCTGGTCATCGATACAACCGGTCTCGCCCACATCGTCGCCGACGACCTGGCGAACATGTACCAGGGCTGTATCGACAACGTCTGCAACTTTGACCCCTGGTGATCGGGCCTACCATCCGCAAGAGAGATCCCGGGGAAAATGTTTGAATTAACGGTAAGATCGGGGAGCATGAGATCAGTTCAGCAGTTGACTGGCGTATGCCCTCCAGGGCGGATAGAGTGACGGTATGGTAGAAACCGTATCGTTCACAGTCTTCCTCGAGACGATCGGCGTCCTTGCGACGGTGGTCTTCGTGCTTTCGAGCATGCTTACTATGGGATTCTCCCTGACCCTGCGCGAGATCGTCGAACCGTTGAGAAACCTGCGGCTGGTCATCCTCTCCCTTGTGGCGAACTTTATCCTGGTGCCGCTGCTCGCGCTTGTTCTCCTGCTTGTCTTCCCTCTCTCCGAAGGGCTCTCCATCGGCCTGTTCATCCTTGGGACTGCCGCAGGAGCACCGTTCCTGCCGAAACTTGCGCAGGCGGCGAAGGGGGACGTTGCCTTTTCGGTGGGGCTGATGGTGCTCCTGATGGTGGCGACGATCGCCTATGTGCCGTTCGTCCTGCCGCTGCTGCTTCCCGGGGTCGCGATCGATCCCTGGGCGATCGCCCGGTCGCTCGTCCTGCTGATGCTCATACCGCTCGCCATCGCCCTCCTCATCAGAGCGCGGTACAAGGAGGTTGCCGCAGGGCTTCTGCCCCTGATGAACCAGGCAGCCAACCTATCGCTGCTCACGCTGGGCGTGGCATTCTTCGTGGTCTACTTCACCGACCTCGTCGGAGCTATCGGCACAACCGCGATCCTTGTGACGATCATCTTCGTGACGGTCTCGCTTGTCATCGGGTACGTCCTCGGCGGCCCTGGCGGCGATATAAAACGGGTGCTCGGCGTCGGGACGGCACAGCGCAACCTCTCGGCGGCGCTGGCAATTGCCGCCCTCAACTTCACCGACCCGGATGTGATGATCATGATCCTCGTCGTAGCAATGGTCGGTCTCACGCTGTTGATGTTCATCGGCGAGGAGATGGGCAAGCGGGCGGCAGGATACAACCGGGAGATGTCTAGAGGGGGCAGTCTACATACAGAGAGGGACAGCAACGGCGGTCGAGAACCTCGACCGCGGGAGTCCGATAGATGATCGTCGAACCTGCCGTATTTGTCGTCATCTTTGCGGCGCTTCTCTTTACCTTCAGCCTGATCTCGCGGAGGATCTCGGGGACCGTGCTCACTGCCCCGATGTTCTTTGTCGCACTCGGGGTGCTGCTCAGCCCGGGCGGAATCGATCTTCTCACCCTCCCCGCCACGAGCAGTTTTGTCCTCCTGGTGGCCGAGGTGGCGCTGGTCATCACCCTGTTCACCGATGCCGCCCGGATCGATATCCGCTCGCTCGGGAAGAACCGGCAGTTCCCCGGCCGTCTGCTCCTCTTCGGACTTCCCCTCACCATCGGTGCAGGAATCGCTCTTGCGGCTCTCATCTTCGCGGATCTGACCCTTGCCGAAGCGGGTCTCATCGGCGCGATCCTGGCGCCGACCGATGCCGGACTCGGCCAGGCGATCGTGAATAATCCAGGGGTTCCTGTCCGGATCCGGCAGGCCCTGAACGTCGAGAGCGGGCTGAACGATGGCGGTGCCATCCCCTTCTTCTTCCTCTTTCTCGCCCTGACGGAGGCCGAAGCGGAGGTGGCCCCGATCTCCCTCCTCCTCTCTCTACTCGTTGAACAGATCGGGCTCGGGGTGATCGTCGGCCTCGCCATCGGGTTCACGGGTGGATGGCTGGGGAGATGGTCCTTATCCCGCGGGTGGATCTCAGGAACGTACTTGCGGATAGACATTCTAGCACTTGCTATCATCACCTGGCTCGTGGCCGATGCCATCGGGGGAAGCGGCTTTATCGCTGCTTTCACTGGAGGCCTTGCTACGGCTGCGGCGTTCAAACGGGTCCAGAAAGAGGAGGTCAGTTTCGCGGAGGCCGAAGCGGATATCCTGAATCTTGCGGTCTTCTTCATCTTCGGTCTCGTTGCGGGGGGACTGATAGGGAGTATCGACTGGACCATCATCCTCTACGCGGTGCTGAGCCTGACCGTCATCCGCATGATTCCCGTGGCGATCTCGCTTCTCGGAGCGCACCTGGGGCGAGAGTCCATCCTTTTCCTGGGGTGGTTCGGTCCGCGGGGACTCGCCTCAATCGTCCTTCTGCTCATCGCCGTCGATGAAGCGGGCGGCATTGCCGGGATGCCGACGATAAGCCCGGTCGTGATCACGACCGTCCTGGCCAGTGTCTTTGCCCATGGGATTACCGCAAACCCGGCGATCCGCTGGTATGCCCGGCGCGTGGCAGCACTACCTCCCGGTGCGCCGGAACGGAAAGGAGGAGAGGAACTGCCCACACGAGGCGGCATCTCCACGACCGGCCGTGCATCGGAGGGCTATAGGGAGAGGAATCCCCCCTTGTAGCCGTCCCGGTGCCCGGAGGAGAGATCGGGGCGGATGCTTGCCCTCTCAAGGGGATCCCTCCTTCCTGTGGCCCGTTCGAAAAGGATCCGCCCCGGCCATACTTTTCCTGTGAGGGCGGGAGCGGGGGTGTTAGTCCCGCATGATCCAGGCGGCCACCTCCTTCTCATGGTCGACATAATGCTCACCGCTGACATCGATCACCACCCGGTCGATGGTCCCGCCCGTAAAGGCGAAGGGTGCGGAGTAGTCCGGCGATACCGGCGATCCGCTATCCCGGCCCGGTCCTGCACCCGGCTGCTCGTCGGGGATGCCGGGAACCCCGGTGTGAGGGCAATTCATCGTGGTGGAATGACCGGGAGAGCCCGGTTCTGCAGCCCCGTCGAAAAGTATATCCGCCCCGTCTCCGTCTACCCGCCGCATGTCACCTGATGATGTTACCCCCGCGACGGAGGAGGGGGAGCGGCTCCGGCAGGTCTACGAGCAGGGGGTGCCCTGGCGCCGGTGGGGGCCCTACCTGAGCGAACGGCAATGGGGGACGGTGAGGGAGGACTACAGCGACGACGGCGATGCCTGGGCGTACTTTCCCCACGACCAGGCCCGCTCCCGTGCCTACCTCTGGGGGGAAGATGGGATTGCAGGCATCTCGGACGACTCCCAGCAGCTCTGTTTTGCCTTGAGCCTCTGGAACGGCGCCGACCCGTTTCTCAAGGAGCGGCTTTTCGGGCTTTCGAACGCTGAGGGGAACCACGGGGAGGACGTGAAGGAGTATTACTACTACCTCGACAACACCCCGACCCATGCCTACATGAAGTACCTCTACAAGTACCCGCAGGCGGCGTTCCCGTACGACGACCTCGTCGCCACGAACCGGCAGCGCACCCGCGACGAGCCGGAGTACGAGCTCATCGATACCGGCATATTCGACGACGACCGCTACTTCGACGTCTTCGTGGA
>DAIRGM010000017.1:0-41885 GCA_036794525.1 Methanoculleus sp.
GTCTACCGCGACGAGATCATCAACGGCAAGGCGCTCGGGGGCGTTGCGCTGCTGGCCCTCGTCGTCGGGAGCGTGCTTTTCATCTCCACCGCGCTGCTCCTCGTCTTCTCGTTCGTGCCCTCCCGGGGTGAACTCTGGATGATCCTGACCTATGCCGGTGTCACCCTCCTCTTCCTCGTGACGTTCTTCTCCATCGCGCTCGCCCTCTCCACCCTCTGCCGGGAGAGTGGCAGCGCCCTGCTCCTCTCGGTGGTCGTCTTCGTCCTCCTCGTGTTCCTGGTCCCCTTCGCCACCGCGAATATCGGCACGGCCCTCATGATGGAAAAGCCCGACCTCGCCGCATACGGAGGTGACATCGGATCGGAAGGCTACCAGGCGGAGATCGCGGCATACACCGAGCAGATGAAGGTAATCGAGAGTGCCGTCAACCTCCTCTCGCCGCAGATGGCCGTCAACGCCCTCATCCAGGGGATCAGCAACTCCCCGGGGGCAACCCTTGAAGATACGCTCGGTGAGATATGGTCGAGCGTTGCGGCCCTGACCATCTCTCCCGTCGCCTTCTTCGCCGTCGCGTATACGAGGTTCATGCGCATGGACATCCGGTAAGCACGCCCAGGGGGGAGCAGGACCGAGTGTGGAGCCCAGGCACTCCCGGTTCCGGCCGGGACCCTCTCCGGTTCCGTGGGCCGTGCAGGATGTATCCAGCCTTCCGCTTTCCGAAGAAGACCGCGAACATGTAGAGAGATGTGAGAGAAAAGGTAAATAGCCCGACGTTGAGGTTGCAGTGCGGATGCCGGCATCAGGCATTCGCATAAGTCGCAGGGCCACACATCCGCGGTTCACGACAGGATGATGGACCCCGCATGCCCGGAGGCAAAAGGAGAGTTGTTATTACCTTTACTTATAGGTACGTTCTCTCTCCTCCGGTGCTGTAATAATGGAGGAAACAGAAAATGGAAAGCCGAAACAGATTTCTGTCGGTTTTGGCAGTACTGATGCCACCTGGGAAGCATGTCAACAGATGGCGACGGCGACACAGCAAGCGTGGCTGGTGTGGGATCAGTCACTGCTCCAGCCGGGCAGAACACCTTCACAGCGACATACAGTAATGTTAACGATGTGGACAACGACGGTCAGGGGGCGATCTACCGCCTGACGGTCTATGATGCTCTGGGCGTGGCGCACACTACCCAAAAGCGGGTCGACTGGGCGACCAGCGGCACCATCAGCGTGAGCTTCAATTCGCAGGGCAGCGGCGATGCCCAGTACGAACTCTGGTGCGAGACGCACAACTGGTTCGATACGACGACGGCGATAGGTGGCCCCTACATTGGCGACCTCGATTATGTCTAAACAGATGCATCTCTAGGATGCACTATTTTTAAAGCGGAGGGATGACCTTTTGAACAGGAAAATAGCGTGCATCATCATCCTGATGATAGGTCTTGTTGGTGCTCTGGCATATGTGATATCATCCGCCCAGGAGGATGTTGCCGTTAACACCACTACGTCCAGCGGCAAAATTGTCTTTCAGGACAGTAACTCACGTGGTGTCTTCTTCCTTGGCGAGGGGTCGGCCGACTTCGGGGCAAACACAACTTCTTCGAACGCCATCTCCTTGATCGAGACGGGGATGAAAGCAAGCACCTTCACTGTCTCGTGGAGAAGTGACCAAGAAAATAAACCAAGCAGCGCAAAGAAAGCCACCTTCACCCTAACGGTCTGGGACCCTGCGGGGATACCTCACAGCACAACTCAGGAATCAGAAGGGATCAATTCCGGAACGTTGAGCGTATCCTGCTCCCCGTTTGAACCCGGAGAAGGGCGGTTCGAGCTCACATCGACCGTCCATGAGAGGCGGTTGAACCTCTCGGCGGTACGCCACCGCTGATACCAACGATTTTCAGGCCGCCATCGGTAAAAGCGAGCTCCCCTCACCCGGACGAAGGATGAATGGGGGCTATACCGCCCCCGGCCCCTGCATAGTGTCAGAGCGATAACGGGCACCGGCTGCCTCTCTGCAACCAACCGTGACCCGACGTGTAGACGATTCAGACAGAGCACGTTTATAGGAGAACATCGATTTCTCCTTTATCGATACCGGAACCGGACTGGTGAACGCCGTCGTCCGGGAGGAGAGGAGCATGTCAAGAGAAATATCACAAGAAACAACCTTCTCCGGCCCCGGGCAGGTCTTCCAGAAACTCAACGAGAAACCGTTGCGCGACGATCTCATATTCTACTTCGCGATCGCCGCAGTCGCATCGGTTTTCTTCATGGCGTTACCCCTCCTTACGGGGGGGGAGCCGGAGATTGACGGGCTGCACCGGATCGGGTTTCTCGCAGCCGGCACCCTGATCGTCCTCGTGCAGGGCCTGATGACCGGGGCCGTCGCCCTCCTCGCCGTCAGCCTCGTCGAACACTTCTTCCTGCTCTTCGTCGACGTCCACCGCGAGTTCGAGAAGACGATGAAATCGGCGGTCTACGCTCTCGCGCCGCTCATCCTCTTCTCCTGGGCGGTCCTCCTGAAGATCCCGTTTGCAGGCCTGCTGCTCCTCGCCTGGTTCTGCCTCTCGACCTACTTCGGCGTATGGATATTCCACGAGAAGTCGAAGGACCGGGCCGTGTTTGTCGCTCTTGCGACAGGCGTGGTCCTCGCGTACTATCTCCATCGCTGGCTCCTCGATCCCGTGCTTGTCCTGCTCTCCTCCTGACCCCGGCCGGCTGCATCGCACGTGCCGGCCTGTTGCGGTTTGCTTGGCTCTGTTGAAACCCTGTTCCGATCTTCATCCCTTCCCTGATGAGGCTGGTGCCAGACCCGGTTTGTCCTTGGGACGACCTTTTTCCCGGGCGGGTTCCTCATGCAGTGGACCGTGGTGGCTATCGCCATTTGGGGTGGGGCTGACGGGGAGGGGGAGACCCCCTCCCCTGTCTCTTACGCGCGAAGATCCGCATACCTCATCGACCCCACTCCACCCGGCCTCCGGCCTCCTCCCCCGCCCCAGGGCGGGGGCAGTCATGGCGATACCCGGTGGAAAGCCGTGCCCCTGAGTACCCCTGATTGCGGCCATCTGGAGCAAGCAGGCAGGTTCAACAAGGCCGTTCGCTCCGGAACGCATAGCGGCTAAAATCCTGCGACGTGTAGACGATCGTGACAGAAATCGTTTATAGAGGGACGTCGACATTTCCCGCAGATTTACAGGACACGGGAGCCGAACCGTGTCGAGAACGGTGCAATATGTCAGGTAAGATCGTCGCCTCGCTCCCTCGGACCCGGTTCTCGCCGGTCATCCCTCCCATCGTCGCGGTCGTTGCATGCGTGATCTGGGCGGGTACCGCGAGAGCCGTCTCGGGGACAATCGGGCCGGCGCCGCAGTCTGTCCTCCCCGTCTTCGTTCTCGTGATCGTCACCCTTGCCGTCGTGGGAGCCGCGACGCCACTCCCGCTGATCGCGGGCGCTGTCCCGGTCCGGAGGGAGCGGCAGGCGATGCTCGTCGCCGTTGCAGCCTCGGTCCCGTTCGTCGCCGCTCTCCTGATCAACCCGGACCGGTGGCCGGGCGGCCCCGCCCCCCTCATCGCGGACAGCGTGCCGGTATTCGGGTGGCTCTTCGACGGGATCATGAGCGCCCTCCCCCTCACCGCGGGCACCCCCGTGTATAACCTGCTCTTCTCCGCCTTCGGGGTCTTCGGGTTCTACCTCGAGTGCGTGCTGGTCGCAACGGCCCTCTACGCTGCTCTCCGGGTCTTCGCCGCCCTTGAGGAGAGGGGGCGACCTGAAGGGAGAGAACCTCACCAGAACGCCAGGTAGAGGAAATAAACCCCGATCAGGACGATTGCGACGCCGACGACCCGGTCGAAGACCTCGCCGCTCACCCTCGCCTTCTCCTTGACCTTCTTCCCGACCGCGCCGCCGACCGAGCTGATCACGATGAGGGGGAGCGCGAGCCCCACGGCGTAGACGAGGATCGTAAACAACCCTTCGAGGGCCGTCTGGTAGAGCGCGATGTAGGTCAGGACGATGAGGAGCATCGGCGCCCCGCGCCCCACGGTGATCGCCCCGAACGAGAGGCCGAGCAGGAACGCCCCCGTGACGGAGTAGGAGACGGGAGCCCGGAAGAGGTTGAAGATGCTCCGGATCGGCGGCTTGTAGACGTGCAGGAGCTGCAGCCCCATCAGGATCATCAGCACCCCGCCGATCCCCCACGCAACCGCCTCGTTCAGGAAGAGGAGGTATTCCCCGACGTACCCCGCGACCGCCCCGAGCGGCAGGAGGACGAGGACGGTGCCGAGCGAGAACGCCACGGTCAGCCTGAGGATGCCGGCGAGCGTGAGGTTCGTCTTCCCGCTCGTCAGGTAGCCGATCAGTCCCAGGCACAGGACGCTGTTGCACGGGCAGATCCCGGCGACGAGACCGAAGATGAAGATGCCGAGGACCGAGGGGTCGAAGGTTGCCACATATACCGGTTGGATGGGATCCCAAATGATACCTCCGGCCCCGTGTCCCGGGAGGAATACGCCATTCTATCCCGGGAGAAAACCACCAAAGATACGGAAGAGAGTTATTTTCAGATCAGAGAGCCTATAGGTATAGAACAATAATGGTCCCGTGGGAAATTCTATTCGCCGTCGTACCCGGCCTGATCCTCTTCTTCTACGGAATCGAGAACTTCTCCCGGGAGATTCTCGCCGTCGCGAAAGGTAGCTTTGCGGCAATCCTCGGCAGGGTGACCAAGCGGCCGATCCTCGGCGCGATCCTCGGCGCCGTCGTCACCGCCCTCGTCCAGTCGAGCATGGCAACGACGATCATCACCGTCAGCCTCGTCAACGCCGGAACGCTCTCGTTCGTCCAGAGCCTCGGGATCATCATCGGCGCAAGCGTCGGGACGACCATCACCGCCCAGCTCGTCGCCTTCAAGATGACGGCGTTCGGACAGGTGCTGATCCCGATCGGGTTCCTCGTCGGGATATTCGGGCGGCGCTACAAGTTCCTCGGGAAACCTCTCTTCTACTTCGGCCTCGTCTTCTTCAGTTTAAACCTCATATCGATGGCGCTCGTGCCGTTCCAGAACAACCCCGAGATCATCGGCTTCGTTGCGGAGTACTCGGCGCTTCCCCTCGCCATCCTGATCGGGTTCCTCTTCACCGCCATGGTGCAGTCGAGCGCCGTCACGACCGGCCTTGCCGTCATCCTCGCCCAGCAGGGATTGCTCACCCTCCCGCAGGCAATCCCGCTCATCCTCGGCGCACACATCGGCTCGACCACAGGAACCCTCATCGCCTCCTCCCGGATGAACCTCCACTCCCGGCGAGCGGCGGTGGCTCACTTCACCTTAAACCTCGGGGGAGTGCTCCTGATCCTCCCGTTCCTCATGCCGTTCACCGAACTCATCATGACGATCGGCGGAACCGAGGCGCAGATGGTGGCAAACGCCCACCTCATCTCCAATCTGCTCACGGCAACGGTCTTCCTCTTCCTCATCAACCAGTTCGGACGGTTCGTTACGTGGCTGGTGCCCGGGGACGAGCCCGAGGTCCTGATGCGGACGCGCCACCTCGAGAACGGCGTCCCCGACGACACAGAGCTCGGGTTCGGACTGATCCGAAAGGAGCTCGGGCATGCCCACGAGGTCACGCTCGACCTCTTCCGGGCGGCGATGGCCTACCTTGCGACATCAGAAGAGTCGGATTACCAGATGGTCGATCGGCTCAAAGACCTCAATATCCATCTTGACGGGAGAATCGGACAGGCTCTCCGCGAGATCTCTCGAAGGCAGCTCACGGATCGGGAAGCGACCGAGGTAGTCTTCCTCGTCCGGATGTCGAACGAGATCGGCCGGCTCGGGTATCTCGGGGCGGATCTCGGAGAATTTTTCCAGAAAGCATCCCGGAACGGAAACGGGGCCTTCAACGTTCTCAGGGAGAAGACCGAGAGCGTCTACCGGATCCTCGATGAGAACATCGTCGGACTCGGCCGCCTCTTTCCGGCGATCGAGGATGACACCGTTGCAGAACTCCGCGCCCGGGACGTCGAACTCCAGTTCGCCATCAACAGGCGTTACCGCGAGCAGCTCATCAGCCTCCGCGCTGAGGGCGACGCCGGTGATAGCCGTTACCTTGAGGCCCTCTCCATCATCGAAGCGGCGAACGCCAAGGTGCGGGATCTCCGCAAACTTGCCGAGCAGTACTCGCGCGAGAAGAAGATCGAGCGGGAATCAGTCGGGGTGGACGATACGCTTCCTCTGCGCCACCCGGTAGCCGGAGATGACCGGAAGGGAATCCCCGATCTCCCGGTCGAGCATCGGATCCCCGGAATCGACGTACAGGAGAGGTGTTGCGGCGAGCTTTCCGGGCGTGGCGACCACGATCAGGTTCGATAACCCGGCCTTTCGGAGCACCGCAGGGCTGATCTGCTGGTTTCCCCGCCCGAGGACGAACCCCTGGGCGCCGATGGGGCTCACGACGATCTTCGCCCTCGGGTGTTCGTCGAGGAGGGAAAGGAGTGTCCGCTCGTCGGCGTTCCGGGCGAGAACCTCCCCATCCCTGACGGCATCGACCCCGAGGAGCGTCGGGACAAGCCCGAGCCGCTCCATGATCCGTGCCGTCGTGCTCCCGGCGCCGATGACATACAGCGTCTCCGGGAGCATGACTTCGTTGATGAACACCGCGATATCGTCCTTCGCCCGTCCCTCGTCCTGCTGCTCGAAGACCTGTTTTCCCCCTTGCGTCCGCTCAGGGATGAAAGGCACGCAGGCATACCCGTAGAGCCGGGCGGTAAGCCGCCCCGCCCGGTAGGCCTCCTCGTCGACGTCCATCACCTCGGAGTCGCGGCAGGGGATCTCGCCCGCCCGGCGGACGAGGTCGGCCGCCGCCGCCGGGTTGACCGCAAAGACCGCCGAGTACATCTTCACCCCGGCGGGGATGCCGAGGATGGGAACCTCCCGGCCGACGGCGTCAAAGACGTCCCGGGCGGTTCCGTCCCCCCCGCAGAAGACGATGAGATCCACCCCGGCATCGAGGAACGCCCGGCACCCGGCCTTCGTGTCAGCCGCACCCGTCGGGACGGCGGGCCGGTAGACGACAGTGGAGCGGTCGAGCCCGGCCGCCGCGAGGACATCCTCGCCCATCGGCGCCGAGCAGGTGTACCACGCGATATCCTCACCCCGGAGAGTAGAGAGGGCCTGCACCGCCCGATCCCGGGCATGGGGAACTGCCCCGCGCCGGAGGGCTTCGGCCGCCTGCCCGTCCGTCCCCGCAAGCCCCACGGCGCCGCCCATCCCGGCGATGGGGTTGACCAGAAACCCGATCCGTCTCATCCTTCTACCCTTTCGCGCCGGAGCATATCAGGTTCGGGAACGAGGGCGAACCCGCCCCGGAGCGCGGCGATCGCCGTCCGGAGGCCCGCGTGCATCGCGGCTTCGTCGCCCGCGTGCTCCTCGATCAGCCGGACAAGCGCGCTTCCCACGATGACGCCGTTAGCACCGGCGGCGACGACGGTTCGGACGTGCTCCGGGCGCGAGACCCCGAACCCGACGGCGAGGGGGAGATCGGTCTTCTCCCGCACCGCGCCGACGAGCCCGGCGAGGCCGGGGGGGAGCCGATCGCGCTCGCCGGTCACCCCCTCGAGCGAGATCAGGTAGACGAACCCGGAGGCGTCCTTGAGGATGGTACGCTGCCGCTCCGGCGAGGTCGTCGGGGCGATGAGGGCGATCCGGTCGACGCCGTGCCGGGCGGCGTAGGGCGCGATCTCGCCCGACTCCTCGGCAGGGAGGTCGACGATGAGGACGCCGTCCGCGCCGGAGGCCGCGGCCTCCGCAAAGAACCGGTCGGCTCCCCGGCGGTGGATGATGTTGTAGTAGGTGAAGAGGACGAGGGGGAGCGCCAGCGCGTGTTCCCGGACGCGCCGGACGAGGGCGAAGACGTCGTCCGGCGTGGTGCCTGCCCGGAGGGCGCGGACGTGCGCCCGCTCGATCACGGGGCCGTCCGCCACCGGGTCGGAGTAGGGGGCGGCGATCTCGAGGAGGTCGACGCCCGCGTCGATCATCGCCTTCGCCACCCGGAACGACGCCTCGATGCCGGGGTCCCCCGCGACGGTGAACCCGATGAAGACCGGGTTCTTCCGGGCAAAGAGCGCCTCGATCCGGCTCATGCAACGCCCCCGTGAAGGTTCGCGACGTCGGCGACGTCCTTGTCGCCCCTCCCCGAGAGGTTGACGACGAGAATGTCGTCCTTATCGAGATCGGCCGCCGCCCGGAGAGCGTAGGCGATCGCGTGGGAGGACTCGAGCGCCGGGATGATCCCCTCGGTGCGGGAGAGGCGGCGGAAGGCATGGAGTGCCTCGGCGTCGGTGACCGCTTCGTAGCGAACCCGTCCGGAATCCTTCAGCATGGCGTGCTCCGGCCCGACGGAGGGGTGGTCGAGGCCTGCGGCGACGGAGTGCGTCTCGAGCGCCTGGCCGTCGTCGTCCTGGAGGAGGTAGGAGAGCGCCCCCTGAAAGACCCCGACCGAGCCGGCCGAGAGCGAAGCCCCGTGACGGCCGGAATCGAGCCCCTCGCCTCCCGCTTCGACGCCGACGAGCGCGACGTCGTCGTTCACGAACGGGTGGAAGATGCCGATCGCGTTCGAACCCCCGCCGACGCAGGCGACGATCATCTCGGGGAGCCGCCCTTCCCGTTCAAGGATCTGCCTTCTCGCCTCCTCGCCGATGACCGACTGGAAATCGCGGACGATCCGGGGGAAGGGGTGCGGGCCGACGCAGGAACCGAGCAGGTAGTGAGTATCCCGGAGGTTCGCCACCCAGTCGCGCATCGCCGCGTTGATGGCGTCCTTCAGCGTCCGCGTCCCGGAAGCGACCGGGATGACCCGGGCGCCGAGGAGTTCCATCCGGAAGACGTTCAATGCCTGGCGCCGGGTATCCACCTCGCCCATGTAGACCTCGACGGGGAGACCGAGGGCCGCGCCCGCGATCGCCGTCGCGACGCCGTGCTGCCCGGCGCCGGTCTCGGCGATGAGCCGGCGCTTGCCCATGAACTTCGCCATCAGCGCCTGGCCGAGGGTGTTGTTCAGTTTGTGCGCCCCACCGTGGAGGAGATCCTCACGTTTCAGGTAGACGCGGCAGCCGAGGTCGCGGGAGAGGTTCCCGCAGTAGGTGAGCGGCGTCTCCCGCCCGGCGTACTCGCGGAGGTACCAGGAGAGCCGGCGGGAGAACTCCGGATCCTCGCGGACCCGCTCGTAGGTCTGCTCGAGTTCGATCAGCGCGCTCATCAGGGTCTCGGGCACGTACCGCCCGCCGTATATACCGTATCGTCCTGGTTTCATGGGTTGTTCATCATCCTGCATACCTTCACGAACGCCCGCACGAGGCGCTCGTCCTTGATCCCCGGCGCCGCCTCGACGCCTGAACAGACGTCGACCGCATACGGCCGCACCGCAAGGATGGCGTCGGCGACGTTCCCGGGGGTGAGCCCTCCCGCGAGGATGACCGGCACCGGGGAGGCGGCCACGCATGCCCGGGCATACCCCGGGTCGAACGCCCGCCCGGTGCCGTGGCTGCCGTCAACGATCATCGCGTCGCAGTCGTCCCGGAGGGCGTCGCCGGGAGAGAGCATCCTGATGACCCGCACCCCCGTATCGGGGGGCAGTTCCAGATCGCCCGGCACCTGCACCGCGTCCGGCCGCGAGAAGAGAAGCGCCGGGACGTCTTCGGGCCGGTCGGTCGAGGTGACCGCGACCGTGGTCACGAACGGCCGAACCGCCACGAATATCTCACGGGCCGCTTCGGGCGTCACCGAACGCGGGGAGGGGCTCGCGAGCACCACGCCGATCGCGTCGGCACCGGCCGCCACGGCGAGGAGTGCGTCGCGAACGCTCGTCATCCCGCAGATCTTCACGCGAATACGAACCCCTCCAGCCGTTTTCGCCGGTCTCGCGCCGACATCAGGGCAGACCCGATCAGGAACGCGTCGCAGTGCCGGGAGAGGCTCCGGACATCGCAGGGCCACGTGATGCCGCTCTCCGAGACCACGATCCTCCCGGCGTCGCGGGCAGCCCCCGCGAGACGGACGGTCGTCGAGAGGTCGATCGTCATCGTCTCGAGATTGCGGTTGTTGATCCCGATGAGGGTCGCATCCGTCGCGAGAGCGCGCTCCATCTCGTCCCTGTCGTGGACCTCGACGAGCGGCTCGAGCCCGAGCGCGAGCGCCCCGTCGACGAACGCGGGGAGGCGATCACCGAGCACCCGGGCGATCAGGAGGACCGCGTCGGCACCGAGCGCCCGGGTTTCGCCGAGCTGGCGCTCGTCGATGATGAAGTCCTTCCTGAGAACCGGGACAGAGACCGCACGCCGCACCCGGACGAGGTACCCGGTGCTCCCTCCGAAATAGGTGGGTTCGGTCAGCACCGAGAGGCCAGCGGCCCCGGCGGCGACGAACTCCCGGGCGATCGCTTCGGGGGTGCAGCCTTCGTGGATCCTTCCGCGCGACGGTGAGGCGTACTTCACCTCGGCGATGACCGCGTGCCTCTCGGAAGAGGTGCGTATCGCCGCTTCGAGGCTCCGGCGGGGCAGGGGATCGGGATCGACCGGTTGATCGAGGTGCCGGAGGCGCTCGCCGGTCGACCTGACGATCTCGTCGAGGATCATGCCCCCCCTCCGGTCGCCCCGACCAGACGGTGGAGCCGGTCGAGCGCCGCTCCCGAGTCGATCGACGCCTCGGCACGGGCAATCCCGGCGGCGATATCGCGGACCTTCCCGCCGAGGTAGATCGCCGCCCCGGCGTTGAGGAGGACGATATCCCGGGCGGGGCCCTCCTCGCCCGCGAGGACGGCGAGAAGGGTCGCGGCGTTCTCCTCCGGCCCGCCGCCCCGGATGGCCGCGACGGATGAACGCGGGATCCCGAACTCCGTGCAGTCGAGGGTATACGTCATGACCTCGCCGTCCCGGAGTTCCGCGACCGTCGTCGGGCCGGCCGTCGCGATCTCGTCGAGCCCCGCGCCGTGGACCACCATCGCCCGCTCCGCCCCGAGGTCGCCGAGGACCCGGGCGACCGGAAGGGTCAGGCGGGGGTCGTAGACGCCGAGCAGATGGGCTCCCGCACCCGCCGGGTTCGTCAGGGGGCCGAGGAGGTTGAAGACCGTCCGTATCCCGATCTCCTGGCGGGCGGTGCGGGCGTACTGCATTGCCGGGTGGTAGGCCGGGGCGAAGAGGAACGCGATCCCGGCGGCCGAAAGAACGTCCGCCACCCGGTCTGGCGGGATCGCGACGGTGACCCCGAGCGCCTCGAGGACGTCGGCCGAACCGCACCTGCTCGAAACCCCCCGGTTCCCGTGCTTCACGACGGGGACGCCCGCACCGGCCGCGACGAAGGCGGCCGCGGTGCTGATGTTGAACGTCCCTGCGCCGTCGCCCCCGGTCCCGCATGTATCCACCCGCGCCCCCGGGGCCGGGAGAGAGACCCGGACGGCCGCCGCCCGCATCGCCCGGGCGAACGCCGCGATCTCTATAACGGTTTCCCCCTTCATCCGGAGCGCCGTGAGAAACCCGCCGATCTGGGCGGGAGTCGCCGCGCCGTGCATGATCTCCTCCATCACCCCCCCCGCCTCGGCCGGGGAGAGGTCCGTGCCCGAGGAGACCCGGGCGATTGCCTCGCGGATCATCCCGCACCTCCCGTGCCGGAGAGGAAGTTCGCCACCAGCCGGTTCCCTTCGGGGGTGAGGATGCTCTCCGGGTGGAACTGCACCCCCTCGATCGGGAACGACCGGTGCCGGACGCCCATGATCGCCCCGTCGTCGCTCGTGGCGGTCACCGCGAGGCAGTCCGGGACGGATGCCGGATCGATGACGAGGGAGTGATAGCGGGTCGCGACGAGGGGATCGGGCACGCCCGTGTAGATCCCCGCTCCGTCGTGCCGGACGACCGACCGCTTCCCGTGCATCAGCCGGTCCGCCCTGACGATCCGGGCGCCGAACGCGAGGCCGATCGCCTGGTGGCCGAGGCAGACACCGAGCGTCGGGACGGTGCGGCTGATCGTGCCGAGAACCTCCCGGTAGAGAGCGGAGTCCCGGGGGTGCCCCGGGCCGGGCGAGAGGACGATCCGGCCGAACGATCCGGATCGTAGCCGCTCAAACGGCGTATCGCTCTTCACCACGACCGGTTCCGCCCCGAGCACCCCGATCTGCTGGCAGAGGTTGAAGGTGAAACTGTCGTAACTGTCGATGACGAGCACCCGCATCACTCCACCTCCGCACCGAGCGCCGCAAGCATCGCCCGCCCTTTGTTCTCGGTCTCGGTCCACTCCCGGCCGGGGTCGGAGTCGGCCACGATCCCGGCCCCCACCTGGACGGAAGCGACGCCGTCCTGCACCAGAACCGTCCGGATGGCTATCGCGAGATCCATCATGCCGGAGAAGCCGACGTAGCCGACGGCTCCCGCGTAGATCCCGCGCCGGAGCCCTTCCGTCTCGCCGATGATCTGCATCGCCCGGACCTTCGGGGCGCCCGAGACGGTTCCCGCCGGGAAACAGGAGCGGAGGGCGTCGAACCGGTCGCACCCCTCCCGGAGCGTCCCCGTGACCGTTGAGACGATGTGCTGGACGTGGGAGAACCGCTCGACGATCATGAAGTCCTTCACCGAGACGCTCCCATAGGCCGAGACCGCCCCGACGTCGTTTCGTGCAAGGTCGACGAGCATGACGTGCTCCGCCCGCTCCTTCTCGTCGGCGAGGAGCTCGGCCGCGAGCAGGTCGTCCTCCGCCGGGGTTCGCCCCCGCGGCCGGGTGCCGGCGATCGGGACGGTCGTCACCTGGCCGTCCTCCACCCGGACGAGCATCTCGGGGCTGCTCCCGGCGACCTGGCGGTCGCCGAAGTCCAGGTAGTACATGTAGGGGCTCGGGTTTTCCGCCCGGAGCCGCCGGTAGACGGCGAACGGGTCGCCGGCGATGCGGCAGGCGAGCCGCCGGGAGAGGACGGCCTGGAAGACGTCTCCCGCCGCAATATGCTTTTTTATCCGAAGAACCGCGTCCGAGAACTCGTCCTGGCTGCAGGACGACGCCGGGACGCCGGATCTGCACGGCCCGCACGGGGACGGCGGCGGGAGATCGCGAATCCGGGCGGCCCGCTTCACGATCGCCGTTCGGGCCCGATGGTACTCCTCCTCTGCATCGGTCCCGTCGGCAATGAGCAGGTTTGCGATGACCGCAAGCCGTTCTCTCTTGTGGTCGAGGGCGAGGCAGTCCCGCGCCAGCATGAACCGGGCGACAGGTTCTTCGACCCCCTCCGGCCGGGGAACCGGGTAGAGGGACGAGGCAAGGTCGTAGGAGAAGTAACCGGCAAGCCCCCCGGAGAAGCGGGGAAGCGGCGCGGAAGCGACCCGGAATCCGTCCATGAACGACCGAAGGGCGTCGAGGGGGTCGGCGGCCTCGATGCCGGCGGCAACCTCCCGGATACGCGGATCGCCGGAGACCGTCAGCGTGCCGTCGGAGGCCACGGCGACGGTCGCGGACGGGGCGGTGCAGATGAACGAGTAACGGGCGGTCTTCGCGCTCCCCTCAAGCGACTCGAGCAGGAACCCGGGCCCTTCGCGGAGGGAGGCATAGAGGTCGGCCGGCGAAGTCGCGGGGAGCGGGATCTCTCCATATACCGGGACGACGAGAGGCCGGCCGCTCGCGTCCGCCGCGGCAACGGCCTCCTCGTATCCCGGGGTCGTGTTCAGCTCTCTTGGAGCGCAGTCCAGTCCACCGGCATCACCCCGTCACCGGCAGCCGGGCGAGCGACTCTTTGATCAGCTCCGCCGGGTACTCGTAGTCGACGAGCTTTCCTGCAAAGTAGGCCTCGTAAGAGGAGAAGTCGAAGTTGCCGTGCCCGGAGTTGTTGAAGAGGATCGTCTTCGCGTCACCGGTCTCCCGGCACCGGAGCGCCTCGTCGACCGCGGCCTTCACCGCGTGGGCGGCTTCGGGGGCGACGACGATCCCTTCCGTCCGGGCGAAGAGCACGGCGGCCTCGAAGACCTCGTTCTGCCGGTAGGCGACCGGCCGGACGATCCCGTCGCGGACGAGCCGGGAGACGAGCGGCGACGCCCCGTGGTAACGGAGCCCTCCGGCATGGATCGCCGGCGGGACGAAGTCGTGACCGAGGGTGAACATCCGAAGAAGCGGTGTCAGCCCCGCGACGTCGCCGAAGTCGTAGGCGTAGAGCCCCTTCGTCAGGGTCGGGCAGGCGGCGGGCTCCACCGCGACGATATCGGTCTCGGGGTGCTTCCCGGTCATCTTATCGCCGGCGAACGGAAAGGTGAGCCCGGCAAAGTTGGTGCCGCCGCCGACGCACCCGATGATGACATCGGGATATGCTTCCACCATCGCGAGCTGCTCCCGCGCCTCCTGGCCGATGATCGTCTGGTGGAGGCAGACGTGGTTGAGGACGGAACCGAGGGCGTAGTTCGTGTTCTCGTGGGCGGCCGCGTCCTCGACCGCCTCGGATATGGCGATCCCGAGGGAGCCCGGCGTATCCGGGTCGCGGGCGAGGATGGCCTTGCCGGACCGGGTCTTCTCGGACGGGCTCGGGATGCACTCGGCGCCGTAGACCTGCATCATACTCTTCCGATAGGGTTTCTGGTCGTAGGAGGACCGGACCATGTAGACGGTGCACTCCATGTCGAAGAGGCTCGTCGCAAACGCGAGCGACGACCCCCACTGCCCCGCCCCGGTCTCGGTCGCGAGCCGCTCGATCCCCTCTTCGCGGTTGTAGTAGGCCTGCGGAATGGCGGTGTTGGGCTTGTGTGAACCCGGCGGGCTCACGCCCTCCCACTTGAAGTAGATCTTCGCCGGGGTCTTCAAGGCCGCCTCAAGCCTTCTTGCCCGATAGAGCGGGCTCGGCCTCCAGAGGGTGAGGATCTCCCGGACTTCCTGGGGGATATCGATGTAGCGCTCCGTGCTCATCTCCTGCCGGATCAGTTCCATCGGAAAGATGTGGCGGAGATCGTCGGGGACCGCCGGTTTCCCGGTAGCCGGGTGAAGGGGCGGATCCATGGGCGTCGGGAGGTCTGCCTGGATGTTGTACCACCGTTTCGGCATCTCTCCCTCGTCAAGGAGGATCTTCGTCTGCATGCATCACGGTGTACCCTGAACACATATATACATTGTCCAACATCATTGATCAATTGGGATCACTTTGATACTGCACGGATCCAATCCCCGCCCGGTCCGCACGGGAAAAAGAGTATATGCACGCCCCGCCACGGGATACCGATGTACCTCCTCGCCCACGCCATGGTCGGTCTCCTCATAGGTGTCGTGCTCGCGGCGATCGCCGGCGACCGGAGGGTTCTCGCGCTCGCCGTGCTGGGCGCCGTGCTCCCCGACCTGATCGACAAGCCGCTCGGGCACATCCTCCTCGCCGGAACCGTGGGCTACGGCAGGATCTACTTCCACGGCCTCACCACCCTCTTCCTGGTCGTCATCGCCGGCCTCATCCTCTACCATTACCGCCGCTGGTTCGGCCTCCTCGCTCTCGCCGCCGGGATGGCGAGCCACCAGTTCTTCGACGGGATGTGGCGGCACCCCGTCGAGTGGTTCTGGCCGTTCCTCGGGCCGCTCCCGAGCCACGGCTACCCGGAGGATTACTTCTGGGAGTCGGTTCTCCGGGAGCTCGCCCAGCCGAGCGAATGGCTCTTCTTCCTCCTGATAGCAGGGTTGTTCGCCTATATCTACCGGAGGGAACTCGCGGCCGCCCTCAAGCGGCTCGCGAACTCCCCGATCTGTCTGGCACTCGGCCTCGCCGTCCTCGCCGCGCTGGCTATGGGCTGGCGGCTCCTGCCGTGAGGGCGTCGGCCGCCGTAAAACCCCAACCCTTATATACGTGGCCGGAGAGTGGATTCTTGTGGTGAATAATATGACTGGTGAATCGATGCTCCGGCTAACCGTCGATCAGCTTGCACGAACACTCTGCGCAAGTGCCGTCCTCGGTGCCCCGATCGAGGCCGGCGAGCGGGTTATCATACCGGTCGCCGAGTTCGGGTTCGGATTCGGCGGCGGAGAAGGCACGGGAGGGCATAAAGAAGGCGTCCCGCACGGTGGGGCCGCGAGCGGCGCCGGCGGCGGCATAACGGCCGTCGCCCTGATCATCATCACCCGGGGTGTCAGTGGCCCCGAGGGCATCCAGGTGGTCTCGCTGAAGAAGAAGAGCCAGATGGCCGAGGTGATCTCGACGATCGGGGAGACAGTCGGCCCGCATGTCGAGAAGGTGCTCGAGAAGGGCTCCGAGATGATGCAGCAGCGCATGGGCGGCAGAACGCCCGGGGCCGAAGGAAAGGAGATCCCGATCGGCGGCGAAGGAGAGGCGTAAGGCTTTTTTACCCTCCACTCTATGGCCGCGACCATCTTTTTCTTGTTCCTGCTCGCCGTCGCCGTCCTCATCCTCGCTCTCCTGCTGGCCCTCTACCTGGTCCCGGTGACCGTCTCGACGGTCGCCGACTGCAGCCGGGAGAGCGCCCGGGCGACGGCAACCGTAGCCTGGGGCATCGTGGGGGGGAGGGTCCGGGTCGGAGACGGCGTGGGGGTGCTTGAGGTCCTCCTCGCCGGCCGGCCGGTCGTGACCCGGGACCTTGAGGAGATCGCGGCAGCAGAGCCATCGGAAGAGGAGAAAGAGGGAGAAGAACGGGGGCCGGCGCTCTCGCCCGGCGACTACATCGAGGCCGCGGGCGACCTCTGGCCTCACCTTCGGGGGATCCTCGAGGCCGTCTACCGGTCACTCTACATCGAGACGCTCCGGGGCAACGTCACCCTCGGCCTCGACAGCCCCGCCGACACCGGCGTCATCTACGGCTACTGCACCGCCGCCCGCTATGCACTCTGGCCGGTGGAGGCGGTCGACTTCGTGATGACCCCGGTCTTTAACGAGAGAGTCTTTATGGGCACCCTCATACTCAAGATGCAGATCCGCCGGCCGCTCCTGATCCTGGTCGCGGTCGCAAGGGCCCTCTGGCAGAAACCTGTCCGGCAGCGGCTCCGCCAGGTATCAGGAAGGGGTGCTCCCGGTGCGTGAGGAGGAGAGCGGCGGCCCCGGCCTCGTCGTCGGCGGCGGCCGCAGGATCGACGACCGGTGCATCATCCCGATCGTCAGCGCGCTTGTGGTCTACGGCGGGGGGAGCGCCATGGTCAGCCTGACACCCGTTGCGCTCCTCGTCACCGAAGGGGAGAACGAGTACCTCGCCCTCCTCCCGGGCGCTCCCGCGAAGACCGGGGAGAAGATCGAGGCGCTCCGTGGCGATATCGAGCGGGAAAAAGAGAAGAGTATGGGTTGAAGACGGTCACTCGTGGCGCAGCGCCTGGATCGGGTTCAGGTTCGCCGCCTTCCAGGCCGGATAGAGGCCGGATGCCACGCTCGTGATGACGCCGAAGACCATCCCGAAGACGATGTAGAGGAGACTCGTCGGATCGAAGAGATAATCGGGGTTCTCGACGAAGATCGCCGTCACCAGATACCCGGTGCAGAAACTGAGCGCCCCTCCGATGAGAGCGCCCGCAAGGCCGAGGATCAGCGCCTCGTAGATGAACATCCGCATCACCTCCCCCCGGCGGGTGCCGATGCTCCGGAGAACGCCGATCTCCTTGATCCGCTCGGTCACCGACATCAGCATCACGTTCAGGATCGAGACCCCGGCGACGAGGAGCGATATCGCGCCGATTCCCGCGAGGAAGACCGTGATCGACTCGGTGGCCGCAAAGACGCTCTCGAGGATCCCCCGGGTATCCATGACGGCGACGGTATCCTCCCGCCGGTTCATCTTCTGCTCGATCGACTCCTTGACCGCGTCGATGTTGTTGACGTCCCTGACCTTCACGATCGCCTGATCGTAGTCGTCTTCGTCGTAGTGGCTCGAATACCACGCGTAAGGGACGACGATGGCGTAGTCGGGGTTGATGTCGAACCCCATCCCCCGCTCCTTGAGCACGCCCACCACCCGGAGGGTCTCGTCGCCGATCCTGACCCGGGCACCGAGTTTCAGGCCGTTTTCCCTGCTGTTCGCGGCAAGCTCGCTCCCGATCAGGCACCCGCCGCCCGTATCCTTCGGGTAGCTCCCCGACTCCACATCGAGCAGAGAGGGGATGTCCCCGGCGGGGATGGCGTAGATCATCGCGGCGCTCTCCTTATCGCCCACGGCTATCCTTTCGGCGGTGCTCGAGAAGGGTATGACATCGTTCGACCCGACCGCCCGGGCGATATCGGAGACCTGCCGCTCGGTGAGTTTGCCGCCGCCCACACCCGTCGCCGGGGAGACGATGACGGTGTCGCCGACGTCGCTGACCATATCGTCGAACATGAGGCCGATGCTGTTGCCCATGATCCCGAGGGAGGCGATCGCGATGACGCCGATGACGATCCCGATGACCGCAAGGGACGACCGGAGCCAGTGGCGGACGACGTTGCGGCGGGCGAGGTCGAAGAACGTCATTCCACCACCTTCCCGTCGACGAGCCGGATCGTCCGGTCGGCGTATTCGGTCATCCGGGGGTCGTGGGTGACCATGACGACGGTCTTGCCCTCCTCGCGGTTCATCCGGTCGAGGAGGGTCATGATGGCGGTGCCGGTCTTCGAGTCCAGGTTCCCGGTCGGTTCGTCGCAGAGGAGGAAGTCGGGGTCGTTCACGAGCGCCCGGGCGATCGCGACCCGCTGCTGCTGCCCGCCGGAGAGCTCGCCCGGTTTGTGGGTGAAGTGGGTCTCGGTGATCCCGACCGCCCTGAGGACTTCCTGTGCCCGCTCCCGGGTGCCGTTCTGCCGGCCCTTCAGGATCAGAGGATACTCGACGTTCTCGACGATAGAGAGGAGCGGGATCAGGTTGAACTGCTGGAAGACGAACCCGATATGGTCGCGCCGCATGAGGGTCAGGTCGTCGTCGTCCATCCCGCTGATCTTGTTGCCGGCGATGGTGACCTCTCCTGAGGTCGGGACGTCGAGCGAGCCCATGATATTCAGGAGCGTCGACTTCCCCGACCCCGAGGGGCCCATGATCAGGACGAACTCTCCCTCATCGATGGCGATATCGACGCCGGCGAGAGCCACGACGTCGCCCGCCGGGAGGGGGTAGACCTTCGTCACGTTCTCGAAACTGATGACCGGCATCGTCGTTACGTCCGCTTCCAGGAGTAGTAGATCGCTCCGGCGACCCCGAGTGCGACGAGCACCACGACGAGGAGCCCGGCGACCGGGAACCCGCCGTCCTCCTGGCCTTCGATCGGGGCGGCCGTCGTGTCGCCGAGCCCGACCGGGGTCGACGCGGTGTAGCGGTTCCCGTCGCTGTCCCGGTACTCGACGACGACCGGGATCTCAGTCGTGTTCGCGTCGGCCCGGAATGTCACCTCGAACGACGAGATGTCGTCGGGATCAAGCGTCCCGACGACGTAGACCCGGAAGGGGTCGATGGACGTCGCGGGCGACCCGGGGGTGATGATGACCGACCGGGCGGACTCGAGACCGGCGTTCATAACATCGCCCACGATCCGGTAGCCACCGGCGATCGGCGTGACCTCGACGTTGGTGATGACGGGGTCGGCCTGCCGCTTGTCCTCGCCGAACGCGACCGGCAGCACGAGATCCGCGGTGTGGGTGTTGATCCCGTTCCGCCAGACCACCTGGAACGTGACGTCCGTCTCCGCGGTCGGGGTCAGGTTGAAGGTGACCGTCCCGGACGCGTCAGGGGCGAGGCTGCCGATGAACCCACCGGTCGGGGTGACGGTAAAGCCGCTCCCCTGCGGGATCACCTGGACGCCTGACGCGGCATTCGGCCGCGGGTTGCCCACCCGAACGGTGATATCGGCCGTCCGGGACTCGGCAAAGGCGTCCGGCTTTTGAATCACCGACGCGCTGAGCGGCGTGTCCACGACCTGGATCGGGACCGGGTAGCGGAGGCTGCCGCCACCGTCACGGAAGTCGAGCACGAACGTCGGGTAGAACGTCCCCTCGCCGCCGTCCGCACGGACGGAGAAGGTGAACGTCTTGCTGTTCCCGGTGCCGATCTCCCCGACCGAGGGGTAGGGCTCGCTCAGGGGGACGACCCCGCTGCCGTAGAGCCGGGCGCTCCGGATGGCCACGGTCTCGGCACCGGTGTTCTGGATCGTCACCGTCAGCGTCCCGGTGTCCCCCTTCATCAGGACCACCGGGTCGAGCGACGAGGAGACCACGGCGATATCCGCAGGACCGGCGCTGGCCGGTGCGGTGAATGCCATCGCGGCACAGAGGAGTGATATGATCAAAACGTTGAGTGGTTTCATGTTACAGCCATCCAGCAAGTGTGATGAGCAAATAGAGGATATAGAGTCCTATGGGTATCCCGACGGTGAGAACCGCGTCCCGCGTGGAGAGACCCCGCGCGTGTTTCATGCCGAAGATCCATATATTGGCGCTCCAGACGAGGAAGAGGATGCTCACGAGCCCGGCGATCTGGGCGAGGGGGCTGGTCGTGAGGACGGTCACCAGGTTCTCCGAGAACTCTACCATCTGCTCGGGGCTGGTCATGGAGGGGATGGTCAGGCCCGAGAGGAGCCGGTAGGAGAAGTACGTCCCGATGATGCCCCCGAAGACCTGGGGGATGAGCCCGTAGCCGGTGAACTCCAGTGTCCGCTCGAGGTCGCCCTGGCCCTTGAAGAGCGCCGAGACGATGTGGAAAACGATGCCGTAGATGGCCCACGCGAGGAGCCCGCCGATGAAGGCAATGGCGGCGGAGAAGATTGTTATGAGCAGACCGAGGCCCTGCATCTCCGCGGGAAGCATGGCCATGGTTATATCCGTCATCGGTATGACCGAGACCGCACCGATCAGCCCGATGACGATCGCGATCAGCGCCGGAACCTTCAGGCTCGGCTTGTCCTGCATACGCGCCTCAAAAAATCGCCCGGGATCAAACAACACCCGGAGAAATCCAGTATCCATCTAAGTTACGCCTCCTATACTCTTGACCCATAAGAGGGGATAAATTTTTTCAGGGGCATGATGCCGGATGCAGCGGTATTCACCGGATTTTGGGGATCCCCCGAGAATCTTCGGCTCAAACCGGGGAACAAGAGCGATACCGGCAGGGCGAGCGGGCGGTTCGTCACCGCCGTTACAGGTGCCCGAGTTCTTTCAGGCTCGCGTAGCCGTTCTTCGTGACGATGATATGGTCGAGCACCCGTATGCCGAGGATCGACCCGCCCTCGACGAGCTGCCGGGTGATGCCGATATCCTGGGTGGACGGATCAAGAGTGCCCGAAGGATGGTTGTGGACCAGGACGACCGATGCCGCGCGGTCGGTGATCGCCTCGGAGAAGACCTCCCGGGGGTGGACGAGGCTCTGGTTCAGGATCCCGACGGTGACCACCCGGCGCTCGATCACCTCGCCGGCACCGTTTAAGGTGATGCAGATGAAGTATTCCTGCTTTTTGTCCCGCCATTCGGCAACCAGCGGGAGCACGTCGGCGGGAGAACCGATCCGGTGCCCGGAGACCCCGTCGCCCTCGAGATACCGCCGCCCGAGTTCGAAGCAGGCCATGATCTCGCAGGCTTTCGCCGAGCCGACGCCGTCTATCGCAAGGAGATCGTCATACGAAGGGCAGCCTTTAGCCTCCTTCAGGCAGCGTTCGACGTCGCCCGAGACCTGCCAGACGTCCCGCCCTTTTGTGCCGCGCCCGATGAGAAGGGCGATCAGTTCGGCATCGGTGAGCGCCTGCGGTCCGCGTGCCGCCAGCCTCTCGCGTGGACGGTCATGGTTCGGGGTCTCGCGCATCTTCTTTCTCATGCTCGTCCGGCCCGATCGGGTTACCTCATCCCCGGTTTGGATCCCGGAGCATGTATACATTGCCAATCGATCCGGCGGACCCGAATCCAGGAAGGGAGACCCACACGGTGAAAAATCTCTTCCTGCAGGAAATATTCTTTCGAACTCTATCGAAACCATTTTTAACCCGACTACACTATCATTCACGAATGGAACTCCCCTGGAAGAGCGCCGATGCCCTGTGCAGGAAAGGACAGGCATACGCCGAGCAGGGGCAGTACGACCGGGCCGTCGAGTTCTACGATCGGGCGATCCAGCAGAGCCCCGGCACCGGCGCCACCTGGTACCATAAAGGGCTCGCCCTCACCGCCGCACGGGATCACCGGGGAGCGATCGAATGCTTCGACCAGGCGATCCGGATCGACCCGGCCTCTCCCCGGTTCTGGCAGGCCCGGGGAGAGGCGATGTACGAGATCAGGGAATACCGGGAGGCGGCCGCATCCTCCGGCCAGGCGGTGAAACTCGCGCCGGACTCCGCGGGTGCCTGGCTCACCCGGGGCCATGCCCTCCGTAAGATCAGGCTTAATCCCGAGGCGATTGCATGTTACGACCGGGTGGTCGCGCTCGAACCGGACCGGGTCGACGCCTGGCTCGCCCGCGGAATGGCGCTTGCCGCGGAGCGCCGGTACGAGGCGGCGATCGAGTGCTACGGTCGGGTAGTCGCGCTCGAACCGGGGAACGCAAACGCCTGGTATGCCAGAGGAACCATCGAGACCCTTCTCTCCCGCTTCGAGGACGCGCTCGCCTCCTACGATCGGGCCGTCGCCATCAACCCGAACCACGCCGACACCTGGTACACCAAAGGATGTACGCTCTCGGCGCTCCAGCGCTACGACGAATCAATCGCCTGCTTCGACCGCGCGCTCGCCCTCCGCCCCGACGACGTCGAGGCCTGGTACAATCGGGGCCGGACACTGCAGAACCTGGAGCGCTATGAAGAGGCGCTCGACTGTTACGAGCGGGCGTTCCGGATCAACCCCGATTACCCCGGCATCTGGTATCAAAAGGCCACGACGCTGAAGAAACTGAAGCGCTACGACCTCGCGCTCGCCTGCTACGACCGCGCGCTCCGGGTGAACGCCGTCGACGCGGAGATCTGGTACCAGAAGGGCCTGCTCTACTTCGCCCTGAAGCGCCATGGGGAGGCGATAGAGTGCCTGAGCCAGGCGCTCAAACTCCAGCCCGGCCATGCCGACGCGGATTACTACCGGGGCGAGTGTCATTACGCCCTCGGGGACTGCGAGGCAGCGATCGAATGCTACCGCTCCGTGGTCAGGGCACACCCCGAGAACGCCATCGCCTGGAACAACTACGGCAACGCACTCTACCAGCTCGAACACTACGAGGAGGCGCTCGTCTGCTACGAGCGGGCGCTCGAGATCGACCCGGAGAACCAGCGGGTCTGGAACAACAAAGCGAGCGTCCTCTCCGTTCTGTCGCACTACGACAAGGCGCTCGTCTGCTACGACCGGGAACTCCGGATGCACCCGGAGAACGCGGACGCCTGGTACAATAAAGGGCTCGCGCTCTTCGTCCTCGGGCGGTACGGCGAGGCCGTCACCTGTTACACGCACGCGCTCGATATCGATCCCGCGAGGGTTGAGGCCTGGACGACGAAGGGGAACGCTCTCGTGCTCCTGGAACGCTCCGAGGAGGCGCTCGGCTGCTACGACCGGGTTCTCGCCGTCAACCCCGACGACGCCGAAGCCCTCAACGGAAAGGCGGTGGCCCTCATCAACCTCGACCGCCCCGCAGAGGCGGTCAAATACTACGAGAGGCTGCAACGGCTGCCGGAGTGGAAGCGGAAGGGAGAACGGAGTCCGGGAAAAAGGATAGGGTCTTAGACTCGCGCTATGCGTTCGACCACTTCCTCGAGGTTCTCCATCGAGGTCGCGTAGGAGAGGCGGAGCCAGCCCGGGGTGTGAAACGCGGTTCCCGGGGTGACCGCCAGATGAGCGTCATGGAGCCAGGACCGGGCGACCGCCATATCGTCGCCGTCGACCTGCACGTAGGCGTAAAAAGCGCCGTCGGCCGGAGCGGTGGCGTAGCCGAGGTCGCGGAGCGCCGGGATGAGGTAGTCGCGCCGGCGCTCGAACTCACGGCGCATCGTCTCAACGCAGTCCTGGGGGCCCTCGAGTGCGGCGACCGCCCCGAACATCGCAAACGTCGTCGGGCTCGATATGGTGTGCTGCTGCACCTTCTCCATCTGCCGGAGGATCGGCCGGGGGGCGACCGCATAGCCGATCCGCCACCCGGTCATCGCGTAGGCCTTCGAGAACCCGTTGACGGTGATCGTCCGCTCCGCCATGCCGTCGAGGGAGGCGAGGGAGACGTGCTCCTTCCCGTAGACGAGCTTCTCGTAGATCTCGTCGGAGAGCGCGTAGAGGTCGTGGTCGCGGCAGATATCTGCGATGAGCCGGAGGGAGTTTCTATCGAGCACCGCGCCGGAGGGGTTCGAGGGGGAGTTGACCACGATCATCTTCGTCCGGGGGCCGACGGCCTCAAGCAGGCTGTCGTCGACCTGGAAGGTCGATGGAGAGAGCGCGTGATGCCGGGCGACGGCGCCTGCGAGCCGGGCGCAGGGCTCGTAGGAGACCCACGCCGGATCGAGGATGAGCACCTCGTCGCCCGGGTTCAGGACGGCCTCCATCGCCTCGTAGATGGCGTCTTTCGCCCCACAGGTGACGATCACCTCGTCCTGCTCTGCGGCAAAGCCGTTCTCCCGGGTGATCTTCCCGGCTATCGCGGACGTCAGTTCGGGTATCCCGGCACTCGGGGCGTAATGCGTCTCGCCCCGGCGGAGGGCATCGATGCAGGCACCCTTGATGTGCCCGGGGGTATCGAAGTCCGGCTCCCCGATGGAGAGGCTGATGACGTCGAGGCCCTCCCGCACCATCTGCTTTGCGGCGTTCGAGATCTCGATCGTCGCAGAAGGAGCGATGGCCGCAACCTTCTCCGAGAGGGGCCTCATTCCAACCGCTGGACCATCTTCACGGCCGATTCGACGGCGCGCTTCGCGTAGTCGATCCGCTCGGTCGCTTCCATCCGGGTCATCCCCGGCCCCGAGATCCCGAGGGCAACGGGCTTGCCGAACTCGAGGGAGAGGTCGATGATCTTACGCGCCGCGTGCTGGACGACGATCTCGTCGTGCTGGGTCGCGCCCTCGATCACGCAGCCGATGGTGACGACCGCGTCGACCTTCCCCTCGGTGAGCATCTTCTTGATCGCAAGCGGCATGTCGTAGGCGCCGGGGACGTAGATCGTATCGGTGACCTCCGCGTCGAGGAAGCGGGCGTGCTCCCGGGCCTCAATCTCCATCATATAGGTGATGTCGCGGTTGAACTCCGCGACGACGAATCCAAGGTTTATCGTCATCTGTAATCCTTCCTGTGGTACTACTCGCACCGGTTGTTGATAATCCTCACTTTTTGCGTCAGGGGCGTGCAGGCCCGACGTCCTCGAACCCCTGCCGCTGGCCGGTTCCGGCGAGCTTCTCGAGGTCCTTCGGGCGGAGGGCGAGCCGGACGGCGTTCACCGCGTGCTCCCTCGTCCGCTGCTCCATCAGCCAGGCGAGCTCCTTTGCGTCCTCCGCCTCGTCCTCGTGGACGAAGACCTCGATGATGTGTTTGTTCGTCATCAGCTGGCAGAGGATGAGGCCCTGCGAGGCCTCGTGGGCGCAGACCTTGTCTTTCGCCGCCCCCCCGGGCATCCCGAGCGCCATCACGAGGTCGCACCCCCGCTCCTCGATCAGTTTCTTGCAGGCCACCGGGAGGTCCTTGATACCGGGGACGACATAGCGCTCGATCCCTACGCTCGCGTGCTTGCGGATCTCTTCCGCGGCGATCCTGCCCATGTCGATCCGGGCAAACGTCGTGTCGGCGATCCCGATCTTCATCCGAGGAGCACCCCGGCAGCTGCCTCCACCCCGTCGTCGGCCGCAACGCCGAACTTCTTCAGGGTGAACTGGACGGCCGCGAGGGTGGCGAGGATCTCCTGCGCCCCGACCCCGCCCATGGTCCCGATCCGGAAGATCTTGCCCTTGAGGTGGTCCTGACCGCCGGCGATCTCGATCCCGAACTTCTTGACGGTTCCCCGGAGGTCCTTGTCGGTGAGGCCATCGGGGATCCGCATCGCGGTCGCGGTGTTCGAGTAGGCATGGTGTTCGTCGAGCGTCGGGAAGAGGTCGACGCCCCAGGCCTTCGCCGCGGCGCGGACGGCGTCGGCCATCCTGCGGTGGCGGGCGATCCGGGCAGGAACGCCTTCCTCATCGATGATCGTGCAGGCCTCGTGGAGCGCGAGGAAGAGCGGGACCGCCGGGGTGTAGGGGGTCTCCATCGGGGCGCCCTTGCCGCTCTTTCTGTAGGCGGCCATGTCGAGGTAGAACGGCCGTTTCTCCGATATCCGGTCCCAGGCGCGGTCGCTGACGGCGATGGCCGCGAGGCCCGCGGGAGCCGCGAGGCACTTCTGCGACCCGACGACGGCGATATCGACGCCCCATTCATCCATCCGGACGTCGTCGCCGCCGATGGAGGTGACCCCGTCCATGATGAAGAGCGCGTCGTGCTTCCGGGCGAGTTTGCCGACCTCGGGCGCGGGGTTCCTGATACCCGCGCTCGTCTCGTTGTGGACCATCGTGACGACCTCGGCCCCGGCCTCGAGTTCCTGTTCGAGGCGCTCGAGATCGAGCGGGGTGCCCCACTCGGAGTCGAGGACGGTGACGGTGCCGTAACGCTCTCCAATCTTCGCGAAACGGTCGCCGAACTTGCCGTTTACGAGCGAGACGATTCGTTTATCCCGCGCAAAGTTCGCGATGCCGGCCTCCATGCCGGCGCTTCCCGAGCCGCTGATGATGTAGAGTTCGTTTGCGGTGCCAAAGAGGGTCTTCAAGGTCCGGACAGTCTCTGCATACGCGGCGCCGAACTCGGGGCCGCGGTGGTTGATGGCCTGCCGCGTCATGGCGGCGCGTACCCGCTGCGGGATGGGTACGGGGCCGGGGATCATCAGGAGTGGTTCTTGTTCCATGAGATATCAGTCCGTATTGTTTCGTCGAGGACAGACGCTGTTCCTCAAGGAACTTGGATGTGGTCTCATATCAACCTCACCACCGTGCAATATCGACAGGGTGAAAAAGGGTCGGGGCACAACTGAATCTGGATATGGCAGACGTCACGGTTATCTGCGGTTCCGCCTCGGACGGCCCCGTCGCGGAGAAAGTCTTCGAGACCCTGAAAGAGCACGGTGTGTCCTACGACTCTGCCGTGATCTCGGCGCACCGCGACCCCGAGCGGCTGGACGAGTACGTGAAGGCGAGCGATGCACGGGTCTTCATAGCGATCGCCGGGCTCTCGGCGGCTCTCCCGGGAGTGATCGCCTCGAAGACGAAGCGGCCGGTGATCGGCGTCCCGGTGAGCGGGACGCTGATGGGCCTCGACGCCCTCCTCTCGATCGTCCAGATGCCGAAGGGCGTCCCGGTCGCCTGCGTCGGGGTGGACAACGGCGTGAACGCGGCGCTCCTCGCGGTCCGGATCCTCGAGGCAGGGCACGCCTGAACGAGCGATATAACGCGCCGCCCGGAGGGGGGCGGGCAACCTTTTTTCCACCCGGCCGTGCAGGGGAAGGTATGAAGCAGAGAGTGCTCTTCATCGGCATGAACAACGCCGCCCGGACCCAGATGGCGGAGGGCTACCTCCGCGCACGCCACGGCGACCGCTACGAGGCCTGCTCGGCCGGGATCGCCCCGACCGCTCTCGATCCCCTCGCGATACGGGTGATGGACGAGATCGGGATAGACATCTCGAAGCAGCAGGCGAAGGATCTCGCTCTCTTCGACGGAAAGGAGATGGAGTCCGTCATCGCGCTCTGTGCCGGGGGCGTCTGCCCGATGTTTCCCTGGACGAAGGAGACGCTCCACGTCGACTTCCCGGACCCCGGTCGGGCCACCGGAACCCCGGATAAAGTGCTTGCCGCCTACCGGCAGAGCCGCGACGCGATAACCGCCTGGATCGACGGACGGTACGGCGGCGGATGAGGTAAAAAGAGTCGAGGGGCCTTCACGGCTCCATCCGCTCGTCCGGGGCCGGGAGGATATCCCGCACCATCTTCACGGCGCAGAGGTCGCCGCACATCGAGCAGGTCTCGAGATCGCCGTCGCGCTCGTGGATCCGCCGGGCCTCGTCGGGAGCGAGCGCCGCCTCGAACTGCTTCTCCCAGTCGAGCGCCCGGCGCGCCTCCGCCATCCGGAACTCGCGGTTCTTCGTCTGCGCGGCGGCGCGGGAGAGGCTCCCGACATGCGCCGCGATCCTTGCCACCCGCGTTCCCTCCACGATGTCGCGGACGTCCGGCAGCGCCAGGTGCTCGGCCGGCGAGACCATGCAGAGGAAGTCGGCGCCGTTCATGCAGGCGATCGCGCCGCCGATCGCCCCCACGACGTGATCGTAGCCCGGCGCCACGTCGGTCACGAGCGGGCCGAGCAGGTAGAGCGGAGCGCCGTCGGTCAGCTCCTTGATCATCCGGACGTTGTAGCCGATCTCGTCGGCCGGGATGTGCCCCGGCCCCTCGATCATCCGTTGCACCCCGGCGGCGAGCGCCCGCTTTGCGAGGTGACCGAGCGTCAGGTACTCGGTCGACTTCGCGAGACGGCCGGCGTCCACAAGCGCGCCCGGCCGCATCCCATCGCCGAGGCTCACGACGACGTCGTGTTCGGCGAGAATCTCGAGCAGGTAGTCGTACTCGGCATACAGCGGGTTCTCTTCGCCCGTCGCGGCCATCATCGCCACATGAAACGCCCCGCCCCTGCTGACGACGCCCATCGTCCGGGGGTCGGCCTTAAGCGACGCGAGGGCATCGCGGTTCACGCCGCAGTGCAGCGTCAGGAAGTCCACGCCCTGCCGGCAGTGCTCCCGGATCACCTTGAAGAGGAGATCGGCGTCGACGTCCGCCGCACTCCCCGCCCGCCGGACCGCCTCGTAGATAGGGACGGTGCCGACCGTTGTGTCGAGAGCGAGGACCCTCTGCCGGATGCGGACGAGATCGCCCCCGGTCGAGAGGTCCATCAGCGCGTCCGCACCCTCCCGGAGGGCCGCTCCCGCCTTCTCGACCTCGAGGTCCTCGTCGCACCGGGTTCCCGACGTCCCGACGTTCACGTTGACCCGCACCCTGCAGCCCTCCCCGATGGCGCAGAGCCGGTGCGGCCGCACGGGGTTTGCTGGAATAACGATACGTCCGCGGGCGACCGCCCGGGCAGCGGCGTGGGGGGCGAGATCCTCCTCCCGGGCGATCGCCTCCACCTCGGGGGGGACACCGCGCAGACACGCGGAGATCAGGGTATGCATAAGAACCATTTGCCCGGAAGCCATATTAGTCTGCATGCCAGTCCGGTGGATCGCGAGCAGCACGACCTACGCCAACTCGTTCGTTTACGAAAACGTCCTTATCGACGCGGGCGTTCTCCCGATGGCGGTGGAGCCGTATGCCGCCGCGATCGAGACGATCGTCATCACCCACACCCACTACGACCATATCGCCCACGTGAGAGAGATCGCCCGGCTCTGCGGCGATGCGAGGGTCTGCATCCACGAGGCGGACGCGGGCGGCCTCACCGACGACGCCCGGAGCCTCTCCATGCATTTCGGGGCCAGGTCGCCCGGGATCGTCCCCGACGTCGTTCTCCACGACGGCGACCGGGTAGGGAGCCTCCGCGTCATCCACACCCCCGGGCACACGCCGGGCGGGATCTGCCTCTACGCCGAAGCGGCGAAGATCCTCTTCTCCGGGGACACCGTCTTCACCGAGGGATCCTTCGGGCGCTACGACTTCCCGGGCGGCGACCGGACGGCGCTCGCGGCATCCATCGAACGCCTCAGCGCCCTCGACGTCGAGGGACTCTACCCCGGCCACGGCGAACCCGTCCTCCGCGGCGGGAGGAGGCATATCGCGGCCGCACAAGAGGCGCTCCGGTTCTATGGATAAAGGGGTCTACGCCCTCGTCCTCGAGAACACCGGTTGCACCGTCCGGATCGGCGCACTCGGGGAGCGGGAATTCTTCGCCGGCAGTCACGTCTACGTGGGCTCCGCCCGGGGGAGCGGCGGCCTTGCCCGGGCAGAACGGCACCTGCGGCTCGCCCTCCGCCGCGACCGCCCGCCCCGGTGGCACATCGACTACCTCCTCCTCGATCCGCACTTCTTCCCCGCCGCCGTCGTCACCGCCGCAACGGATCGGGACTGCGAGTGCGACCTCGCCCGGGCCGTCGCCGGGCCCTCCGTCCCGGGGTTCGGGTGCAGCGACTGCGCCTGCCCTTCCCATCTCTTTTACCGTCCCGGCGACCCGGTCACCGAGGTCGCTACGGCATTCCGGGGACTTGATCTCGATGCCCGGATCACAAGAATCAAGAATGAGGGGAGCGAGCATAGCGTATGAACGTTCTCGGTATCTCCGGAAGTATGCGTAAAAACGGCAATACCGCGGCTCTCGTCACCACCATCCTCGATCGGGTGCGGGAGGCGGGCATCGAGACTGAGTTTCTCTCGCTCGCCGATATGGATATCCGGCCCTGCACCGGGTGCGAGGCCTGCCGGGATGCAAAGTGGTGCGTAACAGAGGACGACGACTGGGGTTACGTGGCGCAGAAGATGATCGACTGCGAGGTCCTCGTCCTCGGTGCCCCGACCTACTACTACGACATCAACGGCCAGACGAAGAACCTGATCGACCGGACCTACTCCCTCTTCCACGATAGACGGCTGTCGGGGAGGAGAGCCGTCGCCGTCGCCGTCTGCGCCGACCGGGGAGGAGAGCGCTCCCTTGAGACGATGGAGGGGTTCCTGAACGCCCACGAGTTCTCGTACCTCGGCTACGTCTGCGGCAGGGGCTATGCACCGGGAGACGTCCAGAAAGACGAACGGGCGATGAAGAAGGCAGCTGGAGTCGCGGATACGATCGTCAGGTACCTCCGGCCCGAGGACTGAGGAACTCCCGGCCGTCGCGAGCGGGACGTCTCAGGGAAGAGCGGGACATTCTCCTGCAGGCCTGCCCGCCTTTCTTCCCTGCCGGCTGCCGTCAGAGCAGCAGCGATATGATCGCAAGGACAATGAAGATGATAACCAGCCACTTTGCGATCGACATCGACATTCCTGCAACGCCTCGTGCCCCGAGTATGGCAAAGATAAGTGCCAGTACGAAGAAGAGGATTGCAAGCCCTACAAGGCCACCACCAAGCATATCGTTCTCCTCCCAACCGCCGGCGTCCGGCCGGCGTTGAGGAGCGACACTCTATTCGCGCATATTTATAATTTTCCGGATATGATTTCGAATGGCCCGGCGACCCGATCAGAGATCAACCCGGGAGGAGATCGTAGATCGTCGTCCGCCGCCGGAGCACCCGGCCGAGATCCCCGGCCATCCGCCGCATATCAGCCGGATCCAGGTAATCGGTATCCCGGGCGCCCGCCTCCCGGGATATGCTCTCTTCAAAGAGCGTTCCACCGAGGTCGTCTGCGCCCGAAAGAAGCCCCATCTGCGCCATCTTCGTCCCGACCTTAACCCATGAGGCCTGGATGTGATCGAAGTTGTCGAGGAAGAGCCGGGCGACCGCAAACATCAGGAGATCTTCCCTGCCGGCCGCTCCGGGCCGGGCCTGCCCCGCCCGGTAGAGGGGGGTGTTTTTGTGGATGAACGAGAGGGGCACGAACTCCGTGAACCCGCCGGTCTCGTCCTGGATCTCGCGGAGGATTGCAAGGTGCCGGGCGCGATCTCCCTCGCTCTCATAGGAGCCGTACATGATCGTCGCCGTCGACCGGATGCCGAGACGGTGCGCCTCCTTGATGATCCGGACCCAGGTCGCCGTGTCGATCTTGTCCGGGCAGATCACGCGGCGGACGTCGTCGACCAGGATCTCGGCCGCGGTGCCGCAGAGGGTGGCGAGACCCGCGTCCCGCATCATCCCGAGGACTTCCCCGGTGGAGATGCCGCTCTTCTCTGCGGCATACGCCACCTCCATCGGGTTGCTCGCGTGGATGTGCACGCCGGGAGCCTCGTCCCGTATCCAGGAGTAAATGTCAACATAGGACCCGGCGTCGAACTCCGGGTGAAGCCCGCTCACCGTGCAGACCTCGGTGACGCCGCGCTCGCGCGCCGCCCGCGCCTTCTCCCGCACCGCGGCCTCGCCGTAAAAGAAGGCATCGGCGTCGCCCGGCTTGCGGGAGAACCCGCAGAACCCGCAGGCGTTCACGCAGAGGTTCGTGACGTTGATGTTCTGGTTCCGGACGTAAGTGACGGCGTCGCCGACTTTCCGTTCGCGGAGCTCGTCCGCGGCGGCCAGGATCGCGAGGACGCCCCGGTCGCGCGTCGAGAGGAGCCGGACGGCCTCCTCCTCCGTGAGCCGGTGGCCGGCAAGCACGTCCTCAAGCACCTCTGATAGCGGCGTCATGGGCGCATCCATCCCTGTGGGATACGTTGATCTGGCACGGTCAGGACAAGAACCTTCGGGTGCGCCCGACGGTGGTGCATACACTTATCTCTTCACGGGGATATCCCCGCGGCCATGGCACAACAGATCCTCTGCCACCAGCGCACAAGGCTCAGCTACAAGGACGCATACGGCTACGTCATCCCGGTCGGGAGCACCGGCCTGATGGCCTGGGTGACCGACGAGGGGATGATCGGGACGGACGGATTCGATATCGAGGCGCTCGCGAATGCCGGGGTTCCCGCGGCGATCGTCGGCGCCTCGGAAGAGTCGACTCTCGATAACCTCGACAGCCTGATGGACGCCGAGGTGAAGGCGGCAAACCTGCCGGCGGTGCAACGCCGCGTCGAGATCGGGATGTCGGGGAGGGAGGCCCTGAACCGGATGTGAACCGGCTTCACACCATCTCGTATTTCGTCGTCCGCTGCCGGAGCGTCCGGCCGAGATCCCCGGCGATGCGCTGCATCTCCGCCGGATCGAGGTAGTCGGCGCCCTCGCCCCCGGCATCCGTGCTGACGTCGTCGCAGAACATCGTCCCCCCAAGGTCGTCGCCGCCCGCAAGAAGCCCGAGCTGCGCCATCTTCGTCCCGACCTTGCCCCAGGAGATCTGGATGTGGTCGAAGTTGTCGAGGAAGAGCCGGGCGACCGCAAACATCAGGAGATCCTCGCGGCCGGTCGCGCCTGCGGGTGCGAGGCCCTTACGGTAGATGACCGTATTCTCGTGGAGGAAGGAGAGCGGGACCAGTTCGGTGAACCCACCGGTCTCGTCCTGGATCTCGCGGAGGATTGCAAGGTGCCGGGCGCGATCGCCCACGCTCTCGCAGGAGCCGTACATGATCGTCGCCGTCGACCGGATGCCGAGACGGTGCGCCTCCTTGATGATCCGGACCCAGGTTGCCGTGTCGCACTTGTTCGGGCAGATCACGCGACGGACGCTGTCCACCAGGATCTCGGCCGCGGTCCCCTGCAGCGTCCCGAGACCCGCATCGCGCAGGCACTCGATCGCCTCCTTCGTCGAGACGCCGCTTCGTTTCGCCGCCCAGGCGATCTCGTCCGGGCTTGCCGTATGGATGTCTATGCCGGGAGCCTCCTCCCGCACGCAGGAGATGAGATCGACGTAGGAGTCGAGGGTATAGTCCGGGTGGACGCCGGAGAGGAGGCATATCTCGGTGACGTTCCGCGTCGCCGCCGTCCGGGCCTTCTCCCGGATAATGTCCATCCCGTCGTAGAAGGCCTCCGGATCGTCCGCCCGACGCCCGAACCCGCAGAACCCGCAGAGGTTCTTGCAGATGTTGGTGACGTGGATGTTCTGGTTCCGGACGTAGGTGACGACGTCGCCGACTCTTCGTGCGCGGAGTTCGTCTGCGGCGGCGGCAATCGCCCAGACTTCCCGACCGCGCGTCGAGAGGAGCCGGACGGCCTCCTCCTCCGTGAGCCGGTGGCCGGCAAGCGTATCGTCGAGCAGGGTGTGCAGCGGGTACGGCATCGTAAGCAGATCTCTTGTGGTCCCGGATTTATTCGTCTTTCTCTTTACGGCGCGCAAGGACGAAGTCGTGGATGAGGATTACGATGATGACGAGGACGGCAAACTCCGCGAGGTGCAGAGGGAGGTAGCCGACGAGCGGCACCGCGACGAGGGCTTTCCCTACAATCCACTCCTTCTTCACCGGCTCGATCACCCCGACGCCGGCGATCCGGAGGTTTGGCTGGTCGGTGGAGGGGTTGTTGTCGCCTTTGGTGATGTAGCCGCCGTGCGGGTCGTCGTAGTAGGCCCCGAGCCCCGACTCCTCCACGGCCGCGTCATCGGCGTAGACGATCGCCCGGTGGATGATCGGGTGGACGGAGTCGGCGCCGTTCGGCCGGTAGATGATCACGTCGCCGTAGTCCCCGAAGGACGTATGCCCCGTCCACCGCCCGTCGTCCCAGGTCGTCAAGGGGCCGAACCGGTCCTCGTCGACGACGAGCACCAGGTCGCCGACGTTCATGTTCGGGACCATGCTCTCCGACTCGATCGTGACCACCGCCGGCCAGGTTCCGGAGAAGAGGAAGAGGGCAAGGGCGATACCCCCCACGACCGCGGCGACCCAGAGGAGATCCCGGGCAAGAGAGACAACCGGACGTTCGCTCTCCCGGAACGCCGCGATGGCCGATGCTGCGCGCTGCAGCCAGGTGGTATCCGACATCTGTTCTAAAGAGATTGCCACCCTTCATATACATAAGTTCTCCGGGGATACCCGGGCAAGCACGGGGGCTCTGTAGAATACTCACCCCTGGAGCGGTATCACCTCAAAAGACGGGATCCCACCTGAAGCACCCCGCAGAACACGAAAAAGATAAACCCATATTGCCGCAGGGAGAATATCATGGAGTCCATGCTCGCCAACGCCGAGATCGTACGCCGGTTCCTTGAGTTGAAACATCAGGTCCATCCCGACGTGGTGAGTTACATCCGTGAGCAGAACGATCCCGCGCTCATCGACCGGATTACAGCGGGGGTCCCCGACGGCACCCTGGTCGTCTCCACAGAGCACATCCCGGGTCTCAAGAAGGTCCGGGACGGGACGCGGTTCCTCGCCGACCCCGAACTCGAGGTGATCATGGGGAGCGCCGGAACCACGGGCAGCATCACCGGCCACGAGGACGCCGTCCATTACTTCCGGAACCGCTACAACTGCCTCTCCTCGATGATCCGGAGCCGGATGACCACGATGCCGATCGAGGCGCTGACAAAGTCCCCTCATCGCTACCGGGACGAGGAGTGCAGCGTCATCGGGATGGTGGCCGACGCCCGGACGACGGCGAAGGGGCACCGCCTCATCGAGATTGAGGATCCGACCGGGGCGATGCGGGTGCTCTTCAACAAAGGGAAGGACGACTCGTTCGCGGAGGCAGAACGGATCCTCCCCGACGAGGTGCTCGGGGTCAAAGGGAAACTCTCAAGCGACGGCGGACTCTTCTTCGCCGAGCAGCTCTTTCGCCCGGATGTCCCCATCAACAACGCCCCGTTCAAGAGCGATAGGCCGGGGAAAGCGGTTCTCATCTCCGACGTCCATGTGGGAAGCGACACCTTCCTCGACGGCGCGTGGAACCGGTTCGCCGACTGGCTCCAGGACTCCGATGCCGGCTACCTCCTGATCGCCGGCGACCTCGTCGACGGTATCGGCATCTACCCCGGACAGGAGAACGAACTGACGATCAAGAACATCTACGAGCAGTACGACGCCTTTGCGGAGATGCTCCGGGACATCCCCTCGCGGATCCAGATCGTCGCCGCGCCGGGAAACCACGACGTCGTCAGGATGGCCGAGCCGCAGCCGGCGATCCCGCCGGAGTTCACTGCGAAGTTCCCGGGAAACTGCACCCTCGTCGAGAACCCCTGCCTCCTGAACCTGCAGGGTGTCCGGATCCTGATGTACCACGGCCGGTCGATCGACGACATGATCGGGCTCATCCCGGGCGCAAGTTACGAGCGGCCCGGTGAGATCATGGATGAGATGCTCAGGCGCCGGCTGCTCGCGATCCCCTACGGGATGCGGACGCCTATCGCCGCGATGAAGACCGACCGGCTCATCATCGATCCCCTTCCCGAGATCCTCCTCACCGGGCACGTCCACATCTGCGGCATCACCCGCTACCGGGGCGTTCTCGGGTTGAACGCCGGCACCTGGCAGGCCCAGACGGCGTTTCAGAAGCAGATGAACATCAATCCCACGCCCGCGCGTGCGTTCGTCGTCGATCTCCAGACACTCCAGCCGGAAGTGATGGATTTCACCTGAACTTCCACCGGATACTCCGGATCTTTTCCACATATTTAAAAATGTTGAATCCCTCTCTATATAGGTACCAAATCGGAGGAATGTAAAGAGATGGATCTGGTGTATCTGGCACCCGTGTGTGCCATCCTCGCTCTCCTGTTCGCAGGATACTCCTACAGGAGTATCCTGAAGGAGGGCACGGGTACTGAAGTGATGCAGAAGATCGCTGCCGCTATCCACACGGGAGCAATGGTCTACCTGAACAAGCAGTACCGCGCTATAGCGATATTCGTCATCGTCCTTGCCGTCGTCCTTGCGCTCGGGATCGGCGTCTTCACCGCCGCCTGCTTCGTGCTCGGCGCGGTGCTCTCGGCGGCCGCCGGCTACATCGGCATGTTCACCGCCACGAAGGCAAACGTCCGGACCACGAACGCCGCACGGCGCGGGATCGCGGATGCGTTCCGCGTCTCGTTTTCGAGCGGCTCGGTCATGGGCATGACCGTCGTCGGGCTCGGGCTTCTCGGGCTCTCGATCGCATATGTGCTCATCAGCACCTTCACGGGGCTTACCCAGGCTGAAGTCCTCACCCACGTGACCGGGTTCGGTCTCGGTGCGAGTTCGATCGCCCTCTTCGCCCGTGTCGGCGGCGGTATCTTCACAAAGGCCGCAGACGTCGGCGCCGACCTCGTCGGCAAGGTCGAGGCAGGCATCCCCGAGGACGACCCCCGCAACCCTGCCGTCATCGCCGACAACGTTGGTGACAACGTCGGCGACGTCGCCGGCATGGGTGCCGACCTCTACGAGTCCTACGTCGGTGCGATCATATCGGCGATGATCCTCGGTGTCGCCCTCGCGGCCACGGTGTTCCCGAACGCCGACGTCATGAACGTGATCCTCCTCCCGCTGCTCATCTCCGCGGTCGGTATCATCGCGTCCATCATCGGCTCGTTCTTCGTCCGGACCAACAAGACCGAGAGCAGCGCCATCCACCTGGCCTTCAACAAGGGCCTGGTTGCTGCGATGGTCGTGACCATCGTCGCCGCCTACTTCCTGGTGACGGGGCTCCTCGGGGCGGAGTACATCGGGGTCTTCTATGCTACCGTCGCCGGTCTCGTCGCAGGGTTCGGCATCGGTCTGATCACCGAGTACTACACCTCGTTCGACCGGAAACCGACCCTCTCCATCGTGAAGTCCACCGAGACCGGGGCGGCGACCACCATCATCACCGGGTTTGCGAAGGGGATGGAGAGCACTGTCTGGCCGGTCCTTATCGTCGCTGTCGCGATCTACATCGCCTACATGACCGCCGGGCTCTACGGTATCGCGATCGCTGCCGTCGGCATGCTCGCGACGCTCGGTATCTCGCTCTCCGTCGACGCCTACGGCCCCGTCGCCGACAACGCCGGCGGTATCGCCGAGATGTCTCACCAGAAGCCCGAGGTTCGCGAGATCACCGATACCCTGGACTCCGTCGGCAACACCACCGCCGCCATCGGCAAGGGGTTCGCCATCGGCTCTGCAGCGCTGACGGCGCTCGCCCTCTTCGCCTCCTATACCCAGGCGGTCGGCCTCACGACCATCGACGTAGCAGTCCCGAACGTCTTCATCGGCGTTCTGATCGGTGCGATGCTCCCCTTCCTCTTCTGCTCCATCACGATGATGGCGGTCAGCAAGGCGGCATACAGCATCGTCCACGAGGTCCGCCGCCAGTTCAGGGAGATCAAGGGCCTCATGGAGGGGACGGCCGAGCCCGACTACAACTCCTGTATCGCCATCTCCACGAACGCAGCACTGCGTGAGATGATCTTCCCCGGCGTCCTCGCCATCGCCGCGCCGCTCGCCGTCGGGTTCGTCCTCGGCACGGAAGCCCTCGGCGGCCTGCTCGTCGGCTCGCTTGCGTCCGGGTTCCTCCTTGCCGTCACGATGGCAAACTCCGGCGGGGCCTGGGACAACGCGAAGAAGTACATCGAGATGGGCCACCTCGGGGGCAAGGGTTCGGATGCCCACAAGGCGGCGGTTGTCGGCGACACCGTGGGCGACCCCTTCAAGGACACGTCAGGACCTTCCCTGAACATCCTCCTGAAGTTGATGTCCATGGTATCGCTGGTCTTTGCACCGCTGCTCCTGCTCTTCTAACCTTTTTTTCAGGCCCGTTCAGGCCCGCTCAGGCCCGGTCTCTTCCAGGCGTCCATACCTTCATCCCGCCCGCCGACAACAGTAGAGTGTGAACTCTCCCGCGGGCGGGATGAGAGACCATGTTCCACATCTATCGCACAGTTGAAGCGGCCCCGGTGCCACGGACGGAGGAGACCGGCACGTTCGAGCCCGGTTCCTGGGTTTCGATGATCAATCCGCTGCGAGAAGAGATCGAGGAGGTCTCGGCAAGGCTCTCCATTCCGGGCGACTACCTCCGGGCGGCGCTCGATGAGGAGGAGCGGCCGCGGACCGAGAACGAGGACGGCATCACCCTGATCGTCATCGATATCCCGGTGCCCTACCCGGAGCAGACGATCCTCTACACGACGATGCCGCTCGGGATCATCGTCACGCCCGACACCATCGTCACGGTCTGCCTCCGCGAGAACGCGATCATCCAGGACTTTGCGAACGGTCGGGTGAAGCTCTTCTACACCTTCAAGAAGACCCGGTTCGTACTGCAGATCCTCTTCCGGAACGCGTCCTACTTCCTCCAGTACCTGCGCCAGATCGAGCGATTATCCGACCGGATTGGGGCCGAACTGAACCAGTCGATGCGGAATAAGGAACTGATCCAGTTGATGAACCTCAAAAAGAGCCTTGTTTACTTCTCGACGTCGCTCCGGAGCAACCAGAGCGTCCTCGACAAAACCCTGACGTTCCAGCCGCTCCGGATGTACGAGGACGACACCGACCTCCTCGAAGACGTCATCGTCGAGAACAAGCAGGCGATCGAGATGGCAAGCACGTACTCGACGATCCTCACCGAGACGATGGATGCCTTCGCCTCGATCATATCGAACAACTTCAACAACATCTTGAAACTCCTCACATCGATCACCATCATCCTCGCGATCCCCACGATGATCGCGAGCTTCCTCGGTATGAACGTCCCGGTCCCCCTCGAGGACCACCCCTACGGGTTCCTCATCATCATCGTTCTCTCCCTGATCGTCTCCTCGCTCCTCGCGGTGGCCATCAACCGGAAGGGCTGGTTGTAGTGCCTTTCCTGGCCGGAAACAGGGGAAAACCGGCCCCTTGCCCGGGCCCGGAAGCCCCACCCGGCCGACCGCAACATTTATTTTCATATTCTACATTATAGATCGTGATAAATTCTCCATGATAGATCATGTAGAATAGCGGCGCCGCACGGGAGGAGGCGCCCGGGAAGGTTACGCTCCCGGAGGAGCCGGCACCGGTTGCCGGCGACCGCATGTACGGCAGCACAACCACGGACCGAGCGGCCGGGAAGGTTGTCGGTCGGAGGATCAGCCACTTTTGCACGGTATGGAGGCCCATACGGGGACCGACCGCGGCAATCGGGTATGATGAATCGTGTAAATTGAGGAAGTATGGAGCAGACATTCGCCGTGAAACTGGAAGAGAAACGCTACCGCCCCGACCCCCGGTGCAAGGCAACCGCCTGGACGCCGGACTACACGCGGGCGTACCAGGAGTTCCTGCACGACCCCGACGGGTTCTGGGACCGGATCGCCCGTGAACTCTCCTGGTTCGAGCCCTGGGACCGGGTGAAGGAGTGGAACTACCCCTACGCGAAGTGGTTCGTCAACGGAAAACTGAACATCACCTACAACTGCCTGGACCGCCACGTCATCGGCGGCCGGCGGGAGAAACCGGCGATCATCTGGCACGCCGAGAGCGGAGAGAAGCAGATCCTCACCTACGACGCCCTGCACCGCGAGGTGATGCGGTTTGCAAACGGGCTTTCGAGCCTCGGCGTCGGGAAAGGCGACCGGGTCTGCATCTACATGCCGCTCGTCCCCGAGCAGATCGTCGCGATGCTCGCCTGCGCACGGATCGGGGCCGTCCACTCAGTGGTCTTCGGCGGGTTCGGGGCGGATGCGCTCGCGATGCGGATCAACGATGCCGATGCAAAGGTCCTCGTCACGGCGGACGTCGGCTACCGGCGGGGAAAGACCGTCCCGCTCCGCGAGATCGTGAACGATGCGCTCACCCGGACGCCGTGCGTCGAGAAGACCGTCGTCCTCCGGCGCGAGACCCCGGCTGTCGAACTCGATCCCGCGCGGGAGGTCGATTACGCCGAGCTCGTGGCCCGCGCCGCACCCGACTGCCCGGCGGTGGCGATGGACTCGGAGGACCCGCTCTTCATCCTGTACACGAGCGGTTCGACCGGCGCACCGAAGGGGATCGTCCACACCTGCGGCGGCTACATGGTCGGGACCTACTACACCGCCCGCCACGACTTCGACATCAAAGAGACCGATGTCTTGTGGTGCACCGCCGATCCCGGGTGGATCACCGGCCACAGCTACATCGTCTACGGCCCGCTCGCGGTCGGCACGACGGTCGTCATCGCCGAAGGGACACCGGACTACCCGGATCCCGGCGCCTACTGGCAACTGGTCCAGGATCTGGGAGTGACGATCTTCTACACCGCGCCGACCGCCATCCGGATGTTCATGCGCTACGGCGACGAGTGGCCGGCGAAGTACGACCTCTCGTCGCTCCGGGTGCTCGGCTCCGTTGGGGAACCGCTCAACCCCGAGGCGTTCGAGTGGTACTACCACCGGATCGGCGGCGGGCGGTGCCCGATCGTGGACACCTGGTGGCAGACCGAGACCGGGATGCACATGATCACCACGATGATCGGTGAGACGATGCGCCCCGGGTTTGCCGGAAAGCCCATCCCGGGCGCCGTCGTTGATGTCGTCGACAGGAGGGGGTTCCCCGTTCCGCCCGGCACCGGCGGGTTCCTGGTCATCAAGGAGCCCTGGCCCTCGATGCTCCGGACGGTTCACGGCAACGACGAGCGATACCGCACCTACTGGAACACCATACCGGGGTGCTACACCGCAGGCGACCTCGCGGTGAAGGACGAGGACGGCTACATCATGGTCATCGGCCGGGCGGACGACCTGATCGTCGTCGCCGGGCACAACATCGGGACGGCCGAGGTCGAGAGCGCGCTCGTCTCCCACGAGGCGGTGGCGGAGGCCGCCGTCATCGGGAAACCCGATGCCCTGAAGGGGAACGCCATCAAGGCGTTCGTCACCCTCCGCGTGGGGGCGAGTCCGAGTGACGGCCTCATCGACGACCTCGCCCGGCACGTCAGAAAGAGCCTCGGGCCTGTTGCAGTGCCGGCCGAGATCGAGTTCATGGACAGGCTCCCCAAGACCCGGAGCGGCAAGATCATGCGCCGGGTCTTAAAAGCCCGCGAGCTCGGCATGGATCCGGGCGACATCTCAACACTCGAGGAGTAGACGGTCATGACGGACACACCGACGATCTTCGGGTTGCCCGCAGAACAGGGGCGATGGGGCCTTGTGGCCCTCGGCCTCCTCATCAACCTCTGCCTCGGGAGCATATACGCGTGGAGCGTCTTCGTCGCGCCGCTCGCCGCGCACTTCACCGCGACGCTCGGCCGGGAGGTGACCGCAGGGGAGGTGCTCCTCCCGTTCTCGGTCTTCCTCGCCTTCTTCGCGATCGCGATGCCGCTCGCCGGGAAGTATCTCGAACGCTACGGCCCGCGGACGGTGACGATAGTCGGCGGGCTCCTCACCGGCCTCGGGTGGCTCCTCGCCTCGACGGCGACGTCGGTCGAGATGCTCTACATCGTCTACGGGGTGATCGGCGGGCTTGGCGTCGGCATCGCCTACGGGGCGCCGGTCGCCGTCGCCACCCGGTGGTTCCCGG
>DAIRGM010000078.1:0-7360 GCA_036794525.1 Methanoculleus sp.
CTCTTCTGCTACGCGCACGAGCACTTCCACCGCCTGCACCTCCGTATCCGCTACGGGGCTGCGGCGGCCGACCGGACGCTTGCGCGGATCGGCTATGTGATGCAGTGCGGGGACTGCCTCTACCGCTCGGAGAGAGCCGGGATGCTCCCGGAACCCGAGGAGTGCCCGCTCTGCGGCGCGAGCCTCGTGCCGGTCGGCCCGCTCTGGACGGGGAGGATCAACGACGATACGACGCTTGCCGCGATGCAGGAAGCACTTCCCGGCATCACGGCCGGAACCGGGACGCGGATCGCGCGGCTGCTCGCGACCTGCCGCCAGGAACTCGATACGTCGAGCCACTACGACTACCACGTCGTCGCAAAACGCCTGCGGCTCTCTCCCGGCGGGATCGAGAGTGTCATCGAGCGCCTCCGGGCTCTCGGCTACCGGGCAAGCCGCGCACACTACTCGGGAACGGCCATAAAGACCGATGCGCCGCTTCCGGTCCTCGAAGAAGTGGTCAGCGGCGGGTGACGATGGTGAGGACGTCCCCGTCCGCGAGCTGATGGGTGATGCCGACACGCTGCGCGTCGTGTTTGGCCGAATCGCCCCAGACCTTTGCGTAGCGGAACTTGTCGGCAAAGTCCCGGTGAAGGCGGTTGCAGACGTCCTCGATCGTTGCGGGGCTCCTGATGATCAACGGTTCGTCCATATCTGCGGGGCCGCCGACCGGCTTTAAGTAGACCCGCATGAACTCCAGGTTCTCGAATATGGCGTCTTTGAGGTCTTCGATGTGGTAGCCGCTGTGCGCGGACACCATGATCGGCGCCTCGCCGAATCGTTCGGTCAACTCGCTCTCGATCTTCTCCCGGGTCTTCTCTTCCACCAGGTCGACCTTATTGACCGCGATGAACGCGGGGACGTAGACGCGGTTCCCGATCATCGCGTCGATGAAGTCGTCCTGCGTGACATCGCTACGAATCAGGACGTCGGCGTTGACGATCTTGCTCTCTGCCAGGATTGCACGGATCTCCTCGAGATCGAGGTCGACGGCGCCGACGGTGTTCAGTCGGATGCCGCCTGATCCGGCCTTCTTGATGGTGATATCGGGTTTTGGCCGGTTGATCCTGATGCCGGAGTCGTGGAGCTCCCGGAGAAGGACGTCCACATGCTTCTCGTTGAAGACGTCGACCAGGACCAGGATCAGGTCGGCGGAACGGACGACGGCGATCACCTCTTTCCCGCGGCCTTTGCCCATGGCCGCACCGGCGATCAGGCCGGGGATATCCAGGATCTGGATCTTTGCGCCCCGGTGCTCCATCGAGCCCGGAATGACCGAGACGGTCGTGAAGGCGTAGGCCGCCGTCTCGCTGAGTTCCAAACCGGTGAGCCTGTTGAGCAGTGTACTTTTACCGACCGACGGGAAGCCGACCAGGACGACGGTGGCGTCTCCCGACTTCTTCACGGAGTAGCCCTCGCCCCCGCCCGCGGAGGCCATGGCCCGGGCTACCGCATCGTCACGAATTTTTGCGAGTTTTGCCTTGACGCGACCGATATGCTTTGAGGTCGCCTTGTTGTACGGGGTATTCTTGAGCTCGTCCTCAAGTTCACGTATCTGCTCTTCGACACTGCTCATTGCTGCCGATACAGGTATGCGGGGAAGCTACTTATTGGTGTCTGTGATGGAAATCAGGGAGCGAAGGGAAAATTCCGGCCCATATGGAGTTCAGATTGTCCGGTCCAGGGGACGGCCGGAGAAGGCAGGGTGCAAGACAGGTTTAAATATGATAAAGACCAATAATTTTGAGCACATTGGTGCAATGCGCTGCTATAGTGTAGACCGGCCAATCATGCAGGACTCTCACTCCTGCGACTGGGGTTCGAATCCCCATAGCAGCATTCTGTTCTGAGGGCAAACGCCCACTTCTGCACCGAGATAGAGACGATACCATGCACCGCTCCCCCGGCACCGTCCGGAAAACTCAGAAGTATCTCGGGGATCGCGGTCTTGTCGTCCTTATCGCACTGCTCTCCGCCTTCGTCCCGCTCTCGACCGACCTCTACCTCCCCGCCCTTCCCGGCATGGGGACTACTTCGGCGTCTCCGCGAGCCAGACAAACCTCACCCTGATCCTCTTCTTCCTCTTCTTCAGCCTCGGGCTGCTCTTCTGGGGGCCGCTCTCCGACAAATACGGCCGCCGGCCCGTACTGCTTGCCGGGCTCGCGCTCTACATCGCCGCAAGCATCGGCTGCGCCGCTTCGCCGGATATCTGGAGCCTTACCGCCTTCCGCATCCTCCAGGCAATCGGGGGGAACGCCGCTGCTGCGGTCGCGACCGCGATGGTCAAGGACGTCTACGACGGGAGGAAGCGTGAGTCGGTCCTTACGCTCGTCCAGTCGATGGTCGTCATCTCGCCCGCCGTCGCCCCGGTCCTCGGGGCGTTCATGCTCCCCTACACATCGTGGCGAGGCCTCTTCGTGGCACTCGCTCTCATCGGGGTCGTCTCGATGGCGGGAGGCCTCCTCCTCGAAGAGACCATTCCCTCGCGGTATGCCGGCACCGTGGTGCAGTCCGTCCGCCAGCTCGGGGCGGTGCTCAAAAACCCCGGTTTCGCCTCGCTCCTCCTCGTCTTCTCGCTCGTGAGCACCGCATCCTTAGCGTTCGTCTCCGCCTCGTCGTATATCTACCAGGAGGGGTTCGGGCTCTCGGAGCAGGGGTACAGCTTCTACTTCGCCCTCAACGCCGTTGCCCTGATAGCCGGCCCGTTCCTCTACCTCCGGCTCTCTCGAAACCTCAGCCGCAAGGCAATCGTCGGGGCCGGGTTTGCCGTCATGATCGCGGCAGGCCTGATCGTCTGCCTCTTCGGGGCCCTGGCCTCCCTCGTCTTTGCCCTCGCCCTCTTCCCGGCGTCCTTGATGGGGAGTGCTGTGCGCCCGCCGGGTGCGTTCCTGATGCTCGAACAGCAGAAGGAGGACACCGGCTCTGCCGCCGCCCTGATCAACTGTTCAAGTCTCGTCTTCGGCAGCGCCGGGATGATCCTCGTCTTCCTCGACGGAGGGAGCCTTGTCCTCGGCCTCGGCGCGATCAACGTGGCCGTCGGGGTGGTGTGTCTCGTAGGGTGGGCGGCGATCGGGAGACGGGGGCTGGTGAGGTTCTGAAATGATCCTGAAGTACACCCCGCAAAAGAAGAAACTCTCGGAGATCCTCAAAGTGTTTGGGCCAAATCATGCACGGGTCAACTCGGTCGCAGAAGCCTCGCGCAAGATGAGAAAGGCTTCGATGCGAGAGGTCGACCTCGATGCCGACGCTTGATACGTCCCTGCTCATCGATACTCTCTGCAGATACGCTCGTGTCCCGGTACCCGGTGCCCGAGCCTGTGCCGGACGTGGAAGCCCTCTATGTCATCGTCCGGGAATCGGGTGTCTGCGTCACCACTGGGAACAAGCCGCAGATCTTCCTCGACAGAAACCCGAAATTCGCCGACTGTCCGGTGGAACGAATCCAGTACCTCGGGCACCGGGGCGCGGTACCCTGCTATGCGGTGGAGTTAGCAGCCGATACTCCTCTGCCGGAGAAGATAGAGCACTCCGCGGTCCGGGAACTCTACGGCAGAATTCCTGAGGATGAGCTTGCAATAGCCGCCCTTGCAGCCCAGATCATCGACTTTGACAGAACGACGCAATTCTGCGGGAGGTGCGGGGCAAAAACTGTGCAGAGTCGCACCGAACGGGCAAAGATCTGCCCTGCGTGCAACCGGATCACCTACCCCCGGCTATCACCTGCAATCATCGTGCTGGTGAGCGACGGTGAGAAGATCCTGCTTGCCCGCTCGTCCCGGTTCCCGCCCGGCATGTACAGCATTATCGCCGGTTTTGTAGAGCCGGGAGAGTCCCTGGAGCATGCAGTCTGCCGTGAGGCCAGGGAGGAGACCGGAGTCTCCGTCCGGAACATCCGCTACTTCGGCAGTGAACCCTGGCCGTTTCCGGACTCGCTCATGATCGGGTTCGTCGCCGACTATGCAGGAGGCGACGTAATCGTGGACAACAACGAGATCGAGTCTGCAGGATGGTTCGACCGCGACCACCTGCCCCTTCTGCCGTCCACGATGAGCATCTCCCGGGCGCTCATCGAGTGGTGGAGGGATGAAGGGGAGAGCAGGTAGCCCGGCCCCGAGAGAGGGAACTTGTCGTGGCAAAGAAGCCCGGCGTGCACTGTATGTCGTCCCGGAGAAGAGGTCGCCGGTGAGGAAGATGACGAGCGCAAACACGGTCGATGTCGTCGCAAGCAGCGCCTCTCGGTCCCTCCCGGTCGACGCACCGGCACCTCTGGGCGTGATGGGTCCTCCGGAGACCCCCGGGAAGGAGAGTCTACGCGCTCCCCTGGGGTGCCGGGTCCCGGACCGAGAGGGCGAAGAACCCGCAGACTGCTGCGGCGATCAGGAAACTCGCGAAGAATCCGGGGCCGAAGCCGCCGCCGGCAACAATGATCCCGGTGACCAGGGGGCCTGCCGAATGCCCGATATCCATGATGGACGACAACGCCCCCATCGAGGCCCCCATCTGCTCATCTTCTGCAACGTCCGCGACGTACGCACTGGTCGCAATCGTAGAGAGCGACATGCCCAGGGCAAGAAAAGAACTTATGAGAAGAAACTCCGAAAAGCCCGGCGCAAACGGGATGGCGGCAACTGAAACCCCCAGGACGAGGAGCCCTATGACGATCTGGACCCTCTTGTCGACCCGGTCGGCGATCCTGCCGAAGGATGGCTTCGAGACCGCGATGATCAGTGTCTGGGCGGCGAACAGGATCCCCGTCTGGTACGCACCCATCCCCCGGGAGAGCAAGATGAGCGGCAGGAACGTCTCAAACGCCCCGAAGGCGAAATAGGTCGCCATATCCACAAGTGCCGTTGCCCGCAGCCTCCGGTTCGTAAAGAACGTGACAAAACTTCTGCGAAACGCTGAGAACGGGAGGACCTTCAGGGGGCCTGGAGTCTCCTCCCGGTAGAGGAGGATCAGGACGACCACCGGCACTGCGGCGATTGCTGCAGTGAGGTAGACCATCCGATAGGGGATGAGCCCGGGATAAAAGACGAAGAATGATAGGATAGCTCCGCCGACGAGCGGGGCAAGGGTCCTCCCGATCAGGGTCGCGGAAGAATACTGCCCGAGCACCTCCCCCTTCTTCTCGGCAAATCGCACGGCAATCATCGCAGCGATCACCGGCCCGAGGATTGCGGTTGCCATCCCGTGGAAGAACCGGACCGGGATCAGCCAGAGCGGGTCGGTGATGAAGAGGTAGAGCAGAGGCGCCGAGAGGAATATCGTTCCGGATGCGATGAGCAGCCTCCTCTTTCCCAGGTGATCCGAGAGGACCCCCACCGGGAACGAGAAGAGGATCCCGGCGAGCGGGGAGACCGCCGCAATGAGACCGATGACCGCATCGCCGGCACCCAGGGCCTGCGAGAAGAGGGGCAGCACCGGGTTCTTCGAGATGGTCGTCGAGAAGATGGCAAAGAACCCGATCAGAAAGAGGCCATACATCGCGTCCGGTGCGGAATGGTGCCCGACCATGGTTCTTATCGCTGGAGATCTCTTCCGCGAGCGGGCTTATACGTTGCGATTGATGGGCAAGGGTCTCTGCACGGCCTTCCAGACAGCGCACTCCCGCAAGGATCGGGCACGAGATGCCGCCTCCCGGGGGGGCATTTTTCAGCGAAGGCCCCGGCCACCGCGGCCGGGCATCTGCAGGAGAGACTTTGCGCTGGGTACGCGAATGGCGGCTTTATATCAACGGCCCAGCCAATTCCGTCGAATTTTACTGAGATCTGATACCCGCCAGGGGGTATTTGTCATGTTGAATCATTACAAAACCTATAAAGCAAATATGAGACCACGCTTTACAGTTCATTCCTACCTGCTGGTTCTACTTCCCCGGAAACGGCCCGTCGTTCAGGGAGCATGACCGCGCAGGATCATAACGACACCAGAGCAGGGATACTCAAAGACATGAGGAGATAACCATGGTCAAAAGAATGCTGAGTGAATTCGAGTCGTACGATCTCCTGAAACAATACGGCGTGCCGGTACCCGAACACGCGATCGTCAAGACCCCTGCAGAAGCAGGCAAGACGGCGGAGAAGATCGGGTTCCCGGTCGTCATGAAGATCCACTCGCCCCAGATCGTCCACAAGAGCGACGCAGGCGGCGTTATCGTCAGTATATCCTCAAAGCAGGCTGCAGAAGAGGCTTTCGACAAGATCGTCTCAAACGCGAAAGCGTACAACCCTGATGCCGAGATCAAGGGCGTCATCGTCGAGCAGCAGGCGGCGCCGGGGCTTGAACTGATCATCGGCGGGAAGACCGACCCGGCGTTCGGGAAGGTGCTCACCTTCGGTATGGGGGGCACCCTCGTCGAGTTGATGAAGGACGTCACCCTGCGGATCCTGCCGATCACCGAGGAGACCATCCGGCAGATGATCAGGGAGATCCACGGCTACCCGATGATCCAGGGCTACCGGGGGTCGAAACCGCGGGACGAGGAGACGCTCGTCAAGATCATGTGGGCGATCAACTGTTTCTTCGCCGAGAACACCAACGTCGTGGAGTTCGACATCAACCCGGTCAGGCTCTATGAATCGGGAGCCTGCATCGTCGACGCCCGTATCTTCGTCGACGACGAGGCGGTCGATAAGGTGGCGAAAGAGCGGCCCTTCGTGCCGGTCGAGTACTTCACCCCCCGGTCGATCGCGGTCGTCGGGGCCTCGTCCGAACCCAAGAAGATGGGCTACGCCGTGATGCACAACCTCCTCCACTTCCCCGGACAGCTCTACCCGGTGAACAACAAACGCCCGGAGGTCCAGGGGCTCAAAGCGTATGCCTCCATCCTCGAAATCCCGAACCCCGTCGATATGGCGGTCATCACCGTCCCGGCAAAACACGTCCCGAGCGTCATTGAGGAGTGCGGGCAGAAGGGCGTCGTCATGGCGGTCATCATCACCGCCGGGTTCAAGGAGATGGGCGAGGGAGGAAAAGCGCTCGAGGACCGGGTCATGGAGATCGCAAAGCGTTACGGCACGCGGATCATCGGCCCGAACTGCCTCGGCCTGATCATCCCCCCAAAGGGCATCGACACCACCTACGTCCACGAATCCCCGAAACCCGGCAACATCGCCTTCATCTCCCAGAGCGGAGCTATCGTCAACACAGTGGTCGACTGGAGCATCAAGCAGGATATCGGGTTCTCCGCGGTCGTCTCGGTCGGCAACCAGGCGGACCTCAACTTCATCGACTACCTCAGGTTCGTAGAGCGCGATCCGAAGACCAAGGGCATCATCCTCTATATCGAGGAGATCCAGGACGGCAAGACCTTCATGAAGGT
>DAIRGM010000018.1:0-36324 GCA_036794525.1 Methanoculleus sp.
AGCCCGAGGAGGTTTATCCCGAGCCCGAGGCCGGCGGCGAGGAAGACGACGAAGATGCCTGCCCTGACCGCCACCGGGACCCGGCTCTCGGCGCTGCCGTGTTTCTTCACCGGCACGAGATGCATGAGTTCCTGAACCGCGCCCGCCGGGCAGATCTGCCCGCAGATGATCCGGCCGAATACGAGGGCGAGGACGATGAAGGCGAGCAGCCCCCCGATTGCCATCGGGAGCGGCGCCCCGAGCGCTGCCACATCCCGGAGGACGATCGTCTGCAGCTGGTAGGGGAAGACCGGCGCAAAGACCAGGAACCCGAGGAGGACCGAGACCACGAGGAACGGCACTGCTCGCCGCCGGGTGAACCGGCCCGAGTGCCAGAGCCAGGCAAGGGCGGCAAAAGCGATGAGGGCGTAAATGAAGCCCACGCTGTTCGGGATAGACTCAACAACCATCGTAGCTCACAGCAGTTTTGTCCCGGTCGTCGGGCGCGGGACCTTCACCACGAGCACCCGGAAGGTGCCGTCGCTCTCGTTCATCCAGCGGTGCGGGATCTTTGCCGGGCTATCGACCAGGTGGTCCTTGCCGACCTCGGCACGCTCGTCGCCGATCTCGACGATCCCCGTCCCTTCGAGGACGTAGAAGAAGACATCCACCGGGGTTATGTGCTTCTTGAGCGACTCCCCTGGCGCAAGCGTGATCACGACCGCGTTCGCGTGCTCGGTGTCGTAGATCTTCCGGGCGTCGACATGGTGCGGCGTCTCGCTGATCGGTACCTTTGCTACATCAACAATCTTCATATCATTCATCTCCAGTCTTTCGAATCGCATTCATCCTTTATAATTCGTCCAGTAGTTTTCGAGGCTCTCCCGCCGCCGCCGTTCATGGCGACGGGCCCGCATCTCCGGGAAGGTCGGTTCCGTGCTCTGGACCGCCGGGCAGTAGGGGCAGAGGGCGAACGCCACGTCGTCGGCCTTATCCCTGACCGGGCAGAGGTAGGCCCCCTCCCACTCGTCGACGATCTGCCCGCCAGGAAACGGGGTGCCGACCGGGTGGGCGGGCTCGGCGAGGACAAACATCGTGAACCCGGAGAGGAGGTACTTCAGGTAGAGGTATTTCGGGTCCTTCTCCCGCGCCTTCTCGGTGCAGGCCTCCGCCACCATGGCGCAGTAGGCGCCGAGCGCCGGGTCCGGGGGGTCGTCCATGTCGGGGTCGCTGCCGTTCCGGGAGAGGAGGACCATCCGGTGGTGCGCCCCGAAGATCTCTTCCCGGACGCTTTCGAGGAGCCGGTCGCGGTAGTCCTCCGGGAGGCCGGCAACCTTCCGCTCGAACCGGGCGTTCATCACCTCCAGGTCGTGCAGGTCAAACGCCTTCATCTCGTCGACGATCACGCGGAGGAAGTCCTTCTTCGTCGCTGCCTCCTGCATCCGCCGGCACGCTCTCCTGATCGCCGCCACCGATACCGACTGCCCGTTCCCTGCCTCCCCCTCATCATCCCCGGCAAAGGGGTCGATGATGAAGGAGCAGGCGTCGCCGGGGCCGGCCCCGGATGTCTCACGGTCATCCCGGCCGATGAGCCGCAGGATACGGTTCAGGATAGTTTCCAGCTGCATGGTCTCACCAGAGCTTGACAGGAGATCATGCGACGCGGAATGGTTTAATCATGGTGTAACTATCATAGTAACAACTATGGATGGTCTCGTCCGGAACCTGACGACCCTCGGATTGACGGAGTACGAAGCCCGGGTCTATGCGGCCCTCGTCGGGATCGGCGAAGGGAGCGCCCGCCAGGTCCATGAGGCGAGCGGGGTTCCCCGCCCGAGGGTCTACGACATCGCCGAAGGGCTTGCCGCACGGGGTTTCATCACGGTCCGGCGGGGAAACCCCTATGTCTACATCCCGGCCGAACCTGCCGTCGTCATCCGTCACCTGAAGAGCGCCGCCGATGCCGCGGCGACCGCGGCGGTGCAGGACCTGGAGGCCCTCTCGCTCGACGCCCGGTCGAAGAACTCGCCGATCTGGTACGTGCAGGGGGAGTGGAGCATCCGGAGCCACGCGGAGTCGCTTGCCGCAGGCGTCACCTGCGACCTTGCGGTCGTCTGCCTGGACTACACACAGATCGGCGAGTTCGCCCGGGTGATCGCCGATGCCTCAAAGGACCACCCGGTGAGCGTCCTCCTCCCGAACGGGAAGCGCGGGATCACAAAGCCGCTCGGAGACGCTTCGCTCTACGCCCCGAAACCGTTCTGCACCTTCTTTCAGGAGAACATCTTCGAGAAGGTCTACCGCGCCCCGCTCTCGGTGGACGGGTCGGCGTTTCTGCTCGAGTACATCTTCATCGCCGACGACCGGGTCTGCATGATCGTCTACCGGGAGGACGGGGTGCGTAATGCCGTCGTGATCACCCTCCCGTTCATCACCTGCGTCCAGCGGCAGTTCGTTAACCGGATGATCGCGACTGCGGAGCAGATTGAGGGGCCGGTGGGGGCGGGCGGGGCGCTGTAACCTGCCCGGTGACAGGGGGTGGAAAGACCCGCTAGGACGGTGCCGCACGCACGTATCGGGATGATCTCAGGGTTTTTGAAGGCAAAGGAGCTGCTCTCGTGTCACAGGAATGAGGAGCAGGTATAAATGTCCGGGAAAAGTTTATCTGATGGAATAAGTATGTAGTCAGCATGATTCGCTCCCGGGAGGACTACCGCTTTTATCTCGAGGCTGACAGGGTTGCATTGAAGATCGAGGGGACCTGGCGTGACCTGTTCGCTAACGACATCTGGCGGTTCCAGAGACTGCTCCGGAAGTTGGAGTATTACCTTAATTGCAGGCAGTCTCTTTTCTGGAGGCCGTATACCTTTTACCTGACTCTGAAGCATATCCGTCTCGGCAGACGGCTCGGCTTTCATATCCCGCCCAATGTCTTTGGGCCCGGGCTCTCCATCGCCCATGTGGGCACCCTGATTGTGAATGGAAGTGTCCGGGTCGGGGAAAACTGCCGGATCCACAACTGTGTCCACCTCGCCACTCAATGCGGCAGCGACGATGCCTGCCCGGTGATCGGGGACAATATCTTCATCGGGCCGGGTGTGGTGATATTTGGGGACATCCGGATAGCAGACGGCATTGCGATCGGTGCAAACTCGGTCGTGAACACCTCCTTTCTGGAGGAGGGGATCACCATCGCAGGTGTTCCTGCAAGGAAGGTGAGCGATAAGGGGTTTGACCGGTGCTACATCAAAGCAACCGCCATCGTGCGGGACCGCTCCATGAATGTCTTGGGTGGGGTCTCTCAACCGCAGAAGGTCCTCATGGAAATGGGGCTGCCCCAGCCGATCGAGCGGCTCTTTGAGGGTATCGTCCGGCGCCTGCGATAGATCACGACGATCAGGGATTCATCACAGGCGTTACCAGGCGTTACCGGGTGACAGAAAAAAGAATGAGATGGGCTGCCTCATATCCCGAGTTTCGCCCGATTCTCCTCGATGTGCCCTGCGATCCCCTCCGCCGCCGCCACCGCGTCCGTCTCGACGTGGAGCACCCCGCCCGTGACGCCGGGGAGGTCCTCGGTGAGGAGTTTCACCAGATCCGGCCCGCCGGTCACGGTCGGGACCGGGTTGACGTAGGTGTAGACGCCGAGCGCTAGCGCGAAGAGGGCGTCGATCGTCGCTTTCTGCTCCATGTACTCGGGAGCCGCGACGGCGACCGGGAGGTCCGGGATCGGCACCCCGCCGAGGGCGTCGGAGACCGAGAAGAGGAGGTCGGCGCACCTGCCGGTGTCGGTGCAGGTCCCGAACCCGAGCACCGGCGGCACCCCGAGCGCCGTGCAGAGCCCTTTGAGCCCCGGCCCGGCTTTCTCCTTCGCCTCCGGTGAGCAGAGCCCGGCGACCTGGAGCGCGGCGACGCCGCAGCCCATCCCGAGGACCAGGATGTCGCGGGCGATCAGGTTCTGTGCGACCGCGACGGTGTGGATGTCCTGCCCGGAGTCGCGCAGCGTGGTGCAGGAGACGAGCCCGACGATGCCCCGGATGGTGCCGTCCTTGATCGCCCCGAGCAGCGGGTCGAGGCTCCCGCCGAGCGCCGCGACGATGCTCTCGGGGGCGAACCCGACCACCGCCTCCCGCACGGGAAGGCCGCGGATCGGTTCGATCTTCGCATGCCGCTCCTTGAAGTTCTCGATCCCCATCTGGAGGAGGGCCGCCGCCTGCTCCTTTGCCTCCTCGGGGGCGTACTCGAGCCGGTCCGTCCCGCCCTCGAAGACCACGACTTCGCTGACCGGGATCAGTTTGAAGTGGTACTTCTCGGCGTAGAGGGGGTCGAGCGGGAGGGAGCAGTTCATATCGGCGGCAAAGACGTCCACTGCCCCGGTGGCGAGGACCGCCTCCTGCATGATCCAGTTTCCCGTGTAGCCGTAGAAGACGTTGTCCATCTTCCGGCGCTGGATCAGTTCCTGCCCGGTCTCGATGTTCGCGATGACCCGGAGCCCCTTCGCCCCCGCTGCCTTTGCCTTTTGCTGCCACTCGTCGGCGTGGGCGAGGTCGATGAGGGCGAACCCGAGGAAGGGTTCGTGGCCGTTCGGGAGGATGTTGACGTAGTCGGGGTCGAGCACCCCGAGGTCGACCCGCATGGGGTGCGGTTGCGGGATACCGTAGAGGATGTCCTGGATGTACTCGAGGACGATCTGGCTCTGGTAGGCCATCGCGACCCCGAGGCGCATCGCCCGCATGGCGTGGCTCGCGTACCACCCATCCACGTTGGTCAGGCTGGCCGCGGTAACGACGATCGTCTCCCCGTAGATCCCGCCCGGGAAGAGCCCCAGGCGTTTCCAGACCTCTTTTCTCTCCGGGGGGGCGAGTTGCTCGACGATCCGGCTCGGCTCGTAGGTGAACCGGTGGAAGTCCTCCTCGACGAAGTCGCAGAGCCGGAGCGCGACCTCCGCATCGCTCCCGCCGGTATCGATCCTGAGCCGTTCTGCAAACGTCCGGAGTTTCTCCGGCTCGGCGATCGAGAACGGGGTCTTTCCCTCCGCGGTCGCCCGGAGGGTCCGGACCGCCTGCTGGGCGTGGAAGTGGTAGTTCGACGCGCCCATGACGTTGCGTAACAGCATCATTCGCATCGCCATGCCGTCGGCGTTGATCCCGCAGACCCCCCGGTGGTTTCGGCTTGCGTCGGCCCGGCAGGGGCCGTTCGAACAGAAGTCGCACCGGGCGCCCGCCTGGCAGAAGCCGCACCGCTTGTCGGGGTCGTTCCCGAAGCCCTGGGCCTCGTAGCGGTCCCAGACGTTCGACATGCCGTCCTTCTTGAGCCGTTCGTAGACGGTCCGGACTGAGTCGTGGTAGGATATCCTGTCGCTCTCCATGGTCATGGGGGAGTGACCGCATCTGAGTTGTAAAAAAGTATCGGTGCCGCCTATTTCTCTTCGATATACCGCTTCAGCGCCACGGCGTTGTTGTGCTCCTCGTCCTTTGCGGCGTAGAGGAGCGTGACCGTCCCCGCGGTCGCCTCCTTCTGGAGTTCGGCGAGGAGTTCTTCCTTCCCCTCGACCTCGACCCGGTAACGCCGGAGAAACTCCTCCCACTTCGCCGGGTCGTGCCCGAACCACTTCCGCAGTTCATTCGTCGGTGCAAGATCCTTCTCCCACCGGTCGAGGTTCGCCTCCTCCTTCGAGACGCCCCGGGGCCAGAGCCGGTCGACGAGGACCCGGAGCCCGTCGGTCTCCGAGGGTTCTTCGTAGACCCGTTTCGTGCGTATCATACGACGGGATACGGCGCCTCCTCACTTAACCCTGTCGGGCGAAAGGGGCCCCGCTCGGCGGAGGATTCCGGCCAACATCGGTTTTCGGGGGGAACGCTATCGCCCTGCGAAAAGTATATCTGACTGCCTTCCATCCCCCCGCCCCGTATGACACAACTGTTGAGACTCCTGATCCTCACCCTGGTGATAGGGTGTGTGGCTCTCTTCTCCGGGGCGGTCGCCCAGGAGTATGGGGGCGGCCAGACCCCGACTGTGGCCACAGCCGGGAACGCGACCAATGAGACGAACGTCACGATCACGTCGCCGGAGGCGAATGCCAGCGTCGCTGCCGGGAACGTCACGGTGAGCGTGAACGTGACGAACTTCACGCTGGTGGAGCCGACCGGGCAGCCGAACGCGCCGGGCGAGGGGCACCTGCACTACTACCTCGATGCTCCGATACCGACGAATGCGAGTGAACCCGCTATCCCGCCGACCGGCGGCTACGTCATCTCCACGAACCTCACCCACACCTGGGAGAACGTGACGGCGGGTGCGCACAACCTCTCGGTCCAGGCCGTCAACAACGACCACACGCCGCTCATCCCGCTCGTCTTCGACACGGTGAACGTCACCGTCGGTGGGAACGCGACCGGGAATGCGACGGTGGTGAACCTCACCGCGGAGAACACCGCCTTCAATACGAGCACGATCACGGTGCCCGCGGGAGCGAACGTGACCGTGCACTTCGTGAACAAGGACGACGGCATCTCCCACAACTTCGCGGTCTACGACAGCAATCTCCGTTCCAGATCCATCTTTGTGGGTGACATCATCACCGGGCCTGCCGAGACCACCTACACCTTCATGGCACCGTCCGAACCCGGGACCTACTACTTCCAGTGCGATGTTCACCCGTCGATGAACGGTGATTTTATCGTGCAATGATCAGGAACAGACGTTGAAGGCAGGGGGAACGGGCAACCCCGTATCCCCTTCTTCCCTTATCTCCTTGTTACAGCCGGGGCCATGTGGGCCGGGCGCGGTGGGGATCCCCGGGTAAGTTCATCGATACGCTGCCCGACAGCCTGTACCTCTGCGATCAGGGGCGCATGCCGCTCTTATGCTCCCCTCCGGGATAAAGGTTAATACCCACGACGCAGAGGAGCGGCCCGGTATGGGAGGCATGGGAAAGGAGACGAAGATTGCACGGGTCCTCATCGCCATATCGGTGGTCTTCGGGCTCTTTGCCGTTGCGACGCTCCTCGCTATCGTCATCGGGGGCCTGCCCGCAAGGCCCGGCATCTTCCCGGCGGGGGCGCTTCTCCTTGCCGCAGTCAAGACGGCCGGGATCGGGTTTGGGCTTGCGGCATACCGGACGATCGGCCGGGGCGATCTCGCCAGGGCCGGGAGATACGCTCTCGTTGCAGGCTTCCTCCCGCCGCTCGACCTGATCGCGCTCTTTGCCGGGCTGCTCGTCATCTTCCCGCACGGTGAGGAGGGAGCAGGGTGATGGAGAGGAGTATGAACGGCGGCAGCGGACCCCGCATCGTCTCCTGGAACGTCACGTCCCGGTGCACCCTCGCCTGCGCCCACTGCTCCATCGATGCGAGCAGAGACGGGTCTCCGGGGGACCTCGACACCGCCGCGGGGATGGCCCTGATCGACCAGATCGTCGCCGTCGGCCGGCCGATCCTGATCCTCAGCGGGGGCGAACCGCTCCTCCGCGCCGATATCTTCGATCTTGCCGGCTACGCCGCCGGACGCGGGCTCCGGGTCGCCATGGGCACGAGCGGCGTCCTCATCACCGACGCCGTCGCGGGCCGGATACGGGGTGCCGGCATCCGGAAGGTGGCGGTCAGCATCGATTCCACGGACCCGGGGGTTCATGACGCCTTCCGGGGCACCGATGGTGCCTGGGAGCGGGCGGTCGACGGCATCCGCGCTCTCCGGAGAGCGGGCGTCCCCGTCCAGATCAACGCCTCGATCGGCGGACCGGATGCCGGGGAGGTCGACGGGATCGTCGCGTTCGGGAAGAGTCTCGGCGTCCGCGATTACCAGTTCTTCTTCCTGATCCCGACGGGCCGGGGGAAAGGCCTTGCCGATATCCCGCCGGAGTCCTCTGAGGCGGCGATCTGGCGCATCCTCGCCCACGCCCGGGATCCGGGGCTCTCGGTCCGGCCGACCTGCGCCCCGCAGTTCGTCCGGGTGGCCGCGCGGATGGGGCTTGATCCTGCACTGTGGGGGAGGGGGTGCATCGCCGGCACAGCGTATTGCCGGATCACCCCGGCCGGGGATGTGACGCCCTGCCCGTACCTCCCCATCGCGGTCGGGAGCGTCCGGGAGGAGGCGTTCGGGGAAATATGGCACGGTTCCCCCATCCTTGCCGCGCTCCGGGACCCCGACCGTCTCGGGGGGAAGTGCGGGCGGTGCGGGTATCGCCGGGCCTGCGGCGGGTGCCGTGCACGGGCCTACGGGGTCAGGCACCGGCGCGGAGATGCCTGCGGGGGAGCAGTGCGCTCCTCCGGACCGGACGGCGATATCCTGGCGGAAGACCCCTGCTGCCCCTACGAGCCGGGGCAGGGAGAGATGATGCATGACTGACCGGGACCTGGATACCCTTGATCGGCAACTTCTCGAAGCACTGCAGGACGGCTTCCCCCGGGCCCCGCGGCCGTGGCGCGAGATCGGGGACCACGTTGGTCTACCGGAGGGTGAGGTGCTCCGGCGAGTGCGCCGGCTCGCCGACGAGGGCATCGTCCTGGCCATATCGCCGGTCCTCGAGTCGGCGCGGATCGGCCTTCCGGCCTCCACGCTCATCGGCATGCGGGTGCCGCCGGACCAGGTGGACGAGTGTGCGTCGGTCGTCAACCGGGAGCCCGGGGTCTCGCACAACTACCTCCGGGACCACGACTACAACCTCTGGTTCACGCTCGCGGCCGGCGACGATGCGGCCCTCCGCCGTGTGGTGGCGGATATCGCGGCCCGGACCGGTGTCTCCCCGCACGATCTCCTGGACCTGCCTTCGCTGCGGCGGTTCAAGATCGGCGTCCGGTTCCGCTTCCTTTCCGACGGGGAGGACGGGGCATGAACGATCGTGACCGTGCGCTCCTGCTCAGGCTGCAGGATGGCGTCCCGCTCGTCGAAGAGCCATACCGGGCGATCGCGGAGGACCTCGGCATGACGGAGGCGGAGGTGATTGCCCGGACCCAGAACCTCCTTTCCGGGGGTGTCATCCGGCGGTTCGCGGTGCGGCTCAACCACCGGAAGGCCGGTATTCTGGTCAACGCGATGGTCGCGTGGCGGGTGCCGCCCGGCGACGTGGCGCGGGTGGCGGGGATCATGGCCCGGTTCCCGGAGGTGACGCACTGCTACGAGCGTGCGGTTGTCCCGGGAAGGTGGGAGTACAACCTCTTTGTCGTCCTGCACGGTCGGCATCGCGGCGAGGTCGACCGCGATATCGTCCGGCTCTCTCAAGCGGCAGGCATCGACGACTACACGGTCCTCGTCAGCACCCGGGAGTTGAAGCGGGCGCCCCTGGGGCTCGCGCTCCTCCTGCAGGAGGCGATCCGGTGATCCGGTTCACGCGCCTCGTGCACGGGGAAGGGCCGGTCAGCGGGCCGGCGGCATCGCACAGCACCCTTGCGTATGGGGAAGCCCGGAGCGGGCCGGTGGTCTTCTGGAACATAACAAACGGGTGCAACCTCGCCTGCACCCACTGTTACCTCCGGTCGGGGCCCGGCCGGAGGCGGGAGGACGAGCTGACGACGGACGAGGCGACGGCTCTCATCGACGATCTCGCTGTGGCGGGCGTCCCGCTCCTCCTCTTCTCCGGCGGGGAGCCGCTGGTGCGGGAGGACTTCTGGACCCTCGCGGCGCACGCTCGCCGGCGCGGACTTCCTGCGGTCCTGAGCACGAACGGGACCCTCATCACCCCGGCGATCGCTCGAAGGCTCCGGAAGGCCGGGATCGGGTATGCCGGGATATCCCTCGACGGTGCGACGGCGGCGACCCACGACGCGTTCCGGGGAGTGCCGGGGAGTTTCGATCGTTCGGTGCAGGCGCTGAAAAACTGCATCGATGCGGGCCTCCGGTGCGGCGTCCGGTTCACGGTCACGAAAAGGAACCACACCGAACTGGGCGACCTGATCGCGCTTGCCCGGTCGATCGGGGTGCACCGGTTCTGCGTCTACTGGCTCGTCCCGACCGGGCGGGGGGGCGACGTCCACGCCGACCTGCAGGTCGCGCCCGGGGAGGTGCGGGCGGTCATCGACCTGGTCTACCGGGAGACCATCCGGACCGACCCCGCCGTCATGGAGTTCCTGACCGTCGATGCTCCCCAGGACGGTGCCTGCCTGCTCGCGAGGCTGGAAGGCGACGGCAGCCCGGCATACGACCGGGCGCACCGCCTCCTTGCCCGCATGGGCGGGTGTAGCGCCGGGAGGCGGGTGGCGAATATCGACCCCTCCGGGAACGTCTATCCTTGCCAGTTTGCGCAGTTTGAGGAGTTTTTGGTGGGCAACGTGCGGGACCGGCCATTTGGCGATCTCTGGAACGACCCCGGCAACCGGGTGCTCGCGGCGTTCCGGGCGGACGTGACAGATCCCGGAAGTTCGTGCGGCACCTGCGACCGGCAGGAGGTCTGCGGCACGGGGTGCAGGGTCCGGGCCTACGCCCGGAGCGGCGATCTCAACGGCGGCGACCCGCTCTGCCTCCGGCACGGGTGAGCATACCAGAGAAAGTTATAAATACAACATTGGGTATGGTCTCCACCATGAGGCCTAACGTAATCCTTCTCGTGGCGCTCCTCATCGTGAGCGCCGGAATTCTGGCCGCGGGGTGCACTTCGCCGGGTGGAAACGTCACCCAGCCGACGGCCCCGCCGACCGGAACCGGGACACCGTCCGTTACAGCAACGGTAACGACGCCGACCGGGACCGAAACCCCTGCCGCAACGGCGACGACGGCGGCGGCAAACGCCACAACCGTAGCAACCACAACCACTGCAGGAGCAAACGTCACAACGGCAGCGACCACCGCGGCAGCGGGCGGCCAGGCTACGACCGTCGATCTCACCGCCGAGAACATAGCATTCGACAAGAGCACGATCACGGTGCCCGCGGGGGCGCAGGTGACGGTGAACTTCACCAACAAGGACAACGGCGTCCCGCACAACTTCGCGGTCTACACCGACTCCTCTGCGAGCCAGAATATCTTTAAGGGCGACACCGTCACCGGCCCCGGGACGACCACCTACACCTTCACGGCACCCTCAACACCCGGCACCTACTTCTTCCGCTGCGACGTCCATCCCCAGCAGATGACCGGGAGCTTCGTCGTGCAGTGAGGGGGCACCCGGCCCCCTCATCCCCCACCACACACAATCTTTATATGCCGGGATTTCCATGCCCGCCCGTTGGGGGACGAGAACGCAGGCCAGGGAGACGCCGCCGGCACCCGACGAGTACGATACTCGCGGCGATATCTGGAAGATTGCCGGGATCCTGGTCGCGCTTGCGCTCTTCATCATCGTCCTCTATGGTTACATCATACCCCTGCAGGGCGGGCTCATATCCTCGACGGCGATACGTTCCAGCGACCTTTCGGGGGCGGAGCCGCAGTTCCAGGAGCAGATGCCCATCCAGGAGGTCGACCTCGGGGCCTCCGGCAGGTCGATCTTCATCGCGTTCGTGATGCTCACCCACATCCTCTTTGCGAACCTGCACCTCGGGGGCGCCTGGGTGCTCCTCTCGCTCGTCATCCTCTACCTCCTCTCCAGGAAAGAGCGCTACAGCCGTCTCGGAAAGTCGGTCGCACTCTTCAACGTCATCCTCTTCTCGGCCGGGGCGACCCTCGCCGCGACGGGGGTGCTCTTCTTCATATCGCTCTACCCGACGTTCGCCACGCAGGCGTTTCACATCTACTGGTGGCCGCTTTTAGGCGAGGCGATCCTTTTTGGGGTCGAGATCTTCTTTGTCTACACCCTCTGGTTCACCTGGTCCCGGATCGGGGCGGCCTGGCACGTCCTCCTCGCCGTCGGCTACCCCGTCTCGATCTACCTGCAGACCCTCGCCATCGACACCTTCGTATCGGGGATGCTGACGCCGGGCGCGAAGACCATCACCTGGGGGGCGCCCGGCCTCCTCGGCATGCCCTGGGCCGAATACCTGCAGTGGTGGTTCAACCCCACGCTCTGGCCGCTCCAGTCCCACCGGGTCGCCGCCGCAGTCTCCTTCTTCGGGTTCCTGCTCGCGTTCCTCGCGATGCTCCATTTCCGCGACCGGACCGATCCGCCGTCGAAGAAGTACTGGGACTGGGTGGGCTCGTTCGGCATCCTCTGGGGGCTGCTCGGCCTCATCGCCCAGCCGCTCCTCGGCCTGTGGTACATGTACACCATATTCACCCACCAGAACCAGGCCTTCACCAACATCATGACCGGACCGCGGGCGTGGGAGATGCTCATGATGGTCGGCCTGCTCTCGCTCCTCATCGTCACCGTCTCGGTCTACTTCGTCGAGCGACGGGAGCGTCTTCTGGTCCGGCTCGGCCGGCACGAAATCAGGACCCTCTTTCGGGCGTTCGCCCTCATCGCCGGGGTGGCGGGGCTCGTCCTCGTCCAGCCGGCGTGGCTCGGGGGGATCATGCAGCACGACGCCGGGACCTGGTCTAACCCGATCGGGATCATGTACTACAAGCACATCGCCCTCCTCGTCCTGATAGCCGTCGGGGCGATCATCGTCGGCATCGACCTCCTGGTCCTCCGCGGGCGCCGGGACGAGGAGTGGGGCAACCTCTCCCGGGCGTCCCGTATGGCGGCACTCATTGCCGGTGCGCTCGGCACCTGGATCGTCATTGTCATGGGGTATGTCCGGGAATCGGCGCGCTCCCCGTGGCTGTTCTATAAGATTGTCCCCGTGCCCGGGGGGCAGACCTACCCGACGCCGGTGCCGGCCCACCAGATCTTCGTGCTCTGGCTGATCATCCTCGGGCTGGTCTTCGCGATCTTCTGGTTCACATCCCGGGTGACGTCCTATCACCCGGAGCGGGAGGAAGAGGTATGAGCCGGAGACGGGACCGGGCACTGATCTACGTCCTGTGGGTCGTGATCGCGGTCTACATCGGGATCGCGATCTACGTCTTCTGGCACTTCGGGTTCACGAAACTTCCCCCGCCGTTTTAGAGGAGGTACGGGAATGGTTGCACGGGAAACAAAGGTGGCGGAAGAGGAGGCGGGGAGGCGGCTCTCCCTCATATCCGCGGTCATCATAGCGATCGTAGCCTACCTCATCTTCCTCTCGGTCGTCATCGTCCCGCTCCAGGGCGGGAAGATACCCTCGACAACCATCCTTGCGAACAATCTCAGCGAGAGCACCGCAGACTATGCCACGTCCGGCATACCCATCCAGAGCGTCGGGGATATCAGCCGGTCCGCCGTCATCGCGTTTACCATGCTGATCCATGTCGTCTTTGCGAACCTGCACGTCGGGGGCGCCTGGGTGATCGCGGTCACGGCGCTTCTCTACTTCCGCTACCGGCGAATGCGCTGCAGGAACCTGGCCCGGTCGCTCACGCTCTTTGTCCTCATCCTCTTCTCGGCAGGATCGACGTTTGCGGCGGGGGGGATGATGGCCTTCATCGCGCTCTTCCCGGACCTCTCCATGAACGTCTTCCACCTCTACTGGTGGCCGCTCTTTGCCTACTTCATCCTCTATGGGGTCATCATCCTCCTGCTTTTCACCTTCTGGTTCGCCTGGGACCGGATCCGGCCCGGCGTGCACCTCGCGCTCGGGTTCGGCTACGCGGTCAGCGTCTTTGTCCAGACCGTCACCATCGATACCCTCGCCGCCGGGATGCTGACGCCGGGCGTGAAGTCGTTTACCTTCACCGAAGCAGGGCTGCTCCCGATGACGCTTGACCAGGCGATGGCGCTCTGGTTCAACCCGACCCTCTGGGAACTCACCTTCCACCGGGTCGCTGCCGCAATCGCCTTCTTCGGGTTCCTGATCACGACCCTTGCGACCATCCACTACATCGACCAGAAAGATTTCGCCGCAAAGAAGCAGTGGGATTGGGTGGCTGCATACGGGATCGCCTGGGGGCTCGCGGGGCTGATCATGCAGCCGATCCTCGGGCAGCTGTACATGACCGCGATCCAGGAGAACGCACCCTCCGCTTTCACGATGATCATGCACGGCCCCCGGGCCTGGGAGATGCTCATGATGGTGACGCTTCTTGCCGGGCTCTTTTTGACCATCGGGACCTACTTCCTCACCCGGCGGGACCAGCTCCTCTCCCGGCCGGAGAACCGCACTATCCGGACGATCTTCAAGGGGTTTCTGGTCATGACCGCCGTCGCCGGGTTCATCCTCATCCAGCCCGCCTGGCTTGGGGCGCTCTTCATCGACGACCCCGGGGCCTGGATCAACCCGATCGGGGGAATGCCGCTGAAATACGTCGCCCTCTTTGTTATGGCGGCGATCGGTGCCGCCATCATCATGCTCGACGTCATCGTTCTGACAAGCGAGGAGAAAGAGGGGCAGTGGGGCTACCTTACCCGGGGTTCGCTCCTTGCCGCCTTCACGGCCGGTATCCTCGGGACGGCGATCGTGAACGTGATGGGGTTCGTGCGGGAGTCGGCACGCGCACCCTGGACATTCTACCAGATCATCCCCGTCCCGGGCGGCCAGGCCTACGCGACCCCCCTCCCTCTGCCGGCGATCGCCACGGTCTGGGTGATCGTGCTCGTGCTCTCGTGGGTGGTCTTCTGGTATGTCGCGAAGGTGACGGCGTATCACCCGGCGGACGAAGGCTCCGTCTGACCCCGGCGGGCGAGAATCCCGCGAGGAGAGACAGACCACGCAGATCCCGGCCCGGTGCAGGCCGGGATGCGGCCGGGCGATTGGGCAAAACTGTTATCTATCCCTGCGTCATGTCCGAACCCGCATGACAAAAAATACCCTTGTCATAGCATCCCTCCTCCTGGTTCTCGCACTCGTTGCGGGTGCGGGGGCGCAGGTGGTGGGATCGAGCAATGTCAGCGGTACCAACGAGAGTTCAAACCAGACGACCGGAAACGCAACGGACCTCACGAACGCCGCATCCCCGCTTGCCGCGACGTTCGAAAACAACGCATCCCATACGAAACTGACGCCTATCCCGAGTTTTGCGGCCAATATCGGCCTTGAACTCGTCGCAGGAAACTTCACATCACCCATGATGGTCGCATCGCCCGACGACGGGACCGGACGGCTCTTCGTCGTGGACCAGATCGGTCTCGTGAAGATCGTCGATCCGAACGGGACTGTGCTCCCCGAGCCGTTCCTGGACCTCCGGGACAAACTCGTCGGCATCAGCCCGACCTACGATGAGCGCGGCCTGCTCTCCATCGCGTTCCACCCCGATTTCAAGACCAACGGCAAGGTCTACGCGTTCTACAGCGCGCCCTTGAGACCGGAGGCTCCCGAAGGATGGAGTTGCACGAACCACATCTCTGAGTTCCAGGTCGATCCCGGAAACCCGAACACGGTGAACATGACCTCCGAGAAGGTCCTGATGTACATCGACAAGCCCTACCAGAACCACAACGGCGGGCAGCTCGCTTTCAGCCCCGCCGACGGCTACCTCTACATATCCCTTGGTGACGGCGGGAAGGCGAACGACGTCGGGAACGGGCATACCCCGGGTATCGGGAACGCCCAGGACCTCACGAAGATCTACGGCAAGATCCTCCGGATCGACGTGGACAGCACCTCCACCGGGGGCATGCCGCAGCCGACCATGACCGCGGCGGCGAACCAGACCGGGAACGTGAGCGTCAACCGGACGGAAAACCCGCCCGAACCGACGTGGACGACGTTTGCCGGCAGCCTCTACGGCATACCGTCCGACAACCCGTTCGTGGGGGCCCAGCCTGAGATCCTCGACACCTACGCCTACACGACGGTCCCGGCCGAGATCTACGCCTGCGGATTCCGGAACCCCGCCTACATGGCCTTTGACTCCGGCGGCAACAACGCGCTCTTCGTCGCCGATGCGGGGCAGAACCTCTTTGAGGAGGTGGACGTCGTCTTAAACGGCGGCAACTACGGCTGGCACATCCGCGAGGGCACGCACTGCTTTGACCCGAACGCCACCACGGCCCCCGGTGCGTCCTGTAACACCACCGGGCTCCTGGGCGAGCCCCTGATCGGCCCCATCTTCGAGGGCGGCCATGACCTCGGCGTCGTCGTCGTCGGCGGCAACGTCTACCGCGGGACAGCCGATGTCGGGCTCCAGGGCAGGTACCTCTTCGGCTACTGGAGCGACAGCCGGACTGTAGGGAACGGCACCCTTCTCGCCGCGACACCCCCGGCAGGATGGGCCGAGGGGGCGCTGCCGCAGACTGCCGCGAGCCTGACGCCCGAAGAGAACGCCATGTGGGAAGCCCAGATGGTGAACATCACCGCCCGGAACAACGAGACCCTGGGCGCGTTCCTGCGCGGGTTCGGCGAGGACGCCAGCCAGGATATGTATGTGCTGACGAACGATGTGGGAGGCCCTGACAACGCCACCAGCACCGGCAAACTCTGGAAGATCGTGTCGCCCACCGCCGTCACTCCGGCCCCGACGACGATGACGCCCGCGGTCGCGCATACCCCGGCGCAGAACCAGACCCAGAACATGACGCAGAACCAGACCGGCGCCATGGTCGGGGGACAGGGGATGGGAGCAGGTGCGACCCTCCTCTCCCCCCTCTCCTCGCCGGATCCCGCCGGGAAGATCATGGAGGTCCTTTTATCGACCGAGACCAGCATCCCCCTCGAGGAGAACCCGGCGTTCGGGAACTTCACCCTGTTCACGGGCCTCCTTCAGTCGACGGGCGTTGCCGCCACGCTTGATGGTCCCGGACCATATACGGTGTTCGCCCCGACCGACGCCGCGTTTGACCGTATGGACCCCGGCGCCCGCGAGTCGGTCCTGAACGGCTCCGCGAACAGCACGGAGATCGTGCTCTACCATATCGTAAACGGCTCCTACACGCTCGGTGCTCTCGGGAACGTCTCGACGCTCCGGACCCTGCAGGGTGGGAACCTTACCGTGAACGCCACCGGCACGGCCGTCATGGTGAACAACGCCACGGTCGCGATCCCCGAACTTCCGGCCGACAACGGCGTTATCCAGGGCATTGACACCGTCCTGCTGCCGTCCGGGACCTGATCTTCTCGCCTCCGTTACGGCCCCGGGCAGCCGTACCCGAAGCATTTATGCCTTCTGTGCCATTCTTACTCCTGTCATCCCGGATGACGGGTGTGCATGATGTATCAGCGTATTTTCGTAGCTGTGGACGGCTCTCCCTGTTCCGAACTGGCGGGAGAGGCGGCCCTGGTCTTCGCCTCGGTCACCCACGAAAGCAGGTGCACCGGCTGCCACGTGTATGCCGCCCGGATGCACCGGCAGCGCTTTGAGGACATGGAGCCCGGCCTCCCGGAGCGCTACCGGGAAGAGGAACGGCTCGGCTCTCTGCGCGCAACGCACGATGACCTGATATCCGGGGGTATGGCGCTCATATCGGACGCCTATCTCACGTCACTGGCAGGGAAGGCTGCCGCACGGGGCGTCCCATTCGAACCCGTTACGGCCGAAGGAAGGGGTTACGTCGAGATCCTCCGCCTCATCCGGGAGCACCGGCCGGATCTTACGGTGCTCGGCGCGACCGGGCACGGGCAGACGCCGGAGATCCCCCTCGGGAGCCTTGCCGAGCGGGTGCTCCTGCATGCCCGCGAAGGGGATCTCCTGCTGGTACGACAGCCATGGAACCTGAAGAACCGCCCGGTTGTCGTGGGCGTGGACGGGAGCGACGCAAGCTACGCAGCCCTCGCGCGTGCGGCCACGATTGCCGCCGCCTTTGATGCGCCGCTCGAGGCGGTAGCCGTCTACGACCCTTTCTTTCACGCCGGCGTCTTCCCGGTCATTGCCGACGCCCTGCCGGAAGAGGCGCAACGCCGGTTTGACTTCCCGGCCCAGGAGCGCCTCCACGACGAGATCATCGACCGGGGCCTCGAACACCTCTACCGGCGGAACCTGGAACGCGGGGCGGCCCTCGCGCGAACCCTGGGCGCCCGGGTCCATACGGCGGTCGTTGCCGGCAGGGTCTGCCCGCAGGTGCACCACTACGCGGCGGTCAGGGGAGCGGGGCTCCTCGTCCTCGGCCGTTACGGGCTGCACCGGGAGGATGAGTCGTTGATTGGGTCGAACACCCTGAACCTAGCCCGGATGAGCACCACGAACGTCCTCGTCGTCGCGCCGCAAAAGACCCCGATCACGGTGCCGGACCTGCCTTCCGACGCGATACCCTGGACTCCGGAGGCGGAGAGCCTTCTTTCGCGGGTGCCGCCGTTTGTGCGGAGGATGGCGCGGATAGCGGTCGAAGAGCATGCCCGGACCCGTGGCCTCTCCCGGGTCACGGAGAGCACAGTGCAGGACGTGGCCCGGCGATCCGGGATGGAAGGCGGTCGGGATGCAGGTCCCTGATGCCCGGGTGGTCGTCTTTACGCGGGCGAAGAGGTTTGCCCCCGATTTCCACCGGCATATCCTGCGCGGGAAGATCGTGGGGCAGACCGTCCGCCCGGGCGACCGGGTCCTCGTCTACGAGGTCGCGGAGACCGTCCCTTCGGGGACGGTGCGGGTCACCCGGTCCACGCTCCTTGAGTTCCGGTGAGGGAGAGCGATGGTTATCGCCCTGTGTGACGTGACGAAGCGGTTCGGCTCCGTCCTGGCGCTTGATAGGGTCACGCTTGGCGCAGGGGAAGGGGAGATCCTCGGCCTCCTCGGCCCCAATGGGTCGGGGAAGTCGACCCTGTTGAAGGTCGTCGCCCGCCTGATCTCTCCCGACGAAGGGACCGTCACGCTCCCGGCGGACGGGCGGGCGATGATGCGCCGCACCGGGATGCTCTTTGACCATACCGCCCACTGGGAGACGCTCACCGGCTACGAGAACGCCCGGTTCTTCGCCCGCTCCTACGGCATGGATCCTTCGGCGACACGTGACCGGCTTGAAGTCCTATTCGGGCTCTTCGGGCTCCGGGATCGGTGGAACGACCCGGTCTCTACCTACTCTTACGGAATGCGGCGGAAACTCGGCCTTATCGAGGCCCTGGCACACGAGCCCTCCCTCATCCTGCTGGACGAGCCGTCGATCGGCCTGGACTACCGGGCAAGGGTCACCCTTGCCGGGTTTCTGCGTGCGGCGGCACAGCGGGGCGCTACGGTCGTATTCTCCACGAACGACGTGAACGAGGCGGCAGGTCTTGCCGACCGGGTGACCCTCTTTGACCGGGGCAGGCTGCTCGTCTCGGGGGAACCGGCCGCGCTCGTCCGGTCGCTCGGTGCGAAGGTGACGATCGATCTCCGGCTGGTGGGGCCGGTCGCGGTCAGGCCGCTCGGCGAGGTCCCCGGCGTCGAGGGCGTGGGGGTGGAGGAGCGGGAGGACGGGTTTCACGTAACGGTGATAGCCGCGCCGGATGGGTCCGGCTCGTCGTCCCTCCTCGCCCGGATCGTCCACGCGGTGGCGGGAGAGGGCGGGGTGGTCGTGGGCGTCGACCTCCTGGCGCCGGGGCTTCCGGAAGTCTTTCTCGCGTATACGGGAGAGGATGCAGGTGCACCCTGACTCGTTCTTCCAGAAGGAGGTCCTTGAAGACCTCCGGGACCGCCGGGGGCTCTTCCTCAAGTTCGCCCTGCCGGCGGCGCTCCTGCTTCCCCTCATCCTCGCCGATGCGCCCGTATCCCTGCAGGCCGCCGGCATCACGGTCGCCATCGTCTTCTCCGGGGTCTTCGGGTCGTCGATTGGGCTCGTCCGCATCCGCGAGAGCGGTATGCTGGACCGGATGGCCCTGCTGCCCGTCTCGCCCCGCCGGCTGGTTGCCGGATACGTCTCCGCAAACGCCCTCCTCGACGGGACGCAGATCGCGATCCCCCTCGCCGCCTTCCTGCTCGTCCATCCGCCGGCCCCGACGGGGATCCTGTATGCGGTTGTATCGTTCGCTTCCGCCGTGGTTGCGGCAAACGCTCTCGGCGTCCTGGTGGCGGCCGTCCCGGGCTCGTCGGGCGAGGGGCACCTCTATGCGGTCGTCACGGTCATGGCCGCCATCGCCCTCTCCGGGCTCGTTGCCCCCGCCCCGTATACGCAGGGATTCCTTCCCTTCTGGTATCTCTACACGGCCCTCCTTGCCGCCCCGGAGGCATTCGCCCTCGCTCCGGTCCTCGCCGCTCTCCTCCTCGGGGCCGTGCTCGCGGTCTCCCCCGGGCTGTTCCGGCCGCGATAATTCGACAGGACCGGGGCGTGAGAAGACCGAAGGTTCGGATATCCACGCGCCGGACCCCGGATGCATCAACAACCGCGAGTACTGGGAAGCGCTCCGGAAGAAGGACAGGGGATCCCCGTAGAGGTGGACGAGTCGCGGGGAGTTCTGTCGAACCCGGGTCTCCGTCGTTCCGGGAGCGGCTGGAGAGGAGCGCTAAAAAAGTAGGGTTAGTGTCCCCTTCTCGCCCAGAGGAGGAAGGCCAGCGGGGCGAGGAAGGGCGCGTAGACGAGCGGTGCCGCAGGCGTCGTCGGGGCGGCGGTGGTCGGCTCCGTCGTCACCTCTTCGGTCACCTCAGGTGTCTCGGTGACGTCGGGCGTCTCGGTCGGTTCCGGTGTGACGTCGACCCCTTCTGCCGATGCCGTCACACCCTCCGATGATGCGACGACGGCAAACGTGGAGAATCCCGGGGTGGTTGCCCGGAAGCGGTACTTTCCGCTCTCTTCACCGACGACCTCGGTCTCCAGGGATTCCCAGGCGCCGTTGACGTAGCGCATCAGCCTGACGTCCTCCGGGGTCACGTTGCGGGCTCCGAGCCAGTCGGTGGGAACGCTGAAGAATATTGTCGCGTTGCCGATCAGGCTCGGGTTCACCCAGGAGGAGGTGATAGCGACGTACTCGTAGACATCGTCGGCAGGAGGTTCTGCAGCAGATGGCGCATTCGTCTTCTTCACGGTCAGCATCATCTTCGGGATGGCATCGGCCGCCGTGACGTTAACGCTGCCTACCGATGAGGTGGTCAGATCCGAGAACGTGAAGGTCTGGCCGCTCGCGAGGTTCTCGCACGTCCTTGCACAGAACGTGGGCTCGCTGCTGCCGCCACCGCCGTCGCTGTAGGCTGCCGATCCGCCACTGCCCCCGGGGTTGACCGGGGTGGGCTCAGGTACGGCGGTCGTCGAGACGGTGACTGCTGCTGTTCCCGCCGCGTCGCCTGCCGATGCCGTTATCTCCGTCGATCCCTCGGCGAAGGCCCCAAAGAGGCCGGCGCGGTCGATCGTGCCGACGTCCGGGTCGGAGGACGACCAGATTACCCCGATCCAGTCCATCTCGCTGTCGCGCTGGTCAAAGACGGTCGCGGTGAACGCCCGGGTCTCTCCGGGCAGAACGGTGGCCGTGGCCGGTTCGATCTCGATGCGCGTTGCGACCGGCGACGATGCGACGGTCACAGTCGCGGTTCCGGTCTCGTTCTCTGCCGTTGCGGTGACGGTCGCTATACCGTCGGCAACCGCTTTGAAGAGCCCGTCGGTATCGATGGTGCCGACGGCTTCGTCGTCGCACGACCAGTCCACAGCAGAACCTGCGTTGTCCTGCAGGCCGTGCACGGTGAACTGCCGGGACTCCCCGGCACCCAGGGTGATCGTCGACGGGGAGACCACGACGCCTGAGGACGCCGCCGCGACTGTGACGGTCGCTTCTCCGGTTATGTTCTCTGCCGTTGCGGTGACGGTCGTCGTGCCGTCGGCAACTGCGTTGAAGAGCCCGCCGGTATCGATGGTGCCGACGTCCTCATCGCTGCTCGTCCAGGTGATCTCAATGCCGGAGATCTCGTTGCCGAACTGGTCGAGAGCGGTCGCGGTGAATGCTGCCGTGTCATTGGAAACGAGAGTGATCTCCGACGGTGTGACGGCGATGCTGGCAAGAGCGGGCTCGTTGTTGATGACCGTGACGGTCGCTTCTCCGGTTATGTTCTCTGCCGTTGCGGCGACGGTCGCCGTGCCTTCGACGAGAGCGCTGAAGATGCCATCCTCCCCGATGGTGCCGACGGTCGCGTTGCTGCTCGTCCAGGCGACTGAGACGTTGGCCATGGTGTTACCGTCCCCGTTAAGAGCGGTCACGATGAATCGCTGGGTATCGCCGATCACGAGGGTGGCCCCCGACGGCGTGATGCGAATACCGTCCAGGACCGGCTCGACCGGCTCGTCGGCGGTGACGGTGACGAGCGCCGCCCCGGAGATGTTGCCTGCCGTTGCAGTGACGGCCGTCGTGCCGCCGGCAATCGCGGTGAAGACGCCGTCCTCATCGATGGTGCCGACGGTCTCGTTGCTGCTCCTCCAGGCGACCGCGACTTCCGGCAGTTCCTCGTCGAACTGGTCGTAGACCGTTGCGGAGAAGTTCACCGTATCGTTGACTGTGACGGTGATGATGAGCGGTGCGACCTCGATCCGCGTTGCGGCCGGCTCAGCAGGTCCTCCGGCGGTGACCGTGACGGTAGCTTCTCCGGTTACGCCCTCCGCCGTTGCGGTGACGTTTGCCGTGCCTTCGGCATGAGCGGTGAAGGTGCCGTTCATGTCGATCGTGCCGACGGTCTCGTTGCTGCTCGCCCAGGCGACCTCGATGCCGGCCATCGTGCGGCCGTTCTGGTCGAAGACGGTTGCCTCGAACGTTTCGGTCCCGTTGATCGCCAGGGTGGTTGTGGCCGGCGCGACCGTGATATTCGTTGCGACCGGCTCTTCGGAGCTGACGATGACGGCTGCGGTTCCGGTCACGTCGCCTATCGTGGCGATGACGTCCGTTGTGCCCTCGGCAACCGCGGTGAAGACACCGCCCTCATCGATGGTGCCGACGGTCTCGTTGCTGCTCGTCCAGGCGACCGCGACTTCCGGCAGTTCCTCGTCGAACTGGTCGTAGACCGTTGCGGAGAAGTTCACCGTCTCGTCGACCGCGAGGGTGGGCGCGAGCGGTGCGACGTCGATGCGCGATGCGACCGGTTCTTCGCCGCCGACCGTGACAGTTGCTTCTCCGGTTATGTTCTCCACCGTTGCGGTGACGTTCGTCGTGCCTTCGGCGAGAGCGGTGAAGGTGCCGGTACGGTCGATGGTCCCGACGGTCTCGTTGCTGCTCGTCCAGGTGACTTCAATGCCGGTCATGGGTTCGTCGTTCTGATCGAGGACGGTTGCCGTGAACGTTTGTGTCCCGTTGATCGCCAGGGTGGTCGTGTCCGGCGCGACCGTGATGGTCGTCGGAACCTGCTCGACGGGCTCTCCGGGCCCGTAGGCGAAGATGTAGAGGTTCGAGTTCGGGCTTGCGCCCCGCTGCCAGACGATGGTGTTCCCGCTGGTGGCAGGGTAGAGTTGCTCATCGTTGGGGTCTTCGGGCACATACACCAACAACTCCGTCTCATTGGAGAGGTCGTACATGTAGATGCTCCGCCGCCCACCGTCCCGCATGTCCTCCCACGCGATGATGCTCTCGCTGAGCGCCGGTGAGACCTGAGAAGACGCATTGAAGGTGATCTGCTGTTCTCCGCCGGACGGGTTTTTGAGATCGGTCATATAGATGTCAGTGTTTGAAAACCCGCCCCGGTAGTCCTCCCAGGCGATACGGCTCCCGTAGAGCGAGGGCCAGGATTGGGTCGCCGTGCTCGTGGATACCGGGCCTTTTATCTCGCCGTCGGCGATGTCGTAGTAATGAACCCTCTCGTCTCCCGCTTCGATCCAGGCGACGTACTTCTCCGAGAGCGCGGGGCCGAACTCGGTGGTTGTGGAGCCGGGAATCGTCGTCTTCGCGTCACAGTCGATGACGTCCTTCACGCCTCCGGCTGCGATGTCGTAGAGGACGATGTTTGTCCTGCTGCTGCTGTCATCGTACCAGGCGATGAGGTTCCCGTAGACTCTGGGAAGCCACTGTTTGCCGGTTTCGTTGGTGAGCTGCGTCGTCGTTTCCGTAGAGCGCTCGTACAGGTAGATGTCCAGGTTCCCGCTTCGGTTCTCCTGCCAGGCGATGTAGTCTCCCGAGATGGACGGTCTCTCCTGCGAGTTCGGATCGGTGGTTATCCTCTCGCCGGTATAGCCGCCGACTGACGACCGAAACTCTTCTACCGTCCCGAGGTAGATGTCCTTCTGGGTATTCCGGTCATCTTCCCAGACGATGATGTCGTCGTCGATATCGGGGTGATTCTGCGCTTTGTCGAAGGGGCGATAGAGGTGCTCCCCCGGCGCATTATCTACCGCCGCAACCGGCGATATCAACAGTCCGATGATGACGACTGCGTAAAGCAGCGCCAGATGTATGGTTTTTGTCATTCATTTCCCCCTTGTTTACTCTGCTCTCCGCTCGCGGGACCGTGGTGCATACCTACCGGTAGGCACAAACAGACCGGCTAAAGCAGGTGCTCCGGCGAGCTCCCGGCGGGCGTACTGTGAATCTCGATTCAAGACCCGGTCATAGGGTTGCCGGTGAGGGGGGATTGCGATATAAATATATATCTTTTACGGTGTTTTATTCTAAAAATTTTATAATAAAATTTGGAATACCTCCTCCCTCCTCACCGGTGTAGGGATAGCCGGACGGGCCCTCTTCACCACCCCGGATGAGTGCCCTGGATCGAAGAGTCCCTGTGCGTATCGTCCCCGGAGGCATTTTTACGCGCCGGTTTCCTGTTGAAATGTCCTGCGGCCGGCCGGAATACGGGAGCCGCCTGCATGCTCCCGGAGAGAGGGATGAAACCCGTTCGCTGTTCCTGCAACCACATCGGGCGCGATTGCCGCAGGCGAAGAGTCTGGAAGGGTGACGACGCACGGGTTGTAAACTCACGCTCTCGCGGGAACCGATCCCGGAGGCGGTCGTTGGGCACCCATCCCGGATGAGCCGGGTTGGAAACGGATGACCGCGTGCTGAAAACGTCAAAAATGGGTGGGGTTAGTTCTTCCTTCTTCCCCAGAGGAGGAAGGCCAGCGGGGCGAGGAGGGGCGCGTAGATGAGCGGTGCCGCGGGTGTCGTCGTTGCCGGGACAGCGGCCGTCGGCTCCGTCGTCACCTCTTCGGTCACCCCGGGCGTCCCGGTAACGTCGGGCGTGACGTCTATCTCCTCGGCCGATGCCGTCAGGCTCGACGGCGACGCGGCGATGGCGAAGGTGGAGAACCCGGGGGTGGTCGCCCGGAAGCGGTACAACCCGTTCTCTTCGCCGACGACCTCGGTCTCCAGGATCTGCCAGCCTCCGTCGACGTAGCGCATGAGCCTGACGTCCTCCGGGGCCATGCCGTGCTCATCGAGCCACTTCGCCGGGATGGTGAAGGTCAACGTCGCGCCGCCGATCTGGTTCGGGTTCGCCCACGAGATGGCGATCTCGACGTATTCGTAGGTGCTGCTGCCGGGAGGTTCTGCCAGGTTGGGGCACCCCGTCTCCTTCACGGTCATCAGCAGTCTCGGGATGTTGCCGGACGCCGTGATTGCAACGCTGCCGATCGACGTGACGTCGATGCCCGAGAACGTGTGCGTCTCGCCGCTCTTTAGATCCTCGCAGATCCCTGCATAGTGGGTGCGGGGGCTCCAGCCACCGCCGTCACTTGCGGCGCGGTTGGGTGCAGGTGTGGTCGTGGGGTTGGGCGTTGGGTCGGGTGTTGGATCGGGCGTGGGCGCCGCCGTGATGGTGACCGACGCCGTCCTTTCAACGCTGCCGGCCCGGGCCGTCACGTCCGTGGAGCCCTGTGAGAATGCTGTGAAGAGGCCTGAGCGGTCAATCGTGCCGACATCGTCGTCGGAGCACGACCAGGCTACCCTGACCCAGTCCATCTCGTTGTCGCGCTGGTCGAACACCGTGGCCGTGAACTCCCGGGTTCCTCCGGCCGTGAGCGTGGTTTCAGGCGGTTCGACCTCGATGCAATCCGGAACCGGGATCGAGGGTTCGACGGTCACACAGGCGGAGCCGGAGACTCCGTCAGCCGATGCGGTGAGGGTCACTTCCCCTTCCGCAAGAGCAGTAAAGGCGCCGCTGCAGAGATCGATCTCGCCGACGCACGGGTCGCTGCTCTTCCAATCCACATCGACGTCCATGGGGAGACCGTACTGGTCGAACCCTCTCGCGGTGAGCGTCAGGCAGTTCCCGGCCGGGATGCAGAAGTCGGACGGGCTGACCTCGATCCGCGCAAGCTCAGACGCCGTCGACCGGACGGTCACCGTCGCGGTACCGGTTACGGTCTCGTTCTCTCCGGCAACCGTTGCGGTGACGGACGTGCTGCCTTCGCCGCACGCGGTGAAGAGGCCGTCATCGGTGATCTCGCCGACCCCCGGGTCGACGCACGACCAGGTCACGATAGAGCCTGCGTTGTCCTGCAGGTCATACACGTCCGCGTTGAACTGCCACTCGTCCCCGCAGTCCAGGATGATCGCCGACGGGGAGACCACGACACCTGTGGATTCATCAGTGACCTCTACGTCCGCCGCCCCGGTGACGCCGCCGGACGTTGCGGTGACGGTCGCCGGGCCCGCGGCGAGAGCCGCGAAGAATCCGGTGTCGTCGACTTCGCCGACGGTATCATCGCTGCATTCCCACGCGATCTCGACGTCGGGCATCTCGCAGCCGTCCTGGTCGAACGCGGTCGCTGTGAACGCCGCGGTGTCGCCGGCGGCGAGCGTGATCGCGGCCGGGGTGACGACGATGCGGGAGAGGACGGGGTCGCCGCAGTTCACGGTGACGGTTGCAGTCCCCTCGGCGCCGTCTCCGCATGCGGTGATGGTCGCGGTGCCGCCGTCGAGAGCGGTGAAGACGCCGCACTCATCAATGGTGCCGATGCACGTGTCGCTGCACTCCCAGGTGATCTCGGCGTCCTCGACGATGTTGCCGAACCGGTCGAACGCGACGGCGCTGAACTCCAGTTCGTCGCCGGTCTCGAGCGTTGCCGCCGACGGAACGACCTCGATCTTCGCGAGCGCAGGCCATTCGTTGACGGTGACGGTGACGGTAGTTTCTCCGGATGCATCGCCTGCCGACGCGGTGACTGTCGCGGTGCCCGCGGTGAGAGCGGTGAAGAGGCCGCTGGACTCGTCGATGGTCCCGACAGCTGTGTCACTGCACGACCAGTTGACCGCAATGCCGGGCATCGGGTTGCCGAACTGGTCGTGGACGGCTGCTTCGAACGTCACCGTGCCGTCGACCTCAAGTGTGGGCGTAGGCGGTGCGACCTCGATGCTCATTGCGACCGGTTCTTCGGCACTGACGGTGACGGTTGCGGTTCCGGAGACGCTTCCTGCTGTTGCGACGACGTCTGCCGTCCCTTCAGCCTTCGCGGTGAAGAGACCGGTGGAATTATCGATGGTCCCGACAGTTTCGTTGTCGCACGACCAGCTGAATGCAACGCCGATCATCTCATCTTCGAACTGGTCGAAGGCGGTTGCGGTGAACTGCTGTGTGCCATCGATCTCCAGGGTGGGCGTTTCCGGCGTGACCTCAATGCGATCGAGCACCGGCTCTCCGGGCTCTTCCGCGTTGACGGTGACGGTTGCGGTCCCGGAGACGTTGCCCGCCGTCGCGGTGACGGTCGCGGTGCCCGCGGCCTTCGCGGTGAAGCGGCCGGTGTCGTCGATGGTGCCGACAGTTGCGTCGTCGCTTGTCCAGGTGAATGTAACGCCGGCCAGTTTGAGCCCGAACTGGTCGCGGGCGAGTGCAGAGAACGGTTCGGTCTCGCCGACGTTCAGGGTGGCCGTGGGCGGTGTGACATCGATGTTTGTTACGACCCGCTCAACCGCTGCGTCGGGCTGGTAGACGAAGATGTAGAGGTTCGAGTTGGGGCCACGGCCTCTCTGCCAGACGATCGTGTTGCCGCTGACGGCGGGGTAGAGGTGTGCATCCTCGCGATCTTCGGCTTCAACCAGGCACATCTCTTCGCCCTGAAAGTCTCCCACGGCGAAGAGGTCGCACATGAAGATGCTCCGTTCCGGAATCTGCTTGTCCTCCCAGACGATGATGCCCCCGTCGATCGCCGGTGAGACCTGATCGAAATCGTTTCTGGTGATATGCATCCTCCCTTCGGCGGGATCGTGGATATCGGCGATATATATGTCGGGATCCATCCTGTAAAGGGTATCTTCCCAGGCGATGAAGCTCCCGGATAGCGAGGGCCAGGACTGGGAGATCGAGGGCAATGGGTCACCTTCCAGTGTCGGGGCTATCGGCCCCACTATTCTGCCGGCTGCGATGTCGTAGTAATAGACCTTGTCGTAGGTATGGACCGTCACGTCTCCCGGTTCTACCCAGGCGACGTACTGCTCCGAGAGTGCGGGTTTGAACTCGGTCGACCCGCCGGGAATCGTTGTCTTTGCGTTGACGTCGATGACGTCCTTCACGGCCCCGGCGGCGATGTCGTAGAGGACGATGTTGGTCCTGCCGCTGCTATCGTCATACCAGGCGATGTAGTTCCCGCGGACGATGGGCAGCCACTGGTTGCCCGGATCGGTGGTGAGTTGTGTCGCCGTGTTCGTCGAGCGCCGGTAGAGGTAGATATCCCAGTTCCCGTGCCGGTTGTCCTGCCAGGCGATGTAGTCTCCCGATATGGACGGTTTCTCCTGCGAGGCGGGGTCGTCTGTTATCCTTGTCCCGACGTAAGTGTACGGCGGGGTGCTCCGGAAGTCGTCTACGGTCGCGAGAAATATGTCCTTGACTCCTTTTTTCTGTTCATCATACCGGTCGTCTTCCCAGACGATCATGTCGCCGTCGATATCGGGGCGCTCCTGCGCTCCATTGAAGGGACGATAGATCGGTTCCCCGGGCGCATTTATTACCGCCGCAACCGGCGGCGCCAGCAGCCCGACGATGACGACTGCACATAACAGTGTCAGATACGTGAGTTTTTTCATTTTTTCCCCCTTGACAATCGCTCCCTGCCCGCGGGACGGCGGCGGATACCTGCCGGTAGCACAAACAGGCTGGCTAAAGCAGGTGCTCGCCGGGGCGTCCGGCAGACGGAGAGCGAATTCCGATTTAAGACCCGGTCATATGGTAGCCGGTGAGTGGGTGGATAGCGGTATAAATATATATCTTTTACGGCGATTTATTCTTAAAATTTTATAATAAAAACAGGGATCTCTTATGCGCCCGTAAGGGCAGAGGGGGATCCGGACGGGGCTTCTTCAAACTGCTTCCTGTCGGCGGGGGAGGAGGCTGGTGACTGCGTATCTTCTCCCCCGGACGATTCCTGCCGCGAATTTTCCGTTAAATCTCTTGCAGAAGGACCGGGTGCCCGGCCGGGCGGCGCATCGTTCCGGAGGCGACATGAGTCGTGGGTTTGCCGGAAATGAGTCGTGAATCTTGTTTGATGGGATGGTTTGAGGGGATTGATCGGTCTTTTTGGGTGAGGCGGCGTATGGGCTCCGGTCTCGCCGTCCACCCGGATATGGGTTCAAGGCGTGCAAAGACAGGCCCTCGAAACTATTATCGCATGACCGCCGTCTGTTGCAGGGGGTACATGAGGACCGAGGACCTGCTCACGATGACCGCCGACGACTGCCTTGCTCACCTCGGGTCGTCTCCCTCCGGCCTCTCGACCGCCGAGGCGGCCCTGAGGCAGAGACAGTACGGGATGAACGAGATCGCAGAGGCGCGCCGGTATCGCGGCCTGATCGCCTTCCTCGGCCACCTGAAAAACCCGCTCGTGATCATCCTCGTCATCGCCGCGATCGTATCGGCTTTCGTCGGCGAGATCGTTCAGGCTGGGATCATCCTCGTCATCGTCGTTCTCAGTGTTACCCTGGACTTTTTCCAGGAGTACCGCGCCGAAGCGGCGGTCGATCTCTTAAAACAGAAGATCAGCAGGATGGCGACGGCGGTTCGTGATGGAGAACGCCGGGAGATCAGGATGGCCGAGCTGGTTCCCGGGGACGTCATCGACCTCACTGCCGGGGACATCGTGCCCGCAGACGCCCGCGTCCTTGCCGCCCGCGACTTCTTCATCAACCAGTCGGCCCTGACCGGCGAACCGTTCCCGGTGGAGAAGACCGCAGACCCCCTTCCTGCGGCAGATGCGGACCGGACCGTGTGGAATAACTACCTCTTCCTCGGGACATCGGTGGTGAGCGGCCACGCGACCGCCGTGGTCGCCATGACGGGGAAGAATACCGAATACGGGCATATCGCAGAGGCGCTTGCCGCACGTCCTCCGGAGACCGAGTTCGAGAGGGGGCTTCGGCACTTCGGCTACCTGATCATGCGCACCACCTTCCTCCTGGTGCTGGTCGTATTCCTGGTCAACGCTGTCTTCAAACACGGCGTCCTTGAATCCCTCCTCTTCGCCGTGGCCCTCGCCGTCGGGCTGACGCCCGAACTCCTCCCCATGATCCTCTCTTTAAACCTCGCAAAGGGTGCCATTGCCATGTCGGAGAAGGGCGTCCTCGTGAAGCACCCTGAGGCGATCCAGAACTTCGGGAGCATGGACGTCCTCTGCACCGACAAGACCGGTACGCTGACGGAGAACGCCATATCCCTCGTCCTCCACACCGATCCGGAGGGGCACGACGACGAGACGGTGCTGCTCTTCTCGTACCTCAACAGCCTCAACCAGACAGGATTGAAGAGCCCGCTTGATGAGGCGATCCTCGCGTACCGCGACATCCCGGTCGAGGGCTACAGGAAGGTCGACGAGATTCCCTTCGACTTTGTCAGGAAGCGGGCCTCTGTCACTGTCGAGAAGGACGGTAAGCGGTTCCTGATCACAAAGGGTGCGCCGGAGCAGGTCTTTGCTATCTGTTCTTCGACCAGAGACCGGGCAGGGGTCCGGCCGTTCACCGGCGAACTGCGGGAGGAGGTGGAACACCGCTACGAGGCGCTGAGCGCCGACGGTTTCCGGGTTCTTGCGGTCGCCTGCCGGCCAACCGGAGATGCAAAGGCGGTCTATACCCCGGATGATGAGAAAGAGATGGTCTTGCTTGGCTTTGTGGCCTTCATCGACCCTCCGAAGGAGAAGGCGCAGGAATCGCTCCAGCGGCTTGTCAGCGACGGGGTTGACCTGAAGATCGTCACCGGGGATAACGAGCAGGTCACAAGGAAGATCTGCCGCGACCTGGACTTCCCGGTGCGCCGGTCCCTGACCGGTGCCGAGATCACCCACATGACCGATGAGGCGCTTGCGCGGGTGGTCGACGAGACCACGATCTTTGCCCGGGTGACGCCCATCCAGAAGGACCAGATCATCCGGGCGCTGATGAGAAACAATCACATCGTCGGTTTCCTGGGAGACGGGATCAACGATGCTCCGGCCCTGCGGACCGCAGACGTCGGTATATCAGTCGATACGGCGGTGGATATTGCAAAGGAGTCCGCCGACATCGTTCTGCTTGAGAAGGATCTTCAGGTGCTCGGGGACGGCGTCATGGAGGGGCGCAGGACGTTCGGGAACACGATGAAGTATCTCATGATGGGGACGAGTTCGAACTTCGGCAATATGTTCAGCGTCGCAGGAGCGTCGCTGTTCCTGCCTTTCCTGCCGATGCTCCCGATCCAGATCCTCCTCAACAACCTCCTCTACGACCTCTCCGAGTCGACGATCCCGACCGACCGGGTCGACGACGAGTACATATCCCGGCCCAGGCGCTGGGACATCCACTTCATCAGGGACTTCATCCTCGTCTTCGGCCCCATCAGCTCGCTCTTCGACTTCCTCACCTTCGGGATCCTCCTGCTGGTCTTCCATGCAACGGCCCCTCTCTTCCAGACCGCGTGGTTCATCGAGTCGATTGTCACCCAGACCCTGATCATCTTCATCATCAGGACGCGGTTGAGCCCGTTCTACCGGAGCAGACCGAGCTGGCAGCTGGCCCTCAGCACCGTCGCGGTCGTCGTCGCCGCCCTCGTGGTGCCCTTCCTCCCCCTGGGGGCAGCCTTCGGCTTTGTTCCGCTGCCTCCGCACTTCTACCTGGTCCTCGCCGGGCTGGTGGTGGGTTACCTTGCGGTGGTCGAGGTGGTGAAGGCCAGGTTCTTTGCCGGGCGCTTCTGAGTGTGCCCGGCAGATGCAGGATACTGCAGGCGCCGCCCGGAGATTTGCATCGACCGGTGTTATCTCGATCGTGGTTGTCCCGTTGGGCATACCGGGTAGTATGCCGCCGCGAGGCATGAGTTGCCGGCGACCCGGCCCCCTGTCCCTTCAACGGTATTTCTCGCCGTTATATCTGCATTGGAATGATTCGAGAGTCCCGGCGCAATGTCGGCAGCCTTTTAATGGAGCACCCGAGATAATCTCTTTCATGGCAGGCGCGGATATCGAGGGCGGGGTCTCGGAGGTGATGAGTACGATCCTGATGGTGGCGGTCGTGGTCATCCTTGCAGCAATCGTGGCATCGCTGGTCTTCGGGATAGGTATGCCGGAGGATCCGAAGACCGTCGTGGTGACGGCGACACGGTCGGGGGATACGATCACGTTCACGAACCACGGCGGGATGAACATGGACCGGGTAGCGGAGATCCGGTGCTGGATCGGCGGTGTTGACCCGGCGAACGCTAACTTCACGCTCAACCGGACGGGGGATTCGAGGACGCATTCCGCTCCGGGGCCGACGCGGGTCGTGGTCGTGGGGCGGTTTGCAGATAACGAGTCGTGGATCCTGCTCGATAAGACGCTCTGATGCGCCGGGCGGTCTGCCTCTACACGCGGAGCCGCCGGTCTCGTATTCCGGTGGAGGGGCCTCGATTGTCCGGGTCCCGGCACGGGTTCGAGGACATGAGCATCAGCGATATCTCACAGGTTATCATAGGCATTCTTTCGATGATCGAGATCGACCGCCATGATAACAAGTTGCTGGTGCTCAAACACCAGGATCACCCGGTACGTTCCTACCCGCAGGGAGAATAGCGGTGAGTTCGTCAGGCGCTTCATCTGCAGGTGAGGGTATTCTTCTTCAGCCAGCAGTTCAAGCGCCCTGACGACCCGGGCGGCAGTCTCCTTTGGGAGGCGCTTTAATTTACGCTGGGCTCTTTTCGAGTAAATGAGCGAGTATCTCACTCGATCCCCAGATCCCGCTTCAACTCTTCGTGCGTCACAAACTCGCCCCGCCGGATCTCATCGAGCGACGCCTGGATGTCGGCGATCGTCTCAGGGCTCAGGGGCTCGGGGTCCTCGCTCTGCTCCAGCAGCCGGCGCACTATGGATCGATACGGTTCTCTGGGGTACCGGCGCAGGCGGTTCAACCGGTCCCGGTCGGATCTGGTGATCTCGATCGTGGTTGTCTCCTCGGGCATAATGAGTTATGAGTCGTCATAAGTTATAAAAGCGTGGCTATGGGGGGGTGGGGGTCACGCTCCTCAGGTCCTGTTTCAGCGCCTCGTGCGTCACAGCCCCGCCGGATATCGTTGAGCGATGCCTGGATGCTGGTGAGTGCCCCCGGACTCCGGAGTTCGGGGTCGCCGCTCTGGTCCAGCAGTCGGCGAACGATAGCCGGTAGGGCTCATTCGGGTAACGACGGAGTTCATCCAGACGGTTCCGGTCGTATTTGAGGATCTCGATCGTGGCCATCCCGTCGGGCCTACCGGAGTGCCGGCCAGGAGATCGTGAAGATGAATGCTGCTGCGATTGCGGCTATGATGAAGAACACACCGACACCGATGGACCAGAGGAACACGAACAGGATCATGGGAGGGCGTTTGTTCTCTTATAAGGGATCTCTCCTGTGTTTGATCGGAGAGCGGTGCCGCTATGGGGGCTGGAGGGTGCTGTTCCGGCGGAACGTGAAAAATATCGCAAGTGCGGGCGGGGCGCCTGATGACTGTATGGAGCGTGTCGGTGGTGCCGAGCCCTTCACCGCACCCTGTAGACGTGCCGACGATGATCGATTGCTATCAAGTAAACCGCTCTTTCTCCTTCGTCGGGAAGGAATATCAGTCGGTAACGCTTTGCAATCCGGGTTGCTTTCTTCCCGTGCAATGCGCCCGAAAGCCACCCGCCCGTATTGAGAGGGTCCTGTTTCAGGCGTTGAAGTTTTTTTCCGAGTTCGATTATTACTTCTTTGTTGTCTTTGACCTTTGAGAGGCTCTCGACAAATGTATCGGTTCTCAGGATTGCCCATTCCATCAGGACAACTCGCTGAGCAGGTCGTCTATCGAAGATATCTCCCGGAATCGTCCGGCTGCGATGTCTTCTTCGCTCTTTTGTATCTGCGCCATCGTTTCGGGGTTGCTGAGAATCTCAACGGTATCAAGAAGGGCGTCAAGATCTTCCCGCCGGACCATGGTCTCCTGTATCTTTTTGATTTCAAGATAGAGTTCGTCGATGGTGACAGCCGGAGTCATGAGTAGTAGTAACCATCTGTTCAAATAAAAGTATTCTGGAGGTGGTGAATGCCCTTCTCGTGGCGGCGGGCGTGGTCGCCGTTGCGAGCACGGCGGCGTAGAGCGCCGCGGCCCCGGCGAGGAAGAGGTAGGTGAGGGTCGTGACGAACATGACCTGCCCGCCGAGGCTCCGGCCGGCGATGACCTGGAGGACGACGAAGGTGAGCGGGAGATCGATGACCGCGAGCCAGGGGAGTGTTCTCAGCGCCTCCTTCACCCCGTCGGCGTCGAGATCGGCGTGCTTCTGGGAACGAACGTGGGCTCGAAGACGTCAGGATCGCTAAAATGGGTCTTGTCGCGGTGAAGAGGGAGCGTATCATGGATGAGTCTGGGGAAGAAGGGATTGATAAAGGCAGGCCGTGCGCGGGCTGAACGTGAAGGGGTGCGAAGGCAGAAACTGTGGGATCCCGGCAGAACGTTGGGACAGGAAGTTACTCTGCCTCCAGGACCTCGATGATCCCATCGATAACCGACGTGACGGTCTGGTCATTGAGATGGCCGGCGCGATAAAGAATCAGGTCGACACTGGCCGAAAAAAGCCGGTTTGGCCGGATATTGCTCGGTTTGTGGAGTGTTCCCTCTGTAAAGTCAAGTTCGGTAATACCAACGGCGTAGCGATCCCGGATCTGCCGGCTCGTGATCTGACAGAGGATGACATCGTCCCCGCCGGGTGCCGCAACGACAAGGGCCGGTCGCCGCTTCACCGTCGACAGATCCGAGAAGGGAAACGGCACAACAACAACATCGCCCTTTACAAATCGCTCCACGCCTCTTCCTCCTCGGGCCGGAGCCAGTCCTTCCGGAGCACAGGCTCGCTCGCGAGGGCGGTGTCCGGGGCGGCCTTTCGGCGCCGGAACTTGAGGAACCGGATGAACTCGAGCACCTCATCGTATGTCCGGGGCGGGAGGTCGTTCAGTTCATTGATGATCTCCTCTTTCACCTGGGTCATGGTCGTCTCACCTCTGGGTATATCGATCTTCTGGTGCTTCAATCTACATATCTCTGTCTGAAGAGGGTGTGTTTATCGGGGCGATCTGTGCCCCGGCACTTGAGAACATTGTGTGGGGAAGTCCCCCTCATCTCAGGGCAGGAGCGTGAGCACCATCAGGCGTGGGGGAGGGGGCGCGACCAACCATTCGGTTGCGAATGGAGGTCAGCGATTTGACCTTCAGGAAGGCTTCCCTGGAACGTTGGCGATGTGATGCGACCGTTCCCCCCTCAGAGCGGGAAGATCGCGTACTGGATGTACCAGAGGTACTGCACCACGTATCCAGAAGTGGTAGCCCTCCCAGCAGCCGGTGGCGAACCGGAAGTCGACGACGAGTTCCCACGCAAGCGGGAAGAGCATCAGCACCGGGATGGCGTAGGCGAAGAACGAGAGCAGCGATACCTGGAAAAACGCGGCGGAGCCGGGCCGGGGCATTTGAGGTGCGTGTTGTACCTGAAGCGGGTTGTGGTCGTGGGGAGGGTTGAGGGTTTGGTTACTATTTTTCCGGTGTGGGATTCCGCTCAATGCGTGCGGTGCGTGAACGGCTTGAATTTAGACTGGCCCCGTACAGTGGACCGTGGGGTCATCGCCACGCACTGCCCCTGCCCCTTGGGGCGGGGGCGGAGGCCGAAGGCCGGTGGGGTGGGGGTCACAAGGAGTACAAGCATCTCAAGCCTGAGCATCGAAAGTCTAGTTGGAAACAGGGGTGGGGGGAGCATCCCCCCTCCCCGTCGGCCCCACCCCCAATCGCGATATTCCCTCGAAAGCCGTGCTCAGGTCTGTGCGACTGAGCGAACACCGTGATTTTGAGCGCTTTCCAACACGGGCAACCGGCGAGAACGAACAAAAAAGAGATTCAATACGTAAAAAGCGATTTGTTATTGTTCCTCCCCCACCTCTCCCCTATAGTCCTCCTCTTCCTCCTCGTACCCCGATTCCTCGTCCTCCTCCACCTTCAGGATATACCCCGCCACGCCGAGGATGAGCGGCACCGTGGTATCGGTGGGCACCGCCGTCACTCCCATCCGGGGTGTCACTCTCCCCTTTCCAGGCATCTTCTTCCCTTTTCAGTCAGGCGGTATTTCTGTGTTGGGCTTTTGGGTGAATCCGGCTGCGTCATTTGAACAAATCCTGCTTGAATCGCCGGCCTCAGATAATCGTACAGAAATGTGGGGCGGTGACTGAGTCCCAGGCATTGCATTGCATCTTTCGTTCCGGATGACCTCTCCTCCAAACAGATCAGAAGGCGCTTT
>DAIRGM010000018.1:36424-41349 GCA_036794525.1 Methanoculleus sp.
ACTTGTTCGGTTACTTGTTCGGTTACTTGTTCGGTTACTTGTTCGGTTACTTGTTCGGTTACTTGTTTCGCAGCCTTTTTTATGGCCTCGTGTTTAATCCTGGGTGAGATCTTCTCCGCAAGAAAAACAGTAAACCGAACTTTCATCCCGATCTCTTCGAGCACAGGCTCAGGCAGGTTCTGCTTCTCTGCCTCGTCCAGAATACGGCGAAACCCGCTACCCCATTGCTCGATCAGACCCAGTTCCCGAAACACACGGGCGATGACGCGGTTGCGGATTTTGGATACGCCCTGCCTCACATCCTCGATGGTCATGCCCGGAAGTAGAATGCCCGGATTTTCTATCTCCACCCGGTCGTCATAGATGGCAACCCGCAGAGGCGCACCGATCTGCGAATAATCAGCATGCACGATAGCGTTGATGACTGCTTCGCGCACAATGGTCATGGGAACGCTCCAGATATCGCGACGACGGATCTCCGATAAGTCCGCCCCTCTCATCGCATGCTTTTTGATAAACTCAATAACGCGCTCGACGGCGATAGGCAGGTGCTCATGAATCTCAGTATGGTCGAAGATGACATTCTTTGTCGTTCCTGCAAAACGCCCGCACTGTATCCAGGCATCAGGAAAATGCCCCTCGCGATCTCTTCCGAAAAGCAGTACCCCGCCGACGGTCGGAACAAGCCTCCCCTGTACCGGTGCGAGCAGTTTCAGGGTGAGCAGTTCCTTCTCGCTCAACTCTCGCTGCTCTGTAAAGAGCGCCCGGGCGGCTGCCAGATCCAGCGCATCTGCGGTCAGCCCAGGCAGGGGCAGCTCATCAAAGGCCGTTCCTGCAGCGCTCCGCTCCAGTTCTGCAATAAGTTCCTTATCGGCTTTCCTGTTTGTTGAACCAAGGCGGACATACACTCCATCGGCAGGGCCTTCTTTCTTTATCCAATGAGGTCGGGAGCCACTGGGGTACACCTCTGCCAGGAGCAGGGTTTTGTCCTCAACAGCGATCAGTTCCACATTGGGCACGAGCCGCGGCTCGATGTTGTCAGCAATAAGGCTGCACAGCCGTTCTTCCTCATCCAGCGGGTTTACAACCCCCAGAATCTCTTTTGAACCGTCTTCCACTCCGATAAACAGACGTCCCCCGGCTGTGTTGGCAAATGCAACCAGTGTTTTGAGGATGTTCCTGGGAGATGAGAGGTCTCGCTTGAACTCCAGCGTTTTGTCTTCATGCATTGAGAGCAGCTGAGTGACAGGGAGACTCATTGAACCTCCTTCCCGGTAATGATGCCCGGTTTCAGTTTTCCATCCGCAGGGTGAGACGGTCTCATCATCTGAACGGTTGAGACTACACACTCATTAAACTGAGGGGTGTGAAATGAAAGTAATCGGAACTGATAGGCGACCGCCCCTCCAGGGGGGCGGGGCAACAATGGTGGGAAGCGTTCTTTGTGTTGAGGGTTTTTCGGCACCCTTACGCCGGGCCATGTTACGTTTCCCAATCAATCCACCCGGGAGGGTTATCAGGATGACCGGGAAAAGATCACCGGAGAACTCGTTTACGAGACGAACCGGGGTGTGAGGCGGATCCGCCGGATGCGATGCTCCGGTAGGGGACGACTGTCCCTGGGACGTGATGGTTCGCTAGAACTAGAGCGTGAGCACCGTCAGGTGTGGGGAACGGAGCGCGACCAACCATTCGGTTGCGAATGGAGGTCAGCGATTTGATCTCCAGGCCCCCTCCCTCGGGACATTAGCGAAGTAATATGGCCGCGCCCCTCCCTCAGAGCGGGAAGATCGCGTACTGGATGTACCAGAGGTACTGCACCACGGGTATCCAGAAGTGATAGCCCTCTCGGCAGCCGGTGGCGAACCGGAAGTCGACGACGAGTTCCCACGCAAGCGGGAAGTGCATCAGCACCGGGACGGCGTAGGCAAGCACCGCGGCGTAGAGCACCGCGGCGTAGAGCACCGCGGCGTAGAGCACCGCGGCTCCGGCGAGGAAGAGGTAGGTGAGGGTCGTGATGAACGTCACCTGCCCTGCATGGTTCTGGCCGGCGATGACCTGGAGGACGACGAAGGTGAGCGGGAGATCGATGACCGCGAGCCAGGAGAGGGTTTTGAGGGATTCCCGTACCCCGTCGGCGTCCATTCCGGTGTGCTTGAAGGCGTAGACCCCGATGACGAGCATGGGAAGATAGGCCGGGGAGAGGTAGCGCATGTCGGGGATGATGCCGGGGCTTGCCGGCATCCCGGGGAGGGAGCGTGCGTAGGTGAGCACCACCAGGACGGCGGCGAGGGCGAAGAAGGTGAGGAGCCGTGCGTCGCGGGGGCTGAGGGCGGAGCCGGCCGCCGGATGAAGGGGGAAGAGCTGGGGCAAGAGGGGCATCGGTTCAATACGATGATGGCGTCGGCGGTCGGAATTGGAGGCCCCGGAACGAGCGAAGAGCGCGATCCGTCATCTGGAATGGAAGGCATCCCATTGTCACGTTTACCAGTTCTCCCTAGCTCCCTATGTACTGGGTGAAACCAGCAACACCGGTGAGACCATCAAGGTGCCGGGGGATATCGTCAGGCATCGGTGCTCCCTCCCGGTGCCGTTGCCGTCGAACTGCAACAGCTTCTACCCAAACCGCCCCCAGGCCAGAGCAAGGGCTCGGCGGGCCAGCCGGATGCAGAACGCTGCTTCCTCTTCGCAAACGAGCGATCCGCTATACTGAACGTTGTGCCTGGCAACCCGCAGTTTATCAAAGGCGTTCAGGAGATTGACGATCTCAGGGTTGTCTCCGGAGGTATGCCGTACTGCGGTGACAAGACAGGCGTGGCTCCGCTCGACGTAGCCTGCAGCATAGAGAAAGGACCGGACGCTATGGAACGCACTGTTGTACGCAGCAAGGTGAGCCATCTCGTACTCCTCGATCGCCACGTTCTTCTCCGCCGCTGAAAGGAACCTCGTTGCGGATGCGAGAGAACCGGGAATACGCTCCAACGCTTTAGGGTCGGCACGGATGAGGCCGCGGTCGACACAATCCTGCCACCTCATAGTGCGGTCCCCGTAACAAGCATGTGGTTTTGCAGGACGCTCGCGACAAACGGATCGCCCTCCTCTTTCATCTGTTCCCACCGGTAGTAGGGGACGATCGTCAACTGCACCTCTCGATCGGTCTCCGCCTCCAGTGCCGGCACCCGGCCGTGATCGATCTGGCTCTCATCGCCGATGATCAGGATGTCGACGTCGCTCTGCTCATCATAGGTCCCCGCCGCAGTGCTCCCGTAGACCGCGACCGCGATGCTTCCGGGCGCGATCGCTTCGATGCCGGCCCGGACGAGGAGGAGGGCCATGCAGGCCCTCTTCAACTCCCGGACAGCAAAGGAGTCGTTGTCGAGGGAGAGGAGCCTTGCGGTGCCGAGGCGCGTGGCGGTGATCAGACCGTCGCGCTCGAAGGCGTCGGCATACGATTTGACGCTTCCCGGGCTGACTCCGATCTCCCGGGCGAGTTTATTGATGTGAATCTCGCCTGTTGGGTGGGTGAGGAACCAGGCGAGGACACGGAACCCGACGAACGTCTCGAACTCGCGGAGCATACAATATACTGAATGATTGTTCAATATACTAAAGTATTGTGGAACACGTGATCATACAGGAATGTGGGCCGGTGACTGAGCCCCGGGCATTGCATCCCTCGCTCCTGATGGCTTCTCCTTCAAGCGGATCAGGAGGCGCCGGACCTGCTCGGTTACCCGTTCCTCAGCCTCTTCTACGGCTTCGCGCTTAGTTCCGGGTGAGATCTTCTCCGCAAGAAAAACCGTAAACTGAACTTTCATCCCGATCTCTTCGAGCACAGGCTCGGGCAGATTCTGCTTCTCTCTTCCAGAATGCGGCGAAATCCGCTACCCCATTGCTCGATTAGACCCTCTCACCGGTCTGTCAAACAGGGACCTTTCATCCTCACAGCGGGAAGATCGCATACTGGATGTACCCGAGGTACTGCACCATGGGTATCCAGAAGTGATAGCCCTCCCAGCAACTCGTGGCGAACCGGAAGTCGACGACGAGTTCCCAGGCGAGGGGGAAGAACATCAGCACCGGGACGGCGTAGGCGAGGAGACGGGGGAGGCCCGGCGGGCGATTACGGCGATATAGAGCACCGCGGCACCGGCGAGGAAGAGGTAGGTGAGGGTCGTGACGAACATGACCTGTCCGCCGTGGTTCTGGCCGGCGATGACCTGGAGGACGACGAAGATGAGCGGGAGGTCGATGACCGCGAGCCAGAAGAGGGTTTTGAGGGATTCCCTTACCCCGTCGGCGTCGAGACCGGCGTGCTTGAAGGCGTAGACCCCGATGACGAGCATGGGGAGGTAGGCCGGGGAGAGGTAGCGCATGTCGGGGATGATCCCGGGGAGGGAGCGTGCGTAGGTGAGCACCACCAGGACGGCGGCGAGGGCGAAGAAGGCGAGGAGCCGTGGGCCTGCCGGAGTTTATCGATGGTCAGCGACGGCGGGAGGGTGCCCGGGTTCCAGATTGCGAGGCCGGTCTGAGAAGAGCATCACCTGGACACTGCCGTTGCTCGTGTAGTCACCGTGGACGACGGTGTTGACGATCGCCTCCGCCACCACCCCGCTGCCCCGCCAGCGCTAACCGTCGAAACCCTCCACTCCTCGCCACCCTTCGAGCGCCCGCAACCATGCCTCAAACACCTCGTCCTCTGCCTCCATTCGTGCAGGCGCCGGCAACATGGTCCCGTAAGATAGGGCTCCCCCGGGGCCTTCTCGCCGGTCATCCCCGTAACCCTTCCGGAGTATGATGGGACGGGGAAGAGAAAAAGTCTGACTATAAGGGTTATGCCGGGCGCAGAAAATAGCCTGTTACTCTCATCCCGGTGACCCTTCCAGGAGCCGCGCTGCTTCCTCCCTGAGGCGTGAGATATCTCC
>DAIRGM010000079.1:0-7168 GCA_036794525.1 Methanoculleus sp.
CCGGGACCGTCCCCGTCAGGAGCGAGTACACCCTCACGGCAAGCGGGCTTGGACTTGTCGAGGTGATCAAGGATATCAAGCGGTGGGCGCTCGAGTGGAAGATCGAGAACCGGGCGTGCGGGGCACAGGACTGTCACGACTGCGTGCTTTAACTTTCGGGGGTGAAGGGGGCGGAGCGGGAGGTCCGGTACGACTCTGGCGAGGCGGCCACGGTCTGCATGTGATCAAGGAGTCGGGGTCGACTGACCTACGCGGAAGAGTCCACCTGACGCGTTTTCCGGAACGGGGGGATATCGTAGATCATAATCGACACTTTTATCAATTATCATCGAGTATGATCGATAGATGGACGAGAGGCTGCAGATCGCACTCGAGAGCCAGAACCCCTGGTGGTTTGGAAAAGAGTTTGAAACCGGCGTTGAACGACTTTCATTCTTTCCTCTCCTGAAACAGTATCTTGATGCACCTGAGGTGCTCCTCCTTGTCGGTGCACGCAGGACAGGGAAGTCGACGCTGGTGTACCAGATCATCAGTTCCCTTCTCAGAAGGGGTGTGCCCGGCAGGGCCATCCTCTTCATCACCATGGACGAACCCCTCCTCCTCTCGATGGCAGACGATCCCTGGCTGATCCGTCGCATCGTTGAGGACCATCTCGCCCGCCACCCCGAACTTGAACGGCTCTATCTCTGCATCGACGAGGTTCAGCACTATCCCGCCTGGGTGCCCACCATCAAGACTCTCTATGACACAACAAGCGGGGTCAAATGTATCCTGACCGGCTCCACATCCTCGCTGCTCAGGCAGGAGAGTAGCCGCCTCCTATCGGGCAGGTGTTTTTCCTGCTATGTGTACCCACTCTCTTTCCCTGAGTTTCTTCGTTTTCAGGGTATTCTGAACCCGACAATCATCGAGAAGAGGCATCATTTTGAAACCTACCTGAAATACGGTGGTTTCCCTCGTGTGGTCCTCGAAAAGGACAGGGACCTGAAGATGCAGATACTCAAAAACTACTATGAAACGATCTATCTCAAGGATATCATCTATCCGAACAGGTTGAGGAAGAACAGCGAGATTGTAGACCTGCTCTATTATCTTATATCAAATGCCGGGAACGCCATCTCGTACAACCAGATTGCCAGGATCCTCAACATCGCACCGGATACCGTGAGAGAGTACATCGAGTACGCCGAGAATGCGTTCCTCCTGTATCCCTTGATGAAATTTGATTATTCTGCAAAAAAACAGGTTGCAAACCCGAAAAAGATTTATTTCGTGGATCCCGGCCTGATAAATGCCGTTGCATTTGCATTCTCCGAAAATCGTGGGAGACTCCTGGAAAACATTGTCTTCATCGCCCTGATGAAGAAGTATGGCGATATCTTCTACCACCGGGACCGCTACGAGTGCGACTTCCTGGTAAGGTCTGGCCGGACGATCGTCCTGGCCATCCAGGTGACGCAGTCCCTGCAGGATGACGTTACGAGGCACCGGGAGATGCGGGGGCTTGTCGAGGCGATGGATGCACATGGCCTTGATGAAGGGACGGTCGTCACTGCGTCGGAGTCGGCGGAGACAACCGTCGACGGTCGGACAGTCCACATCGTCTCGATCGCTGAATGGCTGGATGAGTTGTGACCGCTCTCTGGAACCTATGTGCACGCCCCTGGTAGTATGAACTGCAGAGGATTGTCGGCCGCTCGGAGCGCCACTCCTCCCGCTTCGAGTACTGTATCGTCCCGATCGCATTCCCGAAGAAGACAGCAGACTACGATCATTCATTATCTCATGGTGATCATGCCTCTGATAAATGGTATCAAAAGCTTCACCCGGTACCTGCCTGCTCTGCAAGGCTCCCGTGACAAAGCGTAAAGTGCTTAAACACAGCATGTTTTGCCTTCAAACATCGGGATGGCCGGCTGGAAAACATCCCTCCTTCCTCATCATGATCCAGGGGCACTACAACAAGAGTTACTGGCTGGTGGTCCTTGCGCGACACGATGCCCGGCTTGGAGACCTCGATCAGTTGATCCGCGACGTGTGGGTGGAGTGTTGCGGGCACCTCAGTTCCTTTCTGATCGAAGAAGTCACCTACGAGTCGGACGCTGAGTGCTCCACAGATGCCATGGACATCCCTCTCTCCCATGTCCTTACCCGGGACAGCACGTTCTCCTATGACTACGACTTCGGCTCTACCACATCGCTGGACCTGAAGGTGATCGGGGAAACACCCGTTGCTCCGCGGGATAGCCGGCTCTGCCTGATCGCGCGAAACGACCGGCCGGCCATCTCCTGTGACCGATGTGGGGATACAGCCGAGTTTATCCGGGACGATCTTGAAGAGGAGGGCCCACGCTATTACTGCCGCAAGTGCCTCCAATCTGTCGATCCCGAACACGAATGGGTGGATACCATCGCCAACTCCCCGAGAAACGGCATCTGTGGCTATGCCGAGGACCCAATTGCCGCACTTCGCTGGTATCCTCCGGGGTGGAGCGCGGGCGAGTTCGTTCCTGAAGAACCGGATGAGACCGCGTTCGACGCTGAGGTGGAGTCGAGCGCCTCGGCTGCTGCCGTCGTCCAGGATATCGGGCCCGACATCAATGCGTTTGTTGAGGCGGAGGATGCGGCATACGGCGAAAGAGCTGCCCATATGGCCGGAGAAAGCGTCGGGGCCTTTTGCGTGTTTATGTATGGCCATTACGGATTGAAGATCGATGCATGGGATGTTCGATCCGTGCAGGAATGCCTGGTCGAGGATCTGGGGCAAAACCCGACCATTCCGGACGACTGGCCGGAAAAAGCCGTTCCGATCCTCTCTCGATTCCTGATACACATGGAGGCATCAGGCCGCCTCGCAAATGCTCAAGAACTCATTACTGCCATGAAAGAGGTGGAACCGGCTTTCCAGGAAGTCGCCACCAGCCCGGAGAAGAGTCAGGCTATCTTCAAGCAAATCCTGATGAGTGCAAGGGAGGCAGGCATTGACATAGATGATCTCAATGCATTCCTCAACTTCGCGATGAGAGAGATCATAAGGCTGACCGGAATAGACCCGGATAACGAAGAGATCTGAAAAGAGATCTCCAACCAGATCAGGAATGAACCGCTGGTGTTAGATGTCAACGAGCTGCGCACTACCACGATCTTCACCCTGTGCGAAGAATTCTGCGATAAGTTCGAGGATGGCGCCATCCTTGATCATTGCCGGGAGACCATCGCGAAACTCCACGACCACCCAGCAACACCGCTCGTACGGGGAGATGCGGCTCTCTGGGGGGCGACGATCGTATACGCGGCCTGCCAGAATGCAAATCTGATCCGGCCGGGAAAGGGCGGATCTCCCATTGCAAAGGAGATCAGTTTTTTCTTCGGCTTCGAGCTTCAATCGATCCAGAACAAGCGGCGACGCTGAAAACACTCCGCCCCCGGCTGAGAAGACCGCCAACAAAAGGTATCAACCAGGAGAACCGATACCTTAGTGGACAGAAACCGGATTAACCCATGATCGTCATTGGTATCGACCCAGGGCTCGCAAGAACCGGCTACGGTGTCCTCAGCACCGGCGGCAGGTCTCCGGTGCCGCTGACCTACGGCTGCATCGAGACCGGCGCCGACCGCATCCACGAGGAGCGGCTGCTTGAGATCCACACGAGGATCTCCGATCTCTTCGACGAATACGATCCCGGGTGGGTCGCCGTGGAGCGGCTCTTCTTCTCCAGGAACACCACCTCGGCGATGCAGGTCAGCGAGGCACGCGGCGTCCTCCTCCTCGCCGCGGCACAGCACGGGGTCCCGGTTGCCGAGTATACCCCCAACCAGGTCAAACAGGCGGTCACCGGGTCGGGGCGTGCCGACAAACATCAGATGCAGGAGATGATGCGGCGGCTCCTCAGGCTGGAGGAGGTGCCCCGGCCCGACGATGCCGCCGACGGCCTCGCCATCGCCCTCTGCCACATCAATATGGTGCAACTACGATGATAGCCCAACTCTCAGGAGAAGTGATATCTACCGGCGACCGGTGGGTGGTGATAGATATCGGCGGCGTCGGCTACCAGGTGCAGGTGACCGGGCCGGCGCTGGAGACCCTCAGGCAGGCGCAGGGCCGCGTCACGGTCCACACCCATATGGTGGTCCGCGACGACGATATCCGACTTTTCGGCTTTCTCCACCAGCGCGAACGGGAACTCTTCACGATCCTGATCGGAGTCTCAGGCATCGGCCCCCAGACCGCCATGAACATCCTCTCCGGGATAGCGTTCGAGGACTTTGCCGTTGCAATCCTCGACGGCGATGAGAAGACACTCACCCGGATCCCCGGGATCGGGAAGAAGGGTGCAGGGCGCCTGATCCTTGAGTTGAAGGAGAAGATGAAGAAGCATGCGGATACCCTCGCCGCCGGCAGGCGCCCGACCGAGGCCTGCGACGCCGCGAGCGCCCTCATATCGCTTGGGTTCTCACCGCAGGAAGCAGGGGAGGCGGTTGACGCCGTCCTCCCGGGTCACCCTGATGCGAACGTGCAGAACCTGATCCGCGCCGCTCTTGCACACCTCCGGGAGCGCCGGCCATGAACGAACGGATCCCATCGCCCTCCCCCCTCAGCGGTGAACCCGACGAAGCAGCCATCAGGCCGGCGCGCCTCGACGAGTTCGTGGGCCAGCCGCAGATCAAGGAGGCTCTTGCCATCGCCATCGCCGCCGCAAAAAAACGCGGCGAGTCTCTCGACCACGTCCTCTTCTCCGGCCCACCGGGCCTCGGGAAGACGACGCTCGCCCAGATCATCGCGCGCGAGATGGGAGCCGGGATCAGGAGCACCACCGGACCGGTGCTGGAACGGCCCGGCGACCTCGCCGCCCAGCTGACCGCCCTTGCCCACGGCGACGTTCTCTTCATCGACGAGATCCATCGCCTCAACCCGGTGGTCGAGGAGATCCTCTACCCGGCGATGGAGGACTCCTGCATCGACGTGATGATCGGCGAGGGGCCGGGTGCACGGTCGGTCCAGCTCCCGCTGGAGGAGTTCACCCTCATCGGCGCCACGACGAAGGTCGGGCTGCTCGGCTCCCCTCTCCGCGACCGGTTCGGGTTCATCTTCCGCCTCAACCTCTATGAAGTTCCCGATCTCGCGAAGATCGTGGAGCGAAGCGCCGGGATCATGCAGATCCCGATCACCCCCGATGGAGCGGATGAGATAGCAAAACGGAGCCGCGGGACACCCAGGATCGCAAACCGGCTGCTCCGCCGGGTGCGGGACTTCGCCACGGTCAGGGGGGACGGGAGTATCGACGCTGAGACGGCCGACCGCGCTCTGACGATGCTCGGCATCGACCATCTGGGCCTCGACGACCTCGACCGGCGGATCCTGTCGGTCATCGCAGATGATTTCGGCGGCGGGCCGGTGGGCGTCAGGACGATCGCCATCTCGGTCGGCGAGGAGGTGCGGACGATCGAAGAGGTCTACGAGCCCTACCTGATCCAGATCGGGTTCATAAAGCGCACGCCCCAGGGGCGGGAGACGACCGGGGCGGCCCTGCGCCACCTCGGAAGCGGTCTCAGATAACCCCCATCTCCGAGAGCCTTTTCGGGAGGTACTCCTTCGTCACGAAGTCGAGCCCCCGGCTCGCGAACGCCTGCTGTTCCGACTTCAGTTTCATATCGAGCTGCAGGTTGATCTGGGTGCGCCAGTAGTCGGTTGCAAACCTCGGATCGGTCAGCTCCGCTTTCAGGGCGTTGATGTCCTGCTCGGTGAGGTGGTCGGCGGGGAGGTTGTAGTCGGATATGTCGGAGGGCTGCACCCCGATGAACTGCGCCTTAGGAGTCGCCAGGATATCCGACATATGAGCGCTCTTGATCGAGCCGTAGGCGACGCTCGCGTAGATCCGGTAGGACCAGGGGTCGCCGTCGGTGAAGACGACTACGGGGAGGTTGAGCGAGTCGTTGAGCCTCCGTAAGACCCGGCGCGTGGAGCGTGCCGGCTGCCCCTTGAGGTGGACCAGGATCGCCCCGTACTCCTCGTCGAACCCGTTCTCCATCAGACGGGCGTACATACCGCCGGTCTCGATGGCGATGACGAACTTCGCGTCGTGGTCGACGAACTCGAGGTTGTCGGTGTTGTTCGGGATGGGGTAGCCTGCCTCCCCGACGTCATCCTGGCAGTGCATCTCCTTGACGCCCCGGCGGGTGGTCTCCCGTATCCGCAGGGGGCCGAAGAGCGAGGCGCCGTCCTCCTCCGGCCGGAGGTGAAACGCCTCCCGCTGGACGTCGGTGATGATCTCGAGATCCTCGATCAGGAGGTTGCTCTCGTCCTGAGCGGCGAACTTCGCCTTCTTCCACCCCTCGGAGATGTAATACAGTTCTCTCAAGGTCGACGAGCGGTTCTCCACGAGCTGCTGCTTTAAGAACCCGATGAGGTAGGCCATCTTCAGGAGATGGACCGCGCCTTTCTCGTTCGTTGCCGCCCGGGTGCTCTCCCTCTCGCCGTACTTCCAGACCTCGCCTTCGTCGTCGTACGCGAGATTTCGTTTCGTCCGCGTCGGCAGCCGGATGAACGGCACGATGCCGTCCCGCATCTGGTCGTACCAGGTGTGGGCGATACCGACGAGCCGCTCCCTTGCCAGCGCATCCATCTCTTCCCTAGACATCGAGATCCACCACCACTTTCACGTTATCCTCCACGCCGCGCAGATCGAGCGACCCGTCGCCCGATCCCGTGTAGACTATCTGCCAGGCCTCGCCGGCGCCGAGGGTGCGCCGCCAGACCTTGTTGTACTCCCCGTCCATATTGTCGACGAAGTCCGGCCGGGGCACCGCGTCCGCAGCCTCATCGCGGGAGAGGTTGTAGAGGACGAGAGGGACTTCCTTTGCGGTGTAGTTGTTCACGTTGATGTGGACCTTCCCGTTGACCGTCCGCTTCTTCGCGACGACCTTGCGCATGATCTTGCCCTCGATCGGGGAGGTATCGACGAGGGGGAGTTCGACGATCTCACTCACCTTTACGGCGATATCGGGGATGATCGAGCATATCGCCCGGGCGCGGTTGTCCTGCTGCTTCGTCCTGTCCCGTCGGTAGAGGTAACTCTTGAGTTCCCGGCCGAGTTCCTGGAGGACGAGGACGACCTCCCGCTCGATCTCCGGGATGGACGCGACCGCGTCCTTGCTCTCGCTCGTGAAG
>DAIRGM010000019.1:0-40086 GCA_036794525.1 Methanoculleus sp.
ACGATGTCCTCGTCGGGATCAACCTCCTGCGGGAGGGGCTCGACATCCCCGAGGTGGGATTCGTCGGGATCCTCGACGCCGACAAGGAGGGGTTCCTCCGCGACGCGAGGAGCCTCGTCCAGACGATCGGGCGGGCCGCCCGGAACGTGAACGCGAAGGTCGTGCTCTATGCCGACACCATGACCGACTCGATCAAGAAGGCGATGGCCGAGACGGAGCGGCGGCGAGCGATGCAGCTTGCGTACAACACACAGCACGGCATCACGCCGCAGACGATCGTAAAACCGATCCGCGAGAAAGAGATCGATATCACCGATATCAAGCACGTCCCGAAGTCCGAGATCCCGAACCTGATCATCGAACTCGAGGCCGATATGCGGGAAGCGGCGGAACGCCTGGAGTTCGAGCGGGCGATTGCGCTGCGGGATACGATCAAGAAGCTGCAGGAAGGGAAGGGACGGTAGAAAGGCTAAGGCTCCGAATTGCCGTTGAGTATGGGCCCGGGAGGGGTTGTGACGGGGTAAGTGACGCCCTCCGTAATTTCCTCTAGCTGATCGAATGGTCAAAACGATGAAAAAGCCCGGTACAGTGGACCGTGGAAATATCGCCATTTGGGGAGGGGCTGACGGGGAGGGGGGCTGGCCCCCCTCCCCTGTCTCCACATACTAAAGGATTCCTGTAACCCCCACCCCACCCGCGCTTCGCGCTCCTCCCCCGCCCCGAGGGGCGGGGGAAGTATGTGGCGATATGCGACTGGCCGAAGGGCAGGAGCACGAGCACTGGAGGTGCGCAGTCCACTGGAAAGCCGTGTACGGGCGACCACCCGATGGAACCTTGACACCTCCCGGTGTGGGGTGAGTATCCATCGCCGGCCCTCACGGCCACCCCCCCTTCAGCAAAAAAAGTAGGTGCCGCCTCCCGACCGCACCTGGATCTCTCTTACGCTTCGCCGAACGTCCCCACCGGGCGTGCCTGCCCCTCCTCCGGCAGGAGGATCCAGAGCAGGATATAGATGATGATGCCCGGGAAGAATCCCGAGAGCACGGTAACGATGACCCAGATCACCCGGATGACGTTCGGGTCGATCTCAAGGTACTCTCCTATGCCGCCGCATATCCCGGCGATCCACCGGTCGGTCGTTGAACGGGTTAATCGCTTCATGACAATCCCAGAGCGTTTATACTGCTATTGATTAAATAGATGTTTCCCCGTGGAGCGAGAGGGGAAATTTTTCCTGCGCTTCACCCGGACGCAGTCCGGGCGGTGCCGCGCTTCCGCCGCCCGGAGCGGGGATGGGCCTCTCCAGCCGGAGAGCAGGCGTCGCAGCCTCCACAGGGCGTCTCGTAACGCTCCCCGAAGTAGGCGAGGAGCATCCTTCTCCGGCACCCTTGAGCGGTGCAGTAGTCGACCATGCTCTGGAGTTTCGAGCGTGCGACCTCGCGCTGGAACTCGGACGGAAGGTCGCGGTCGATGAACGATCTGAGGCGCCGCGCATCGTCGTCGCTGTAGAAGAGGATACAGTCGCTCTCGTTGCCGTCCCTCCCCGCCCGGCCGCTCTCCTGGTAGTAGGCCTCGAGGGTCCTGGGCATGTCATAGTGGACGACGAACCGCACATCCGACTTATCGATCCCCATGCCGAACGCGCTCGTCGCGCAGACGACGGGAACCTTCCCGCCGATGAACCGGTCCTGCGCCTCTGCCCGGGCTCCCGCCGTCATGCCGGCATGGTAGGGAAGCGCCGGAATACCGGCGGTGCGGAGCCGTGCCGCGAGCGTCTCGGCCCCCTCCCGGGTCGCGACGTAGACGATCCCGGCGTCCCCTCTCCGGCCCTGAAGATAGGAGCGGAGCCGCTCGTACGCGTCTTCCTCCTTTCCGACGACGGTGTAACTGAGGTTCTTGCGGTTGAAACTCCCGACGTAGACCGACGGGTCCGTAAGGTTGAGCTGCCGCGCGATGTCGTCGCGGACATCCGGGGTCGCGGTCGCCGTCAGGGCAACCATCGGCACACCGGGGAACCGCTCCTTGAAGACCGCGAGCGACCGGTACTCCGGGCGGAACTGGTGCCCCCACATCGATATGCAGTGCGCCTCGTCGACCGCGATCAGCGTGACCGGAAGGGACGCCATCAGGTCGAGGAAGTCGTCGCCGACCGCCTTCTCCGGCGAGACATAGAGGATCTGGATCAGGCCCTCGTTGAGTTCCGAGAGGATTCGCCGTGTCGCGGCGTAGGAGCAGGAGGAGTTCAGCGCCTCCGCGCCGATCCCGCGTGCCTGCAGGCCGTCGACCTGGTCTTTCATCAGCGCGATGAGCGGCGATATCACCAGCGTGACACCCTCGCCGATGAGTGCCGGAACCTGGTAACAGAGCGATTTGCCGCCTCCGGTCGCGAGCACCGCGAGGACGTCGCGCCCGCCGAGGAGATCGCGGATGATCTCCTCCTGGTAAGGGTTGAACGCAGAATGCCCGAAGTAGCGCTGGAGTATCAGGTGCAGGCGATCCATCAATATATATGGGTACTCTGCCGGCATAGTATCTTCGGCCGGAAAATCGGTCTGATTCGGCAGTTTCTTACCCCGAGACCTCGTCCCAGAACCCGGTGAGGGCTGAGAAGATCCTCTCCCGGAGTTCGGCGAGGTGTGCCTCGTCGGCCTCGCGGTCTTCGGTCTCGTAGAAGCCGCGGTTGATCTCGACCTGAACCCAGGGGATCCGCCGCCGCCGGTAGTGCGCCACCGAGATGAACCCGCCCCGGAAGGGGTCGTTCATCGCAACCTGCCCCTCCCTCTCGAACTCCGCCTGAAACGACCGGGCAAGCGCCTGGAGCCACTCTGGAGGGCAGGTCACAAGACCGCCCGGCCTCTTCGGTCTCCCGTTCCGGTCGCCCCGGTTGCTCAGGCAGAAGAGCGGGCGGGGGCGTCCGGCGTCCATCCTGACCGGCGGCGATCTCGGCAGCATGCTGTGGCAGTCGAAGGCGACCCCGATCGGCCGGGTATCGAGCACCCCGGCCAGTTGTTCGTGGAAGGGATGGTAGTAGTTCTGCAGGAGAGTTCCTATCAGTTCCCTGCCGGGCGTCTGTCCGTTCTTGAAAACCGGGGTTCCGTCCTGCGTGATGACCTTGACCACGCCGTCCTGGGCCCGCGGCGGGTAGTCATACGGCGCCCGGTTGGTATCGACGAAGACCCTTGAGACGTCGAAGTCGACCAGCGCCTCCACTCTATCGTCGAACCCGTAGATACGGCGGGTATGGGGATCGCTATTGAAGATGATCTCCTTTCGCGTGAGGTTGATGAGACCGCGGAGTTCGGGCGGAACGACGGTGCCGCTGTGGGGAATCGAGACGAGGAACGGGTACCTGCCGTTCACGCTCTCTCCTCCCTGCCGGGATCTCTCCGGGAACTGACGCTCATGCTGCTCTCGACCGCACTCGTATGGGGTCATCCGCTACAAAAGTGCAGTGGTCGCGATGCCGGCACAGATGCATATAAAGGCGGAACGCCTTCTTACCCTTGAGGAAACCGTCTCCAAACGGTGAGTGATATGGAACGGGAACAGTGGTCGTCAACCCTGGGTTTCATCCTCGCCAGCATCGGCTCGGCTGTGGGTATAGGGAACATATGGCGGTTCCCCTACATCGTGGGCGAGAACGGGGGCGGCGCGTTCCTTGTCCCGTACCTGATCGCGGTCTTCCTCTTCGGCCTCCCCCTGATGGTGCTGGAACTTGCCATCGGCCGTTCGACAGGGAGTTCGGTCGTCTCTGCCTTCCGCTCGATACGGCAGCGGTTCACCGTGGCAGGCCTCTTCATCGTCGCCGTCGTCAGCCTGATCCTCGGCTACTACATCGTGATCACGGGCTGGGTGCTCGCGTACGCCTTCTTCTTCGCCCTCGGCCGGCCGGTGGAGTTCGGTGCGTTCACCGGCTCCTACCTCCCGCTCGTCTTCTTTCTCCTCTCGGGGCTCGCGGTCTACGTGACGGTGCGTTCCGGGGTCAGGGAGGGGATCGAGAGACTCTCCCGGTACCTCATCCCGGCCCTCTTCGCGATCCTCCTCTTCCTCGTAGCCTTCTCGCTCACGGAACCCGGAGCGGCCGAGGGGATCGAGTTCTACCTCTCCCCAGACTTATCGAGGCTGGCCGACCCCGGCGTCTGGATCGCGGCCTTCGGGCAGGCCTTCTTCTCGCTCTCCGTGGGTATGGGCATCATGATCGCCTTCGGGAGTTACCTCGGGAAAGCGCCCCTCTTCCGGAACGCCACCATCATCGCCGTCGCTGATATTCTGGTTGCAGTCCTTGCCGGGCTCGTGATCTTTCCCCTCGTCTTCACCGCGGGCCTTGACCCCGCGGCCGGGGTGAACCTCGCGTTCATCACCCTTCCTGCGGCCTTTATGGAGATCCAGTACGGCATGCTGCTCGGAGCGCTCTTCTTCCTGATGCTCTTTGCTGCGGCGCTCACCTCGGCGGTCTCCATGCTCGAAGTCCCGGTGGCGACGCTGATGGACTCCTACGGCTACCCCCGGAAGCGCGCCACGCTCCTCGTCTTCGCCGCGATCATGCTCCTCGGGCTCCCGCCCGCTCTCAGTTACACCGCCCTGAACCTCGAGGTCTTCGGAATGCCCTTCCTCGACCTCGCCGACTACGCGTTCGGGACGATCGGCCTCATCGTCGCCGGGCTGATCGTGAGCATCGTCGGAGGGTGGTTCCTGAGCCGTACCCGGATCTGCACGGAGATCGACGGATGCGGGTTGCAGCAGAGAGCCTATATGGCCCTCATTCGCTACGGCGTTCCGGCGATCCTGCTGGTCACGCTTGCCGGGAACTTCTTCTGGGTTTTGGGATGAAGAGACGCGGGGCTACGCCAACGGCATCCCCTCTACCCGCCTGCTCTTCTCGTGCGCCTGGAGAGCGTCGAGAACATCCTGCATGTCGGGCACCGTCGTCGCCTGATATTCCTTGACGAATATGACGCTTCCTGTCTCGTTGACGACGATGTTCGCCCGCCGGGAGTAGCCTTTTGTGCCGTCGAAGACACCGTAGATCTGCGCCACCTCACCGTGCGGCCAGAAATCCGCAAGGAGCCGTGTATCCCTGATACCGAGGCTCCCCGCCCACGCCCGTTTGCAGGGGACGGAGTCCACGCTGATGCCGAGGGCAACGGCACCAAGGGCATCGAACGCCGCAACGTTTGCTTCGAGCGCCTTCATCTGTTCGGCACAGATCCGGGTCCATGCCAGCGGATGAAACGAGAGGACAACCCGTCTCCCCGGAAAACCCGACAGCCGGACAGTGTTCCCGTTCTGGTCCGGTAGCGAGAAACCCCTGGCCTGTTCTCCGAGTTCGATCATGTATCACCAGACGGAACTCCGCCCCGGCGACGATAAATATTTCCTACGAACGCCCCTCCCTCTGCCGGGAAGTCCGCAGGTTTAAGACCGCTGCCGGTAGAGGGTATTACAATGCCTCTGGCTATCGATATCGCGATCATCGTCCTGCTGATACTTGCGAACGGCTTCTTTGCGATGACGGAATTCGCAATAGTCTCTGTTAAAAAATCACGCCTGGAGAAGAAGGCGGCGGACGGCGATGTCGGGGCGGCAACCGCCCTCGACCTTGCCGAGGACCCGACACAGTTCCTCTCCACCATTCAGGTCGGCATCACCACCATAGGGATCATCTCCGGAGCTTTCGGCGGGGCAACCCTCGCGGGACCTCTTGCAGAGATCTTTGCCGGAGTTCCCCTGCTTGCCCCTTACACCGGTCCGCTTGCGGGCGTAACCGTCGTCGCCGCCATCACCTACCTGACGCTTGTGATCGGCGAACTGGTACCAAAAAGGGTGGCCATGACCAACGCCGAGCAGATCGCAGCGGCGGTCTCGCGCCCGATACGGTTCCTCTCCCTGTTCGTCACCCCCATCGTCAGGGTGCTGACCATATCGACCGAGGCGGTTCTTACGGTCCTCCGGGTGCGCACGCCCTCCGGGCCGGAGGTCACCGAGGAAGACGTCAGGGTTCTGCTCGGCCAGGCCACCCGGGCCGGCATCTTTCAGGAGGCGGAACAGGATATGGTGGAGAGCGTCTTCCGCCTCGCCGACCGGCGGGTCAGCGTGCTGATGACCCCGCGCCCCGATATCGTGGCCCTGGATGTGGAGGACCCGGCCGAAGAGAACTGGCAGATCATGGAGGCATCAGGGCATATCTACTTCCCGGTCTATCGCGAGCACCTGGACAACCTGCTCGGCATCGTCTCCGTCCGCGACCTCTGGGCACGGACGATCTCGGGCGAGCCTCCGGATCTTGCGAAGGCGATCAAACCTGCTCTCTTCGTGCCTGAGAGCGTCCTTGCTCTCACGGTCCTCGAGAAACTCAAGGCCTCCAGGGCACGAATCGCCCTTGTCACCGATGAGTACGGGAGTGTCCAGGGGCTGGTCACCATCCACGACATCATGGAATCGATCGTCGGGGATATCCCGTCGGCAGAGTACCCGCCGGAGGGCGCGGCGGTTCTCCGCGAAGATGGGTCGTGGCTGCTCGACGGTTTGCTCCCGATCGACGAGTTCCATGACCTTTTTGGAGCAGGGACACTGCCCGGAGAGGGGCGCGGGTATTACCAGACGCTCGGCGGGTTCGTGATGATGTATCTTGAGCGGACGCCGAACACCGGAGATTGGTTCACCTGGAACGATCTTCGGTTTGAGGTCGTTGATATGGACGGCCACCGGGTCGATAAGGTGCTCGTGACCCCCGCGGGTGCCGGAAGAGAGAAGAAAGGGTGACTTTTGGCCTTGTTGAAATCCTCTCCGGAACGTCGTTGGTTGCGTCCCGGACACGGAGTCTCCTTGAAACCCGTACCAGTGTGGCCGCAGAAATGCGGTTTCTGAGTTCTCTGCAACTGCGATAAGGGGCGGTCTGCAGAGTTGGGCTTGTTCCAGGGGCGACCCCCGGAGTGGGTTTAAAATATGGTGAATATCCTACGCGATCTCGACGAGGCTGACGGTGAACGTGAGATCCTCGCCCGCGAGGTGGTGGTTCGCATCGACGGTGACCGCGTCGGCCGATACGGCGACGACCCTTGCGGGCAGCGCCTGCCCGTCATGCAGGGATAGCCGGACCTGATCGCCGATCTTCAGGTTCTCCGCACCGTCAATCCCGGCAGGGTCGAGGACAAAGATGAGATCTTCGCGGTACGGCCCGTAGGCCCGGTCTGCAGGAACATGGAGGGTCTTCTCCTCTCCGACCTGCATCCCGACGACACCCTCATCGAACCCCCGGATCATCTCACCGGCACCGACGGTGAACCGGAGCGGTTCGCGCCCGGCGGAACTGTCGAAGACCGTCCCGTTCTCGAAGGTGCCGGTGTAGTGGACCTTCACGGAATCGCCGGGTTTCGCCCGCGCTTCTTCGTCGCCGCCTGCAATGCAGCCCGAACAGAGGATGCACGCTATCAGCAGCAGGACGCCGAATATCCGCCCGCCCCTCATTCTTTGCCCCCGTTCTCGAGTGCCATCTTAAAGCACTCCACAGCGTCGGCAAACCTGCCTTGCTTATCAAGCGCTCTCCCTTTCAGGTACCATGCCCGGGCGTGGCGGGGTTCGGCATCGAGAACGCGATCGAAGCACTCGGCCGCCCGGTCGGGTTTGCCGAGGTGGCCGAGAGCGAGCCCCTTCGCGAGCCAGGCATGCACATCTCCCCCGCCCAGTTCGATGGCCCTGTCGAACGCTTTGACGGCATCTTCGTGTCGTCCCAGCGCATCCTTGAGCACCCCGGCCGCGCTCCAGACGGCTGCGTTCTTCGGGTTGAGCGAGAGCGCTTTCTCGTAGCTCGCGAGGGCGTCGTCGTACCTGCCCACCTTCTCGAGCACAGCCCCCCGTATGAAGAGCGCGGCGGGATTCCTGTCCTGAAGGACGATGATCTTGTCGATCGACCGGACCGCCTCCTCGTAGCGCCCGAGGTGGATGAGGGCCGACGAGCGGGCGTGGAGGGTCTCGATGCTGGTCGGTTCCCGGTCGAGAACCCGCGTGTAGGCGGCAAGGGCATCCTCGTACCTGCCGGCCTTCTCGTGGGCCTCCCCGAGCCTTCGCAGGGTGAGAACGTCGGCCGGATCGGCCTCGATCACCTTCTCGAAGCACCCCACCGCGTCGGCGTAGCGGCCGAGCCACATGAAGATCTCGCCGCGCCGCTGCCAGGCCGCCCGGTTCTCCGGGTTCGCCTCGACGATGCTGTTGGAACACTCGAGCGCCTCCTCGTAGCGCCCCATGTGCACGAGGGCGCTCTCGAGGGTATACCATGCTTCGGTGTCGCGCTCATCGCCCTCGAGCACCAGCGCATACTGTTTGATCGCGTCGCCGAACCTCCCGCCCCGTTCGAGCGCCATACCGAACGCCATCCTGGCGTCGCGGTCGTCAGGCGAGTTTTTCAGGTAACGCTCGTACGCTTCCGCCGCCTCTTCGTGCCTGCCGACAGCTTCGAGCATATCCGCCCGGAGCCTTGCAACCGTGGCGTTCGAGGCATCGGCGGCGAGCACCCGGTCGCAGCACTCGATCGCCTTCTGGTGCCTGCCGAGCCGTGCGAGTGTACCGGCGAGCGCAAAGCAGGCGCCGGTATCCTTCGGCCGGCCTTCGGCAACTTTTGCATAGCACTCCGCTGCATCCGCGTACTGCCCCATCCTCTCCAGGGCCCTGCCCCGGTTGAACCAGGCAAAGAAGTTCTCCGGGTCGGCAAGCGTGGCCTCCCCGAACCGTCCGGCGGCCTCCTCGTACCGCCCGAGAACGGTGAGAACAAACCCGAGGTTTACCGGATATCCCCCGGCTTTCGGGTCGGCCGCAAGGAGGTCTTCGTAACACCCGGCGGCTGCATCATAACGGCCGAGCGCCTCGAGGATCCACGCCTTCCGAAGAAGCGTCCCTGCCTCATTGGGACCGATCTCCGTCAACCGGTCGATGGATTCGAGCGCCTCTTCGTAGCGCCCAAGGCGTTCGAGCGCCGTGCTCCTGCCGAGCAGAGCGGCACGGTCGACCGGGTCGACCGAGAGCGCCCCGTCATAGCAGGCGAGCGCCTCCTCGTACCGCCCGAGGTGCATGAGCGCCTCTCCCATACCGATCTCTCCCGCTATATCGATGGGATTGGCGTCGAGGAGGGCTTTGAACGTTTCCACAGCATCCGTATAGCGGGCGAGGGCGAGGAGGATCTTACCCTTCCGGTAGAGGAGATGGGGTTCGTCCCCGGCTCCCTGCACCGAATCGAGGCCTGCCAGCGCATCGTCGTACCTGCCGAGGTTCACGAGTGCGTCCGTTTTCATCGATCCGGCGACGGCGTTATGCGGTTCTTTCTCGAGGACCGCATCCAGGCAGCGGGCGGCCTCCTCATACCTGCCGAGGTGGAAGAGCGCGGTGCCGCTCCGCTGCAGGACGGAGACGTTTCCGGGATCGATCTGGAGGAGGCGCTCGAAGTCCTTCTGCGCCTCAGCATACCGCCCGAGGTGAAGCAGCGCGGTTCCCCGGCAGTTATAGACGAGTTCGTTGAGCGTATCGAACTTCAGCGGTTTCTGCTTCCGGGGCGCTCCCGTTTCGTCCCGCTCGAAGAGCGCAAGGTCGCCCTCGCTCCCGATCCACTTCATCCCGGTCGTCGCCCTGCTATCGAGCACGCGGTCGAACGACCGGATCGCCTCGGCATACTGGCCGAGACGGAAGAGCGCCATGCCGCGGGAGTACCAGACCTGAACCCGACCCTGGTCGTGCTTCAGGATATGGTCGAAGCTCTTCACAGCCCGGTCGTAGCGGCCGAGGATGTCGTAGACCATCCCCATGGAGTAGCGCACCGGGACGTGATCCGGATCGACGAGCGCGACCTTCTCGAAGCACTCCAGGGCTTCACCGTGCTTTCCTGCGCGGAGAAGCATTGAGCCGCGGTGATACCAGGCAGGGATGTTCTCGGGTTCGAGGGCAACGATCCCGGCATAGCAGCCGGCAGCCTCCTGGTATTGGCCGAGATGTTCGAGCGCCCGGGCCTTGCCGTAGAGCGCGTCGATGTTTTTCGGTTCCGTATCGAGCACCCGGTCGAAGAGGCCGGCGGCTTTCGAGTAATCGCCCTGATCGAGGTATGCTGCCCCGATGCGGGCGAGCATATCGGTACTGCCGGGTTTCGCCTTGATGACCTTTTCGAGACATGCCGCCGCTTCCCGATAGTCGCCGGCCCGCTCGAACATCCTCCCGCATCTCTCCCGCAGGACGATGTTCTCCGGGTCTCCCGCCAGTGCCCGCGTGTAGGCCGATGCCGCGTCGGCATACCGCCCGAGCCGTTCAAGCATCTCCCCCTGCCAGTACGCGGCGTTCGCGTCCGCGGGATTCGCTTCGACGATCCGCGCGAAACACCCGGCCGCCTCCTCGTAATCGCCGGTTCTGGCGAGGAGATGCCCCAGCATCCGGAGTATCACGACATCGCCGGGATCCGCCTCGAGGGCTTTCCTCAGCCACCCGGCGGCTTCGCTGTCCCTGCCGAGACCAGCGAGCGCCTGCCCCATATACAACCGGGCGAAGGTGTTTTCAGGCTCTATCTTGAGCGCCTTCTCGAAACTCTTCACCGCCTCGCCGTAGTTTCCGGCCTCGAACTGAGAGGTTCCCTGCTGTATCGAGGGGTTTGCATTCTTCCCCTGCCCCAGAATATTACTGAAGAAATCCATCCGACATCATCTGCTGCTGCTCGTTTGATACGCGATTGTTCAACGCCGTATTCTCTGTGGGGGCTGCCCGTGACGGAGGCAGCCGGTCTCTTCTAACGTTGATGCACCGGCCGGTATTTGAAAGGGCCGGTTGTGGGTGAACGGACTGACTCAGGGTATAATGGGTGTCAGGGATTCATAAAAGGGTGCTGCCGCAAAAATCCGGTATCGTGCCGGGTACCGGATTCCCTGCAGTTCATGGGATTTCGGCCGGCACGGTTCGGTTCCGGGAGAGAGGCGGGCGGGCCCCCACTCCCCCGTCAGACGTCCAGGATGGGTTCGAACTGCGCTTTGCCGACGGGGCCGTGAAACTTCGTGATCTGCGGATCCATCCCGCAGATCGGGCATACGTAGTCCTCCGGCAGATCCTCGAATGCGGTGCCCTTCGGATAACCGCGGAGGGGTTCGCCGCGCTTTTTGTCGTAGACATAGCCGCAGATCTTGCAGACGTACCTGGTCGGCTCCCAGAGTTCGAATCCCCACTTCCCGATCTGTCCTTTTCCGGTCGCTCCGCAGACCGGACATACGTAGTCCTCCGGCAGGTCTTCAAACGCGGTACCCGCCGGAATGCCGCGGTGAGGTTCGCCCCGCATCGGGGAGTAGATGTAGTTGCAGTACTTGCACCGGTATCGCTTCACTTTCTCCATCGGCATCACGTTCACCTCGCGATAACTACCCGGCACGAAGGCGGTTTCACCAGATAAGGTTTCCCGTGATCCGACGGGGTCTCTGTGGATCATCCCCTCTTCCCATCTGCGGTGCTGATTCTCTCCCGGAGGGGATACCCTCGATAAAAATGGTTTTCAGGAGTCGTGCCGTCGTCTGCTGCCTGATACGAGACGAACGAGGAACGACAGGATGAGCATGAAGGCGATCAGGACTCCCCCGAACAAGAGGATGAGTGCGACGCCGAGCCGGCCGGTCCAGGAAGTCGGTGCCTGCCCGCTCCACGAGAAACCCCGCATCCGGACCGTCTGGCCGTCGGGGCGGTACCGCTGGAACGGGTCATGCGGCCCGGTTGCGACGCCGCCCCGGAGAGCGAGGTCGTAGCGCGCCCGGGCATCGGGGTCGATCAGCGTCTCGTAGGCCTGCTGGATTGCGATGAACCGTTCGCCCGCATCGGGGTCATGGTTTATGTCCGGGTGATACTGTTTTGCGAGCCTCCGGTAGGCAGCCCGGATCTCGTCGGGCGCGGCGTCGGGAGAGAGACCCAGGATATCGTAGTGTGTCTCCACGGCGTACCTCACGAAGTCCCGTCGCAGGAGACCTCGCCCGCATCCCCGTTCACCGTCACCGTGGTGCCGGGCGGGAGGCGGGAGAACTCCGGCGGGAGGCGGTCGACCATGGGGATCTCCGCGATGATCGCACCGACCGCGATGATCGGTTCGGCCTCGGCGTTGATGATCGCCGCAGGAGCGAGCCCGTTCTGTTTCAGCGCGTAGATCACGTAGGATCCGACCGTCGAGCCCTTCCCGTACGGGAAGGCCAGCACCCGCCCGGCGACGGATTGGCCTTCGAGCGGGTGGCCGTGCTCGACGACGATGCCGGTCTCGGGGTCGACGCCCGAGAGGAACGATATGGGTTCGGACGAGACGAGGAGTTCTCCGGTTCCGATACCCCGGGATATGCTTCTGCCTTGCACGATCATACCAACCACATTATAATGTGATTGGAGAACCAACTATATGAGTAACATGGACGAAACCATTGGCAGCACTCCCGGCAGTGAGCACGACATGCTTACTCTCCAGATCCAGGATCTGAAGGCGCAGATCCTGGACTACAAACTCAAGAATGAGTTGCTGGAGAAGGAGCTCCTGCAGCTTCGAAAAGAGAACGCCCAGTTAAAGCGGGTGCCGCTGTTTGTTGCCGCTGTGGTCGATGTACTTGAGAACGGCGAAGTGTATCTCCGGCAGCAGGGCAACAACCAGGAATACGTGACCACGGTCAACGAGAAGCTCCACCGCACCCTCAAACCCGGAATGAAGGTCGCGGTGAACAACACCCTATCCATCGTCAAGACGATCGGCAATATCTACGACGCGAGGGTCAGGGTCATGGAACTCGACGAGCAGCCGAGCGTGACGTTCGAGCAGGTCGGCGGCCTGAAGGAGGAGATCGAGGAGGTCCGGGAAGCGGTCGAGTACCCGCTCACGAAACCCGAGATCTACGAACGCGTGGGCGTGGAGCCCCCGAAGGGCATCCTCCTCTACGGCCCGCCCGGCACGGGGAAGACCCTGATTGCAAAGGCGGTTGCCCGCCAGTCCCAGGCCCGGTTCATCAGGATGTCCGGGAGCGAACTCGTCCATAAGTACATCGGAGAGGGGGCGCAACTCGTCCGCGAACTCTTCATCCTCGCCCGGGAGCGCGCCCCGGCGATCGTCTTCATCGACGAGATCGACGCGGTCGGGAGCATGCGAACGAACGACGGAACCTCCGGCAGCGCCGAGGTCCAGCGGACGCTGATGCAGCTCCTGGCGGAGATGGACGGGTTCGGGAACCGCGGGAACGTCCGGATCATGGCGGCGACGAACCGGATCGATATGCTTGACCCGGCGCTTCTGCGCCCCGGCCGGTTCGACCGGATCATCCAGGTTCCGCTGCCGGATGCCGGAGCGCGCCTTGAGATCCTGAAGATCCACACCGCGAAGATGTCGCTCGCCGGGAGCGTTGACCTCTCCGAGGTTGCGGAACTCGCCGAGAACACCACCGGCGCCGAGCTGCAGGCGATCTGCCGTGAGGCCGGGATGATGGCGATCCGGCGGGACGCCGATGCCGTCGAGCGCGAAGACTTCCTCGCGGCGATAAAGAAGGTGAAGCGCGAGGTGGCGGCGCCGGACAGCCGGATGTACCTCTGAGGGGTTTTTTCTTTCGACAATCTTTTTTTGTTCGCAACCTGCCGCCGGAGGATGAAAGGGGGCATTTCGAAGTTCTGTTGTCGGGGGGTTCGAGGATCTCCGGGCTGCTCGCATATTGAAATCTAAAGTTCTGCCAGTCGCAGGCATGATACACGGATTCCGAGGGAGTATCGCCATTGGGGAGGCGGCTCGCGGGGAGGGGGGTCTCCCCCCCCATCCCTATCTCATAGGGTGTATCTTTAAACCCCACCCCACCCGGCCTTCGGCCCGCCCAAGGGGCGGGGGCAGTGCGTGGCGATATCACCACAGTCCAGCGTACCGGGCTTTACCATAGTTATAACTTCAATTTCTCTCAGGATACACTCCCACCGACGAAGCCCTGGACCGGTCTTAAAGGAAACCTTATCGACCTCCCCCGCCCACAATAATGCAATGAACGTCCTCCTTATTCAGTCGGAGGGTGTTGACCTCTACGCCACCCTGCTCAAGTCCGAGACCAGCAGGGGCGTTCTTCGTTTTTATCAGCCCGATAGGCTGGAATATGGCATACGCATCAGAACGGCGTCGCTCGGGAGCGCTCTTGCCCTTGTCTCCGAGCTCCGGTGGTACATCCAGCGCTACGTCGAGGAGGTTCTCTTCGAGCCCGGGGAGGGCATATTCTGTTCTTCCGGGCTTGCCCGGCAGATCTACGAGCGGGATGTGATGCCTGCGGAGCCATGGACATACCGCTGCCTCTACCGGATCTCCGGCGACCATATGATCGATACCATATGGATGGACGAGGGCACGACACCGGAGGCGTATGCCGACCGGATGGAGCCTGAGGATACGGTGCTCGAGGTCTGGTGCGCCGAAGAGGAGTATCCGGCAGAATAGGGCGACCGGCAGGGGCTGCTGGAGAAGTGCGCCGTGCAACCCCGGGGAACCTGCCCGATGCCGTTACGGGAAGAGCAATGTTCCCGAAGAGAACGGGATCGTTAAAAAAAAGGATAGCACCCTCAGGCGAACATCTCGCCGAAAGTGGTGTGGAAGTGGTGGCGGTCGAAGTCCACCGAGAGTTTGTCGATCGCCTTCATGAAGTCGTCGCTGTTGACCGTATCGCGCTCCATCCTGATGGCGAACATCCCCGCCTCCATGCATATCGCCCGGAGGTCGGCGCCGTTCTTGCCCTCGGTGAGCCGGGAGACCTCCGCGAGGTTGACGTCCTCGCCGATGTTCATGTGCTGGGTGTGGATCTTCAGGATCGCGAGCCTCCCCTGGTGATCGGGGAGCGGGATCTCGATCATCCGGTCGAACCGGCCCGGGCGGAGGAGGGCGCGGTCGAGGATATCGATCCGGTTCGTCGCCGCGACGATCTTGACGTCGCCCCGGTTGTCAAAGCCGTCCATCTCCGCCAGGAGCTGCATCAGCGTCCGCTGGACCTCGCGGTCGCCGGAGGTGGTCGAGTCGTTCCGGTGCGCGCCGATCGCGTCGATCTCGTCGATGAAGATGATCGACGGCGACTTCTGCTTCGCGAGGTCGAAGAGTTCCCTGACCAGGCGGGCGCCCTCCCCGATGTACTTCTGCACCAGCTCCGAACCGACCACGCGGAGGAAGTGTGCGTTCGTCTGGTGGGCCACCGCGCGTGCGAGGAGGGTCTTCCCCGTGCCGGGCGGGCCGTAGAGGAGGACGCCCTTCGGCGGGGAGATGCCGATCTTCTCGAAGAGCTGCGGTTTCGTCAGGGGGAGCTCGACGGCTTCCCGGATCTCCTCGATCTGCGGTTCAAGGCCGCCGATGTTCTCGTAGGTCTCCTCCGGGGACTCCACCAGTTCCATGCCGTAGATCTGCGCGTCGTAGCTCGTGGGGAGCACGTCCACGATCGCGAGGGACTGCTGGTTAAGCGTGCACCGCACACCCGGTTTGAGGAGATCGGGGTCGATGAGCTGGGACGTACGAACCAGGAATCGCGGCCCTGCGCTGCTTCGTACAATCACGCGGCTGTTGTCGATAACGTCGGTAACTGTTCCGATAACGAGAGGAGGGCTTCTGAGCTGCTCGATCTCGCTCTTAAGTTTCCGGAGTTCCCGCTCGTAGCGGATCTTCTGGGTTTCAACGTATCGTTTTTCGGACTCCATCTGGCGGAACTGCTCGCGTAGCTCCAGGTTCCGGTTTTCGAGGTTTGTAATCCGTTCCAGGAGATACTGGTAGATGTCTTCACCGGTATCTTTCTCTGGTGCCTGCCGAGCGATATCTCCCATGGGTCTCCTCGATTAATTATATAGGTTAAAATGAATATAAAATTGTTTGCGAGACTTATGCAGTGCGAACTATGCGGCGTTCCTATCACGGGGCCGTCGAAAACCATCCAGATCGAGGGTGCAGAACTCTGCGTCTGCACGCGATGTGCGAAACACGGTACAGAAGTCCAGCAATCGCGCCGAAGAGGTGCCCCGCAGGCGAAGCCGGGAAGTGCCGCCCCACAGGCCCCCCGGAGGAGGGGCCGGGACGTCTTTGACCTGATGGAAGGAGAACTCGTCGAAGATTACGCCGACCGTATCCGGGCAGCCCGGGAGGAGAAGGAGTGGTCCGCGCTCGATCTTGCACAGGAGATCAAGGAGCGTGAGATCCTGGTCAAGAAGATCGAGAAGGGCGACCTCATCCCCGAAGACGACGTCCGGAAGAAACTTGAGAAAGCACTCAATATCAGGCTGATCGACTCGGCCGAAGACGGCGCCTCCACGGGCGGACCCGGCCGGGTGACTATGACGGTCGGCGACGTCATATCGTTCAAGAAGAGCCGGAAATAAGGCAAACCGCCATACTTTTTTCCGCCGGGCCATCTCCTACCCCGGATCCTCCTCCCGCGTGCGAATCCGGCATATATTTATACGAGAACACAGTAACGGTACTGCCAATGCGTGGTGGATGTTTTTTCGCCGGTGACCGCTTTTATCTCGGTTAACGAAGTAACCGCCGCGTACGCAGAAGCGATCTGCCAGTTTTCGACAGCCGACATCCGTAACTCTGGAGCGGCAGCGTTCTATCGCTATTTTGCCTGGTTTATCCAGTTTTAATCACTCCCGGAAAGACTACATCATCAAAATCCGGGGAGGACTATGGTTATGAGAGGAAAAGAGATTCGCCTGGAACGTATCATGGATCGGAACACCGGCAGGACGATCATCGTGCCGCTCGATCACGGGGTGACGCTCGGCCCCATCCCGGGGCTGGTCGATATGGGAAAGACCATCGACCTGGTCGCCGAGGGTGGAGCGAACGCGGTGATCGGCCACGTGGGGCTTGCATTGCACGGGCACAGGGGGCACGGGCAGGATGTCGGCCTCATCATGCACCTCTCGGCGAGCACCAGCATCGGCCCCGACCCGAACGACAAGGTGCTCGTGAACACCGTCACGAACGCCTTAAAAATGGGCGCCGACGGCGTATCGGTGCACATCAACGTCGGCGCCGAGTCCGAGGCGCGGATGCTTGAAGACCTGGGCCGGGTCGCGGTCACGTGCATGGAGTGGGGGATGCCGCTCCTCGCGATGATGTACCCGCGCGGCAGGAAGGTCGCGGACGAGCACGACCTCGAGTGCGTCAAACTCTCCGCACGGGTGGCGGCGGAGTTCGGTGCCGATATCGTCAAGACCGTCTACACCGGCGACCCCGACTCGTTCCGGGAGGTGACCAGAGGGTGCCCGGTGCCGGTCGTGGTCGCGGGCGGTTCGAAGACCGACGACCGGGCGATCCTCGACCTCGTGGAGGGCGCGATGGAGGGGGGTGCCGCCGGGATATCGATCGGGAGGAACGCCTTCCAGCACCCGGCGCCCAATCGCCTTATCCGTGCCGCTGCACTGATCATTCATGAAGGGCGATCGGCAGAGGAAGCGACGGAGATTCTCAGGACGTGATGGATATGATAGGAAAAGAGATCCGCCTTGAGCGGATAATGGACAGGAACACCGGCCGCGCCGTGATCATTCCCATGGACCACGGGTTCACGATGGGCCAGATCGAAGGGCTCTGCACCATGACCGAGACCGTCAACGCGGTGAGCGAAGGGGGAGCAAACGCCATCGTCCTCCACAAAGGGATGGTGAAGGGAGGGCACCGGAAGCGCGGAAAGGATATCGGGCTCATCGTGCACCTCTCGGCGAGCACATCGATGAACCCCGACCCGAACGACAAGGTGCTCGTCTGCACCGTGGAGGAGGCGGTCGCGCTCGGCGGCGATGCGGTCTCGATCCACATCAACCTCGGCGCGCCGAACGAGTCGAGGATGATCGAATCGGCGGGCGAGGTGGTGCGCGACTGCAACCGCTGGGGGATGCCGCTCCTGATCATGATCTACCCCCGCGGCAAGGGGATCGATCCCGTATCGCCGCAGTCGGTCGGGCACTGCGTCCGGGTGGCGGAAGAGCTCGGGGCCGACCTGATCAAGACGAACTACACCGGGGATCCCGAGACGTTCCGGCGGATCACCGCCGCCTGCTCGGTGCCGGTGATGATCGCCGGCGGCGAGAAGGGCGGGGATATCGAGACGCTCACGACCATCCGGAACGCGATCGATGCGGGCGCGGCAGGCGTCTGCATGGGCAGGAACGCCTTCCAGCGCAACGACCCCGCCCGGTTCATCGCTGCGATATCCCGGGTGGTGCACGAGGGCAAAAGCGCGGCCGAAGCCCTGGAGACGGAGCGATGAAGCGGTTCTGGGTTGATATCAGGCCGTGGAGAAAGGATCTCGCGACGACCGCGCTCGAAAGCGGTGCCGACACCCTGATGGTAGACGACGCGGAACGTGTCCGGGAACTCGGCCGGGTGACGACGGTCGCAGAGAACGGCGACCTCGTCACCGGAAAGGACGTCTTCGAGGTCGAGATCGTCGACAAGGAGTCCGAGGAGGAGGCGCTCCGGCTCTCCCGCGAGGGCTACGTCATCGTCCGGACGCGGGACTGGACGGTCATCCCGCTCGAGAACCTCGTCGCGCAGTCCGACCGGATCATCGCCGCGGTCGGAAGCGCCGACGAGGCGAAGGTCGCCCTGACCGTCCTCGAACGCGGAGCGGCAGGGGTCCTCCTCTCGACCGACGATCCGGTGGAGATCCGGCGGGTCGCGAAGACGATCGCCGGCGCCGGCGCGCCTGTTTCCCTCGTCCCGTTCGAGGTGACCCGGATCGTCCCCGTCGGGATGGGTGACCGTGTCTGCGTCGACACCTGTTCGATCCTCGCCGACGGTGAAGGGATGCTCGTCGGCAACACCTCCTCGGCGTTCCTGATGGTGCACCCCGAGACCCTGGAGAACCCCTACGTGGCGCCGCGCCCGTTCCGGGTGAATGCCGGGGCGGTGCACGCCTATATCCTCCTCCCCGGCGGAAAGACCGCGTACCTCGCCGACCTCGCGGTGGGCGATAAAGTGCTCGTCGCGGAGCATACCGGCACGACCCATGACGCGGTCGTCGGCCGGGTGAAGATCGAGCGCCGCCCCCTCCTCCTTGTCGAGGCAAGAGCGGGCGACAGAGCGGTGAGCCTGGTTCTCCAGAACGCCGAGACGATCCGGCTCGTCCGGGAGGACGGGACGGCCGTATCGGTCGCCGCCCTTGCGGTCGGGGATAGAGTGCTCGGCAGCGTCGCGGAGGGCGGGCGGCACTTCGGCATCGCCGTCAAAGAGACGATCCTGGAGAAGTGACGTCAATGCTTGCAGGCATCATCGGCGGCACGGGGCAGATGGGCCGGTTCTTTGCGGGGGTCTTTGAGACCGCCGGGTGGGAGACGATCGTCTCCGGGACGAAGACGTCGCTTTCCAACCGGGACGTCGCGGATATGGCGGACCTTGTGGTGATCTCGGTGCCGATCCGCGCCACCGTCGGGGTGATCCGCGAGGTTGCGCCGTTCCTCTCGGAGGAGCAGGTCATCTGCGACCTCACCTCCCTCAAGGTCGAGCCCGTCCGGGCGATGCTCGCCTCCCGCGCGGAGGTTATCGGGCTCCACCCAATGTTCGGGCCGGGCGCTGCGTCGCTCCAGGGCCAGACGATCGTCGCGACCCCGGCCCGATGCCGCCCGGAGACCCTTGAAGGGCTCCTCTCCGTCTTCCGCGACCAGGGGGCGGCGATCACCCTCTCGACACCGGAAGACCACGACCGGATGATGGCGGTGATCCAGGGGCTCACCCACTTCGGGACGCTTGCAAAGGCGGAGGCGATCCGCCGGACCGGTGCCGACGTCGGAGAGACCCTCGCGTTCACGAGCCCGGTCTACCGGATCGAGATGGGCCTCGTCGGGCGACTCCTCGCCCAGGATGCGGGGCTCTACGGCGACATCCTCCAGATGAACCCGGCCGTGCCGGAGGTGCTCGGCAGGTTCGAGGAGGCTGTCCGGACGCTCCGCGAGATCGTCGAGTCCCGGGATGACGAACGGTTCAGGGCGTTTTTTGCCGAGAATGCCGGACACTACGCCTCGTATCTCCGGGCCGCGACGGAAGAGACGGACGACCTCATCAACCACGTGGTGAGCCGATGACCGTCGCAACGCTCGGGCCGGCGGGAACATTCAGCCACGAACTCGCGGTCAGGCTTTACGGGGACGATATCGAACTCCTGCCGACCATCCGCAGCATCATCAAGCGCGTGGCGGCCGGCGGAGCAAAGGGGCTCGTGCCGATAGAGAACTCGGAGGCCGGCGGCGTGGGGGAGACGCTCCAGGGACTCCTGGAGTTCGACGTCTCGATCACCGGAGAAGCCTATATGCCCGTCCGGCACCACCTTGCGGCCCGGGGAGATCCCGGACGCCTCTCGGTCGTCTACGCGCACCCGCAGACGCATGAACAGTGCTCCGTCCTCCTCGAGAGCCTCGGGGTGGAGGTCGTGCACACGAGCAGCAATGCGGCAAGCGCGATGGCGATGCAGAGAGACGAGCACGCCGGCGCAGTTGTCTCGGAGACGGCGGCAGCGGTTTACGGCCTCCCGATTGCCGTCCGGGACGTCCAGAACAGCGAGGATAACACCACCCGGTTCGTCGAGATAGCCGCTCTCCCCCGCGGGAGCGCGGGAGCCACGAAGTGCAGCCTCCTCGTCGACCCTGAACTCGACCGGGTCGGGCTCCTTGCCGATATCCTCGCGGTCTTTGCCCGGCGCGGGATCAACCTGACCCGGATCGAGTCGCGGCCGTCCCGCCGGGGCATGGGGCGGTACCTGTTCTTCATCGACATGGAGATCGCCGAAGGATGGCGGGAAGCAAAGGAGGAACTGAAACGTATGACCGCCGTCAGGGAACTCGGGTGTTATGCCCGTATGGAGGTGCCGGGGCGATGATCGTCAGAGTATCGCGGATCGGCCCGGTCGACGCGAGGTTCGCGGCGCCGCCTTCAAAGAGTTACACCCACCGGGCGCTGATCGCGGGAGCGCTCGCCTCGGGGAGAACACGGATTGCGAGGCCGCTCCGGGCGGCCGATACGGAACTGACCGCCCGGGGGCTCGAGAGCCTCGGGGTGCCGCTCGAGTGGCTGCCGGGGGAGGTCACCGTCGCCGGTTGCGGCGGCATCTTCCCCGCGTCGGGAGAGGTGACGATCGACTGCGGGAACTCCGGGACGACGCTGCGGCTCCTCACCTCGGCGGCGCTTCTCGCCCGGCACCCGGTGGTGCTGACGGGGAACCCCCGGATGCTCGAGCGGCCGGTCGGCCCCCTTGCCGGGGCGCTCCGCACACTCGGCGGCGACGTCGCGTTTGTCGGCCGCCCCGGCTATCCCCCCATCCGCATCTCCGGCAGGCTCCGGGGCGGGAAGACGGAGATCGACGGGAGCATCAGCAGCCAGTTCGTCTCGTCCATCCTGATGGCGGCGCCGTACGCGGAGGAGGACGTGGAACTCACGCTCCTGGCGGCGCCGGCCTCACGATCATACCTCGATGTGACCGCGGACGTGATGCTCAGGTTCGGCGCGCGCATAGAACGACGGGGCTATGACTGGTTCCGGGTGGAGAGCGGCGTGCCCTATCGGGGGAGGGACTACCCGGTCGAGGGCGACTACTCCTCGGCCTCCTACCTCTTCGCGGTCGCGGCCGTCTGCGGCGGGAGGGTCGCGGTCACGGGCCTGAACCCGGAGTCGGTCCAGGGCGACCGCCGGTTCCTCGACGCCCTCGAAGAGATGGGGTGCCGGGTGACCTCCGGGAGAGAAGCGGTGACGGTGGAGCGGACAGGGGACCTCCACGGGATCGAGATCGATATGTCCTCGTCCCCCGACACCGTCCAGACGCTCGCGGCGGTGGCGGCAACGGCAGCGTCGCCGACGACGATCACCGGGACGGCGCACCTGCAGTACAAGGAGAGCGACCGCGTCGGGGTGACGGCGGAGACCCTCCGGCGGATGGGGGCGGGAGTCGAGGTTACGGAGGACTCCCTCACGGTCACGCCCGCACCCCTCCACGGTGTCGCCGTCGACCCGCACGACGACCACCGGACGGCGATGGCGTTTGCCGTCCTCGGGCTCGCGGTCGGGGGGATGGCGATCCGTGACCCCGAATGCGTGGAGAAGTCCTTCCCCGGGTTCTGGGAGGCGCTCTATGGGGAGGGGCTGCTGTGAAGGTCGTCCTCATTGGCTTCCGGGGGACCGGGAAGACCTCGGTCGGTCGGTTCCTCGCGGATCGCCTCGGGCTGCCGTTCTACGACACCGATGCGCTCGTCGAGCGGCGGGCAGGGATGCCGATCCCGGAGATCTTCCGGGAGCACGGGGAGGCGCACTTCCGCAGCCTCGAGCGGGAGATCGTCGCGTCGCTACGGGATGCGGAGGGCGTGACCGGGACCGGCGGCGGGGCGGTATGCGACCCGGCAAACGTCGCCGACCTCCGGCGGCATGGGAGGGTCTTCCTCCTCACCGCCCCGCCCGGGATCATTCACGAGCGGATCGCCGGGAGCGACCGGCCGGGGCTGACCGGTCTCCCTCCGGAAGAGGAGATCAGCACGCTCCTCCTTTGGAGAAAGGAGGCCTACCTCGGTGCGGCCGACGCCTGCATCGATACCGCGGATCAGACGCCGGCCGGGGTCGCGGAGACGATCCTGGGCCAGATCCGTGGGGAGAGCACCCTCTCCCCCGATGAGCGGCGCGAGCGGGACAGCCTTCTCTCGAAGTTCGGGCTTGAGACCGTCCGGGAGATGGTCGACCGGGACCCGGGCCTCATGGTATGCGGCATCGCCGGGAACCCCTGCGGCCACAGCAAAAGCCCGCTCCTCTACAACCGGCTCTTTACGCACTTCGGGATGAACTATCACTACACCCGCTTCGAGTGGCCGGATGCCGGAACCATCGTCCGCCTCGCCTCCCTCCTCCCCCTGAAGGGCTTATCCGTCACCATCCCGTTCAAGACAGACGTGATGCGCTATCTGGATGAGGTCGACGAGCACGCAGCGGCGATCGGGGCGGCGAACACCGTCGTCCGGTGCGGAGGGAGGCTGTACGGCCACAACACCGACTGGCTGGGCGTCCGGACGCCGCTTGCCCACCGCCGGGGAACCCGGGCGGTTGTGCTCGGCGCCGGGGGTGCGGCGGCTGCGGCGGTCTACGCGCTCAGAACGCTTGATATGGAGGTCACGGTGCTTGCCCGGACTGCGGACGCAGCACGACGACTCGCCGACCGGTTCGACTGCCGGTGGGGGAGCCTCGAAGGGTTCAAAGGGGCCGACACCGATGTAGTGGTACACGCGACCCCGGTCGGGATGGAGCCCGACGCCCGGTCCCTGCTCGCTCCCTGCGACCTCGAGCGGAAGATGACCGTCTTCGACCTCGTCTACACGCCGCCGGAGACGCCGCTTCTCCGGGCGGCGAGAGCGGCCGGGTGCGAGACGATACCCGGCACGGAGATGTTCGTCCACCAGGCGGCGGAGCAGTTCCGGCTGATCACCGGGATTCGCGTCACACCCGCCCTCGTAAAGGAGATGCTTTCATGAACACGTTCGGGAGAAACTTCAGGTGCACGACGTTCGGCGAGAGCCACGGGCTGGCAGTGGGCGCGGTCATCGATGGCTGCCCGCCCGGCATCCCCCTCACGGAGGCGGATATCCAGCCCTACCTCGACCGGAGGCGGCCGGGAAAGAGCGCGCTTGAGTCCGGGAGGCAGGAGTCCGACCGGGTGGAGATCCTCTCGGGGGTCTTTGAGGGGCGAACGACCGGCGCCCCAATCGCGCTCCTCGTCTGGAACCGGGACGTCCGGTCGAAGGACTACGACGCGCTCCGGGACGTATTCCGGCCGGGGCACGCGGACTACACCTGGCAGGCGAAGTATGGGCTCCGCGACCACCGCGGCGGCGGGAGGAGTTCGGGCCGGGAGACCCTCGCCCGGGTCGCCGCCGGAGCGGTGGCGATGCGCTGCCTCGAACCCTGCGACATCGTGATCCGGGGGAGGGTCGTCGAGGTGCACGGTGCGAGGGAACCGGCAGCGATGGAAGAGGAGATCCGGGCCGCCCGGGATGCGGGCGACTCCGTGGGCGGGATCGTCGAGGTGACGGCGTCCGGGTGCCCGGCGGGGCTCGGCGACCCGGTCTTCGGGAAGCTCGACGCCGCGATCGCCGGGGCGATGATGGGGATCGGTGCGGTGAAAGGCATCGAGCTCGGCGAGGGGTTCGGCGCCGCCCGGTTGCTTGGAAGCGAGATGAACGATCCGATCGATGAGGCCGGGTTTGGAAGCAACCGTGCGGGCGGCGTCCTCGGCGGGATCAGCACCGGGCAGGATATCGTCGTCCGGCTCGCCGTCAAGCCGACGCCCTCGATACGCAAGGCGCAACGGACCGTCGATATCGCCGGGAAGGGACGGGAGATTACGGTCGAAGGACGGCACGACCCCTGCATCGCGCCGCGGATCGTCCCGGTCGCGGAGTGCATGCTCGCGATGGTTATCCTGGATGCGATGCTCGAACAGGCGAAGTACCGGGAGTTTGCCGGGGAGTGAAGGGGGCCGTCCTGCCTCATCCCCCTGTGAGGCTCATGCACCCCCAGGCACTTGACTTATCGGTTGGTACCGTACCCGATGCGGTCAGTTCGTGGATGATTAGACTGAAGGACGGTAACAATCTACGAGGATGTGAATCAGGACTTTCAACATTACGTTTTTCACCAATTCGGTGTATAACACTGCTATGAGCCCATCTCCCAAATGCCCCTGCCCTGGTTGCGAAGATATCGATACGATAAGGGCATTCATTCATGACACGGATGAAGAGGGCAAGCCAGTTGAGGTTCCCATTGGTTGGTGGTGCCCCTGCTGTGGGTGGCTGGTTAACGATATTACCCCCGAGAAGATAATCGCAATTCATGACACCCTGATCGCGTTGCACGACAGACCGGAAGATCTGGGTTGGGAGGGCATAAAAACACAAGGCGAGGTTGAAACGTGGGTTTATTTATGGGAAAACTATTGGAATCATCGTGAGAACATTTACGAAAAGGCCGCGTGGTTCCTTGAAAAAATTGCTAATGGACATGCCTTTTGGCAGGGTAACAAAAGAACTGCTTACACAGTTACAGATGTCCTCATACTGCGTGCCAATGGATTGGCATTTGATGTTGACGGCAACGAGGCAGATCGGTTCATAACAACTCTTGCGAGTTTGGATGCAGAGTACAATGCTACGTATACTCCGGAAGAAATTGAAGAATGGATCCGCACAAATACAAAAAAGATTGGATGTTTTTTCAGTGCCGACTGAGGAGATCTAATGCCTTCTGATTCTTTTTTATGGAGGCTTCTAAGGATCGTCTTTCCATGTATGTTAGTCCCATGCGAATAGATCCTTTTGTCTGGGCACTCCGAGATGAGTTGTTGGTTGCATGAGCCTCTACCATAGATATCCCGCCTCCCATTAACGTAACATATAGTATATTGTAGCATTTTATTAAAGTTTCGAGAAACTTAGCCAATCGATCATTAACCAGGAGTTTGTCCCAGAGCACCTTTTCTAGGAGGGGGACACCCACTCGAAACTCTTCGAGTAACATGTCCCCGCCGTTTTGCCGGACCCAACCAGGAGCCTGGCCTCCAGAGACCCGGCAGGGGCCCCCAACCCCCTTCACTTCAACAGATCCGCAAGCTGCCGCATCTCCCGTATGTGATACTGCCCCTCGGCCGTCGGGGTGCCGGCATGACAGTAGACGAACTCCGACCCGAGGAGCGGCAGGATTGCGCGGGCGTAGCGGAACTCCGCGCCCATGATGCTCGTGCAGACGGGTTTCTGGGCGCGGTGGGTGAAGGCAATCAGGTCGAAGAGATCGTCCCGGGTTTTAGGGCGCACAACGATCTTCGGGATGTCGCCGTATGACCGGAGCATCTCCTCGATCCTCCCGAGCTCCGGCGGTGTGGGCATCTCGTTCGTGTGGAGCGACGCAAGGATCTGGACACCCTGGCTCTTGATGAACGGCGCGTGATCCCGGTAACGTGCTTCTACGTCCACGATATCGACGTAGCGCGCTATCGGCCCGACGATCCGGGCCCAGAGATCCGCATCGCCGACAAACCGGCCACCCTCGTCCCTGCTCCTGAGCGTGGCGATCAGCGGGATGACGGTCTTTTCACGGATAGCACGGACCTGGTCCAGCAGATCCCCCTCCATCCGGTCGAGCCTGACCTCGATGAACGTCGGGTTGTACTCCGCCACCTCGCCAATAGCGGCGGCGTCTTCCACAGAGACGACGATCTTCATACCTACCGGATGTATTCCCGCCCTATCATTTAAAAGTCTGTCTGCGATCGCCTGCAGATCGGGCCCAGTCCTGGCCCGGCGTCACTTCCCCACCGCACCGTAACGCTCCAGCATGGCGGCGACCGCCTCGTCGAAGACCCCCGGCAACCGCTCCCGGAGTTCCTTCACCCCGGCCTCCGTGACGCCGCCGCCGGTCGCGACCCGCCCGACCAGGTCGCCGGGCGCTTCACCGGTCTTTCGGAGGTAGGCTGCCGTAGCCGCGGTCGTCTCCGTTGCGAGCGCGAGCGCCCGGTCCACCGGAAGACCGCTCGCACGGGCCGTCGCGCTCGCCAGTTCCTCGATGATGGCGGCGAGCAGCCCCGGCCCGCAGCTCGAGAGTATGGTGGCCGCCGGGAGTTCCTCCTCCCCGACAAGCATCACGTTCCCGATGGACGAAAAAAGCCCCTCCACACGGGAAGCGTCCTGCATGCCTGTCTGCCGCCCATGGCAGACGAGCGTCGTCCCCTGCCCGATCGTGGAGGTGATCGTGGGAATGACCCGGGTGACCGGACCCGAGAACAGCCCCTCAAGCTCCGCGAGGCTGATGCCCGCGGCGAGCGAGACGATATGCTCGTCGCCGTCCATCACGGGGACGATCTCGCGGAGGACTTCCATCATCTCCTGCGGCCGAACAGCGAGGATGATCGTCCGGCACCGTCGGGCGAGTTCAGTATTCGCTCTAGCGATGCCGATACCCGGCCATGCCGCGGCGCATGCATCCCGGCTCTCCCGGCTCCTCGCCGTAACCACGACCTCATCGATACCGAGCAGACCGGACGAGAGGAACCCGTTCACCAGCATGCTGCCCATGTGTCCGTAGCCGATGATCCCTATGCAATCCATATAAACCCCTCTCCAGGTCGCTCTCCTGCCCAAAAAGGATACCCGCTCTGCCCCGGGTGGGTATATAGGCCGTCGAAGCGAACGGTACGAAGCAGATGCCGCACGATCATCATACGTCCGGGTTGCCGGAACTGCTTGCGCCGGCCGGGTCGCCGGAGGCCCTGGCGGCAGCGGTTGCCGCCGGCGCCGATGCCGTCTACCTCGCCGGGCGACGGTTCGGAGCCAGGCACTATGCGGCGAACTTCTCCGACGAGGAGCTCGAGTCCGCTATCGGTTACGCGCACCTCCGGGGAGTCGGGGTCTACGTCACCGTAAACGTCCTCATCCGGGAGGCCGAACTCCCCGATGTCGCCCGTTACCTCCTCTGGCTCTACGAGATCGGGGCAGACGCCGTTCTGGTGCAGGACGCCGGAGTGGCGTCGCTCGCCCGGGAGATCGTCCCGGATCTTCCTCTCCACGCCTCGACCCAGATGACGATCCACAACCGGGAGGGCGTGGCGCGGGCGGCACGGGAGGGGTTCTCCCGCGTGGTGCTCGCCCGGGAACTCACGCTGTCCGAGATCGAGGATATCGCGGCCGACGCCGGGGCGCAGGGGATCGGGATCGAGGTCTTCGCCCACGGGGCGCTCTGTTACTGCTACTCCGGCCAGTGCCTCCTCTCCTCGGTCATCGGGGGGCGGAGTGGGAACCGCGGAATGTGCGCCCAGCCCTGCCGGAAGCCCTACCGGCTCGTGACCGCCGGGACGGACGAGTACGGGCGGCCGAAAGACTCCCGCCCCGTGCCGGGAGTCGATCGCTACCTGCTCTCGACCCGGGATCTCTCGGTATACCCGCGCCTTGATGTTCTTGCACGTGCACCGGTGGCGTCGCTCAAGATCGAGGGGAGGATGCGCTCGGTGGAGTACGTCGCCACGGTGACGGCCATCTACCGGCGTGCTCTCGACGCGATCGCCGCCGGGGAAGACTGGTCGCCCTCGCGGGAGGATATGCGCGACCTCGCGCTTGCGTTCAACCGGGAGTTCACGGAGGGCTACATCCTCGGCGCCCGCGATATCATGGCCCGCGACCGGCCCGGGAACCGGGGCATGTTGCTCGGCACGGTCACCGGTTACGATCCCCGGAGGGAGGAGGCGACCGTGCGCCTTACGGGCGATATTGCGCCCCGCTCGGGGGACGGGCTCGCCTTCTCTTCCGACGACCCCGAACGCGACGTCGGGGCGGTCGTCCGCGGCACCCCCGCCGTCCGCCAAGGCGTAGTTCGGCTCAGCGTCCCCGCGCCCGTCACGGTCGGCGCCCGGGTCTTCCTGACGAAGAGTGTGGATCTCGAGGAGCGGGCAAAGCGGATCGTGGAAAGGCCCCTGCAGCCGCTGCCGCTCGACGTGACGGTCACCTGGGAGGACGGGACGCCCGACCTCGAGGCGGTCGTCGATCTGCAGGAGAGCGAACCGCTCCGGGTGCGCTACCGCTCCGACCTCGTGATGGAGCCGGCACGGAGCCGGCCGCTTACCACAGATCAGATCGCAGAGCAGTTTGGGAAGACCGGGGGAACGCCGTTTACGATACGAAACCTGGCGCTCCGCTACCCCGGCGGGCTCTTTAGCCCGCTTGGAGAACTTAACCGGGTCCGGCGGGCATTCTTGGAGAGGGTCGAGGAGGCCGTCCTCGCCGCACGGCGCCCGGGGGGGGATGCGGTGCGTGCGGCCCGGGAACGGGTCGGGACGGCTATCTCCGGGCTGGAGCGGCCGGCAGGCGCTCCCCGGAACCCCCGGCTCCCGTCGATCTCGGTCTACACCAGTACCCTCGAAGAGGCAGAGGCCGCCGTCCGGTCCGGCGCCCGCACCGTCTACCTGGAGGTGTCAGCCCCCGATATCCTCGAGGAGGCCGCCGCCTGCCGGGAAGCGGGTGCGGACCTCGTCTGGAAATGGCCGTCGATCACCCGGAAGAGTCTCCTCGACGCGGCGTCCCCTCTCCTTCCATCGCTCTATGATGCGGGCGTCTGCGGGGTGATGGTGAGTGGGATGGGCGCCGCGGACGCGGTGCGGCAGGCCGAACCCCGGATGAACATCTACGGCGCCGCCGGGTTGAATCTCTGGAACCACCGTACCGCCGCGGAGCTCGCGCCGCTCTTCCTGCGGTGCACGGCCTCCCCCGAACTCCCGGCCGACGACCTTGCCGGGCTCGCGGCGGCGGCCGGGGATACCCCCGAACTCGAGGTGCTCGTGCAGGGGAACGTCGAGGCGATGGTGACCGAGGATAGGCTCGCGGCGGCGGTCGCCGGGGAAGGTTTCCTGGGCCTCCGGGACGGGCGAAACCGCGTCTTCCCGCTCCGGTGCGACGGCGAGGGGCGGACCTACATCGCGAACGCCGTCGAGACCTCTCTCGTCGACCACCTGCCCCGAATCGCCGCGATGGGCATCGATGCCGTCGCCATCGACGCACGGGGACGGGGGCCGCGCTACGCCGGGGAGATGACCCAACTCTACCGGACGGCGATCGACGCCGTGGGCCGGGGAGATACCCGCGCCCTCCCTTCGTTCAAGGACGAGGTGAAACGGCGGGCACTCGGGGGCATCACCGGCGGGCACTTCGTCAGGGGGATTGAGGAGTAAGGTGCGTCGCCGGCGGCCGCGCCCGGCATCAGAGTTAATATCAGGAGGAGCAATCTATCAGTCAGACGTGATGAATATGGATTCCCCGTTCATTCTGGTCAATCTCAAGACCTATCAGGAGGGTATGGGCAGCAACGCTCACCGAATCGCCGCTGCGGCCGAGACCGTGGCAAAAGAGAGTGGAGCCGTCATCGGCATCGCGCCGGTCTTCACCGAACTCCACCCGATGAGCCACCACTACGCGATCCCGGTCTACGCCCAGCATATCGACGCAATCGCCCCCGGCGCCCATACCGGCCATATCCTGCCCGAAGCGGTCAGGTCGGCAGGCGCACGGGGCACCCTGATCAACCACTCCGAGCGCCGCCTCACCCTGGCCGATATCGACGCCTGTATCCGGGCCGCCCGGAGGCTCCACCTCGAGTCGGTCGTCTGCACGAACAACGACGCGACGAGCGCCGCCGCCGCAGCCCTCAAGCCCGACTACGTGGCGGTCGAGCCCCCGGAACTGATCGGGAGCGGGGTCTCGGTCTCGAAGGCCGACCCGGGGATCATCGAGCGGTCGGTCAACGCCGTCCGGGCGGTGAACCCGGACGTGAACGTCCTGACCGGGGCGGGCATCCAGTCGGGCGAGTGCGTGAAGATCGCCATCGACCTCGGGACGTGCGGCGTCCTCCTCGCCTCAAGCGTGGTCAAGGCCGAGGATCCCGAGGCGGTTCTCCGGGACCTGGTCTCGCTGCTCTAAATTCAGGTGATCAACGATATCAGGTCGTGCTTGGTGATCACACCCCGCACCTTCCCCTTCTCGATCACGATGACCGCGTGGCTGTGGTGCAGGAGGTGGACGACCGTATCGATGGATGCCGTCGGCGGAACCGTCGGGAACCCGGGCTCCATATAGTCCTGCACCACCTTCCGGTGCGTCTGGTGGAGCCCTCCTTCCTCCATAGCGTTCATGATCGCCGACTCGGATATGCACCCGACGGGCACGGCGTTCTCGAGCACCGGCAGCTGGGAGATGCCGTTTTTGCCCATGATCTCGACGGCGCGGCTGACGGGGTCGTCCGGGGCAACGGAGAGCACGGGGGTGTGCATCACGTCGGCCGCCGTGACTGCCGAGTTCTCGGCTGCCCGCAGGACCTCCACGATCCTGGCGAGCGTGCTCACCCTCGGGTCCACGCTCCCCGCTTCGATCCGCGCGACCATGGATTGACTTATTCCGGCCATACGGGCAACATCGGCCTGTTTTAAGCCCATCTGGAGCCGTTTTTCGCGCAGTTCGGCAGGGGTGGGTATCTCCATATTATTACTATAGGTAATTTTTCGACTTATATATTTGCCTGCGGGCACTGGAGAGGTTAATATACCCCGGGGCGCATGAGAGAGTATGGCCGTAACAGAGGAAGAACAGCAGGCCGTCCTCGCAAAGGTCCGGGATATCCTCTCGACCATCCACACCCGGGACGCCGTCCGGAGCGAACTGGAGTTCCTCGGGTTCGAGATCAGGGCGGAACACGGCGACGTCGTATCCATGGAGAACGCGCCCGCCGAGATCTTCGTCCATATATCCATGAACGACCGGGACGAGATCGTCGACTCGCATGTCGTGACGTTTGAGGAGATCGACCTGAAACCGCGAGGCGGCTGAGGCTATTTCAGAGAGATCCGAAAAGAACTCGCGATTGTGAAGAGTGGGAGGAGTAAGCCTCCTTCTGTTCTGTGCGGCATTCAGCTACGCGCCGTACCTGGGCGGATACCAGACGATCCATATGCCCGATTCTGGCTTGCACCCGCAGGGATTCACCGTTTCATCGTTTCCCGCCGCTACGTTCAACGAGTTGCGCGGAGACCCGCGCCGCTCGCCTCCGAATGAAGGCTCGATCGTTTCATCACTGACGGCGGGCCGTGTCGTTTCTGTGTCATTGCCGTGACTCTCGCCACCCGCACTTGCATGCGGCTGCGTGTCTGGCCGGTGGGAGGACTTTCCTCAGCGGCACAAGCATGTGCCACCGTCGGCCGCACTCTCCCTCTCCCATGTACTATCCGCCGCGGGAGTATATACCCGTGCGGGTGCTCCGCCGGGTCCATCCGTAGCCGCCGGAAATGCGGCCGTTCTGCAGGGGTTTCCCATTCGGCCGCGCATACCGCGACATCAGATAGACATATATACTGGTTCCAGGGTCTTACCATTGGCGTTACCATGGGGGGAAGCGACGCTCATACATACCTGGAGCTTGCGGCGATCGTTGCGGCGTTCGTCGCCGTCACCACACTCTTCTCGCTCGTCTCGCTCGGGGCGAACGGTATGACCGGGAGTTCCTCGCCCGATTCGGGTATATACCCCGTCTGCGCCGCAGACAAACCGTATCTAGAGCAGGTCGGGGAGGTCAGCGGCTCCTCGTCGGTTCCGGGGCACTCCGGCATCTTCGTCGATACCGTCGCCGTCCGCGTCGCCCATACCGGAAAAGGCGATCCGGTCGATCTTGCCCGGGCCACCGTGACGGTCATGGCAGGGACCTACCTCGAGATCCTCGCCCCGTCCGGAGACGTCCCTCTGCAACCGGGAACGTGGTCGGCGGCAACGCCCCGGGGCGACAACCTCCTCGATGCCGGGGAAGAGTGCACGATCCACCTCCGCCTCGACCGCCCCATCCCCGCGGGCGAATCCCTGACCGTTCTGGTGCGGCCCGAGGGCAACGCGCCCTGCTCCATCACCGGCCCGGCCGGTGCTCCCGCTTCCTCTTCCCCCGGGAAAGACTAAAAGTATACAATATCATACAACCCATTTTGATGGAAATGCTGACCCCGGAAGAAGGCAGAACGGCAGTTCGACTGGCACGCCAGGCTATCGAGAAGGCCGTCGACGGTGAACGGATGGTGCTGCCCGATCTCCCCGAGGTCTTCAGGGAGAAGCGCGGCGTCTTCGTCACGATCAAGCGGCAGGAGCGTCTCCGTGGATGCATCGGCCTCCCGTACCCGGTAAAACCGCTCGGCGACGCGATCGTCGAGGCGGCCGTCTCGGCGGCTCTTGAGGACCCCCGGTTCCCGCCGGTATCGCGGTCGGAACTTGCCGACCTCGATCTCGAGGTGACGGTGCTCACGCTCCCCCGGGCGCTCGACTGCCTGCCGGAGGAGCGCCCCGCCTGCGTCGAGGTCGGGAAGCACGGCCTGATCGTCAGCGGCCTCGGGAGGGGAGGTCTCCTCCTCCCGCAGGTCCCGACCGAGTACGGCTGGAGCAGCAGGGAGTTCCTCGACCAGACCTGCGTCAAGGCCGGGCTTCCGCCCGGGTGCTGGAAGCGCGGCGACGTTGCCCTGCAGACGTTCGAGGGGCAGATATTCGAAGAAAAGGCGGTTTAACTCGAATGGCAATTACTTTTGAAGTCATACACAAAGATATCGCAGGACGGGTCGGTAAACTCAGGGTGAACGATAAAACAGTCCGGACGCCCGCACTCCTCCCCGTCGTCAATCCCCACCTCCCCCTGGTCACCCCCCGCGAGATGCAGGAGATGGGCGTCGAAGCGCTGATTACGAACGCCTACATCTTCAGGCGGAGCGAGGCGTATCGCGACCGGGCGATCGCGGAAGGGCTTCACGGCGTCCTCGACTTCGACGGCGTCATCATGACCGACTCCGGCTCGTTTCAGCTCTCCGTCTACGGGGAGGTCGAGGTGAGCAACCAGGACACGCTCGAGTTCCAGCAGGCGATAGGAAGCGATATCGTCGTCCCCCTGGACATCCCGACCCCGCCGGACGCGGGGAGGGAGAGGGCGGAACGGGAACTCGCGATCACGATGGAACGGATCCGGGAGGCACAGGGCCTCTTCCCCGACGCGAACCTGGTAGGGCCGGTGCAGGGCGGCATCTTCCCCGACCTCCGCGAGGAGGCGGGCCGGGCCGTCCAGGACCTCGGCTTTGCCTTCGCTCCCATCGGTGCCGTGGTGCCGCTGATGGAGAGCTACCGCTACCGGGAACTCGTCCAGGTCGTCCTTGCGGCCAAACGCGGCCTCTCCCCGGGTACCGCCGTCCACCTCTTCGGCGCAGGCCACCCGTCGATGTTCGCCCTCGCTGTTGCCATGGGCTGCGACCTCTTCGACTCGGCTGCATACGCCCTCTTCGCACGGGAAGGGCGCTACATCACTCCGCACGGGAGCTTCAAGATCGACGAGCTCGCGGAACTCCCCTGCCCCTGCCGGGTCTGCCGCTCGATGACCGCCGACGAGCTCCGGAAGTCCGACGACAGGGAGCGGCTGCTCGCCCTCCACAACCTGCATGTCACCCTCGCAGAGATCGCCCGCATCCGGCAGGCGATCCAGGACGGGACGCTCTGGGAACTCGTCGACGAGCGGTGCCGGAGCCACCCGCGCCTCCTCGACGGCTACCGGGAACTCCTCGCCCACGCTGCGGAACTCGAACGCGACGATCCCGTCTCCAAACGCCGGTTCTTCTACCGGGGCTCGGAGACCTGCCGGAGGACGGAGGTGCTCCGGTTCCACGAGGTCATCGGCCGGATCTCCGTTGGTGAGCGGGTGCTCATCTCGTTCGACGGACAGGGTGCGCCCGGGTTCGATACCCTCCTGAACTTCAAACCGCCCTTCGGGCCGTATCCGGTGGAGCTCGCGGAGACCTTCCCGGTCGGGCAGAGCGAGGTCCCGGAATGGGACGATGAAATGGTCAGATCGGGGTGCACAGGCATCCGGGCGCTGATGGAGGCGCACCCAAAGAGCTGGTTTGCCATCCGGTGCAGCGAGGCGTGGGCGCGTCTCGTTCTCGAAGAGGTTCCGGGTGCGGAGGTGCTCCATGAGCAGGTATGAGGCCCAAAAACGCGACGGCCTCGCCCGGATAGGAACCTACGTGGAGGGGGAGGCGAGCGTATCTCTCCCCGCTGCCCTCGATGCGGACGCCCTCTTCCCGGCGCTCCGGGAGCGTCCCCTCTCGAACGTCCCGCTCGCCATCGACCCGGCGTTCGTGGAGAACTACTTCAGTCCCGGCGAGGGGCAGCCGGTGACCGTCCACCCGCTCGCCGCCTCGGCGGAGTCCGGGGACTGTGTCATGGTCGCGAACTGGCACACGGCAGAGAAGAATCCCCGGAACTACGCGGCGTGGCTTGCCGTCCTGAAGGAGAGCCTCCCGCCGGACACCGCGTGGTACGCCCCTGCCTCGGCACTCCCCTCGACCGCCTGCCTCCTCGTCTACTCGGGCTTCGACCTCTTCGACTACCGGGCCGTCGACCTCGCCTCCGCGCAGAAGCGGTTCTGCCTGCCGGAGGGTGAGTTCCCCGCATCACTGATGGAGACGGGGGCCTGCGGGTGCGAAGGCTGCCGGGAGGGCGACCTCACGCGGCACAACCGTCTCGCGCTCGACCGCGAACTCGCCCTTGTGCGCCACTACATCGAGGCCGGAAGGCTCCGGGAACTGATGGAGTCCCGGTGCCGCGCGGACGCCGCACAGGTCGGCATCCTCCGGTTCCTCGACCGGAATTATGCTTTCATGGAGCGCTCCCTGCCCGTGGTGCGGGCGGTGCCGATGCGTGCGAACACCGCGGAGTCGCAGGACCGGGCGGAAGTCCGCCGGTTCGCCGACCGGGTGATCGAGCGGTTCGTCCCGACCCGGACAGACGTCGCCGTTCTCCTCCCCTGCTCGGCGAGGAAGCCCTACTCCCTCTCCCGGAGCCACAAACTCTTCATGAACGTCGTGGACCGGCGGGCGCACGAACTGATCGTCACCTCGCCGCTCGGCCTTGTCCCGAGAGAACTGGAGCGGATCTACCCGGCGGGTCACTACGACGTGCCGGTGACCGGCTACTGGGACCGCGAGGAGTGCGCCTTCATCGCCGATATCCTCGCCCGCTACTTCGCCGCGCACCCCTACCGCAGGGTGATCGCCCACCTTGAAGGCGGCGCGCTCACCGTTGCCGAGATGGCGGCGGAGGCGTGCGGGTTCGACCTCGAGGTGACCTGCGCGGGGCACCCGACGGCGCCGGGGTCGCTCCGGGCGCTCAATGATGCTCTCGCGGGCGAACGGCGGGTGCAGACCGACACCATCCGCGGCACGGTCTCCTGGCAGTTCGCGACGGATATCAACACCAGAGGCCTCCAGATCCGGGGGAGGAGCATGCAGATGGCGGTCCTTCGCGGGAAGCAGCAACTCTTCAGCATCGATCCCGGGACCGGGCTCTTCCGCCCGACGTTCGAGGGCTGGAACCTGATTCCGGAGGGCTACCGGATCAGGATCGACGAATTCGTGCCGCAGGGCGACGTCCTTGCCCCGGGGATCACCGACTGCGACCCCCGGATACGGGAGGGCGACGAGGTGTTGGTGGAAGGGCCGCTCGTGATCGCCACCGGCCGGGCGATGATGGGTGCGGATGAGATGCTCCGGTCGAAGCGCGGCATCGCGGTGCGGGTGCGAAAGGTGAAGAAGATCGGGGAGTGAGTGAGCCCGGGGGTTCGCTTCCCCCTGGGCTCATGTTTTGTGGCGGTTGGCCCTGAAATCGCTGCAGGGCGTCGCATTTTGTGCCTGAGGCATCAGGTAACACAGCCTGGCGAGTATAGAGCCCGGTACAGTGGACCGTGGGGGTATCGCCACTGGGGGTGGGGCCGACGGGGAGGGGGTTCTCCCCCCTCCCCTGTCTCTACCCCAGAAGGCTATACCTGTGCCCCCACCCCGCCCGGCCTCCGGCCTCCTCCCCCGCCCCGGGGGGCGGGGGCAGTCATGGCGATAGCCGATGGAAATCCGTGTTATAGACACGTGAGTAGCAAGAACTTTAGCCCCGGCAAGAGGTCAAACACGTACTGTTAATCCCGATTAAAAAAGAAAGACAGGATCCCCTGCCGCCAAAAACCTTTACTTCCTCGGAACGAGCTTCACTGCCGTCCCGTAGGCGAGGAGTTCCGCTGCCGTCGTCATCGTCTGCGACGTCGTGAACCGGATGTTCAACACCGCATCGGCGCCGAGATCGCGCGCGGAATTGATCATCCGGTTGTATGACTCCGTCCGGGCGTCGGAGAGCATATCGGTGTATTCCTGGAGCTCGCCGCCGACGAGGCTTTTTAAGCCCGCAGTGATATCCTTCCCTATATTCTTCGTCCGTACGGTGTTGCCGAAGACCACGCCGAGGATCTCTCCCACAGCGTAGCCCGGCACCTCTGCAGTCGTCGTCAGTATCATGCTTCGTTCACTCCTTGATCGCTTCGAGGGTCTCCTCGCGCCCCTGCCAGATGATCAGCGCGAGGCCGATCACGAGGGCCGGGGCGGCATAGATGAGGAGAAACAGGGGTCCCAGGAGCGCTACGGCTGCGATCGCCGCGCCGATGGCGGTCAGGGCAATCCCCCAGATTACCTGGTTCCGCATACTCATCTTCTGTGACGGATCAACGGATAACCGTTCGCGTTTTTACTCCGCATTCATCTTCGCTCAGGCCGGTCACGGGGTACTGATTCAAGGTAGAGGAGCTGCAGTAAAGAGGCTGGAGCCACAATATGTACGAAGCGTTAGATGCATTTTGACGTTGTGACGATTAACATCATCAGGAGTGAAACAGTTGTATAAGATAGATGCGGCGACAAAACTCGCCGACCGGGTTTACGAATACTGGATACGTGCGCCGCAGGTGGCGCAGCACGCACGGGCGGGTCAGTTTATCATCCTCCGCCTCCACGAGGCGGGCGAGCGGATACCGCTCACCATCTCCGCGGTCAGAGGAGACACCGTCCGGGTGATCTTTATGACCGTCGGTAAGACGACCGAGGAACTTGCGACGCTCCGCGCGGGCGACAGCATCAGTGACGTCGTGGGGCCGCTCGGCAAACCGAGCGAGATCGACAACTACGGCACCTGCTGTATCATCGGCGGGGGCGTGGGGATCGCGAGCACCCCGCTCATCGCGAAGGAACTGAAAAGTGCCGGCAACCACGTCATCGGGATCATCGGGGCGAGGAACGCCGATCTCCTCATCCTCGAAGACGAGATGCAGGAGATCTGTGACGAGTTCTACATCACGACCGACGACGGGAGCAAGGGCGTCCATGGGTTTGCAGCCGACGTCCTGAAGAAACTGCTTGAAGAGAAGAAGATCGACCGGGTCTGGATCATCGGCCCCGCCATCATGATGAAGGTCACCTCCGGCGCGACGGTTCCTTACGGTGTGAAGACCTACGTCAGCCTCAACCCGATCATGGTCGACGGGACGGGGATGTGCGGCTCCTGCCGGGTGACCGTTGGGGGGGAGACGAAGTTCGCCTGCGTCGACGGCCCCGAGTTCGACGCGCACCAGGTCGACTTCAATGAGCTGATGCAGCGGCAGCGGATCTACACCACGCAGGAGAAAGCCTCGCTCGAGCGGTTTGCGGAGCACCGGTGCCGGTGCGGCGAAGGAGGCCACCACCATGAGTGACCGGCCTGCCGACATCCGGGTTAAGGACTTCAAAGAGGTCGACTGCGGCCTCTCCGCCGACGAGGCGATCGCCGAGGCGGAGCGCTGCCTCCAGTGCAAGAAACCCCTCTGCGTCAGGGGCTGCCCCGTCTGCATCGACATCCCCGCGTTCGTCGGGCACGTCGCGGAAGGGAACTTCCCCGCCGCCGCACGGGCTCTCAAGAAACAGAACATGCTCCCTGCCATCTGCGGGAGGGTCTGCCCGCAGGAGACCCAGTGTGAGGGCGTCTGCATCCTCGGCAACAAGGATACCCCGATCCGGATCGGCGCACTCGAGCGGTTCGTGGCCGACCGGGAGCGGGAGAGCGGCGTCGAACTCCCGGTGGTGGCAAAGCCGACCGGGAAGCGCGTGGCGGTCGTGGGCTCCGGCCCGGCAGGGCTGACTGCCGCGGCCGAACTCGCCCGCGCCGGCCACGCCGTCACGATCTATGAATCGCTCCACGAGGCTGGCGGCGTCCTGACCTACGGCATCCCCGCGTTCCGGCTCCCGAAGGACGTCGTCAGAGCGGAGATCGACCAGGTGCTCGCCCTCGGCGCCCGCCTGAAGAAGAACCACCTCGTAGGCCGGAGCGTCGGCGTCGACGAGCTCCTCGCTTACGATGCGGTCTTCCTCGCGACCGGGGCGGGGCTCCCCGCGTTCATGGGCATCCCGGGAGAGAACTTAAGCGGCGTCTACTCGGCAAACGAGTTCCTGACGAGGGTGAACCTGATGCACGCCGAGGCGTTCCCGGAATTCGACACCCCGGTCATGCACGCCGCCCGCGTCGCGGTGATCGGCGGCGGGAACGTCGCGATGGACTCAGCCCGGGTGGCCCGCCGCCTGGGCGCGAAGGTCTCGTTGATCTACCGCCGGGGAGAGGCGGAGATGCCGGCGCGTAGGGCCGAGGTCCTGCACGCGAAGGAGGAGGGGATCGAGTTCCTCACCTGCACGAACCCGACCCGGATCCTCGGCGAGCAGTGCGTCACGGGGATCGAGTGCGTGAAGATGTCTCTCTGCGGCATGGACGCGAGCGGCCGCCGGTCGCCTGAACCGATCGAGGGAAGCGAGTTCACCCTCGACGTGGACATGGTCGTCCAGGCGATCGGCACGAGCCCGAACCCGCTCCTCGTCTCTCTGATCCCGGGGCTCGAGCGCGGCCGGAGGGGCAACGTCGCCGTCGACAAAAACGGCCGGACCTCGATTCCCCACGTCTACGCCGGCGGGGATATCGCCACCGGCGCGGCGACGGTGATCGAGGCGATGGGCTCGGCGAAGCGCGCGGCGACGGCGATCGACGTGATGCTGAAGGGAGAGTAAACTTTTTTGTATGGATTGGGGCGGGTCTTCTGCCAGAAAAAGCAGGAGCTGGTCTATCCCTACTATTGAGGCATCGACTCTCATCAGTGAACCTTGACGCATTGCTCTAGCACAACTGCGGTTCTTCGGGGTTGTGCTGAGTTTGTATACCTGAAGACTGTCCATCGCACCTCAACACGGATTTCCACTGAATATCGCCACTTCCCCCCTCCCCTGTTCCCACCCCCCTCTCGGCGATAGCCACCACGGTCCACTGTACGGGGATTTTCTATCGTATCGGATATCGTTTGAGCCGCTATCTGAGGAATCCACTCATCTCGCATAACTCAACCCGCTCCATCTTTCTCGTTCGGAAACTCGTTGAATGGCACCCAGATAGGGCGGAGATTCGAGAACCACTCATGACGAGGCTCCGGGCGGCGCTCTCTACCTTCACCGTCGTCCGTGGCAAGGCGCGCGCTGACTTACAGCCGTCACTCCGCAACACAGTAGATGGAGTAGACCCTCTGCCCGTCCTCCGCCACGACAACATCCACCCCGTGCACCTCGCTCTCGAACCCGGGGAAGAGGGCATCGAAATCCTGCAGGGAGACGAGGTAATCGACGATCGCCCGCGTGGCCGGGGTGCACCGCTCCCCCGGCA
>DAIRGM010000020.1:0-39898 GCA_036794525.1 Methanoculleus sp.
CGACCGGCGAGTTCGAGACGAAAGAAGAACCCCGACTGCTCGTGCCGGTCCTCGCGACCCCGGACAACGCGAGCGTCACCGAGTTCACCCGGAGATCGGGCGGCACCTACACCACGGTCGTCTTCCTCGACGGCTTCGTCCCGCTGGAGAACGCCACATCGATCGCGTTCGACCTCGAGTACCAGGGCGGCGGCGGTGTGAAACACCTGATCAAAGAGAATATCTGGACGGCGACGGTGAATACGGCTGTTCCGAGCACAACGTCGGGATTTGTTCCGGTTCCGGCCGACTACTATGTCACTGCCGGGGGTATCATGCCATTATGATGAACGATCCCGTGTGAAAAAGTCCCCGGCAGACCGTGAGCGTTGCGCCCCCCGACCACGTGCTCTTCCAGTCTTGCGGATTAGAAGGTGTCAGGAAGTGAACAGAAGATGGTCCCCTCGATAATCTCGTTTTTGGGCAAAGTCATCGGTGTCTCACTTCTCGCGATCGCAGTTGTTGCTATCGGCGGGAATATTCTCGTCCACTCTCATCAGACCCAGACGGTATCGGGGCATTACTCGTGGGATTATTCATACGCCGTCTCCGTTACCGGATTGTCCGATTACCAGGGAGATCCGATCATAGATATCGTTGTTCCCATCCCTGCAATCGGGGGGTCACCGATCTTTTCCGGAGAGGATTTCCGGCAAATTACCTCTGATAACTGTACACCCATCCCCGCTATGACAGAGGATGGAGAGATGCTTGCACTGCGTTTGCGTGGTACAGATCTTACAGATGTCTCTGCCGCTAAATCAGGAGGTTTCTCAAGAGATCTCTCGCTGGAAAAGGTGCAGGGGGGCGTGTTTGTACCGGGACCCTCACGCCCCTCTGAGGCGGGGAATGCCTCTCCATATATTACCATCCCGGATTCGCTTCGCCCCGTATCGACCGATCCGAGCCCCATCTCGGTAAGTATCAACTTTACTATATTCGGGAGTACCACCTCCGGCGAGCACAGGCCCGACTACCTTGTCTCGATAGCGGAGCAGATCCCGTCGGGAAGGACCGGTATTATCCCCGTGGAGCCGCGGATCTATTATCGCGACAGTTTTCGTGAAGCCTTCCGTCCTCTGGAGGAGAACAATTCCACAAATTGAGGCGGACGATTGCATGAACTCGAAATCCGGCAGGCGTTTGATCACTATCGGACTTCTTGCATTCGTCAGCGTTGTCCTCCTCGTCGCGACGGTTGTGCTCGTGTATACCGCCCTCGTTGCGCTGATCACGGGAGTCGACGGTCTTCCGCAGGAGTTGACGGTGGAGGTGGTCGGGGGAGAGGATCTGCAGAACGCATCCGTCATCCACCTGACCGACCGGGACTTGAAGCAGCACCCGGTGCTTGCCTCCGCGATCCGGGAGGCCAGCAGCGACTCCAACGTGGTGAAGTCCGCGTCAGTCCCGATGACGGGGGTCGAATGCCTCGTGCTCACCGAGTCCTTTGGTGTGTATACGGCAAATGCGCCGGTCCTCGAGTACGATGGAGTATACTACGCCACCCGCGTTCTGCTCCATTAGGATCGTGTCAAGATAGGTGCAGCATGGAAGAAGAAACGAATCCGAAACCCAGGACACGGCTCAAAACTGCGGGGCTCATCGTCGCCTGCGGCCTTGTTGGGATCGTCGCGGTCGCGCTCGGCCTCATGCTCGCCGACGCCCTCACCCTCTACGCTCACGAGAGTTCCGGCGGGCAGCCGATGCTCTACGTCATGGAGCAGGCGGCACCGGGAGAGAACGTGGTCGTCCCCCTGACCGAGCAGGACTTCGAGCAGCATCCGGCGCTCGATGCGGTCATCCGCGGTGAGGAGCGCAACCCTTCGGCATGGGAGTGGGGTTCCAGCGACCGGCGCTTCATCGGGGGAACCAACGTCTCCTACGCGGAGAGCAGGGCGCTCCAGGATGCCTACGGCCCCGAACGGGAGACATGGGTCTACCCGCACCTGGAGTACGAAGGGGCATACTACCTGGTGGTGACGACGTGACCGTGAAGGAGTTCTGCCATGCGATGACACCCCGGCGGCATGGCACTTGCCCCGGGTCACTCTGCGCGGCGTTGGTTCGCGGCTTGGTGTGGCGTTTTCCCGGTTAGATTCAATCCGGCAGGCCCGACGTGTAGATGCGTGTCACAGAAATTGTTTATAGAGGAACGTTGACGTCTCCATCGTGGATGCTGGAATTAGTATCCTGTGATGCGTGGGGCCCCCCCATCCCCGGTTGACGCCCGGATGATAGAGCCCCACACGCCCGGAGGCAAAGAGGATGTACGCATTCCCGGTACTTGAATGTATGCTCCGTCCGCCTCCGGGTAATACGATGGAGGAAAGCAAATGAACCGAAACATCAAAACGAGGTCATTCCTTGGTGACCCCGATACTGTTCTCGGGCATGTGAGCATGCGAACCCGGACGGCAGGGTGTGAAAGAATTGGCAAGAGCAGGGGGCCTGATGCCGTTGATCGAGATATTCTTCGCGGCCGGGTCTCGTCGAGACGGCTGGACCAAAATTTGCCGCAGTGTAGATGTAAGGGGATCGAAAACTCGGTTCTCCTGCGGAGGGACTGACTATGGCGGATCAACTCCTTGGTTCATGTGGTCCCGTCCAGACGTTCAAGTATAACGCATCGGCAAAAATAATCTCCGCAAAATTGTATCAAAGGACGGACGGTGCGCGATACATTACGGTAGAATGGTCTGCAAGCGGTTGCATCACGTTCCATGAGAGAGAGTGTTCCGGGCTGGGCTACAGTTGCGACCTGACGGTGATCGTGAAGGCCAGCTGGGACGGTCAGTTTAGACGGCATGAGTATCGTTATCCCGGCACCTCAATACAGGCGGGCTCGGCAAACCTAATCGTTTCATCTCCGTCTCCTCCCTTCTCCTACACAGTCGAGGTTACGACCCAGGCCAAGTGCTACTGTGCCAGCGCTGTGCCGATACTGACCGAGGAGGCTACGTGTTCCTGTGTAATCACCCCCTGAAGGCATAGAGCATGAACTGCAAAAGGCTATGCATCTCATTTGCGATCTGCCTCCTCCTCTTCCCGGGGGCCGCAGCCGCGGCCGAGATCCTCCGGCTCACCGATACCCCTGAGTTGGACGGGTTTCCCTTCTGGTCTCCCGATGGGGAACGGATCGCGTACACTTCGTTCGACCCCGCCACCGGGGATATGACCATCCGGGTGATGGCCGCCGACGGGACCGCCGGGACGGACCTGACTCCGGCCGGGTCGCGGGACTTCTTCGTCACGAACCCCTGGTCCCCCGACGGAAAGGAGATCCTATTCATATCCGACAGATCGGCCTCATACGATCTCTGGGTGATGAACGCCGATGGGACCAGCCCTGTGCAGGTGACTGACGGGACAAACGTCGTCCCCTGGCTGCATGGGCCGCGGGGCTACGAAGCGGAGTGGAGCCCGGACGGCAGGACGATCGCGTATACGTCGTGCCTCTTCGGAGGCGCGGATATCAGGGAGGCAGCTGCCGATGAGCATGGCGGTCGTGCTTCGATGAATATCAACCTCTCGGAGATCCGTAGAGAGGCCGATATCTGGGTCGTGAACCCGGATGGCAGCGGAGAGCGGGGGCTCACCTCCTCGGGCGATGCCCTGATACCCCGGTGGCACCCGGGGGGCGACAGGATCGCCTACCTCTCCCGGGCTTCCGGCACAGCTGTGATCCGGGTGATGAACCTCGATGGGTCGGGCGGAATGCAGATAACTCCCGACGGGGAAGATGTCCTACAGTTCTCCTGGTCTCCTGACGGACGCAAGATCCTCTATGCCGTGCAGACTCCCGAGACCTCCTCCGGGGAGGTCTTGTTCGAGATCCGGATCGTGAACGCCGACGGAAGCAGCATGCGCCGTCTGACTTCGGAAAACATCGACAGCACACCGATCTGGTCCCCCGACGGGGAAAAAATCGCGTTCTATTCACAGTCTCGCCCCCCCTCTTCGGTCTGGGTGATGGGCGACACAGGATCAGACCTACAACCCCTTGCTCCGGGGTACGACTTTTGGATGCACCAGTGGTCGCCCGGCGGGCAAAAGATTGCCGTGAGCAATGGAAACGACATTTTCGTGGTGATCCGGGACGACCCTACCGTTGCCGCGCCGGGTTTCGGGTCTCTCCCTGCCGTTGCAGCACTTTTGATCGGGGTGTTCGTCCTGGCCGGGAGGCGGCGGTAGTGCTCCAGCATATAACTGATAATTGATTTCAGAGGATCCGACCGAATTGCGTTGAGCAACAGCCTGTATTCATGACTAAACAATCACGCGGTGAGTGTGCTTCCATTGTCAGTTGTTTCATAGAGCACTACCCTCTTTTCGGACTAAAATCACATTGAGGTGCGAGATGCAATCACGACGATGGATCCCCTCTGCTGGTGGTTGCCGTTTGTGTGACCGCGGGCTGCAGCGTAAGTCCGGCTACTCCGGAACCCCTGCCGCCGGACGAAAGTTTGACGCCTGACGAAGTTCCTCCTCCCGGGCCGGAGGTTGCGGCGAAGTTCATTGAGACATACGACTCCCTGCAGGACTTCTCCACGACGGTAACAACCGTATCGGAGCGCGGCACGTTCCGCGAAGAGGTCTGGTTTAAGGAGCCGGATCGGTTCCGGGTCAATTACCTTGAGCATCCCGGTTCTGTTGAAGGTCTGCCTCCAAAGACAGGAGATCTCGTTGTTTTCGACGGCGAGACCCAGTGGCACTATGTCAATGCCACCGGAAACGTCCTCTACGTCTCCGCCCGGGCCCGTAACTACACCTTCAGTGAGGAGTACGCGACGGGGGCGTTGGATGTTCTCGGCCTGGTCAGGAACTTGCTCGCCGGGCATGAGTGCTCATTATCCGGAGTGCAAACTGAGGATGGAAAGACAATCTATACTCTTGAGATCGTGAACCTCACCCGGATAACGGACACCCCGGGTCTCTGGCGGTACCCGGTCTATGCCGTGCACGCCGGGATTGAGAAAGAGTCCTGGACTCTCAGGGGAGCCGAATTCTTCAACGCCAGTGGCGGGACGGTCCTGACGGTAGAGTATCGCAACGTCACCTGGAACACCGGGGTCCCGGACAGCATGTTCCAGTACAGCCCGCCGGAAGGGGTGATCGTCGAGCCTATGAGAACCCTGGCGATAACTCCTCCCTACATCGGCGACGTATAGGAGGCACCAGAAAGACCGGTGTTCACACGTCGATGTATCGGAAGATGCGTGTCACAAAGATCGTTTATAGAGGAAAGTCGACCTCTCCCTCGCGGGTACCGGAACCGGTACCCGGAGCTGCAGGGACCCGTCCAACCCACCCACGGCTGGCAAGCACCTGCATGCCCGGGTATGGAGTCGTGAGCGCTCCCGATGGCGTGCCTCTCTTGCCTTCGGAAGATGAAACTGGAGGAAACAACATGAAACAAACCTATGCAGGGGGTGTCGCCCTCCTGGCATGTCTGGTCGTCGTAGCAGTGATCGTGCTGGGCCCAAACACCCCGAGGGCGGCAGCCCCTTCTCCCGAAGGTGACAACGGACCGGTCCTGGTCGTCGGCGATTCCATGACCGTACTCGTCGCGGTCGCTACATCGCCCTCCGATCTTACGGCCGCCGGGATCCCGGCGCCGGAGGAGCTGGATATTCCGAGGGGTATCACCCGATACGATATCGTGACGTTCGACCACGCCGCCCTGAACAGCCAGGTGCGAGAGGGGGCACTCCCGCTCCGGATCCGCGGCACGGAGTACCGGGCCGACCTGGAGAGGATGAACTTCGAGCAGATCGACGACGGCATCGACTCCTACGAAGGGACGATTGCCGGCGCCAAAGAAAGTGACGTCCTCCTGACGACCTCGGAGAACACCCTCACCGGGAGCGTGACGCTTGACGGAGAGACGTTCTGGATCAGGCCCATCGAGCCGTGTATACGTGCCGAAGGGTCGGCGTCTCCCCTGCACATGCTATACAGCTCGCGGGATGTGGAGCAACAGGCCCCTGTCCTGGTGGACCGGGGGCCGGTTACGCCGCCGCCCGGGCACCACTCAACCGCAGGGCCGGGGCTATGAGGAGTGGCCTGATGATCGGCGCACTCGTCCTGGCGATTGCGGTCGGCTGCATACTGGTTTTCAATCCACTGAACACGGGTGCGGGTAAGTTCTCTCTTGCCACCGAGTTCCCGGAGGCGCTGGAATCCTGCACCTTCTACCGTGTCGTTCCCGCCAACGTCACCGGGGAGCGAGTCCATGAGATTGCGGGGCGGTTCGGGCTCTCGGGAGAGGTGAGCGAGAGGTCCGGGGAGTTCCGCCTCATCGACACCTCAAAGGACCCGGAAGAGTGGCTCTCGGTGTATGCACACTCCGGCGCCGTGGCCTACCATATCCCCGACCGGGAGCTGCCGACCGAGGTGACCCGGCAGCCGAACCTCCCGGCGGATGTCGAGGCGGAGGGGATTGCGCTTGCATTCCTGGAGAAGACCGGGATGCAGTCGCTGGACGCCCGGGTCGTGGAGATCGGGGTGAACCAGAGGCACGAGGTCTGGGGAACAGGCGGCAGCGAGCCGGAGGCGTCGTATGATGTGACCGTTGCCGTCCGGTTCGGCCGGTCGCTCGGCGGGCTGCCGGTCTACGGCGATGAGTTTGTGGTCGTCATAGGCGACGATGGCGAGGTCGTCGGGCTCGTGAAGACCTGGCGGGAGGTGGAGCCGGCCGGAGATGTCGCTGTTATACCCCCGGAAGAGGCGTATGCGGACCTCCTCGCATCCAAAACCGTTCTCCCTTCAAGTAGTGCGACATACGGCCGCATCACGATCGAGGACGTCTCGCTCGGCTACTGGATGGCGCCTCGCGATGTCATGCAGGACGCGGTCCTGCCGGTCTACGCGTTCTCCGGGACTGCAGTCCGGGACGGCGCTCCGGAGCCGTATGTCGGATACGTCTCTGCCAGAGGGGACGGGCCGGAGGAGGGAGCATGAGAGAAAGGGCCCCGCAGGCGGCAATCTCCCTCCTCCTCGCGGTGCTGCTCGTGATCGTCCCGGCGGCAAGCGCAGATACGGGGTTCAACCTCGATCGATATCCGGCCCCCGACCTGAAGGTGAACGAGTCGATCGAGGCGATCGCCATTAACATCACCTCCCTAGCCGAGAGTGCGGAGGTCTGGATCGATGTCGTCCCGCCGCACGTCGCCGTCATCGGAAAGGTCCATGCCCCTGCGGGGATGCAGAGCGTGGTTGTCCGGAGCGGAAGCGGCGAGGTCACGTGCGGGAATCAGACCGGGTTCGCCTGCTCGGTGCCGGTCTCTGCCGGGGAGAACACGATCACCGTCGTGGCAACGGACAACCACAGGAACCGGGCCGAGAAGACCGTGAACCTGACCGTCCGTATCGGCATCCCGCCGCCTCCGTTGATCGCCGTCTCTGGCAGGGTGACGGACATCGGCGGCAACCCGGTCCCCGGTGCACTGGTGCGGTTCGAGTCGGTGTTTGATCTGGATGATAAACCCATTGCAGCGACGGCCACGTCGGGAGAGGACGGCACCTACCTGGTAGACACCCCCGGGTACCGGCAGACGATCACGGTCGAGAAGGAGGGCTACTTGCCCCTCCGGGAGGAGGTCGTCTTTGAAAACCTGACGAACACCCTCGATCTGGAGCTGGAGCCGTCGAGCCGTCCGGTTCCAGGGTTCGGTTCCGCGCTCGCGGTTCTCTCGCTCACGGGGGCGTTCCTCCTCATCGGCCGGAAGAGGTGGTGAGATGAATGAGAAAGGTTCGGTGATCCCGGCGCTCCTCCTTACCGCCGCAGTCACGGCGCTGGCGGCTGGTTTTGCGGTCTTCGCGCCCATCACGGAGGTCACCGTAATCCCGCACGAGGAGATAGCCCCGGAGGATCAGGCCCTGGTCCATATCGATTTCTTCACGGAGAAGCGGGATGCCCCGGTCGAGGGTGTGGATCCCCTCTCATCGATCCGGCGCTACGAACTCGCGGTCTACGATACGCAGGCCATCCAGGATCGCCTGCTTCGCGGCGAACCGCTGGCGGTGCATATCGCCGGGCAGCCCTGCACGGCGGATCTCGATGAGGTGCTGCACGGGACTCATTTCTTCACCGGCACCCTTTCCGGGGACGGGAGGGTGCATCTGACCATCAGCGGCGACGTCCTTCGCGGCTATTTCGAGGCCGGCGGCGTTGCGTACCACGTGGAGAGCACCGGCCGGTATGACACAGAATCCCCGGGGAAGGTCCTCCACTATCTCTTCTCCTCCGCAGACGTGAAGGGGCTGAGTGGTTGCTATCTCATGCTCTACAACATCAGCAACGTGGATCTGGGGGATTCCGGGTACCCTGCGGAATGGATGGAAGCCGACTTCGTGAAGGCCGGCCACGAGATCGCCCCGCTCACGGATGCCGATCTCATCGACCTCCCCAGGGTGAACGAGACCCTTCGCACTGGCTTTATCGAGGTGCCGCTCTCCGAGAACGAGACGATGCGCATCGTCAAGGGTTACCGGGGGAAGATCGCAGAGTACCGCGGGAACTACTACGTGATCGACTTCTTCGAGAGTTAGGTTGTGCTCGCCCTCTAAACCCTCTTTGCAATCGTCTCGATCGCCTCGATCAGCGTCTGCTGCTGCGGCTTCATGATCGCGACCGGGCAGTCGACGATCTTCTCCACAATCGGCGCAAGGATCGGGGCGCAGACGATCCCGAGTGCCCCCTCCTTATCCGCCCGCGCCGCGGCGGTGATGCCCTCCTCGAGGGAGTCCGCCGGATAACCCCGGATCCGGTACTTCCTGTCGCCGATGGGAAGATCCCGGTTATCGATCTCGTCGAGGAGGAACCGGGCCGCGATCACCGCGATGAAACTCTTCTCCCGCGGTTCGAGCACATCGACGATCCGCCGGACGGTCGAGAGACGCGGGTCCGCCCTCCCCGATGTGAGTTTATACAGGGTTGCCGCCGGGATCCCCGCCCGGTCCGCAAGGTCCCGGATACTCATGTCCTGCCGGGCGAGTTCCTCCTGGAGTGCCGCGGCAAACTCGGTCTCGAAGATCTTTCTTGAGAACATTGGTATACTATAGTAGTATTTCAGAGATATGGTTTTTCCTCATCTGGATAATATTTCCTCAATATTGACAATCCTTATCAACCCCGGCGACCACTCTCCTTCATGGATCCCTCACCTATCCGGGAGATCACGATCCTCCCCGGCCGGAGCCGGAGCGGCGAGCCGGAACGGTTCAAGTCGATCACCATCCGTCCGGGCGACACGATATCCATCGTCGGTCCCACCGGCTCCGGGAAGAGCGCCTTCATCAACGACATCGAGGTCTTCGCCCGGAACGACACCGCCACGGGACGGACGGTCCTCGTCAACGGCGCCTACCCCTCGGAAGAGTTCGTCCGCGACCCGGCGCACAAACCCGTCGCCCTGATCACCCAGAACACCCGGTGCCTCGCGGACCTCACGGTCACGGAGTTCCTCGCGATGCACGTCCGGTCCCGGAGGATCGGGGACGACGCTATCGTCGACCGGACGATCGACCTCGCCAACGAGTTCACGGGCGAGAAGATCCTGCCCGGTGCCCGGATGACCGCACTCTCCGGCGGACAGACCCGGTCGCTCCTGGTGGCGGACGCGATCCTCGTCGCGGCAGCACCGGTCCTCCTCCTGGACGAGGTGGAGAACGCCGGTATCTTTAAAGAGCGGGTGATTGAGGTTCTCCAGACCGGGGGGAAGGCAGTCATCTTCGTCACGCACGACCCCCTGATCTCCCTCCTCTCCGCCCGGCGGATCGTCATGAGGGACGGAGCGGTCGACCGGGTCATCGAACCCGATGGTCGAGAGAACGATGCCCTCCGGGAGGCCCGCCGTCTCGACGGTATCCTCCGCAGGATGCGGGAGCACATCCGGGCGGGCGACCTGATCACGGGACCGGTCGGGGCATGAGGCTCGCCGTCGTCGCCGGGCCGCCGTCTGCCGGGAAGACCGCCGTCGTGAGACAGACCGTCCGCTCCCTTTTGGACCGGTACCGGATCGCCTACCTCAAGATCGACGTCGTCCGGGCGTTCGAGGACGAGGAACTCGCGGCCGAGTTCGGCATCCCGGCGCGGAAGGTCTACTCGGGCGACCTCTGCCCGGACCACGCCGGGGTCATGGTGATGCGGGATGCCGTCGCCTGGGCCGAGGAGGAGGGTGCCGACCTCCTCCTCATCGAGAGCGCCGGGCTCTGCCTCCGCTGCTCCCCCTACACCACACAAGGGCTCGGGGTCGCCGTCCTCTCTGCAATCTCGGGCACGAACACGCCCCTGAAGATGGTCGCGATGCTCGCGCTCGCCGACATCGCGGTCGTGACCCGGATCGACCTCGTCTCCCAGGCCGAAAAAGAGGTCTTCCGGGAGCAGATCCGGGAGGTGAACCCGGCCCTCGATATCGTGGAGACGAACGCCGTTCAGGGGACCGGGATGCGCTACCTTCTCCGGGCGATCGAGGACTACCCGGAGATTGCCGACCCGGACGCCATCGTCCTCCGGGGTGCGCCGCCGCTCGGGGTCTGCACGATCTGTGTCGGGAAGACGGAGATCGGGTGGCAGCACCACTTCGGCGTCGTCCGGAAACTCGAGGGCGCCGACTACCTCTTTCGGGGGGACTAGCCCGGTGACGTGGAGACCGCCCGGGAAGGACTGCGGGGCCTGCGGATCTCCGACCTGCGAAGCCTTCCTTTCCCGGGTCCGGCAAGGAGAGAGGGAGCTCGCGGACTGCGTCTTCTACCGCACCACCGCCGTGTCTTCCCGGTTCGAGGGTGAAGCGTGCCATACCGGCCGGGACATCCTCGGTGCGGAGTACGACTTCATCCTCGACCCCCTGCCCGGCGAGGTCTCGGCCCGAAAGATCGTCCTCCCCTTTCGTCCGGACCTCGTGGAGAAGTGGGGGATTACGGCCGGGGATATCGTCGTCGGGCGACCGGCCGGTGCCGGCTGCCCGGTCCAGCATGTCCTCTCGGTCCTCCACGCAAGCCCAACAAGCGGCCTTCTTACCTGCCTGGTCGTCGGCCCACGGGCCTCCCGGGGCGGAGGGTTTAAAGATGTGGAGGCATACCACATCATCGGTTTTGAGGGTATTGCCCGGACGGTGCGACGTGAGCCGGTCTTTGGGATGCGGCAGCGATTCCTGCCCGGCTACTGTATGATGGATCTCGGGCATACGGGTGTCGTGAACATGGTCCTCGCACAGTCCGGCGGTCTTCATGTGCGGGTGGAGGATATCAGGTTACTATGAAGACGATGAGAGAGATCGACGAGAAGATCCGGAACGGGTCCGCGGTCGTCTACACCGCCGCGGAGTTCAAGCGGCTCATCCACGAGGGTGCGGAGATATCGGCTGAGGAGGTCGACGTGGTCACCACCGGGACCTCGGGGGTGATGTCGGGGACCGCAGCGATCCTCTCGGTGCCGGTGGCCGAACCGGGGACGTTTGAGCGGGCGGAACGTGCCTGGTTGAACGGGGTCCCCTGCATGCCCGGCCCCTGCCCGAACGAGCGCCTCGGGCTCGTCGACCTGATCGTCTCCGGGACCGCCCACGCCGGGGGCGGCTACGGGGGTGGGCATCTCTTCCGCGACATCGTCGAGGGGCGCGAGATCGAGGTGTTGGTGGAGGCCGCCGATCGGTCGATCGAGGCGAAGGTGACCCTCGACGACTTCTCCTACGCCCGGGTCTTCACCACCCGGAGCGCTTACCGGAACTACACCGCTTACCTGAACACCCAGCCGACCCGGGTGAAGACGATCTTCTCGGTCACGGGGCTCGCGGGTCCCTGCCGTGAGGCCTCGGTCAGCGGATGCGGCGAGATCAACCCCCTCCAGAACGACCCGCTCGGTCTCGCGGTCAGTGCTGGAACGCCGGTCCTCCTGAACGGCTCGGCCGGGCTGGTGACCGGGGAGGGGACCCGGAGCACGCCTTCGCGGCCGAACCTCACGGTCATCGCCGATATGGCCGGGATGCAGCCCCGCTACATGGGGGGGTTTGCGACCTCCGCCGGGCCGGAGTGCATCACGAGCCTCGGCGTCGCGATCCCGGTCCTCGACGACCGGCAGGTCGCGGGACTCCGCATCCTCGACGAGGCTATCCCCCTCCCGGTCGCCGATATCAACACCCGCAGGGTCCTTGACGAGGCGACCTATGCCGACGTCTGGCAGCAGCCCGACCGGGAGGTGACCTACAATCCCGAGTGGTGCGAGGAGTGCTCGACCTGCGCTGTTGCCGCGGTCTGCCCGACGGGCGCGTTCACCCGCGAGACGGGGATCGACCGCGACCGCTGCCTCGCCTGCACCGCCTGCCTTGCCGCATGCCCGAATAACGCCCTCGAGGCCGGCGAAGGCTCGCTCCGTGTCCGGGGGCGGCGCGTCCCGATCACGCTACGCCAGTCCGGCCGGACGCTCGCGGAAGACCTCTGCCGGGACCTCAAAGAGCGGGTCCTCGATTCCCGGTTCACCTTCACGGGGGGCGGGAGATGGTGAGGGAGAAGTACCTCCTCCACTGCCCGGGGTGCGGCCGGTCCTTTCCCGACCACTACACCCTCGACTGCCCGTCGGGGTGCGACGCCCTCCTCCGGACCACCTACAGAGAGCGCCGGCTCGTCCTCCGGGACCTCCCCGGTATCTTTCGCTACAAGGAGTGGCTCCCGGTCGAGGGTCACCTCAAGGTCGACGCCGGTCCGGTCTCCTACGAGAGCGAGGGGATCGCCCGGGAACTCGGTCTCTCCCACCTCACCGTCACCTTCTCCGGCTACTGGCCCGAGCGGGGTGGGCGGATGGAGACCTGCTCGTTCAAGGAACTCGAGGCGCAGCCGACGCTCTTGCGTCTCCGGGAGAAGGGAGCCGGAGTCATCCAGGTCTCGTCGGCAGGGAACACCGGCCGGGCCTTCTGCCAGGTCTCGGGGTTGACCGGGGCCCCGGTCGTGGTGGTGGTCCCGGCGGCCGCAGCCGACCGGCTCTGGACGACCGTCCCGTCCCCGAACGTCTGCCTCATCACGGTGGACGGGGACTACTCGGACTCGATCGCGTTCGGGCGGGAGGTTTGTTCTTTACCCGGGATCGTTCCCGAGGGCGGGGCGAAGAACGTCGCCCGGCGGGACGGGATGGGGACGGTGATGCTCGACGGGACACTTGCCGCCGGCAGGCTCCCCGACTACTACTTCCAGGCGGTCGGGAGCGGGACCGGGGCGATCGCCGCGTGGGAGGCCGCAGAAAGGCTCATTGCCGACGGCCGATTCGGCCCTCGCCTCCCGGAACTCCACCTCTCCCAGAATCTCCCCTTCGTCCCGATGGTCCGGGCCTGGGAGGCGGGGAGGCGGACGATCATGGCTGAGGATATGCCCGATGCGGAGGCCTCGATCGCCCGGGTTTACGCTGACGTCCTCACGAACCGCCACCCACCCTGGGGAGTGCGGGACGGGGTCCGGGACGCGCTCGCGGCCTCGGGCGGGAGGATGTATGCGGTCGCAAACGAGGATGCCCGGTCTGCCGGGAGGCTTTTTGCGGAGACCGAGGAGATCGACCTCGACCCGGCCGCCGCGGTAGCGGTCGCCTCGCTTTCCCGGGCGGCGGAGGAGGGGTTCATCGGCCCGGATAAGCGGATACTCCTGAACGTGACCGGCGGCGGCTACGAGCGTGCGGCAGAAGACCTCGACCGCTACCCGGTCGAGCCCTACCTCCGGGTCCGGGCCGGGGAGGCCTTTGCGGGAGACCTCCAGGACGCTGTCCGGGGCTGGCTTGCGGAGCAGGCGGGGGTGGCTATCCGTGCGTGAGGGCTGTGTCCTCGACCGGCTCGCCGCCCTCGGGGTCGATACCGTGGCGTCGCTCCCCTGCGACCGGACGCAGGACCTCTGCGCCCTCATCCCGGAACGGTTCCATGCGGTGAACCTCACCCGGGAGGAGGACGGCGTCGGGATCTGCGCCGGGCTCGCGATGGCCGGGGGGCGGCCGGTGCTCCATATGCAGAGTTCGGGGCTGGGGAACTCCTTGAACGCCATCATGTCCCTCACCGTCACCTTCGGCCTCCCCCTCCCCGTCCTCGCGAGCTGGCGGGGGGTCTACCGGGAAGCGATCCCGGCCCAGGTGCCGTTCAACCGGGCGATCCCGGACGTGCTCCGTGCGCTCGGGATCCCCTTCACGATCATCCGCGGTCCTGAGGACGAAGAACTGATCGACGCGGTCGTCTCCGACGCCTACGACTCGATGCGCCCGCACGTGGGGTTGATCCTCCCCTCGTTCTGGGAGGGGGCGGAGGAGGCCTGCCCGGTGAAGCAACCGCTCCCGGTCCGGGCCCGGGAGTCGGCGGTGGACTACCGGCGGACCTTCCGCGACCCGGTGATGACCCGATACAATGCAATCCGGGTGATTGCGGGCGGCCTGGATGGCGAGGCGGTCGTCGCGAACATCGGGGTCCCCTCGAAGGAACTCTACGCGGAAAACGACCGGGCCCTGAACTTCTACATGCTCGGGAGTTACACCCAGGCGACGCCGATCGGGCTCGGGCTTGCGCTCGCGACGGATAAGGATGTCGTCGTCCTCGACGGCGACGGGAGCCTGCTCGGGACCGCCGTCCTCCCGGTGGTGGCGGCGGAGGCGCCGGAGAACCTCACGATCGTCTGCCTGGATAACGGGGCCTTCGGGAGCACGGGAAATCAGCCTACCCCGGCCTCCGGCCAGGTGGACATGGAACTCCTCGCCCGTGCCGCCGGGATCCGGCGGACGTGCAAGGTGCAGGACGAGGAGGAACTCAGCGAAGCCTGGGAGAACCGGGGCCGGGGACCGACCTTCATCCATGCGGTCTTGAAGCCCGGGAACGCACCGGTCCCGAATATCCCCCTCATTCCGAGCGAGATCCGGGAGCGGTTTATGCGGGCGTTCCGGGGATGAGGACCCTGAGACGGTTCTCTTGATGTCCAATTTTTGGACATTCGTCCAGAATTCTGGATGGTCCCCGGCAGCAGGGTTCCGGTCGTCGGGATAGTTCCTGCCTCCATCATCCGGTGCGGCTCACGTTTCCAGCCCGCTTGGGTCGCCTTCGGGATGAGTTTCCGCCCGGAAGGCTTGATGTCCAGATGATTGTGAGAGGAATCATTTATAGGAGAACGTATGACCTCTCGTGCGTGGTAATAGCATTTGTGCCGGATTCCAAAGCGCAATCGTCACACCGGGGGAGCATCTCGCCTGCGTGCGCTCCCATGGGCTGCACCGGCAGGTTAACATAGTTATTGTTCAAAATTATGAACATATGTTCGATGGTACGAACATCCTCTCCGGGGCCTCGTTCACGCTCCTCCGCTTCCTGGGCCGGCACTATCACGACGGCTACTATGTACGCGAGCTTGCCCGGCTGCTCGGGATCGGGGTGGGCTCGGCCAGCGAGACGCTTACCCGCCTGGCAGGGGCCGGCCTGGTGCACCGTGAAGAGCGTGGGCGCCTTGTGGTCTATCGGGCAGCGATGGAGAACCCGCTCCTCCGTGAAGTGAAGATCTGTGCCACACTCGTCGAGATCAACCCATTGATCCTTCGCCTGCGAAGCAGCGGCGTAACGAGGGCAATTCTCTTCGGGAGCACGGCGACCGGCGACGATACCCACGAGAGCGACATCGATCTCGTCATCGAGACGGATGATGCAAGGGCTGCAGCGGAGAGCGTCGCCGTGGTCGAGGCCGGGCTCGACCGCGAGATCTCGCCGCTCATCCTCACACCCGGGGAGTTCCGGTCCCTTAAAACCACCGATCCGGCTCTCTATGAGCGGATTCTTGCGGGAAAAGTCCTGATCGAGGAAGAACCATGAAGTATCGGTTCGAGCAGTGCCTTGAGCGGGGAAAGATTGTCCGTATCCCGGTCGACCCCGGACTGGTCGCAAAGGAGCTCCGGGAAGCGGAGCAGGATCTGGGTGCAGCAGAGCATTCTCTCGCGGAGGGGAATGTGAAGTGGGCAATCGTCCAGGGCTATTACGCGCAGTTCCATGCCCTTCGTGCCCTTATCTTCTCCGGAGGTTACCGTGAAAAGAGCCATTCCTGCCTCAAATATGCCGTCGAGGCCCTCTATATCGATGAAGGTCATCTCCCGGCATCTGTTCTTGAAGACTTCAACTTCGCCATGCGCACGCGGGAAGGCGCGGATTACGGCTGTGTTTACTCGGAAGCCGATGCACGCGACGTGGTGGCATCGGCGAGCGTGGTGGTGGACCAGATCGGGCGATTGCTCGGTTGAAAATGTGTGAAGGAGTTACATAGAAGACGTTGATGCGTGGTTTCCGAAGACAGCACAGCTCTCTTTGATGACGGGGATGACCCGGCTGAGTACCCCGGCGGTGAACGGTTCCTCCTCCGCAGAACGAATTCTCCGGTTCGGCAGACCTCTGCAAGGATGCGGTAGTCCCACGCGTGGCTGCTCCACTGAGGGGAAACAGCCACGTTCTGTCTCTGGTAATGGGGCAGATGACCTGTTTTTTTTCCAGGATATTCAAGGGTTGTCCGGGCCTATCCACGGCTGATGGGAAGATACCTGGAGACCGCTCGGTCGTAGCCCCGGGTGGAGGAGGAGAGAACCCTGAGGTGTTCCTCCCGAATGTCCGATCTTTTGGGCATATGTCCGGGATTTTGGACGATCTCCGGCATCAGGGTTTCGATCGGTGAGTGGCTGCCGAGATGGTTCCTATCTTCATCATCCGGCGCGGCCCATGTTTCCAGCCCATTACAGTCATTCCCGGGGTGAATTTCCATCCTTATGGCCTGATGTGTAGATGATTGTGAGAGAGATCGTTTATAGGAGAACGTTGATGTCTCCACTATGGATTCCGGTGCAAACCGGTTCACATCTTCGGAGGAGTCATTTATGGAAGGGATCAGATCTTACCACCCCATACTCTATCAACTCTTGAGAGCCCTGTCGGTGCCGGTCACCGTCCTGGCCTTTTTCCCCCTGTTGGTGATCGTTTTTCTGGTACCAATCGCGATTGTGCCGGATCCGCGAGTTTTAATCGGGGTTGGTTATGCCGCGGCGTTGACCCTGTCGTTTGTCCATTTCGGCCTGAAGCTGCGAAAGATGGGTGAGTGATCGTACTCATGGTAGATGTGAAACGGTTGTTTCGGAACATCGAATGTATCCCGCTTCCGATTTATCTTCCGGGAGGGCGGTTCTCGCTTATCTTGACCATCTTCCCAGGGCGACCGAACCTGCAGGCATCGGGGTGAAAGAAGCATGCAACGAAAAATATCGACAAATACGGTTTTAACAGGAATTTTTGTTGTTCTGCTCTTTTTCCTCTTCTTCTACGGCACGCTCAAGAATATCCATCCGGCGTTTGACCGTCTCTTCATGCTCTTTGGTCAGACTGTCGGTCTCGCTTTTTTGGTGCTCACTGTATTTTGCATCATCGGCCTGGTGCTTCTCATCATCCGGCGCCTGTACGGTTTTTGGCGTGGTGGAGGATGACGGCTATTCGAGAAATCTGTTCCGGGATCGGCTATCCTGTATGCGAGCGCAGAAAATTCAGGATAACCATGCGAAACATGCCCGTAGACATAGACGGTTAAGCACGGATTAGAAAAAGCAACGCTTTTATCGCCGCCGGGCTCATGAAACATCATGGCACAATGGCCGTTGACTATCAGGATCGCTCTGGTTGCCTTCTGCCTCCTGTTGCTGCCGTCTGCCGTGTGCGCCACCCCTATTCAGCCTGTTTATGGCGCATACCCGGAAAAGCTGCCTTCCGATCTGACTCCGCTGTATGTCTGGAATATTCCCCTGAACATCCTCATCCTTGAACTTGTGTGCGTATCTGCCCCAGTGCTTTTCATCCCGATGCAACTCCTCCTCTCTCTGTCCGTATGGCTGCGACTTGGCCAGAAGCGGCTGACGCACCGGAATGTCCTTGATGATGGGGCGAGAAATGCAATATATACGTGCATTCGTGAGAATCCAGGAGTTCATATAGATCCCCTCTCCCGGATGCTAGAGATGAATATCGGAACCCTCCGGTATCATGTGAGTGTGCTGTGCCGGATGGGAAAGGTTGTTGCCGAGCAGAACTCCAGGCGAATAAGTTATTACGTCAATACGGGTATCCCTACCGATCTGGAAAAGGTGGTTGCCGAATTCCTTGATGAGCGCCCAAAGAGCCGGATACTGAGCCTCGTTCTGCAATACCCAGGAATCACGAGGAAAGATATCGCGTCCCGGCTCATCATGTCGGGCCCGAACATCACTTGGCACATGAAGTCGTTGATCCGGGAAGGCATCGTTAGAAGCGAAAAAGATGGACGGAATGTGCGATACTATCTCTGCCCTGATGTGAAGGAGCACATAAAGGCACATGGGTCGTGGCATCTCGTGGACATCGGGAAAGGAGTTTCAGGCTCCGGGACCTGATGCCGACCTGAGACTCTGATCTCACCCTCCGGCTTTTTCCGGATCGTCCTGCGGGCGTGCTCATATATGCGTCCGCAATCAGGCAGTATCTCCACATCACGCATAGACGACAGTATCAGCCAGGGCAATATCCTGTTCTGTGAAGAAGATGAGACAGTCCGGCACACCCCCCGCGGTCGAACTCCCTTCCGGCTGCGGAACCTCCGTGACGATCTCAATCGTGTACCAGCAGGCGCCGTCCGGGAATGCCGCCTCCTTCAGGGGGCGGAGCGAGCCTTCCGAGAGGATGTAAAGGTCGCCGTGGGTTTCGTTATATTCCCTCTCAATCTCGTGTTTTAGTGTCTGAAGCGTTATATTGCGGTCTCCCCCGGTGAGGCCGGCAAAATCGATCAGGTTGACTTCGCGGAAGACTGCGAGGGGATGCGCTCCCCGCGGGGGGAACTCGAGTACCTGGTCTTTGTAGAGGACGTTGCCGCTCGGGTAGGCGTACACCTCATAAAAGTGCTGCTCTCCGTCCACGTCCCCGGTGTAGTACACCTGAGTGCACTGCACCGCCCCATCCTTATCGACGAACTGGTTCAGCTGGATGAGTATGGCCGACTCGTTCGCGAAACCCTGCTCACGCACCAGGGTGTCCCAGAGGTCCACGAGGTCGGGCTGGTGCTCCCCGGAGTCGATCCTCGTCTCTCCCGTGGCGATCTCGGGCATCTCAGGCGTGTAGAAGTAGTGCACGAAGACGAGGGAGATGAGGATTATCCAGATGGTGAGTGGAATTTTCTTCATTCTTGGGCTCCCGGACCAGCGGGTGCAGTCCCAACAGTTGATGGTACCGTTGTCATAGGTGATAGGACTTGCGTAACTATCTTCCGGGTTGATCCGGCCACAGAATCCCTCCGTTACGGAAAATCGTCAAGATCCGCACGGGTGTGATCATCAGGGTGCCGCACGACATGCATCACCAAACGGATCTTTCTCTCACCCATTTCCAGTAACAACTCCCGGACGTGTAGATGAACGTGACAGAAAACGTATATCCCCGAACATCCAGGTCATCATACATGGAGCGCAAATACCTTCTCCTCCTGACGCTTATCGGCATCGCGGCCGGCCTGTATGCGGCGATCACCTACCAGTGGATCCTGGGGTTCATCATCGTGGCACTGGTGGCGCTGATCCTGGTCGCTACCGACGTCGCAGGGCGGAACAGCGGGGTATAGCCAGTGGCGTGGTAGGGGTACCCTTTCGCACGGCTCTCGCCTTCGGCTTGCAGGAGTTGCTCAGAACCGGTAAGGGATGCCTGATACGTAGATACGCGTCGCAGAAAGGGTTTATAGTTAAACGTTGATTTCTCACCTGTAGGTACCGATATTTGGGCATGCACGGTCCATCCCCGGGTTCGATGCCTGAGGCGAGGTCTGTATGAAGGTTGACTTTACTTTCAAGGCATTCGCTGCCATTTTCAGCGTGGTCGTCGTCCTGTTCCTCCTTTCCGCGTTTACCGAGACCGTTCTGCCAGGCAACTCCTACTCGATCGAGATCACCGGTCTACCCGGTCCTGCCGCGAACGGCACCGCCACGGTCATGGTCCCGATCCCGGCGAACGTAACGGGCGAACCGGTGATCCCGGAGGAAGCGCTCGTCGGCGATCGGGTCACCGGGTGGCAGGCAGAGCTCCGGGAGACACCCTTCGGGAAGATGCTCGCATTCACGGCGACCGGGGAGTGTGCGCCCGATATTTCAATATCGTTTGAGGTGCTGCAGACGGAAGACGAATCGCAGCGACTGCCCCGGTACCAGCGACCCACCAACCTGACCGCATGGGAGATGAAGAGAGAGCTGCGGCTGCTCATGCCCGTGCTTGCGACACCTGATGACGTTGGCGTCGCTGAGTTCATCCAGGTTTCAAACAGTACCTACACCACGGTCGTATTCCTTGACGGCTTCGCCCCGCCGCCGGAAGATGCAGCAGGGATCACGTTCAGCCTCGAGTACCGGGGAGTGGGGGGCACGAAACGCTTGATACGCGAAAATACCTGGACGGCAACGGTGAATACGGCCGTTCAAGGCACAGAGTCGGGTTTCGTCCCGGTACCGGCTGAATACCGGGTTATTGCAGGGGGTATCGGGTTCTGATGGAGATCGATTTCATCGTCAAGGATGGATCCCGGCGGTAATTATTCACTCTTCCTGCTTTTCTCTCTTCTACAGTAGCACCGTCGTGACGAGCGGGATCGTAACGAGTGACCCGATCGTCGAGACGAAGACGATCTGCGACGCGAGTTTTGAATCCGCACCGTACTGCTCCGCAAAGATGACGGTGTTTGCGGCGGCGGGCATCGCGGCCATCGTGATCATGATCCCGTTGATGTAGGGGTCGGGGAAGAACGGGGCGATGAGGTAGCAGTAGGTCGCCGGGATTGCGAGGAGGAGGACGGCGCTCGCGACCCAGTTTCGCCAGTTCCCGACCATCTCCCGGGTCGGGAATGTCGCGAGCATCGCCCCGACGATGATCATCGCAAGCGGCGTCGTCACCCCGCCGAGGAGGTCGATCGAGTCGATGAAGGGGCTCGGGATCTCGACCGATCCGAGGAAGAGGGCGAGCCCGACGATGGAAGCCGCGATCCCGGAATTCAGGAGCAGTTTTGGATCGAACCTCTCCCCCCTCCCCCCGGTGAGCATCATGATCCCGACCGAGAAGACCAGAACGTTGAAGACGAGGTTGAATATCGCGACGTAAAAGAGCGATTCTTCCCCGAAGAGCGCCAGAGCGACTGGAAACCCCATGAACCCGACGTTGCCGAAGACGATCGCGAACTGGAGCACCCCCTCCTCCGCGGCCGGAATCCGCATGGCCTTCGAGACCACCCAGGCGATGGCGAACGATATGACGTAGAGCGCCCCCGTCGCGAGGATCAGGGTCTCGGCACCCGCGAGGCGCTCGGTGGTGAAGGGCACCTGCATCGAGGCGATGATCAGCGCCGGCAGGGTGATGTTGATGAGGAGCCCGGAGAGACCCCGGGTGGCCCGGGGGTCCACGATCTTTGTCGCGACCGCGACATAGCCGGCGGCGATCAGGAGGACCAGGATGAAGATCTGATCTGCGACTACCAGGAAATCCGTGATCATGCCGTTCATGAGGGCTCCGCTCCGTCCGGTTCACCAGTGTGGGCGCCGGTACCCCTTTATGGTTCTGCTCGGGATTGGGAAAGGTGAAGATGATTCTGAGGGCGGTTTAACGGGCTCGTGTGCGACCGGGAGAGAAACTACTCCGGTATGGGAGAGATTCCCCGCCGGCATCGCAGAGCTATGTACCAGAGCGCGATCGTTACGCCGAGGAGCACCTCGCCCACGTAGAGGAGGGAGGGTGCGGCTGTCCGGGGCTGTGAGGTGTCGACGGATCCTGTCTCCAGGGGCAGGAATTATTGTCCTGCCATAAGAAGGTTTATGGTGCGTTCGGTTCCAGCCGAACGATGGCTGCCGATTTTATATGTTCTAACGACCCAGAATCGAATCGGGTGCCGCGTGCGGTACCCGCTTGTGTGCGGGGGGTTGCCCATCCCCGGTTGGCGCCTGGATGACGCGCCCCGCTAGCCCGGAGGCAAAGGGAACGTAAGCGTTCTGCGTACTTAAACGTGTGCCTCTCCTGCCTCTGGGAAAAGAACCTGGAGGAAAAAACACATGAACGGAAAAATTGGACTGCGGGCATTCTCCATGCTCCTGGCGGTAATGCTGGTGAGCGTGGTTTTGGTACCTGCGGTGAGTGCTTCAGACTTCAAGAGTAAAGATGAGCAGATGTCTAACAGATCCGCTAGCGAGAAGGCTCTTGTCCACTTTGGGGATCTGACAGAGATGAGAATCGCTGATGAGAAAGAGGTCTACGCGAAAATCCCCTCTTCGATAAAGAACTACGATTTAGTAGTCTTTGACCTGCCGAAAATCCGTGAACATCTGCTTCGTGGTGATCAACTAACAGTGTATCTAGAAGGGCAGCCTTACACGATGGATCTACAGGAAACGACGATTGATACAGAAGCTATTGCTACAGGGATCCATTCCTTTACCGGCAGTCTCACTGGTATTGAAGATAGCCAAGTGCTTCTTACGGTTGGTAATAACGTTCTGCTGGGCAGAATTGTTATTGATTACACCGAATATTTCATCGAAAGCACCTCAATGCAAGATTCGAAATCGTCAAGTGCGTTCTTACAATATGTGTACTCATCAAAAGATATTGTCCCCGAAGGCGACACGATCCCCATCGACTTCCATCCTCTTTCAACTCATGCAATCGACGAAAAAGCATATGCGCTGAAGAAAATGCTTGAAGAACAGGCTGATCCGCGTGCAACCGTCACTGTGAGAGTCCTTGTTGCTACCGATAGCCAATGGATGGCAGACGAGCCTGATTGGCAGGACACAGCGGCAGCCATCATTCAGTATTGCAATTATGACTTTAACACTCTCGGAGTGAACATCGTGCCCATATATGATACATCGAAGGCGCAACAGCTCTCCAACGATCCGCAGATTATCAACTCTTCACTCTCAACATTCAAAAAATATTTCCCCGAATCATACCTAAATTCGAAATCCGCAGATCTCGGCTTGTATTTAGGCGGTTATGACTCCATCGAATTTGAAGGGGTTGGATCTTCAGGGGGCTACGACTTCCCCAGCCTTTGCAGATATGCATGGGCGCAAATGGCAGATGATCCCTCTACCTATGACGCTGTGCTCAAAGACAGAGCGGTTGTAACCATGCATGAATTAGGACATGCTTTTGATGCGGCCCATGAATATGCACCCAACCAAACAGAGACCTATAACAGAGCTTACCAATTTTACGAACATAACAGGTACTATCAGACCGTTATGTGGGGCTGTTTCATGAAAACCGCCTGGCTGCAATTTTCGGCAAACGATGGCTTTTATGGCGATGCCAACCATGATAACTCGCGGAGAATTACTGAAACGAAGGGTGTTGTCGCATCCTATTGTTGAGGTCGGGAATCAACTTCCCCTGTTGGTGGTGAGTACAGGTGCCGGCAATAGTTCCCGGAAGGGGTGGAGCGGGCTTGCCCCTCACCCCTCAGAACAGATCGCATGTGGTGTACTGAAATGATCCGAAAAAATCCCCTGCTCCCGGCTCTGCTTCTGGTGGTCGTGGCTACGGTGCTGGTGGCAGGTTTTGCGGCGTTCGGGCCCGGCACGGAGGTCGCCGGAACCTCAACCCCGCAGGAGCTGGTCATGGTCCATATCGACTCTTTCACGGAGAAGAGGGACGCCTCGGCCCGGGATCCCGGCGACCTCGGGATCTCGTCGTCGATCCGGCGCTATGACCTTGCGGTCTACGATACGCAGGCAATCCGGGACCACCTGCTCCGCGGCGAATCACTGACCGTGTACATCGCCGGGCAACCCTACAAGGTGGACCTGCAGGAGTCGTTGCACGACCCCGAATCCCGCAGTGCTGGGAGGCACTCCTTCTCCGGCACGCTTGACGGGGGCGGAGCGGCGCTTCTGACCATCAGCGACAGCGTTCTTCTCGCCCTGTTCAGGATCGGCGGTGTTGAATACTACGTGGAGAGCACAGGACAACACGATACCGTATTCCCAGAGAGGATTCTCCACTACGTCTACTCTTCCGCCGACGTCGTCCCGGAAGGCCCGCCCGCGATGTTGAGCGGCTGCTACCTCATACTGCACAATATCAGCAACGGAAAGGCGGAACATTACGGGTTCGAGCTTCCTGCAAACTGGACCGAGGCCGACTTCCGGAGCGCCGGGTACGAGATCGCCCAGCTCACCGATGCCGATCTCGCCGAACTTCCCACAGTGAATGAAACCCTCCATAGCGGCGGCCTGGAGGTGCTGCTATCCGAAGACGAGGCGGGGCGTATCGCAAAGAGTTACCGGGGGAAGATCGTGGAGTATCGTGGGAGTTACTATCTGATCGACTTCATTGTAAGTTAATACCGGGAGTGAGGCAGGGGATTCCGGCCCCACAGCCCGGGAACAGGCGTTTGTGCGACTGGGAGAGAAACTACGCCGGTATAGGGGAATTTCTCCGCCGGCACCACAGCGCAAGGTACCAGAGCGCGATCGTTATACAGAGGAGCGCCTCGCCCGCGTAGAGGAGGAGGGGTTCCCGGACGACGCTTCCCCCCTGGATGGTGAAACCGTGGAGAAATGATGTCACGCAGAGCACCCCGGCCGTCATGGCAACCAGGGACGTGCCGAGGAGGAAGACGATCCGGTGATCCCTCCCGGGATGAAGGATCCGCCGCCCCCTCTCCGTCAGGGTGTAATCCCGCCATTTCCGGGCGTTCTCGTGCGTCACCAGGTCCGCGTCGGCCAGGACGGCGAGGTGCTCATGAACGGTCGACTTGGCAAGGCCAAGCCGATCGGCGAGCTCGCTCATCGTCATCGGCCGGGTATCGAGCGATTTGAGGATTGCGACCCGGACGTCGGAAGCGAGAGTGGCGATATCGTCCCGGTCGAGCGTGACATTTTTCATGGTCTGGTCTGGAACAATCAGGTATTCTTCCGTCGGGAGTGAAAAGGGTTCCGAAACGGTCTCGGGGTTCTTCCCGGGTGAAACGGGGCTTCGGGCCGGTCGGACGGGTAGAATTTGTCCTGGAGTCATCTTGCAGTCATCGTCGGTAACGGGATGATCGGGGGCGCATCCGCGCCCTGCACGATAACCACTGCATATCCCCGGGGAAGGCGGGCCCTGTTGTAGTTGGGGTCCGGAGTAAAGCTGGGGTCGGGCCCTTCTTTCCAGGAGGTGTTGGAACCCGGTATGGTGACGGTCACCCGCCGGAAGTCGAAGGTGATCGGCGTGTCGTTCGGGGTCGTGATGGTGTACGGGGCGGCAAGATCGATCGTCAGGTAAAGGATCTCCTCCGGGCCGGGCTGCGGAAGGTCCGCCGTCACCCGCACCTCGCGCCACTCCCCGGCGGCGAGATCGTTGATAGACAGCGTGGTCGCGGCGCCGGGGAGGATGTCCCCCTCCGGCGACCCGGTGGTGGCGTTCAGGCGCTCAACCCCCGTCGTCACGGCAAGATCGGCCCGGGCACAGTCTTCGCCCGCGAGGTTCCGAATGAAGAAATCGAGGCTGATCTTGTCGCCCTCGATTGTGATATCGGGAGTGTACCGGATATCCTCCGGGCGGGCCGGATCGAGGCTGTAGCGGTCACCGAGGGAGAGGGTCTGGCTCCAGGCGGTAGTATTCTGCAGCTGCCAGGTCTCGTTCGTCCCGTCGTAGACGATCACCGGGTTCTCGTAGGGGCCGCGGTACTCGAACCCCGGTCCGGACGGCATCATCCAGTTAACCCGTTTAAGCGGTTCCTGCACGTGCTGGTGCCCCGGGGGGAAGGCAGCGAATATGGCGAGGTTCGCCGCAACGAGGAGGAGAACGGCGGCAAGGCCAACCCATATCCACGTCTTCGAGTGCATTGTATCACGTTAGGAAAAGAGGTGATTTAGAGGTATGGGCTCACCATCAGCACCTCTCCTGTCTGTGCGTCGACGACGACGAGCCCTCCCTGGAGAACGTGGTCCTCCGGCTCACCTCTCATCGTAATCACCCATGTCAGCGTCTGTGCGTCCGGTCGGGTGTACTCAACGGAGAGGTCGGCCGTTGCACTGGTCACCCGGATTCCCGGGAACTGCCCGGCTGCGATCTTCAGCGCCTCGTCCCGGGAAAATTTCGGCTCAAGCGGGCATTCGATCCCCCGCTGGATCCCGATGTACGAGACGATCTCGCCGGTGCTCGGGTTAAGGTTCACGACGACCGTGTTCGGAGTGAGAACACCGCTGTTCTCTTCTCTCCAGATGTACGAATACTCGCTGCCTGCATCGCCGTGAGAGACCGGGCTCGACTCGATAAGCCGCATGTTCTTCTTCGTAAAACCGCTGTATTTCTCTTCGGCGTAGGCCCTTGCCGCTGCTTCGGCTGCGGCCCGATCCAGCCGGATATCGTGGCAACCCTTCCGTGCGGAGTCGAACGTGGCACGTTCGATCACCCCGGTCCGGGCGTTGGCGTAAACCTGTCCGTATCCGGTACCAAAGACATAGTACTCTCCCAGATTCAGGCGTTCGGTCTTCTGGTACTGGACGGTTGCGTCGGGTGCGTTAAGAAAGTCCTGTGCTTTTTCTTTTGCGGTATCCACCCCGATCGGGGCGCCGGCGCCAGCTGCCGACACGGCCGAGACCGCGATGACGAGGCATATAATTGCAGTAATTGGTATCCATTTCATGCTTGAATCACCTCATTAATAGACTCCGTAGCGAGCGGGAGTAAGATAACTGTTGTAACTGCCGGAGATCTCGTAGGTGTCCACTCCATGGTAACCGAACGGCCAGTGCAAGTAGCAGTCGTCCTTTGCATTGCTTGCGGCGCTTGCAACGGTCTCCCCGTTTCGCAACCGGTCCCAGAAGCTCCCGGACCAGCACTTTCCGTTTTCGACCTCGACCTCGCCGTCGAATCCCAGGCAGATGTCTGCACCTTTGTTCATGGTCTGTTGGAGAAGATCTCCGTTGTAAGGGTTGTAATGCGACGAATGGCAGGCGAGATAGACTGCGAGCAGGACGTCCCTGATGTCGGTCCCGTAATCAGATATGTAATACTGGTAGTTTCCCGGGTAGTGGCCGTCGGTGTCGGCCAGTATCCAGGATTCCGAGGAGAACTTTATTCCACCGCCTTTATGCGAGTCGTCGTAGTAGAGGCCATGGCCGTTGAAGAAGAATATCGCATCCGACCTGAACTGATTGTACGCTGTCGATGCTACTGCGTTCGTGGATGACGAGTTGTCGTAGCCCATTGCACCCTGATCGACCCGCGCGTCGTAGGCCGTCGGCGTCGTATCCGAACAGTCATAGTTGTGCGCGGGTGGTGCGGCGCTGGCGACAGCAGGCAGAGCCGCGAGCAGGAAGAGTGCTGCCAGCATGAATAACCATCGTTTCATAAGTATCCCTCAAGGAGCGTCCGGGCGTTCCTGCACCCGGAACTAAACCCGGATTCGAGGGGGAATCTTATAAAACCCGCTGTCGTCGTTCGGTTCTGGCCGAACAAATCTTAAACCTTGCGATCTGCTGCGTGGCGGGATGGGTGAATGTGAGGCACCCAGGCGGCGTGGTCCTACGGATCGGAAGATCGCCCTACCATAAGAAGCTTTATGTTGAATTCGGTCAAAACCGAACGATGACTGCTTATTTTATATGTTCTAAAGACTCAGAATCGCATCGGGTGCCGCGTGCGGTACCCGTTTGTGTGCGGGGGTCGTCCATCCCCGGTTGACGCCCTGGATGACGCGCCCCGCAAGCCCGGAGGCAACAGGATGTACACGTTCTCCGTACTTAAACGTGTGTCTCTCCTGCCTCCGGGGAGAAAACTGGAGGAAAAACACATGAACGAAAAAGTTGGAATACGAGCATTCTCTATGCTCTTGGCAGTAATGCTGGTGGGTGTGGTGGTGCCGGTGACGGCTATTGGTGGAGAAAACCCTGTGACCGTAACACCGGACATTGTGGATGCTGCTACAGCAAGTGCAAATGAACAGCCTCTGATCCTTTCAGACTGTGAGAAGCAGGCTATTAATGATCTGTTTAAACCAATCGACTATGAAATCCAAGATTACGTATCAGAAAAAATTCAAAGGTCTGAGACTCAACAGTTAACTGACATTGACGTTTTCGCTCAGGCTATACTCACAGAGTACGATGGTTCTCTTGATAAACTGATTGACATTCTCGATCAGGGAGCCGATCGCACAATGAAGGAAAAGGAGCGCGAAGAATTTAAAAAGATACTTGTAGAGGGACACATTAATAAAGTCTATATTGACGAAATCAAAGCGAAGTTTGGTATGGACGATCAGAACGCTACACATCTTAAGCCGAAACTAGTTACTACCGAAAAAATAGAACCCTCGGCATTCGATGAACTTTATTCAACAACGGAGAGTACACCGTTCATCTGGGTGCAGACACACTGCGATGTTTATGGAGGGTCGGGTCTCGATGATTCGCTACTGCCATATATCGTAAATGGCGGAAATGACCTCTATGATGTTATAGTGTATAGTTACCCAACTGAAGTTTTCTATCAACTGTGCTACTATGATGAGGATCATCCTAGCCCTATAACGGATGCAGAATATGATCTCTTTAGGTTAGTATATTATGAAACTCTCGAGGATAGAGCGCTGTTTAAGCATGTTTTCTCGGACAACCGGCTCTATTTATTGGGATGCTGGAACAGTGGGATGACCTATGCTTGGACCACTGGTATTCATGGTGACAAGGATTACCCATACTCTGCGTGTTACTTCTATGTCAGCAACATTTGGAATCATGACATTGATAAATTTGATTCTAACCCATCAATGTCAAAAGTATATTACTACTACTAACCTTTTTTGCAATCCCCGGGAGTACAAACCAATGACAACTAACGATAAAATCCTCCGGGTTTTCATGGGCGTTACTGCCCTCATCCTGCTAACCACCGCCGCCGGATGCCTCGACCGGCCGCTGACCCCGGGCCATCGCACGCTGGAGGGGGACGTCTGGGTGCTGAAACTGGACGATGCCGGGAATCGGGAGTGGTTCACCGTCATCGACAGCGGGAGGTTCGACGAAGCATTCTCCATCGTCGAGGTCCCCGACGGCTATGCGATTGCCGGTTCGGCCTCGGAGGCAGGCGAGTTCCACCCGACGCCGAGGGCAATCCTCCTCGACCGGGAAGGGGCGGTGGCATGGGATAGGACCTACCCGACACCGGACGACCGTCGCGGGACGGGGATCGCGCCTGCCGCTCCGGGAGGGTTCGCCGTCGCGGCCTCCCGTGGCCTCCTTATCCTGATGGACACAGATGGGAGCGAGCGGCACCGTACGGACCTTGCCGCGGAGGGGGAGTACTGGGCGGTCGCACCCTCGGGTGCCGGGGGCTGGATCGCGGCTGGTGACGACCTGGTTGCGAGGATCGACACTAACGGCAGCGTCGCCTGGCAGGAGCCGGCCGGAGGCGTGAGTCCGGGTTCGATCCCGATTATCGTCCCGGCACCGGCGGGAGGATGCCTCATCGCCGGGGAAGCAGCTGGGGCGCCCGGAGCCATCACAGCGGCGAAGTTCGACGACCGGGGCGCACCGGTCTGGAACACGACGATCCGCGGCGGCCCCGGGGAGCGATACCTCCTCTCGGCGGCGCGGCAGGACCCGGCCGGCGGTTACGGCCTGCTTGCCGGGGTCACAGGTGCGGAGCCGGCGGGAGTTCTGGAGGTCTCGCTCGGCGAGGACGGGAGCATCCTCCGGCGGAGCACGATCAACGCCTCATCTCCGGTGACCTGGACCCCTGACGGCGGGTACCTCTCGGCGGTCCTTGCCGGAAACGACTACGGCGCCGCCCTCCTCCGGGTGGAGAGGTTCGATGGGGACGGAGCCGCGTCATGGACGTCGACGCAGCGGCTGGACGAGTACAGCAGGGTCGTGGCCCTCATCCCGACGGCCGATGGCGGATCGGCGGTGCTCGGGATGTACATGAAGTACTGATGCGGGTGAGGGTACCGATTTCTGACGTGGAACCAATCCGGCAGGTCCCGACGCGTAGACGCGTGCCACAGAAATCGTTTATAGAAGAATGCCGAGATCCCTCTCAACCAATGAGGTTACCGGGTATGTGGGTAATCAAAACACTCCTGATATTGGCGCTCATCCTCCCGGCGGGTTCCGCCGCCGCTCCGGCGCCCTCCACCGGGGAAACCACGAACTGGCTCGATACCTTCGACGAGTGGGTTAAGCCGAGAGATATGTCGATGTACACCCCGGTCATCGAAACCCCACAGAGGGTTCCGATCACCGAGGAGATCGCACGGCAGCACCCCGGCATGATCCTGCTCGATGAGAACGTGACGTTCCCCGACGCCGGGTGCGTGGCGGCGCTGGGGTTGCCGTCCGGCCCCACGACGCAGGTCGTCGTGGCCGATCCCGCTTACTTCAGCCCGGTTCAACCGACCAGTGAAGTGAACCTCACCAACCTTCCGCCCCTCCGGAACTACGGCTTCGTGACCGCCGCCCCGGCGGCGTTCGTCGCCGACGCGGGTTCAGGGAGCCCGGTGACGCTCCAGCTCCCCGGCCGGGAGTTCGTGCTCGACCTCGAACCGGTGCCGGGCCCCGTCGCCGAAGGCGCCCGGGCCTTCGTCAGGAACGAGACGGGCACGTTTGAAGTTGCCCTGCCCTGCATGTGGTTCTTCGAGGGGACGGTCGCCGGGGAACCGGAGAGCTCGGCCTCGTTCACGGTCGGCACCGACGTGATCCTCGGGATGGTCCGGTACGGCTCGACGTCGCTCGTCATTGAACAGGTCGGGACTGTCGGCGTCGGCGGGGAACCGAAAGTCGTGCACGTTGTCTATGACGAGGGGGACGGCGCCTCCCGTGGCCTTCACCGGCTCGCCGGTCCCGTAAAGAGCCTGATGGGCATTATGGGGTCGGGGAGGACCTAGCGCCGGAGGGGTCACCGGTGCATCCGACGTGTAACCCCTGTTCGTGATCCCGGGTGGAAGAGAGGGGGTCTCCCGGGCCGGCCCGGGGTGCCGGACAGTCCTGGCATCAGCCCCAGAATCCGGGGCGAATGCCGCCGGGTTACCGGAGGACGAGGCTCCCGGTTTCCGTAGCCTCCCGTTCGCCCGCGCTGCAGAAGACAGTCCAGTTATAGGTGCCCGGCTCCTCCGGCTCCAGCCAGAGGACGATCTCGGATTGCCGGGAGTCGTTGAGGATCGGCAGATCAGGGAGGCGCCGTTCATACTTCAGGCCGCCAGGACCGTCAACCCGGAACTCCGCCGTCCGCAGGAACACGTCCGCGGTGTCCCGGTAATCGCACCCCACCACGATGAAGTAGTGCTCACCCGGGGTGTAGGTGCGGGTATATGTGCAGGCCGATGCGGAACAGGCAACCCCGCCGGTCTCATCGACCTGCAGGAGCCCGCCGTCGAGTTCGACTCTCCCATAGCTTGAGATGGCGAAGTCGCTCCGGTCGGCCCCGATGACCGAGCCGGCGACTCCACGGGCCACGACCGTGAAGGAGTGTGGCCCCGGGACCGGGATCGCTGCATGGCCGTCCTCGAGATCCCGGATTAATATCCCGTCGAGGTAGCCGTCGACCCGGACAACCTCTTCAGGCCGATCGAGGCGGTAAGAGAGTGGAATGGCCGCGAAGGTGAGCAGAACCGGAGAACCTGTGCCTGATTCGGCTCTACTCCCCCAGGGGATGGTGATACCGCTTCCCGATACGGCCGGCGGCACGACCCCCACACCTTCTCCCATGGCGGTCGCAACCCCTTTCTCCCCGGTCGGGCCGTAGGCGACCGCCTGCACGACGTGGGTTCCTCCCGGGAGAGTGACCGACCCGGACGGGAGCACCCCGAGGCCGGTGCCGTCGACGATCACCTCCACCGGCACATCGCCCGATGTCCTGAAGACGACCTTCCCCTCCTCAATCCTGAGATCGACCTGCGGGGCCTCTCCGGCCGTATCGATCCCCACAACCGTCCCGGCGACGATCCGTGCGCACTCCGCGGCAAGGGTGTAGTTGAGCCTCTCCGGCCGGTCGTCGGGGGTATGGATGATCGCATAACTGTCGCGCTCGTAGAGCCGGAGCGCCGGTATCCCCGCGGCACGGAAGGCGTGTTCGTCCCCCCGTGCAGCGTCGAGCAGCCGCTCCGGCGTCTCCTCGATGCACGACGGGAGCAGATCAAGGATCCACCGGTGCTGAGGGAGCGCTGTTGCGAGCAGCCGGTCCCCGGAGGCGACACAGTCGAGGTTTATCGCCGCGATGATCCGGTCGTGGAGGTCCGGGTTGTCGGCGAGCCACCCTGTGCTCCCCTCAAGCCCGGTCTCCTCGCCGCCGAAGGCGATGAAGTAGACGGTATGGTTCAGGGGAGTCTCGTTGAGGACCCGGGCGACCTCAAGCATCGTTGCGACGCCCGCGGCGTTGTCGTCGGCGCCGGGGGTCTCCGGGATGGCGGTATCATAGTGCGCGGAGATAACGACGATCCGGTCGGTCGATCCCTCCCTGACACCGATGATGTTTGAGGAGAGGGCAAGCGGCGGGTCGAAGTAGCAGTTGCTGTACGAAAACCTCCCGGTGCTGACCGAGAGCCCGCGCTCCTCCATCGCGGTGGCGATATAGGTAGCCGCTGCAGTCCGCTCCTTTGACCCCAGCGCCCGCTCGAATGCGCAGAGGCCATATGTCATCTCCTCGATCCCTACAGGATCGGCCGTAAGATCGTCGAGGGCGGCCGCCGGCGCGATCCCGGCGAGCACCACCAGGAGCACGGCAGCGACCCTTAGTATTAATGGTTGTCTCATGGTTCTCTCTCGTTATAGGCGGCCCCCCTCCTGATCGAAGAGCTCGTTGTCGCGCTATAAGTGATTTCTGTGCCAGGAGTCAACTCTTCAGGCTGCCGGGGATGCGGGCGGCAGCAGATACCTTTTTTGAGAGTTCCACGTGACTGGGAAACCCCCGGCAGACGAAATAACGAAGGTCGTCTCATCGGTCGCCCGGGTGGGTCGCTGTTCCTGTCCCCGGTTCTCGGCTCGCGGCATCGGTGGTCGCCGGCAGGTGAGCGGGGCGGCGGTCCCCCTCACCCTTCCTCCCGTAACGCCTCCGCCAGGCGTCCCCTCAGAATCCCGATGGTCTTCTCGTTCATCGCCCCGACGATGTTCCTGCACTTCACCAGAAACCGGGGAGCGGCCCGGATCAGTTGGTCGCAGAAGAGGTCGGGAATCTCTCGCGAGACGTAATACTGGGCGTCGACCCGCGCTCCCCTTGCCTTTTCCACGAGTGTCGCCTCCTCCGGAGTGAAGTAGTCGGAGAGAAGCCGTTTCATGAGCAGGATGGTGCAGGAATGGTTTTCGCACCGTATTCCAATCCGCGTGAGGACCGCGTATAGGGAGAAGTACATCGCGTAATACGCGGTCGTTATCCTCCGGTCGTGAGTGGTGATCGTCTGCATCGTCTCAAGGGCTTCTTCGGCCTTCCCCAGGTATGCCGACGCTAGGGTCTCGTTTGGGGCAGTAAGGGAGATCCCATTCTTGATCCGGCCGCACCACACAAACCGGTCCATCATCCCACCGCCTTCTCGACGAAGTGTTCGGTGCCTTTGATCAAGACATGGTTCCGGAGCACTTCCTGGAGAAAGGGGTCTGTGTGGAGACTACGATCAAAGATCTCCAGCGGGTAGACGGTGAGATGAATCGGGAGACCGTAGGTCTTCCCGACTCTCTCGATCTCCTCCACCCGGCATTCTCCGGCAACGAACAGGTCGAGGTCGGACTCCTCGTCCGCGGTCCCCTCGGCGTGGCTCCCGAAGACAGCACCGCATCCCTCGATAAGGGGGATGACCCGGCTGAGAACTCCGGCGACGAAGGGTTCCTCTTCCCCAAAGCAGATCCTCCGGTAGACCTCGGCAAGGGTGCAGAAGTCCCGCGCGTGATCGCCCCGGCGCAGGGAGAATAACCGCGTCCTGCCTCTGGTAGCAGAACGGAGGACCTGCTTTGCCTCAAGGTATTCGAGGGCCGTCTGGGCCGTTCCGTGGCTGATGGAAAGGTATCTGGCAACCTCCCGGATGTACATCTCGCGATCGTAGCCCCGGATGAAGAGGGAGAGGATCCTGAGGTGGTCCTCTCGAATGTCCAATATTTTAGACATGTGTCCAGAATATTGGACAGTCCCCGGCATCAGGGTTCCGGTCGGCTGGTGGCTACCGGGATGAAGGGTTCCTCCCCGGCTCAACCTGGGTTCCGGCCTGTTGCGTTCGTTCTGCGCTCGGAATCGATCGGATGGACTCGATGTGTAGACGCGCGGCACAGAAAGGGTTTATAGGAGAGCGTCGACGTCTCCACCGTGAATACCGGGATCGGTATCCCGGGACGCACCGGCAGGTGAATATCGATGGAAAGAAAGCGACTCATGAACGGTACCGGTCGGGGAGGGCTGATCTGCATCGCCCTGCTGCTCTTCATCCTGGCCGGCAGCGGTATTGCACATGCAGCCACGGGTCCGGGTGAAGGCGTGCAGGCCAACCCGACAAGTGGTGAGGCATCGGCAGCCGATCTGGAGAATGCCCGGCAAACTGTGCTTGCCGAGCCCGCAGATACAACGACGTATCACGGCGCCGAAAGTGCTTTCACCGTCTTCTACAACCCCGTGCACCTCGCGTGCGCTCTCGGGGCCGTGATCGTGCTCGCGGTGGGCTACTACCTCATCCGGAGGTCCCGCGGGAGGAATACGCCGTGAGTGTGATCTTTTCCCGGCCATCGCCGTCTACCCGGCCGTCCAGGGTTACGGCGAACCGGGACCGCTTATCTCCCGGCTCGTGAACTACCACAGCCTCGAGTGGGAACTCCTCGCCGGGCTCGGGATCCTCCGGGACCGGGCAACCGCCGGATTCGGCCCGCTCTTCCAGATCGAAAACGCCGTCTGGGCGCCGGCCCTCTTCCTCGCCGGGATGCAGGTCGTCTTCTCCGGGATATTCACGAGCATGATGCTTTTAAAACGCGGCGGCGGACAGGACTGACCCTCTGTAGGGCAGGGAGGGCGGTCATCCCTCGGAAAAGTTCCTTGATGCCGTTACACCAAAAAGAGCGAATTAGGCGGAGTTTTCCCGCTCCGCGTCCTTCTTCCGGTAGCCCTCGAGCAGCACCGTCACCAGATTCTTCACCGGGACATCCGTGCAATCCGCGATGTGGAACTCGCAGAACGGGCAGACCGTCACCACGACGTCGGCGTCCGTCGCCTTCACGGCCTCGCCGCGCTTCGCCCCGAGGGCTTTCGCCTCCTCGGGCACCCCCGACCGGACGCCGCCGCCGGCGCCGCAACACTGGGAGGGCATCTCGATGAACTCCCGGACAGCCTCGCGTAGCAGCGTCCGCGGCTGCTCGCTGATTCCCTGGCCGCGGAGGAGGTGGCAGGGGTCGTGGTAGGTCGCCCTGATATCGAGCTTCGCCGGGGGCTCGATCCCGTACTCGGTCAGGATCTCCGTGACGTCTTTCACGGCAAACGGCGTCTCGTAATCGTTCTTCAGCGTCGCCCCGCACCCGGCGCAGATCGTCATCACGGTCGTGACCCCCCGGCGGGCGAAGGCCTCGATGTTCTTTCGCTTCAGGTCCGCGACATCCGTCGTCTGCCCCGTCCGGATCAGCGGCGAACCGCAGCAGACCTGCTCGTGGGGGACGATCACCCGGATCCCGTTGCGCTTCATGACCTCCATCGCGTCGAGTGCCGTCTGCGGCACCCGGCCGTTGAACATGCACCCGACGAAGAACCCCACCTCGCCACGGACAGGGCCGTCGGGCTCGATCACCTCGGGCACCTGCTCAAGGAACGTCGCTCTGGTCCGCTCGACGCTCCGGCCCGTCTCCCGGACCAGCTGCGCTACCTCCTGGTGGCGGGGGAGGGTCAGCCCGCGGCGGTTCGCCAGCTCCCGGAGTTTCTCGATGGCTTTCCCCGGGATATCGATCTCTTTCGGGCAGACCTCCGTGCAGCGCTTGCAGGTCGTACAGTAGAAGAGCCCTTTCTCGATGGCGTCGGATATCCGGTCCCCGGAGTCCCGGGGGTCGAGGGCGAGGCGCATCTCCTGCCGGAGGACCGTCGGGCCGGCGAAGTCGATCACCTGGAGCGCCGGGCAGGCCGAGACGCAGGAGAGGCACTCGATGCAGTCCCGGAGCGGCTTGATCGCCGCGATCTCCTCCGGGGTCGGGAGGATCGCGTCCGGCGCCGGGCAGATCCGGGCAATCTTTGCTATCACCGGCTCCATATCGATCGTGAGGTCTTTGACGACCGGGAGGTCGAGTGGCTCGACTGTCATACCGTCGCGGGCCTCGGCCATGCAGGCGAGGGCGGGCGTCCCGTCCACTTTGACGGCGCAGCTCCCGCACTGCCCGGAGCCGCAGCAGTAGCGGTAGGAGAGCGTCGGGTCGTGCTCGTCGCGGATCGCGTGGAGGGCATGGAGCACCCGGGCACCCTCGTTGACCCGGACGGTGTACTCCTCAACGTGCGGCTCGGTGTCCCCGGCCGGGTCGAAGCGGGAGACCGCGAGGGTGATCGTCTTCATGCCACGACCTCCCGCCGCTCGATCCCCTCGCGGGCAAGCGAGACGTAGGTGTGAGAGAACGGCGACGTTGCAGGCTCGGTCGCGACCGTCGCGTCCCGGCGGACGTGGGCGCCCCGGTTCTCCGGCCGCAAGAGGGCAGAGCGGACGATCAGGGATGCCGTGGTGCACATGTTCCGGACCGTGCAACACTCAAGCAGGTTTGCGGTCGAGGCGGCGCGGAGCCGCCGGCTGGCGAGCCCGCGGATATCGTCGAGCGCCGCCGTAAGGTCGGGGGCGGTCCGGAAGATCCCGGCCTTGTTCCACATCGTGAGTTTCAGGTCCCTTTGCACCGTTGCGGGACTCGTGTCGCCCGCAAAGAATTCATCGAGCATCCGGAGCGTCTCGTCGACCCGGACGGCATCGACCCGGCCGCTTCGTTCCGGCGCTCTCCCGGCGGACTCACCGGCCCGCTTCCCGAAGACCTGCGTCTCCGCGAGAGCATTCCCGCCGAGGCGGTTTGCGCCGTGCACCCCGCCGGAGACCTCCCCGCAGGCGAAGAGACCGGGGAGCGTCGTCCGGCACTCCGGGGTGATCCGGAGGCCGCCCATGATGTGGTGGGCGGTGGGCGCCACCTCCATCGGCTCCCGCCGGATATCCACGCCGTAGGCGAGGAACTGCTCGAGCATCACCGGGAGGCGGGTCTCGATCTTCTCCGCGGGGAGGTGGGTCACGTCTAGATAGACCCCGCCCCGGTTCGTCCCCCGGCCCTCCAGCACCTCGGTCGCGATCGCCCGGGCCACCACGTCCCGGGTCGAGAGTTCCATCCGGGCAGGGTCGTAGCGCTCCATGAACCGTTCACGTCGTGCGTTCAGGAGGATGCCCCCTTCGCCCCTGACCGCCTCCGTCACCAGGCGGCCGCGGGCGTCGTAGGGGTAGACCGCACCCGTAGGGTGGAACTGGATCATCTCCATATCGATCAGCTCCGCCCCCGCCCGGTAGGCCATGGCGAATCCGTCCCCGGTCCCGGCGGCGGAGTTCGTGGATATATCGTAGACCTGCGTCCCCCCGCCGGTCGCAAGCACCGTGGCGTCGGCCGAGAAGAGGATGGGGTTCCCGTCCCGGTCAAGAGCGATCGCGCCCGCGACCGCATCGTTCTCGTCCGGTACGAGGTCGACGACCGAGACCTCCTGGTAGAGCTGCGTATCCGTCGCGTCGAGCCGGTCGAGCAGGGTCATGATCAGTTCGTGGCCCGTCCGGTCCCCGGCGTAGCAGGTCCGGGGGAACCGTTGCCCTCCGAACGGCCGTTGCGCGATCATGCGCTCGTTCGTCACGTCGAAGACCGCACCCCACCGGACGAGGTCGTTCATTCGCTCCGGCGCCTCATGGACCAGCGTGTCCACGAGCGCCGGGTCGTTGAGGTACGCCCCACCTTTCAGCGTATCCTCGCGGTGGACGTCGATCGAGTCTCCTTCGCGTAGAACAGCGTTGAAGCCGCCTTCCGCCATCGTCGTGCACCCGCCCTTGCCGGCAATGGTCTTGGAGACCAGGACCACGCTGCCGTACCGGGAGGCCTCGATGGCAGCCCGCACCCCGGCGCCGCCGCTCCCGATAACCAGCACGTGCGCGTCCACACTCTCGTCTACAAGCATTATTAGTCGGTGAGTTGTATAATACCATAAAGCAATTGCAGGGGACATGTGAGCCAAAAATGAGGCTTTTAATGAAATTTGGCGGCACCTCCGTTGGAGAAGCGGACTGTATTCGGCGGGTCGCGGACATTGTGGAATCGCATCGGCGAGCAGGCGACGAGGTCGCGTTGGTCGTCTCGGCATGCTCCAGGGTCACCGACCAGATCATCGCGGTGACCGAGGAGGTTGCAGCGAGCAAGGAGCAGCCCCCGATCGGGGACCTCCTCTCCGCGGTGCGGACCCGGCACACCCGGCTCCTCGGGGAGGTGGCCCCCGACTACACCGACGAGGCGCTCTCGGTCATCGACGACCGGCTTGTTCAGCTGCAGAACATCCTCACCGCGGTGCATACCTTAAAGGAACTGACGCCCCGGTCCCGCGACTACATCATCTCCTTCGGAGAGCGGCTCTCCGCCCCGATCGTCGCGGCCGCCCTTCGGCAGCGCGGTATCCCTTCGGTTGCCCTCGACGGCGCCGAGGCCGGGATCGTCACGACCACGAACCACGGGGATGCCCGCGCTCTCCCGGCGAGTGAAGCGAAGATCCGGAGCCGGGTCACCCCGCTGCTCGTCGATACCGTCCCGGTGGTCATGGGGTTCATGGGGGCGACCGAACAGGGCGTCGTCACCACCCTCGGCCGGAGCGGCTCCGACTACTCGGCTGCCGTCATCGGCGCCGGGATCGATGCCGACGAGATCTGGATCTGGACCGACGTCGATGGGGTGATGACCTCCGACCCCCGGATCATCAAGGACGCCCGGGTCCTCGACGACATCTCCTACCTCGAGGTGATGGAACTCTCCTTCTTCGGCGCAAAGGTCCTCCATCCACGGTCGGTCGAACCCGCGATGCAGAAGGATATCCCGATCCGGGTCAAAAACTCCTTCCGGCCGGATGTTCCCGGGACCCTCATCCTCCGGGATAAGCACCAGGAGAAACGGGTGGTCAAGGCGATCGCCCTGATCGAGAAGGTGGCCCTGGTCAACGTCAACGGTGCCCAGATGATCGGCCGTCCCGGCGTCGCGAAGACGATCTTCTCTGCGCTCGCGGAGCGTGAGGTGAACGTCATGATGATCTCGCAGGGCTCAAGCGAGGCCAACATCTCCCTCATCATAGACGAATCCCACCTGGATGCCGCGGTCGGGGCCCTCACCCCGATCGTGAAGCAGGGTGTCGTGCGGGAGGCCACCTACGACCGCGACGTCGCTGCGGTCGCCGTCGTGGGTGCGGGGATGGCCGGCACCCCCGGGACGGGAGGCCGGATCTTCTCCGCGCTCGGCCGGGCCGGGATCAACACCATGATGATCTCGCAGGGCTCAAGCGAGGTGAACGTCTCGTTCGTCGTGAAAGGCAGCGAGGGCAAGCGGGCCCTGCAGGTGCTGCACGATGAGTTCCGCCTATCGGAGAATTCTGATGACTCATAAAGAACATACTTACCGCGATGCCGGGGTCGATATCGACCTCGAGGCCCGGGCGGTGCGGGCGCTGATCGACTCGATTACCTACCAGAGGACCGGCGCGTTCTCGATGCTCGGGAAGGTCGGGCACTTCGCCGGTCTGATCGACTGCGGCCCGTTCGTCCTCGCGCTCGCGGTCGACGGCGTCGGGACGAAGATGCTCGTCGCCGACGAGCTCTCTGACTGGCGGACGGTCGGGATCGACTGCATCGCGATGAACGTCAACGACCT
>DAIRGM010000080.1:0-6659 GCA_036794525.1 Methanoculleus sp.
CTTCTCTTGTCGGGGGATCTCTGGCAACGGGACTGTTGAGCAGGTTACCTCTCCAGCACAACTACATCTCCACCCGGGTGAGAACACCGTGAATCTTATCCGTGGGCAACTTGTAGAACTGGACGAATGACGGGCTAAGGCGCTTTATGGCAGAGTAGACCTTCCAGACGATGTTGTCCGTGACGATATCCTCAAGTCCGTAAAAGATTGCCTTCTCCCGGATGCCGGCATCTTGCAGGATCTTTTTGATATCCGCAACCTCTATGTAGCCGATCTCGATCTCGAACCTCCGGAGTCCCGGCGCCAGGTCATCCCTAAACCCACTCTTCACCCCGAAGGGGTTGTCCTGGATGATGATGGAGATGATGATGTTGTCCTCGTAGACGATGTTGTTCGTGAACATCGTCAGCGCGATGTAGGGAGGAATCATCCGGATGTCTCGTGCAAAGAAGAGCGCTGTGCCGTGGATTTTGGAGACCTCTTGATTGAGGTCCCGGTAGGTGGCGAGAAACACGGGGAGCTCCATCGGGCGGAACGTACGGGCGACCCGGTTCTGACCGGCGCGGTAGATGAGGATGACAGCAAGCGGTATCGACGCGATGATGAGCGCAACGTAAGCTCCTGCCGGAATCTTTGAGGCGGCGGCTATGAAGAATGCTATGTCCACCAGGGTTACCCCGATGCCGATAAGCCCGGGGAGAACCAGCCTTCTGCGAAAGAGGATGGAGGTGAGCATGATGCCCGTGATGGTCATGGTTCCCGTAACGGCAAAACCATAGGCGCCGGCCAGGCGGGCGGAGGATTGGAACAGAAACATTACCGCCAGCACGGCAACGAGAAGGAACCAGTTCACCGAGCCGATATAGATCTGAGACCGGAGTTCCGCGGACGTATAGTCGATCTTCAGCATCGGGAGCATACGGGTAGTAATCCCCTGGTAGACGATCGAGAAGAGTCCGCTGATCATCGCCTGGGAGGCGATGACGGTGGCCAGGATGGAGAGGAGAAGGAACGGGACATAGATCAGGGGTGAGATGCTCCTGACCATCTCGAAGAGGACGAAGTGTACGTCGGGGTGGGTGAGAAGGAAGGCCCCCTGACCAAGATAGTTGAGCACCAGGGCGACGAAGACGAGATACCAGGCATGGATAATGGGTTTTCTCCCCAGGTGGCCCATATCCGCATACAGAGCCTCGCCTCCGGTAGCCACCAGGATGACCGCCGACAGAAGGAAGAACGCAGGCCATCCCCCATCCAGGAGAAACCGTATGGCATAATAAGGATTTATCGCAAGGAGCACTGCCGGAGCCCACAGGATCCCTATGATGCCGGAGGCGGCAAGCGCCAGAAACCAGGTTCCCGCGAGGGGTCCAAACGACCAGGCCACCCGCTCGGTCCCGCTCTGCTGGACCGCAAAGAGCCCGATGGCGATGGCCGCGGCGATCAGGATGAGCGTGCCTTCCGTAGCCGCCTCAAACCCCGGGATCAGGACGAGGCCCTCCACGGCGGAGAGAATGCTGATCGCCGGGGTGATGACCCCGTCGCCGATGAGGAGCGCGACGCCGATGATGGTCATCGCGGAGACGATCGCCGCAGCCGTTCCAGACCTGATGTAGGGGGTGAGGAGTTCCCGGAGGACGATAGTTCCTCCTTCGCCCTTTCTGCTCAGGCTCATCGCAAGCCACGCGTACTCAACCGTGATGAGGATGATCAGCGTCCAGATGAGGAGAGAGAGGATGCCCATCACGTTCGGGGCCGTGGGCTCCACCAGGAGAAAGATCACCGTAAGCGTGTAGATGGGGCTTGTCCCGATATCCCCGAAGACGAGGCCCATGGATTTCAGGACGCCATGCCAGGGATGACTATCGTGACCGGTCACACTTCACCTCAAAGGTACGAAGCGGTGCTTGTGCGCGAGGGCATTTATTCTCATTCATACATTTTTCTCTTCCGCCTGCTTCCTGAACCGGGCGCCGGTCAGGAGGCTATCCGGGCGTCTACTGTCGGCGAGGCGCTTGCCGACATCGAGAACCAGATCTACTTCATAGCCCTCGTCGCCTTCTACGGCCTGGAGCGGGTCGTCAGGATGTCGCAGGGGCGCCGGCCGCAGGTGGATAACTCCCGAGCGTGCTCAAGGATGAACTCTGAGGGACGGAGGAGACGGATGCCACCTTTGTTCCCGGCACGTTCGGGTGCATCACCATCCTCCTTGCTCGTGTAAGAGAGAACCCAACGTCCCGCGCCGTGCGGCCTGTATCACGCGAAGGGATGCTTTGCCGTATCTTTTTGAGCGAGCGCCGTGACGAACGCCTTTTCCACGCTGCTCCCCTTCTTCCCGATGACGAGATCGACATGGGCAACCTCCGGCCCTTCGCCGACGAGCGCTTCTCCGATGAGTGCATGTTCAACGTTGACCATGGTTACCTCCGGACGCGGGTGTGGGATGCGGAGAGGAAAAAGATTGTGAAGGGGCTCCTCACCCTTCGGAAGAAGCATCGTGGATCCCGGCGGGCTGTCCGTAAACCCCGCGACACTTCCCGAAGCATACCCTTATATTTCCCGGTCGGTATTATAGTCGAAAGCCTAACTGTATCCATAGTTGCGGCTTCTCACGGAGTTGAGCGCGCTCATCAGAGAGGGCCGCATCAAGCAGGATACCGAATCTACCGGGGGACCGTCGTGGACTCGATCAGGATTGCAATCGTGGGCGTCGGGAACTGTGCCAGTTCGCTGCTTCAGGGGATCGAATACTACCGGGAGAAGAGCGAGGACGCCGCAACCGGGCTGATGCACTGGAACCTCGGCGGCTACCTGCCGTCCGGGATCGAGGTGGCCGCGGCGTTCGATATCGATGCGAGGAAGGTCGGGAAGGATGTCTCGGAGGCCATATTCTCCCCCCCGAACTGCACCACGGCATTCTGCCCCGGGATGCCAAAGACCGGTGTCGCCGTCCGGATGGGCCGAGTGCTGGACGGGTTTCCCGGGCACATGCAGGATTACAAGGAAGAGTGCAGGTTCGTGCTCGCCGATGAAGAGGAAGCCTCACGCGAGGACGTTGTGCGGGAACTTGAGGACTCGGGTGCCGAGATGCTGCTCAACTACCTTCCCGTGGGTTCCGAGGAGGCCGCACGGTTCTATGCTGATTGTGCGCTGGAAGCAGGCGTCGGCCTCGTCAACAACATGCCGGTCTTCATCGCGAGCGATCCCGCCTGGGCGGCGCGGTTCCGCGAACGCGGCCTGCCGGTCATCGGCGACGACGTCAAGGCCCAGTTCGGCGCAACGATCACCCACCGGGTTCTCGCCGACCTCTTCCGGCGGCGTGGGGTGAAACTGGATCGGACTTACCAGATCAACACCGGCGGCAACACGGATTTTCTGAACATGTTGAACCGGGACCGTCTCGCCTCAAAGCGGGCATCGAAGACCGAAGCGGTGCAGTCGGTCCTCGAAGTGCCGCTCGACGACGACGACATCCATATCGGCCCGAGCGACTATGTCTGCTGGCAGAAGGACAACAAGGTCTGTTTTCTCAGGATGGAGGGGAGGCTCTTCGGGGACGTCCCCATGTACCTTGACCTCCGCCTCTCCGTCGAGGACTCGCCCAACTCCGCAGGGATCGTCATCGACGCAATCCGGTGCTGCAGGCTCGCCCTTGATAGGGGTATCGGCGGCGTGCTGACGTCTCCGTCCGCCTACTTCATGAAACACCCGCCGGTGCAGGTCAGGGACGACGACGCCTGGCACATGACCGAGGAGTTCATCCGGGGCGTGCGGCGCGACTGAAGGCCGGGCGTCACTCGATGAGGACGAGGCCGACCGACGTGATGTTGCCGTGCTCGATCTTCCCGTACTCGAGGTCGCGGCAGGGGACGACGTGCAAGTCCCACCCGGCCTTCCGGGCGGTGGAGAAGACGTCGATCCCGGCACCCTCCATCGTCGGGCGGACGAGGTCCATATGCCGGCAGAGCCTCCGGATGCTCTCGTCGACGACCCCTTCGTGCTCCTCGGCGACGCAGTGCAGGTGCTCGCAGTAGATGCAGGGATATCCGCCGAACCCGAAGGCCTTCGGGAAATCGTCGTAGAACGCCGTCTTCTCGAGGAGGTGCACCGTCGAGTTCACCCAGAGGATGAGGTCGCGGAAGAACGGGTGGAAGTCGAGGGGTATCCCGTCGGGTTTGAGGTCGGGATGCCCCGGAACGCCCTCGAACCGGAGAAGGAGGGCGGTTCCGTACTCGCCGAGCAGCCGCTCCGTCTCGGCGGGGGTGGGGGCGTAGGGCGGGCAGGACATGTGTTTTCCGTAGCCCTTGCACCCGAACCGGCACTTGAACCGCACCCACTCCGCGACGACCACATCATGGGCCGCTATCCGCCGTGCCTCCGCGCCCCGATCCCGTGCAAGGGCGGAGAGTTTCTCGATCTCCTCTTCAAGTTCACGTCTCACCGCGCTTCACCTCGATGAGGGGTATCTGCCGGCTCCGGGTATTTATGGGTAGCGCGAGGGAGCGTGGGATTCGGGTGGCGGGGGCGAGAAGGTATAGAGGCACTCGGGAAAGAGGTGTCCCGGAGGGTACGAGTGCAACAGGTGAGTGAGCATGGGCGTGAGATGACGTTGGGATTACTTTGGCGGCTAATAGAACAATCAAAGGATAATATAGCCTAGTGCACTGGACTGTAGAGGACTACGGAAACGGTAGATATCATCAAAAATGCCCATACGCTGGACCGTGGGGGTATCGCCATTGGGGGAGGGGCTGACGGGGAGGGGGCGCAGCCCCCTCCCCTGTCTCCACGTTGTAATGGCTCTCTTTAACCCCCACCACCCGCGCTTCGCGCTCCTCCCGCCCCCATGGGGGCGGGCAGTGCGTGGCGATTGCGATGGTTCATTACGCGACTGACCTGAGGGGGGCGGAAGCGTGAGCACCGTGAGGTGCGAAGAACCGGTGCAAGAGAAGACCGAAAGTCTTGAACTTGCGATAGATAGAGAACATTCGGAGCATAAACACCGCTGGGTGCGTAGCCCAGTGGAAATCCGTGCACGGCTTTGCGACGTTTCGGTGCGTGACTGACCGAATGGCGGGTATAACTAGCAGTTACAAATTTTCGAAAAAAGAACGCCCCTATAATTGGAACTCAAAGGCGACCACCGCAAGCGAAAAATTCACCCCGCCCCCGCTCACCCCACCGGCTCCCACCCGGTACAGACGTCCCGTCCGGGATCGAGGAGCACGTCGTGGGGGAGTCCGATGAGCGAGACCGCCGCGAGCGCCCCGATGACGCCCCGGCCGCCGTGGAGGTGCGCCCCGAACCGCTCGGCAGCCCTCTCGGCCTCTTCCCGGCCGATCACCGACTCTCTCGCGCTCCTCCCGTAGGCCCGGAGTGCGCCGGGCACCCGGAACCCCTGCCGGACGGCGATACCCCACTCCGGGGACGCCGCCTCGCCGGCGACGAATCGCACGGCGGTCTCCTCTATCCGCGCCACGAACCCGGGCTCCACCGCGAGCTCGATGCAACTGCAGGAGTTCCCGGCCGTCCGGGCCTTGAGCCGGGGGTTGAGCATCGCGACGCGGTGGCCGATCGGCATGACGCCGTCGAGTTTCGCGAGGTGTTGAAGGAGGGCGAGGGCGAGGGCGAACGTCGCGCCCTCGGTTCCGGTATCGGTGTCGTCGATCCCGATGGCGACGTAGGCGAGCGCCCGGGTGACAACCTCGCCCTCGACCACCGGCCCTTCGCGGCGGACGGTGACGCCGCAGACGCCTTCGGCAAAGGACATCATATCGGTGAGCGAGTAGGCCGGGCCGCCGATGCACCGGATCTGCTGGCGGATGCAGCCGTCCTCGTGGAAGACGCCGACGATCCCGACCGCCGGCGCGGGGTCGAGCCCGACGGCCACCTCCCGCCGCCCGAGGCTTGCCCGCTCGCGGAGCAGCGTCCCGTCCCGGCGGACGGACTGCAGGGCGCCGCCGGCACGGGCGTGATGAAACTCGCAGAAGGCTGCGCAGCCCCCGCTCATGCATTCATGGTAGATCTCGACCTCGCCGCCGTCGATGGTGGTGAAGACCCGGCGGCAGGCGCTCTCCGGCATCACGCTGCTCGCCGCATACCGCGCCGCGTGCCGCCCCCGCTGCTCCTCCGTGATGAGGACGCACCCTTCCTCGATGAGGCGGTTCACCCAGTCCTGGACGGTGCTCCGGGGGGTCTCGGTCGCCTCAGCGATGTCGGCCACCGTGAAGTAGCCACTCTCAAGCGTCGCCTGACGCATCAGCCGCAGGTACAGTTTTCTCCGTTCAAGAACCCTGGACATGCCGATCACGGATGTAGAGGAGGTCGCCGATCACCGCGCTGGCGGTCTCGGTGGAGCCCGCGCCCTTCCCGATGAACGTCAGGTCCCCGGCGAGGTCTGTCTCCACCGTGACGGCGTTGAGCGTCCCTTCGACGACGAGCGGGTGCGCTTTTGCGACGATCCGCGGCGAAACCCGGAGCACCCCGGCCTCCGGGACGATCTCGCCGATGAGCCGGATGGTGCAGTCCTGATCTTCCGCAAGCCGCAGGGCTTCGGGTGTCAGGAGGGTGATCCCCGTCCTCTCCACGTCGTCGAGCGTCGTCTGCATATCGAGGATGGTGTTTGCGAGGATGACCAGTTTAACGCCTGCGTCGATCCC
>DAIRGM010000081.1:0-6595 GCA_036794525.1 Methanoculleus sp.
TCGTAGATGTCTCTCTGCACCTGCGCGTTCTCCGGGACCTTCACGTCGACCCAGACCGTCCGCTTTGCGGGCTCCGCGACGATCTCACCGTCGCGGACGGTCGCGACGCCGTCCTTGACCAGCCAGGCGCACCGCGAGAAGGCCTTCTCAATCTCCGCCGGGTCGGAGGGCATGTTCTCCGGGTTGAGGGCGTAGACGGCGATATCGGCATCCATGCCGGGGGCGAGCCCGCCGTAGGTATTGCTGATGCCGAGCGCCTTTGCCGGCCCTGCACGGGTCATCTGCGCGATCTCGTAGAGCGTGAGCTCACGGTCGATGCTGTCGATGGAGGTGGCGTCGATCGTCCGGTCAAGCCACTTGAACGTCTTCATCGTCTCGTCACGTGCGGCCCTGCTCATCAGCCAGGCGATGACCCGCGGGTAGCGGGTGAACGGCCCGGCGTTCGGGTGGTCGGTGGTGATGAATGTCCGCATCATGTCCTTCGAGAAGAGGGCCAGTTCCAGGCCGACGGCCCACTGGATGGTGCAGACCTTGACGTTCGGGCTGTAGATGTAGGGGACGACGCCCGCGGCGGTCTCGAGTTCGACGTCGGTGTTCGCCCACTTCAGGTGGTTGAGGGAGCAGAGGTGGTGCTCGAACGGCCCGTCGGCGGTCATCGTGGTGGTCTCGTCGAGGGTCACCTGGCCCATATCGACGGTGATGTTGTCGTGGGCGTTGACGTAGTCCATCACGTCTTTTGCCCGGGACTCGAAGTTCCCCCAGGAGTCGCCGCCGTAGGAGTGGAACTGCAGGTGCGTGAGGTGCAGCACCTGCTCGCGGCCGAAATTGTTCTTCGGGGTGTAGCCCTCGGCGAGTTTGAGCGAATCGATCGTGTCGGTGTAGTTGCCGGGGTTCCCGAGGTTGTTGCAGTGCAGGTGCACCGAGTGCGGGAGGCCGAGGTGCTCGTTCGTCTCGATGAGGCCTTTCACGATCTCCGCCGGCGTGATGTCGAAGTAGGGAACCGGGTCGTTGATGTTGACACAGTTCAGCCCCCATCCCCAGGCTTCGGATCCGCCGGGGTTGACGACCTTGATGCCGAACCCGCGGGTCGCCCGGAGAAGCCAGGCGGTATACGCGGCGTTGTTCTCGATCTCGTGGTTCTTGAGATACTCAAGCGTGAACCAGTTGTTCCCGAAGACCGGCATCGCGGCGTTGTCGATGATCGGGGTATCCCGGATCTCCTCGTGGACGTGCGGGGAGTGGAGCGGCGGCATCGCCGCTTCGTTGACGAAGACGTAGCCCATCCGGGCGTAGTCGTAACCGGTCTTGAACGTGGAGGGGACCGAGGAGCCCATCTCCATGCGGCTGCATGTAGGGGATTTGTGGGGGCTCTTGAAGAGCTTGTCCTCAGGCCGGAAGAGCCGGCCGACGTTCACCTTCGGCCCGACAACGTGGGAGTGGACGTCCACGCCGCCCGCCATCACGGCCATGCCCGTAGCGTCGATCGTCTTCGGGGCGCTGAGGGTGCCCGCCTCGACGATCTTTCCGTCCTTGACTCCGATATCCATGCGGTCGCCCTTGATCCCCTGAAGAGGGTCAAAGACAAACCCGTTCTTGATCAGTAGTTCTCCCATGTTTCACTCCTCCGCGCGGATGCCCTGTGGAACGGCCTTCGCAGGCCCCTTCGCAGCCTCTTCCGCTTCCAGTTCGCCGAGCCGCTTGAAGATCCGCTCGAAGACCTCCTCGTCGCTGAGAACCCCCTCAGGCGGGTCGATGACCTTGCGGTACTGGATCGGGACATTGTCCATCCGATAGACGATGCCCGGGACCTCGACCCCGACGATCCCTACCGGGATGTGGAGATCGGAGATCTCGCTCGCCATGCAGATGTTCGGGTCGATGGTGATCCAGGGGTGCTTCCTGAGGTGCTTGACCGCCTCGATCGGGAAGTGCGCGCCGGCGTCCGTCCCTATGTTGATGAAGGCATCCACCTCGTCCCGCATCGCGAGATCGACGGAACTCGTCTCACCGGGGTTCATGTAGGCGATGTCCTTCTTCGTCAGGTCGAGACAGTAGGGGTAACCGTACTGCCATGACCAGACCGCGCCCGGCCCGGTGATGTTGTAGTGGCCCCGCATCGCCATGATCGTCCACTTGGTGAAGTCGTTCAAGTCGCGGGTCAGGCTGATGGCGATGTCCACGTTGTGGTTCCGGCCGTCGGAGTGGCAGAGCCCCATCCCGTAGAAGACGGTGCCGAACCGGGCCTTCTTCATGATATCGACAACTTCAAGGATCTGTTCCCGCTTGATCCCGGCAACCTCGGCGGGGATCTCGTGGCCGCGGATGGCGGTGCGGAACGCGTTGAAGAGGTCGTAGTCGTGCCCCTGCTTCACCCGCAGGTAGATGTCCGCCACCTGGGCGGTGTCGGTGTGCCGGGGGTCGATGACGACGATCTTGCGGCTCTTGTGGCCCTTGCCGGTGAAGAAGCCGCGGGGGAAGATCGAGTAGCGGGACATGTGCCGCGGGTGGGCGTGCGCCGGGTTTGCGCCCCAGTAGACGATGACGTCCGCCCGGTTCTTGACCTCGCCGAGGGTGCAGCTCGGGTATCCGTTGTCGAATATCGCAAGGAACGAGGACCCGTGGCAGATGGACGCACAGTTGTCGAGGACGGCTCCCGCCCTCTCGGCAACCTTGGCCGCGGCGGCCATGCCCTCGCAGTTGGTCGACCCGAACCCGTAGATCAGGGGTTTCTTCGCGTTGTAGAGAACTTTCGCCGCGTAGTCGATCGCCTCGTTGTAGGAGATATCCTTATAGGTGCCGTCCGGCTGGCGGAGGCGGGGTAACTGAATCCTCCCTTCGGTTGTTGCGTGGTGGAAGATCTGGTTGCCGATAGCGCAGGCGTTCTCCACCTCGAGGATCTTCTTTCCGTCGTCCGATACGGTCACGACAAGGTCGTCGCAGCAGACGCCGCAGTATGGGCATCCGACGTTCTCAACTTTCTTTGGCATTATTAATCACCTCTCCACATACCGACGGCCCCCTGAACGAGTTCGAGCGCGCTCTTGCGCCGCTCACCGTTCGCCGGCTCGACCGTCACGGGAAAACCGCTGTACTGGGGCTCCCCGGTCGCCTGGGTTCTCGGGGGAACGATCTGGTTCGCCCAGACGCCCTGCGGGATGAATGCAAGGCCGGGATAGAGCGACTGACGCCCCTTGACGACCTTGACGACCACGGTTCCGCATTCACTCGTCACCTTTACCAGTTGGTTCGGAACCAGCCCGAGCTTCCTGACGTCGTCGTCGTGCAACTCGATGATCGAGCAGGCCTCGAAGTAGTCCGGGGTCGTTTTGCCCTTTTCCATCGCAACGCCTTCTTCGATGGAACGCTGGGTGATCATGTTCAATGTAATCCTGTTCGCCATGGTTTTGCCTCGATGTAGTTGGTATGGCCGGCCCCCCGAACGCCGGGAGGTCGGCCGGATGGGATGCGGTAACCCCGGCAACGCCCATTATCAGGTACTCCGTTCAGGGAGGATCTGCCGGGATTCTCCGTACCCGGCAAGCAGAACCTTCCGGCATGGGGGCCCTGCTCACCCGGGGAAACGAAACATCCGGGCGGAGCACCGGGCGGATCGTTTTGTCATAACTTGTAATGTTTTGTATTTAACCATTCCGAATTTGTAATCAACTAAATGTTACAGGATTTATTTCCGGGTGTTTGAAACCGGTTCTTCTTTACCTGGCGGAATGATCTGTTATGTATTGCAGGATAGTCGCAGAACGGGGGCCGTGGAGTGGCGGTAGCAGGATCTGTCGCGCTCGTCGCCCGGGATAGGCCGGATTGTAGGGGTGTTATATAATTACATTCTTTTTACTTCCGGCTGTTGTCAGAAGTATTTGAAAAAGGGGGTCTGGATATCAGGTTCTCGGGAAAATCCTCCCTCGGGAGGGTAGGGTTATATATCTTTATGACCAACCTAGATATCCAAGTACATTTGGGTACTTTTCTGGTGAAACAATTTTAATTATTATTATTTCTATTGTCCCACGTAATATTTAATATGTCTCCTTCTTCGACCATCTCTCCGCGGCGATAACGCCTGACAGGCAGCATTGAGAAACCCTTTTTAAGGATCGGGTTCAACTATTTGAACAATTGAATCCCGATTTTAAAATATCCAATTGAGAATATATTTGATATTAATATTACTTTTTGCAAAAAACCCCGTCCTATTTCGCAAATTTTATTAACAACTCTCCTTCTACTCTTATAGTCCCTTTTGGGACGTGCAGTAGCGGCCTTCAGGGATCCGGAACAGGTGACTGTCGTGATCCCTTGCATGAACGGAACGTATTGAACAAGGGTAAAAGGATGAAATACTATGGCTAAATACACGGAAACAATCGATCTCTATTCTGATGACGGGAAGCTGCTCAAGAGCGGCGTCACCCTCGACAGAATCAGCCCGCTGGTTAACCCGGCCACAGGTAAGATCATCGACCTGACCAAGAGAACGATCAGCGTAAACCTTGGCGGCATCCAGGACGCGCTCAAGGTCGGCAAGCTTGGAAAGGGCAAGATCAAGGGAAGAGAACTCGCTCTCCCCATCATGGAGAACAAGGACGCGATCGTTGCCAAGATCAAGGAGATGATCCAGGTCACCGAGGGCGACGACACCGAGATCCTGGAGTTCAACGGCGGCAAGCTCCTGCTCGTCCAGGTCCCGACGAAGCGCCTGGTCAACGCGTCCACCTACGACGCCGCGATCACCTCGGTTGCAGCCGCGACCACCTTCTCGATCGTCGACCAGTTCAACGTCGACGCCTTCAATGCATCCACCGTCAAGGCGGCCTGCTGGGGCAGTTACCCCCACACGCAGGACATGGAAGGCGCGCTTGTCACGTCGATCCTGACGATCCCCCAGAACAACGAGGGTATCGGCTACGCGCTCAGGAACATCCCGGTCAACCACACCGTCATGATGACCGGCAGGAACGCCCTGCAGGGTGCAGCACTCGCATCCACCCTCGAGACCGCCGGTATCTTCGAGATGGGATCCGCCGTCGGGCCGTTCGAGCGCGCCCAGCTCCTCGCCTACGCCTACCAGGGCCTGAACGCGAACAACATGGTCTACGACCTCGTCAAGGCGAATGGCCAGACCGGAACGGTCGGCACCGTCGTCCAGAGCCTGGTCGAGCGCGCCATCGAGGACAAGGTCATCGCTCCAGGGAAGAAGGGCGGGTACTTCCAGTTCTACGACACGAAGGACCCCATGCTCTGGAACGCCTACGCCGCCGCAGGAACCATGGCAGCCACCATCGTCAACTGTGGTGCCGGACGGTTTGCCCAGGCAGTCTCCTCGACGCTCCTGTACTTCAACGACCTGCTTGAGCACGAGACCGGTCTCCCGAGCACCGACTACGGCCGTGTCATGGGTACCGCCGTCGGGTTCTCGTTCTTCAGCCACTCGATCTACGGTGGTGGCGGCCCCGGTATCTTCAACGGCAACCACGTCGTGACCCGGCACGCAAACGGTGTGGCTATCCCGTGTGTGGTCGCCGCAGCGGCACTCGACGCCGGAACCCAGATGTTCTCGCCCGAGAGCACCTCCAAGCTCTTCGCCGAGACCTACGGTAAGATCGACGTCTTCAACAAGCCGATCGACCAGATCGCGAACGGAGCCTGAGCGAGCAGAGATTCGAATGATGAATGCCGCATTTCCGCAGGCCCGGATTGTGCCTCTACGGATGCTCAAGCCCGGGACCGCAGAACGCCTGCTCAATATGCTTGCCGGCATCGCCGGCATCCGCCGGATGATGATCCACGGGCCCGGCCTGCCGAAGACCGTACCTTACGGGCCGGCACGAGGAAGCCCGAACCCTCACTCCGACCGCACAGCAATCCGCGTCGCTGATGCCGAGATTGCACTGCGCGTCCAGGTGGGCACGGTCATCCTGGAGGTCGAGGACGCCTCCGTTATCGAGGAGATCCGGTCGCTCTGCGACGATTTCTTTGTGAAGTTCCCCTACCTGCTCCAGGTGGGAAGGTTCATGAAGACCACCCCGACGCTCGTGGACTACGCCAGGTATGGGCCGGACGCCGATAGATCGCTCATCGGTCTCACGGATCCCCGGAAAGGGGAGAGCCCGGTGATCATCCGGACGGACCAGCGTGGTGCATAACTTCCGGAAATATGGCTGAAACTCATTCAAGACAGGAAATGGATAAGATATCAATCACTTTGAGGTGAATGGAAAAATGGCATACAAGCCCCAGTACGGTCCCGGGACATCGATTGTCGCCGAGAACCGGCGCAAACAGATGAACCCCAAACAGAAGCTTGAGAAGGTTCGTTCCGTAACGGATGAGGACATCGTGCTGATCCTCGGCCATCGCGCTCCTGGATCGGCATACCCGACGGCTCACCCCCCGCTCGCCGAGCAGCAGGAAGTCAACTGCCCGATGCGCAAGCTCGTCAAGCCCACCGAGGGTGCGAAGGCCGGCGACCGCGTCCGCTACATCCAGTTCGCGGACTCGATGTTCAACGCCCCCTCGCAGCCCTACCAGCGGACCTACACCGAGATGTACCGCTTCCGCGGTATCGACCCCGGTACGC
>DAIRGM010000082.1:0-6589 GCA_036794525.1 Methanoculleus sp.
TCTGGGTCGACGTGAAGGTCCCGGAGAACGCGCAGGTGCAGAGAGACATCTACGAGCACTTCCTCCGGCACTACAGTGTGAAACTTGACAACTACTCGCTCTTTGAGGAACACCTCCACAACCCGCGGGTGATCGAGGTCAATACAACAGAATGAGGTGATGAGAAGCATGAAGACAGTAACCCTCACCCTGACCAACCCCTCAGAACTTATGCTCGAGGGCCAGAACATCACTCCGGACAACTTCGCAGGCAAGAAAGCCGCCGAGATAGCCACTCTCGACGTCTGGGAAGGCAAACAGAAGGGCCCGCTCGGGAAGTACTTCACCGTTGAAGGCAACGGCGGAGCGACGGCGGCCGAGACGAAGATCGTCCTCCGCGGGGACTGCACCCGCGTCAAAAGAATCGGACAGCAGATGACCGCCGGCGAGATCGTCATCGAAGGCAACGCCGATATGTACATCGGCGGCTGGATGAAAGGCGGAAAGATCCACGTGAAAGGAAACGTCGACTCGTTCTGCGGCATCGGGATGGAAGGCGGCGAGCTCGTCATTGACGGAGAAGCCTACCACCACCTGGGTTCATCGCCCCGGGGCGAATGGCGCGGCATGCGGGGCGGGCTGATCCGGGTGGCCGGAAATGTCGGCAACGACACGGCCACGTTCATCAACGGCGGGACGATCATCATCGGCGGCGACGCGGACATCCACGTCTCCACCCACGGCGAGGGAGGCACCGTTGTCATCAAGGGCAACGCGAAAGGCCGTGTCGGCGGACAGATGGTGAAAGGCGACATCTACGTCTTCGGGGAGATCGAGAACCCGCTCCCGGGATTCAAGATGGTCGGCGAGGTGGAGCAGGAGGTCGACGGTGTGAAGGGGCGCTTCGTCCACTACATCGGGGATCTCGGCGAACGCCATTCGGTCTCCAAGGGCAAGACGGTGTATGCAAATATCTACACCCGGATCTAACTTTTTTTATGCGAAAGCGGCCAGGCCGCCGGGAAGAGGCGATGATGTGGGTATGACGCCATGATGAGGCGGCGCCTCGCAGTGAAACCGCTTGCACAGGTCCGGGCGATGATGTGCTCGGCCTTCCCCCGCCCCGACCGGATCGCCACCCTTCCGGTTGCCGGGGCTGCCGGACGGGTGACGACAGCGCCCGTATCTTCATTCCTGACGATCCCGGCAGGGGACATTGCATCAAGAGACGGATTTGCCGTCGTGAGCGGCGAGACCCTCGGTGCGCGTGACGGGAGCCCCGTCCCGCTCAAAAACCCCTGCCGGGTGAACACGGGGAACGCGATCCCTCCCGGATACGATGCGGTCGTCATGATCGAGGATGTCGCGGGGAGAGACGGCGCCTGGAGCACAAAGAAAGCGGTGCTCACGGGAGAGCATATCTTTCCTGACGGCTCCGAGATCCGTCGGGGCGACCTGATCCTCCCGGCCGGGCACCGGATACGCCCCTGCGATATCGGGGCGCTCCTCTCCTGCGGGATCGTCACGGTGGACGTCCGGGAGGTGAGGGTCGGCCTCATCCCGACAGGGAGCGAACTGGTTCCGGCAGGCAGCCTCCCCGGGTCGGGAGGGGCTGTCGAGAGCAACACCGCCGTTAGCGCGGCACTGCTCGGCGAGGCCGGCGCTACCTGCACCCGCTACGGAATCGTCCGCGACGATCCCGTGCTGCTCCGGGAGGCCATCGAGCGGGGCATCCGCGAAAATGACATGCTCCTGATCTCCGCCGGTTCATCGGCAGGCACGCGCGACTTCACCGCCGCCGTCATCGCCGGACTCGGGGAGGTGCTTGTCCACGGCATCGCGATGAAACCGGGTTTACCGGCGATCGTCGGCCGGATCGACGGCAAACCGGTCATCGGGCTCCCGGGTTACCCGATCGCGGCCCTGACGGCCGCACGGGAACTCGCCCTCCCGCTGCTCGCGGCATGGGGATTCTCTCCCCCGCCGGTAGAGCGCCTCCGCGCCCGGCTCGCCGGGACGGTCACGGCGGACCCCGGCTACGACGAGTTCGTCCAGATCGTCGTCTCCCGGGCAGGCGACGGGTATGCCGCGACCCCCCTGCCGCGAGGGGCCGGGCCGCAGATGGCGCTGGTGCATGCAAACGCCTGCCTGCACGTCCCGAGAGGAACCGGGAATATCGACGAGGGCACCGAGGTCGAGATCCTGCTGACCGGGCAGTGCCGTGAGCAGGGCGAAGTCTGCGAACCCGCGCTGGATCGAAAAGAGACGGTTCCCGTGAAGGACAGCACCTGACGGGACTTCCGCGCTCAGGTTCCCGCCGTACCGCCGGTCGTACTCCCGGCCGAACCCTTCCGGCAGTCCCCTCCATCGCCGTCGTCGCCGCAGGTCTCCAGCAGGGGACGGATCCGCTCCTCGAACAAGGGGAGCCTCTCCCGGAACTCGCGTGCGAGCAGGAACGTCCGGACGGCGTCACCCATCCCGCGGTGGGCGGCAAGGAGGTGGCGGCACTCTCGCGGGACAGGGTACCTGAAGTGCGTCGAGGCAACTGTTCCATCGGCGGCGGAGAATTCAATGAGCCGGGCGAGGCGATCGAGGGAGAGAACCTGTTTCATCCTGAAATGGCGCCGGATCTCCCGCTGGAGGTCGACCAGCATGCACCCGTCGAGCGAGAAGTCCGCGGCACGGAAGGCCCGCTTCTCCATGCTGGCAGCAAAGACGACGATTGCCGGGACGTCCCCGGCCGAGACGTGCGACTCCATGAAGAGGCGGAGATCGGCAAACGCATTCCGGGCCGTCGCCCTTGCCACGGGCATCCCGCCGCCCGGGATCCGGTAGGAGTGATCGTAGGGCATTCCATACTCGCCGCGCCCCATGTTCGCCACGGTCGTCGCGACGCCGGATGTCCTGCCGCACTCGTCGGTCACCTTCTTCCATATCTCGACATCGACGTCGTAGCGGAACTGCTCGCCCAGGTAGCAGACGCTGTCATCTTGTGGCCGATGGACAACCGCACCGATCTCGATCGGCATCATGACCGCCCGGCAGGTGCCATAGACATAACCGAACTCGATGTCCAGGTAGACGTGTCTGGTCGCCTCGTCCGCTTCCGGCTGCACCACGAGTAAGTATCTCTTCGGCGGCAACGAAAAGGTTTCCCGGATGCCCCGTCTCCAGCAAAGGTTTATCCAGCAAGAGATAAGCCATTCTATAAAGAAGAACGGCAGGGCGCCCTGCACCCGACGAAGATGAAACTCTCCACCCTCTGGACCAGGATCCGCATCGGCGGCTTTTGCGGGAAGAGGCTCACCCGACGCCCGGGGCCCGTCGCCCTCGACCGGGAAGGTGAGGTGCGTGCGCTCCTCGCCCGCCCCCCGTTCGGGATCACCGATCTCACCGAGACCACCCTCCCCCTCTACGACCGGGCGCTGACCCACCGCTCATACGCGAATCAGGGAGAGTACCCGGCAGTGACGTTCGAGGACAACGAACGGCTCGAGTTCCTGGGGAACTACGTCCTCGACTTCGTCATAGCCGACCACCTTTACGGCGAGTACGACCTCCCGCCGGGTGAGATGAACCGGAGGCTCCAGGTGACCAGGAACACGAAACTCGCCGAGATCGTGCGACGGCAGGGCCTCGGCATCGACGGTGCCGTCAGGGGACGCGGGCAGGTGTCGACCGACTCGATCGTCGCCGACGCCTTCGAGGCCCTGATCGGCGCGATCTACCTCGATCGCGGCCTCGACGTGGCGCGGGATGTGGTGCTTGCGATATTCGAGGAGGAGATCGCGGAGTGCGATACCCACAGGAACTACCGCGGGAGGCTCCAGGAGTTCGTCGCCCGGGAGAACCTCGGCGAACTCGAGTACGCCTTCCGCCAGACCGGCCCGGGGAACAGCCCGGTCTGGGCTGCACGGGTGACCGTCGGGGGGGTTTTGTTCGGAGAGGGGCGAGCAAAGACCAAACAGGGCGCAGCGATGCTCGCGGCAAAGGAGGCGCTCGGGCGCTTCGGAGAGGGGTGAGGTGCGGACGGTCGGCAGGGATGCGACCGTCGCGGTCGTCCGGTGCGACGATTACACGCCTGAGACAGTCGATGCGGCCGTCCGCCGCGCGATCGATCTCATCGGCGGCATCGGGAGGTTTGTCGCGCCGGGAGAGAGCATCCTCCTCAAACCGAACCTCCTGCAGGGGCAGGAGCCGGAGCGGTGCGTCACCACCCACCCGACGGTCGTCGCTGCCGTCGCCCGGCTCCTCGTGGAGCACGGGTGCCGGGTCGTCATCGGCGACAGCCCCGGCGCCGGGATCGTCTACAGCGAGGCGAACCTGCGGCGGGCGTATTCGCGGAGCGGGTTTGCCGCGGCGGCCGAAAAGACCGGCGCTGTCCTGAACTACGATACCGGTTCCGAGACCTTCTCGTTCCCGGAAGGCGAGGTGATGAAACAGTTCTCCATCATCACTCCCGCCGTCCGGGCCGACGCGATCGTGGTCGTCTCGAAGGCGAAGACCCACATGTGGACGCGGATGACCGGCGCCGCAAAGAACCTCTTCGGGCTGATTCCGGGGCTGGAAAAACCGGTCCACCACTTCCGGTTCCAGGACGAGTACGCCTTCGGCAAGATGCTCGTCGATCTCAACGAGTGCATGAAACCCCGGCTCCAGATCGTGGACGCGGTCGTCGGGATGGAGGGGGACGGGCCCCAGTCGGGGAGCCCGAGAACGATCGGGGTCATCCTCGCCGGAAGCGATTACGCGGCCGTGGACACCGTCCTCGCGCGGCTCATCGGCATGGACCCGCTCGAGATCGGGAGCACGAGAAGCGCTGTCGAGCGCGGGCTGTTCGACCCCGAGAGTCTCCGGACGGTCGGCGAAGACCCGGCGGAGTTCACGGTCCCGGACTTCCGGAAACCCTCGACCTACGCCGGCGGCCGGACAGGCATCTGGCGGCAGGTGGTCACCGCCGTCGTCCAGCGGTTCGGGAGGACCTACGCCCCCCGGCCCGGCGTGATCGCTTCTTCGTGCATAGGCTGCCGGAAGTGCGAGCGGATCTGCCCGATGCAGGCGATCACCATCGCCGAAGGCAGGGCGACGATCGATCTTGCGCGCTGCATCCGGTGCTACTGCTGCCATGAGATCTGCACCGAGGGCGCCATCGGCCTCTCGCGGAGCCTCACCGGACGATTCCTCGCCCGCCTGCTCGGGTGAGGAAGGGGCGGGCCAAAAAACTCATGAGAGATCGGGGAAGAGCAGGGGGTCATGCCATGCCCGTTCTGCAACCCGGCCCCCGAAGATATTGTTGCCGAAAACGACCTCTGCTACGCCCGCTACGACATCCACCCGGCGAGTCCCGGCCACCTGCTGGTGATCCCGTTCCGGCACGTCGCGAGTTACTTTGATACGACAACCGAAGAGCGAATGGCTCTTGCCCGGCTCATCGACGACTGCCGGGCGCTCACCGACCGCGAACGGCACCCCGACGGCTACAACATCGGCGTCAACGTCGGTGAGGCCGCGGGGCAGAACGTCATGCACGTCCACATCCACTTCATCCCGCGCTACCAGGGCGACGCCCCGGGCGAGCACGAAGGGGGCGTGCGGCGCGTCGTACCGCAAAGAGAGGGGTAGCGGCAGAGACCTGGCGCCCGATGCACGGGCAGTCAATTTTGGAATGATTAATAATGTAGGTAAGGCATAGTTACCCTACGAGGGACAATAGTGCAGACGCTGCTCTTTCTAATAGTATTCCCCATCCTCGTTGCGTGCCTTTTATTGTTCGTGAAGCGGACGACACTTCGCTACGCGGTGGTGACCCTCTCGGCTCTCGCTATCGGCGGGGCATCGATATACCTGCTCATGCGGTATGCCTTCGAGGGCGCGGTCTATTTCGCCGCGCCTTCGGAGACGGTCGGCCTCGCCATGGTAGTCATCGAGATGGGTCTTGCGCTCTTCATCATCTACATGGGCGCAAAGTTCAGGAACTACCTGGCAATCGCGCTGGCCGCCATCCAGGCGGCGCTGGTGGTATACCTCGAGATGACGTTCTCGGGGAGCCTTCATGCGGCGAACAACCTCTTCATCGACCAGTTCTCCATCATCATGGCCCTGATCATCGGGCTGATCGGGAGTCTCATAGCCGTATACGCGGTCAGGTACATGGAGACGTATCACCGCCACCACCCGGAGGTGCGCGACCGGCAGACGTTCTTCTTCTTCGTCATCTTCGCCTTCCTCGCCGCGATGTTCGGCCTGGTCTTCTCGAACAACCTCCTGTGGGTCTTCTTCTTCTGGGAGATCACCACCATCAGCTCGTTCCTGCTGATCGGCTACTCGGAGACCGAAGAGGCAACGAAGAACGCTTTCCGCGCCCTGGTGATGAACCTCCTCGGCGGGGTCGCCTTCATCGTGGCGATCATCCTCCTTGCCGCAACCGAACCGACGAGCGGGGGCATCGATCTCGCCCGGGTGCTCACCTCAGGCGACACGGCTATCGTCCTGATCCCGGCCGTCCTGATCGGGTTTGCCGGGATCACGAAGGCTGCGCTGATGCCCTTCTCCTCCTGGCTCCTCGGGGCGATGGTGGCCCCGACCCCGGTCTCGGCCCTGCTCCACTCGA
>DAIRGM010000083.1:0-6414 GCA_036794525.1 Methanoculleus sp.
CTCTCCGGGAGGTGGGTGAAGGCCCCGCCGGTCTCTCTTCCCGCGGGCACCTCTCCAGAGCACCCGGTCTCCGCGTGGAACCGGTCGATCTGGTCCTGAGCCGTGATCCTGCAGGTGTAGGTCTTGTGCGGGACCTCATCCCCGGGTTGCCGGACCACCGCCTCACGCTCAGCGTAGCCCATCTGGACGCCGATCTGCCCTGCCAGCCAGACCAGTTTCCGGGCGGCGTCCCGCGAGGCCGCCTTCAGCCTGATGCTCCGGGCGCGGCGCCCGGAGGCTCTCGTCCCGGCTGAGCGGAAGGCCGCACCGAGGTAGTCGCCCACCAGGGTGTGGTCGAGGTTGAAGAGGAGGTCGGGCACCGTTCTATCGCCGGCAGAGGAGCCGCACCCGAGGGCGCCGACCAGGAGATAGATGAGTTTGCTGTTGACGATGACGTCGGTCCCCGTTGCAGACTCGCGGACCCGGGGCTCGTACCCGAGGCCGGCGCGGATGCAGGCTGCGGCGTCCGCCGCAAGGCCTGCCTCGTGCCCCGAAAACGAGAGCCGGACCGTATAGCGCCGTCCGGAACGCTCGCTCGACCCTGCCGCCAGGTAGTAGCCGAGGAACCTGGCGAGGTCGCGGCTGACCGGGAGGGTGCGGGGCAGGCCGGGATGCCGGGTGCCCGGAATCTTCACAGCTTCTTCCGTGGCGCGGATTGCATCGGCGTGGCCTGCCTCCGTGAGGACCTCTGCAACGTCGATCTCCGCAACCGTGCCCTCGCAGAACCCGCCCGCCTTGAGCACCGGCAGGTAATCGTCGATCTCGAGGTCTCCTGCCGTCTCTCTGACGAACCCGCCCCCATTGAGAACATAGACCGGGTGATCGGGTGTGACGGTGATCTGCCGGCCCGACTCCAGGGTAATCCGGAGGAGGTTCCCGGTATACCGCTGGCGCATCACGCCGCGGAACGGGCGAAGCGACGCCTCCAGGGTGGTGAAGTCGATGCTCGGGGCTTTCCCGTCATAGTAGGCGAGTTCTGTGCCGAACGAGTCTATCCGCCGCCCGTTCTTCGCTGCAGCATCAAAGAGGCTCTGGATCGACCTGACGGCGACCTTACCGTCCTTATCGGCAACCGGGACCAGTTCGTCGCCCGCGAGACACTGGTAGCACGAGATCCCCTCCCCGGCGCCGCGGTAGGCGGGGATCTGGTTGTCGTAGTAGGGGCTGCCGTACTTGGACGCGAGCTCGAACGTCATCAGGTAGAGGTCCCGGTAGGTGGGGAGGTCGGGGTGCTCGCGGTTGAACTCCTCGTCCTCGGTGAGGAAGTCGGGCTCGATGCTGATCTCGGGCTTCGGGAAGGAGAAGGGTTTGCCCCAGTAGTCCCCCTCGAGCATCACCTCCATCAGCGCCTTGAAGAGGAGCCGGACCTCCCGCTCGAACTCGCCGTAAGTCCGGAGCGGCGCCTGTTCTCCGTTCCAGACCTTCCCGCGGTAGACGCAGGGCTTATCCTTCCAGAGGGTCGGGACGCCCGGGGAGAGCTGGACCGACGAGAAGACCACCTGGCCGCCCCGGGCGACCATCATCTGGGTCATCTCGTAGACGAACATCTGCATCAGCTGCTTGATCTCCTTGTAGTCCATCCCCTCGAGGAAGGGCGCCATGAACGTGAGGAAGTTGTAGTAACCCTGGCCGCCGGCGAAGTTCGTCTGGGCGGAGCCGAGCGCCTTGACCGCGTGGAGGACCGCCACCTCGGCCCGCTTCGCGGGGCCGGCGACCGAGGCCTTCGTCCCGTTCCCATCAGGCATCAGACCGTAGTAGAAGAAGTAGCGGAGGTCCCAATCCTGGCAGTTGTGGATGAGGAGGCCGTCCGATGCGTAGAACGTGTGGCTCTCCTCGCTCCCGTCGCCGTCGAGGAAGAGATCGTAGACGTACTCGCCGGTGGGCTCCGCGGGCCCGATCTCGACAACGGTCTCCTTCCGTTCGGCGGTCCGTGTTCCCTTCACCGCGGAGAGGAACCTGTCGATGTGGTTCTGCCGTTCGTCGAGGAATGTGGCGTACCGGGCGAACGTCTCGATGTTCTTCCTCCCGTTGAGCTGGAGCCGGTAGAGTGTCCGCCGCTCTTCCTCGCCGTAGAGTTCGACGATATGCGGCGACATCCCGAGCGAGGTGAGCAGGAGCGAGAGTTCCTGCCGGAGCGCCGGCGATGCAGTGGTGTAGTTGACGATGCAGTCCGATTTTTCCGGGCGGTAGTATGCCGAACCGTCCCCGGTGAAGAGGGCGGAGAGGAACTCGTGGAGGAGCACGTCGTCCAGGTGGTAGACGATCCAGGGGAGGCGTTTTCCTGCTGCTCCCTCGGGGATGGCAAAGGCGTAGCGGAAGAGCAGGTAGGCCGCCTTTCCGCCGAAGTAGACCTGCAGCGCCCGGTTTCGCTCCACCTCGACCCCGTAGATGGTCGTGGTGTCGGGAGCGCCGCCGGCGACCGTTGCGTAGGTGTTCAGGGCAGCGCGTGCCGCGGCCTGGATCGCGGGTGCCTGGTGGTTCTCGGTGATCGCGAGGTTGTACTGCCCGACCGCCGGGGCGGCGTTATAGTTCCCTTCCGAGACGAAGAACCCGAGGAGCCGGACGAGTTCCGGCGTAAGAGTGAGAAGGGCAGGGAGTTCGTGTTCGCTCCCCGCGGCCCCGATGGTGACCCCGGCGTAGTCTTCGATGCCGTAGCGGCGAGAGAAGGCTGCAAAGAGTGCGACCGGCATGATCCCGCGCGTATACCACTGCTTCTGGTGCTCGACGCCGAGCTCCCGCGAGATCTCGGTGTATGAAGCGGCCTGCCCGCTCTGCACCACGTGGCTAAAGATCCCTTCGGCACCGCGGACGTAGACGTTCCCGAGGAGTTCGGCCGGAACCGATGCGGATAGTTCCCGGACGAGATCGATCGATCCGATCGTCTCCCCGCGAAGACCGTCGGCCGCGGAGATTCTGTAGAAGGCGTCCCCCGGCCTGACCTCGTCGGCACGGCGGATGGCCATCCCCTCGTCGGTCCGCACCGGGATCCGGTGCTCGCCGGTGATCCGGAGCGTTCGCCCGCCGGACGTCCGGATCCGGAGCATCTCGCCCGGGTTCACCCTCCGGCGAGTTACCTTTGCGACCCGCCTCCAGCCCTTCGGTGTGAGCGCAGAGAGATCCTGCGGGAGCCACGCGTCGCCGTCGATTGGGAGTTCGTCGAGACGAATACTCCTGGTGCGGTTTTCCATCCGCAGGGGCACAACTGTGCTCCCGTCGATACAGAACGGGCGAGTACCAAAATACTCCAGGTCGTGGATGTGGAGGTCGCCGCGGAGGTGGTGGTCGGCAAGGTCCGGGGGGAGTTGCAGAAGATACTGCTCCTTGCTGATCTTGTCCGCCTTCTTCTTGTGCGAGGTCTCGGCGTTCTCCTGGAGGTTGGCGTTGTCGTGGGACTCGAACCCACGCCCCACATCGATGAGGTGCGCGTCGAAGACCGGGGTTCCCACCCGGGTGGAGACGTTGCGGTAGGGGATGAGGCCGCGCTCGAGGAGCGTCGTGTTGACGATCTCGCGGATCAGGGGGCCGGAGAGCGACTGGAGGCCCAGCATCTGGATCTTCTTCTCGACCCGCCGGGCGATATCCTGCGCCGTCTCTTCGTCGGCTCCTTCGTAGCCGTAGAAGGTCTCCACGAGCCGGGTCTCCTCCAGGATCTGCTTGACGATCCGGTTCCGATCCCAGTCGAGGAGGAAGCCGCGGGATGTCCTGACTTTCGGGAACGTCGGAACGAACTCCCCGAATAGAGTCGCCTGTGTCGACTTGCGGGTCAACCTCATGCCTCCGCGATCAGGTCGGCGACAAGGTGCTCCTGGAACGCGCCGCCGCTGAAGAGATCGGCGGAGGTGTAGAATGCGTCGCCCTTCTGCAGAACCGGCGCTTCCTGGACGAATACGCCGTTCATGCGGAGTTCGGTCAGCGCCTCGGCGGACGCCATATCGCACTCGACGAAGGGGACCTCCTTTGAGTTCAGGAACTCTTTGAGTATCTCGCAATTCGGGCAGAATTCCAGTGTGTATACGGTGAATTGCGTTGTATCTGAAATGATAATACCCCCGGATTATTCGGTCACTATATTTTCGTTTTGCACGGTTATAACAGATCTCATTCTATGCGGGACGCTGCTTCTCATCCAAAAGCACATCCCCGCACCAGCGGTACGGATATGCCCGATAGCTCCCTTGCCCGTCAGACTTCCCGGCCGCCCTGCGCTCTGTTCCGGCACTCAAGCCTCCGCCGGACAATCACCATTTTGTAGGGTGAAGCACGATAGTACCATAGTATGGTCAGGACGTTCGTTGCAATCGATCTGCCGGAGGATATCCGGGAGCGCGCCCGTGAGTCCCAGGAGATCCTGAAACGGTCGTCCGGACGGCTCGCCATCGTCGACCCTGCAAACCTCCACCTCACGGTGAAGTTCCTCGGGGAGATCGATCCGGCGCAGGTCGATCCGGTCGTCGAGGCGCTCCGGGCTGTTCGGGCCGACCCTTTCAGCCTGACGGTCGGGTACCCCGTCTGCAACCCGCCGCGAAAGCCGCGGGTGATCTGGTGCGACGTCACGGACGGCGGGGAGAGCGCCGCGCTTGCCCGGCAGGTGGACGATCTCCTCGCACCGCTCGGGTTCCCCCGGGAGACGCGCCCTTTCCGCCCCCACGTGACCCTTGCCCGGGTGAAAGAGTTCCATCCCTCGCAGTGCCGGGAGGCGGCATTCATCCCGCGCGAACCGCTTGGGACCTGCCGGGTGGAGAGGATCAAACTCAAGAAGAGCACGCTCACGCCCCGCGGCTCGATCTATGAGGATCTTGCGGAGGTCGCGCTTTGACCCGGTGCCCCTGCGAGGAGGAGGTGCTTGAGCGGATCCGCCCCACGCCCGAAGAGCGGACCTACATCCGTGCAATGGGAGAGCGGCTGATCGAGGCGGTGGAGCGTTCGGGGAAGGCGAAGGCGATGATGGTCGGTTCGGTCGCCCGCGATACCTTCGTCCGGGGCGACCGGGATCTCGATATATTCATGCTCTTCGACCCCGCCCTCTCCCGGGAGGAGCTCCAGGAGCAGGGGCTCGCCCTCGCGCACCGGATCGCGGAGGAGTTCGGCGCGACCTGGCGGGAGAAGTACGCGGAGCACCCCTACGTCAACGCGACGATCGACTCGCTCGATATCGATCTCGTCCCCTGCTACGCCGTCGCGAGCGCTACCGAGATCAAGAGCGCCGTGGACCGGACACCGTTTCACACCCGCTACATCCTCGCGCACATAGACGACTACGCCGACGACGTCCTCCTCTGCAAGCAGTTCGCGAAGGCCGGGGGGGTCTACGGCTCGGACCACATGACCGAGGGGTTCTCCGGCTACCTCTGCGAGATCCTGACGATCTACTACGGGGGGTTCCACCCGCTCCTTCGCGCCGCCGCCTGCTGGAGGGCCGGGGAGGTTATTGACATCGAGGAGCACGGGACGAAGGAGTTCGAGGACCCGCTCGTTGTCATCGATCCGGTCGATCCGGAGCGGAACGTGGCGGCGGCGCTCTCGCTCTCGCGGATGTTCGAGTTCGCGGAACTCGCCCGCGGCTACCTTGCGGAGCCGTCGGAGGTGTTCTTCTGCCGGTCGCCGCCGCCGCCGCTCACCGGCGAGGTCTTCGCCCGTCTCCTCTCTCTGCGGGGGACGCACCTCTTCTCCATCACGTTTGCGACGCCGGACTACACGCCTGATACGGTGGTGCCCCAGCTCCGCAAGTCCGCCGAATCGATCCGGGATCTCCTGGAGCGGAGCGGGTTTCCGGCGAGCCGCATCGACGTCAGCATGGGGCCGGAGCGGTGCATGCTCCTCTTCGAACTGATGGCCGGGACGGTTCCGTTGATGCGCCGGCATATCGGCCCGCCGCTCTCGGCGCGGGAGAACGCCGAGAAGTTCCTCGCGAAGTACGTCCGGGAGGAGGTTCTCGCCGGCCCCTACATCGAGGACGGCCGCTACGTGGTGGAAGTCCCTCGCACGTTCACCCGGGCGGTCGACCTCCTGCGGTCGAAGACGCTCTTCGAGGTCGCGCTCGGCAAGCATGTCTACCGCTCGATGAAGCAGGGCTGGACAGTGAAGGCCGGTGCGGAGTGCTGGGACGAGGAGTTTGCCTCCTTCCTCTCGGGGTTCATCGGGCGTTCGTCGCCGCTCGCGAGGATCAAGAGGACGACGGGGAGGTAGAGGGGCCCGGCCCACCGGGTGACGGTTGGAAGGTCCTGCCCGGCCTGTGTCGTTCGCCGGGTTCCCCGCTCCGGCGCCGCGGTCGGCCCGGACTTCCGATACTCTTGCCGCTCGTTGTTTTGGGTCTCTCCCGGCGGGCCCGGGGTGAGAACCGGCTACAGTTGCTCCCAGATCAGGGCATATATGGCG
>DAIRGM010000021.1:0-37864 GCA_036794525.1 Methanoculleus sp.
TGTTTCCAGGTCAGAAACATTCTGTTTCCAGGTCAGAAACATTCTGTTTCCAGGTCAGAAACAATCTCTTCACGGAGCAGAAACAGTATGGAAAAATCAGACAGGCGATAGGAACATTTGACCAGAAATATCACAGGTTTTCGCGTTATCGTCCTATTTACGGCCTTTTACGCAGTATAGATCTCCATATGAGCAAAGTGGCAATTATCAAAATGATAAAAACAGCGGATGCAGCATTGGGTCGGGGTTGATTGACCTCGATTTCGATTTCACTTGTGCCATTCCCCAGAACAATAGTCTTTTCTCCTTCATATTGGTAGATTCCCCTTAAATCAACCATCCTTAGGGTATATGAAGTATTGTCATAAACACCAAGAGTCACAGGGCAGAGACCCGATTCATTAGTCGTAAGTTTGATGACTGTGCCCACAACTCTCTTAGATACTCCGTGGTTATCCATGTGAATGTCAATAGAGCAGTTTGGGATGGCTCTTCCATCACGTGTTGAAATTAGGATAATCTTTTCGGTGTTCGGGATGTAGTGAGCCGTTCTCTCCTCAATTTGGGCTCCATCTTCAAAAGCATAAACGGGACCGAGCAGCCAGATTTCGCTATAATTCAAGTAATGATTTGTAGGGGGGTAATAATTAAATCCAGAGTCTACGACGACCCACTCAATTTCATTTAGAAGAACCTCCGACCATGCGTGGTTTTCAGTATGGCCATCGGGAGCTATGAGTCCATCGATTGCAACTTTTCTACAAGTCAAACCGGTCCGGTTTGCCATGTCTTCGAATACAATGCCAAACTCCCCACAGTTACCTTTGTTCAAAAATAGATACCAACCAGGTTTAGTCGAGATCTCCCGAAGAATACTATCTTGGATTTGGAACCTTTCAGAAGTGAGTACAAATTCTCTGAGTTCCCAATTTACAATATTCTGTACAATTTCGATATTATTTGAGGACTTAAACAATATCTCCTCGGTTGTTTTATTTAAATAAGCATCTATGTGCTCGGTAGCATAACAACTGTAGATCGCATATGCACAAATGGCATAGGCTGAATATAATAGAATGATTACTGCCATCCCAAATATGATATACCCTAATAATAATATGCCTTTTTTGCAGAAAAACCGATAATCTAAGTCGCAAGGAAATGTATCTCTTTTTCCCTTGAACCAATTTTTGAGACCCACAATCGCTATTATTTAAATAAGCAAAAATAGTTTACGTTATCCGCGTATTTGTGCGATCGAAATAAACTCCCAAATTTTTTTGAAAATAAGACGCAGAGGGGGAGGTTCAAACATCCGACCCCTAAAAGACCCGGCCCTAAGTCGATCGTCGGAAGATATCTCAAAACCCTATCCACTGTGCCGCGGGTTCAATTCAATTCACAAAATTCAACCACGATCAGAGGAGGGGTGACCTCAAGCAAAGGGACATCTCAAAATCGGAAACAAGACCACTCAAAAATCAATGCTGCGGGTGGGATCCGAACCCACGATTTCCAGATGTCCCAGGCTTGGACGCACCGTTTTCTCGTAAACCCTATGAGTCTGGCGCCCTAACCGACTAGGCCACCGCAGCATACAAAGTGCAGTATAACAATGCTGCATTGACAAATAAACCTTATGGCTCACTGGAAAAATTGGATAGAGGATTACTTTGAGTTCTTCCGGATATACACATCGACCGCTGCCGTGATCGCCGCCACGTGCTTCCCCTGGCGGAGCGAATCTGCCAGCGTCTGCATACGGGCCTCCTCTTCGTGGAGATAGCGGCGCAGACTCGACGCGATGTGCTCCTCCTGCAGGAAGTGCGTATGGGTGTCACCGGCGATGAAGTGGGCGTTGTGCATGATCGCGTAGTGGAGCGGGAGCGTCGTCTTCACGCCCAGGATGACGTATTCGTAGATCGCCCGGCGCATCCGCTGGATCGCCTCCTCGCGGTCGGAGCCGAGAGCGCAGAGTTTCGAGATCATCGAGTCGTAGTGCGCCGGAATGGTGTAGCCCATGTGGATGCCGGAGTCGACCCGTATCCCCGGGCCGCCCGGAGAGCGGTAGCGGACGATCTTCCCTGGATCCGCGGTGAAGTTGTTCAGCGGGTCCTCCGCGTTGATCCGGCACTCGATCGCGTGCCCCCGGATACTGACATCCTCCTGGTCCATCGCGAGATCTTCCCCGGCCGCGATCGCGATCTGCTGCTTCACCATATCGATCCCGGTGATGAACTCCGTGACCGTATGCTCCACCTGCAGCCGGGTGTTCACCTCCATGAAGTAATGCTTCCCATTCGAGTAGAGGAACTCCACCGTGCCGGCGTTCTTGTAGTTCGCAGCCTTTGCGGCTGCGATGGCCGACGCAGTCATCTCCTCCCGGAGAGCAGGCGTCATGATCGGACTGGGCGCCTCCTCGAGCAGTTTCTGGTGCCGGCGCTGGATCGAGCACTCGCGGTCATAGAGGTGAACGGTGTGCCCGCTCGCATCGGCAAGGACCTGGATCTCGATATGGCGCGGTTTCGCGAGGTATTTCTCCACGAAGACCGTCGGATCCCCGAAGGCGGAACCTGCAATTCGCTTCCCCCCTTCGATCGCCTCCTCGAGCCCCTCCTCGCTCTCGACGATGTGCATGCCGATACCGCCGCCGCCCGCGCTCGCCTTCACCACCACCGGATAGCCGATATCGGCGGCGACCTTCTTCGCCTCGTCGATGCTCGTCACGCCATTCGGCGTGCCCGGAAGGACCGGGACGCCGGCCTCGCGCATCATCCGCTTCGACCCGATCTTCGAGCCCAACGCCTCGATCGTCTTCCACGACGGCCCGATGAACGTCAGGCCCTCGTCCTCGACGAGTTTTGCGAACCCGGCGTTCTCCGCGAGGAATCCATAACCCGGGTGGATCGCCTCGGCCCCGCTCTTCTTTGCTACAGCGCAGATCCGTTCCTTATTGAGATAACTCTTCGACGGGTGCGCCGCGCCCACGTTGAACGCCTCGTCGGCATACTTGACGTGAAGCGCGTTGCTGTCCGGATCGGAGTAGATCGCGACCGTGTCGATGCCCAGTTCCCGGCAGGCGCGCATGACCCGGATGGCGATCTCGCCGCGGTTGGCGATCAGGATCTTATCAAAGTATTTCATCGCCCTGGTAGCCTCACTCAATGACCATCAGCACATCGCCGTTCTGTACGACATCCCCGGCGTTCACGAAGATCTCCGAGATCGTGCCGTCGCGGGGGCTGGGGATGGGGTTCTCCATCTTCATCGCTTCGAGGACGATGAGCGGGTCGCCCTTCTTGACGGCGCCTCCGCGCGCGACCATCACCTGCAAGACCATGCCCTGCATGTTGCTCTTGACACCGCCGGCGACGTCCCCGCGGGGACGCACCTCCTTCGCAGACGGAGCTGCCGACGATGCCGTGACCGCGCCTCCCTCGACGGTGACGATCCGGACCGAGAAGATCTCTCCGTCCACCTCCACCTCCATGGAGCGGGGGATCTCCGCGACACTCGCCGGCGTGACGGCCGCCTTCTCGGGGATCGCCTCGGCCTTGCATTCGCCCCGGAGAAACGTTGGCGCGATGTTCGGATAGAGGATGTAGGTGAGGACATCCTCCTCCTGGTTGACGAGGCACTGCTCCATCGCCTCCCTCTTCATCTGCTCGTAGATGGGCGCGAGTTGATCCGCCGGACGAACGGTGATCGGCTTCTCGTCGCCGATGATCATCTTCCGGATCTCCGGATTGATCGGGGCGGGAGAACGACCATAGAGGCCGAGGACGTAGTCCTTCACCTCTTTCGTCACGTTCCGGTAGCGCTCACCGCCCATGAGGACGTTGAAGACCGCCTGGGTGCCCACGATCTGGCTCGTCGGCGTCACGAGCGGCGGGTAGCCGAGATCCTCCCTCACGCGGGGAACCTCATGGAACACCTCATCAAGACGATCAAGTGCGTCCTGCTCCTTGAGCTGCGAGACGAGGTTCGAGATCATCCCGCCTGGGAGCTGGTAGATCAGCACGTCCGAGTCGACCCGGTCGGCGATTGAGTTGAAGAGCGGCCCGTACTTCTCCCGCATCTCGCGGCAGATGTCTCTGACGTTCCGGAGCGGAAGGAGATCGATCCCCGTGTCTCGCGCCGTCCCGGCAACGCTTGCAACGACGCTCTCCGTCGGAGGCTGGGAGGTGCCGAAGGCGAACGGCGACATCGCCGTATCCAGGATATCCACGCCTGCGTCGATGGCCGCCTGATAACTCAGGGGCGCGACGCCGCTCGTGCAGTGGGAGTGGAGACAGACCCTGACATCCGCCCTCTTCTTGATCCCCGTGATGAGATCGCGGGCATCGTGCGGCATGATCAGGCCGGCCATATCCTTGATGCAGATCGAGTCGCAGCCGAGCGAATAGAGTTCTTCCGCCATATCGACGAACGTTGCGACCGAATGAACGGGACTCGTCGTATAGGAGATCGCACCCTGCAGGTGCGCCCCGACGTTCTTGATCTCCGCCATCGCTTTCTTCATGTTCCGGACGTCGTTTAATGCGTCGAAGACCCGGAAGATGTCGACCCCGTTTCGCGCCGATGCCTCTACGAACTTTTCTACCACGTCATCGGGGTAATGCCGGTAGCCCACGAGGTTCTGGCCCCGCAGGAGCATCTGGATAGGGGTGCGCTTGAGTTCCGCCTTCAGCACCCGGAGACGTTCCCAGGGATCTTCGTTGAGGAACCTGATGCAGCTGTCAAAGGTCGCCCCGCCCCAGGCCTCGACGGAGAAGAAGCCCACTTCGTCGATGGCCCGGGCAAGAGGGAGCATGTCCTCAGTCCGGAGGCGAGTGGCGATGAGCGACTGATGCGCGTCCCTAAGCGTGGTATCGGTGATATGGAGTGAATCTGATTTGGCAGCACACATCGAATTGTACACCTCGAAGGGCTGAGAAGATATCGATAAAGCCTCTCAAAAATTCACCCTACTAATATAAAAACGTCGCGAAGAGGTAGAGCTGATAAAATGGCGGGTATTACAGCCGTTATTGCGGCGGGGACGTCCAGAAGATCCGTCCTGAACCGGGGACATATTTTTCCTCCGGTCGTGTACCCCCGTACCACAAGCAGCCGCGCGGTCTCGTCGGCTCGCCGGATCTCCGTGACGATGAGGGTGACGGCGAGCGGTACGATCGAGCGAAGACCGGGCCGGATACCTTTCAGTGCCATCGCCACCCGCACCTGCTCGACCTCCTGGCGGAGAACGGAGAGGCCGCCAATCCCCATCTCGGCGATGAGCCCGACTTCGAACCCCACCCGGTTCCCGAGCGCCCAGACCGCCACGGCAAGCACCTCCCCATCCTCCGTCCCGGCATACGCCCACGCGGCGAGGAGAAGGATCACGGTCATCCGGAAGAGGTAGGAAAGCCCCGCGCCGCCGCCCCACGCGGAGACGAGCGCCGTTGCGGCGATCATTCCAACGAGCGGCAACAGCACCCCCGGCCGGGGGAGTGATTTTGTGCGCGGTGTAAACAGCAGCCACCAGACGAGCGCGGCGGCGGCTCCCGCGGTGCTCGCGAACGCTGCGAGCGAGAGGACGGCGACGGAAAGAAGCCTCAGCCGCGGATCCTGCATAGCGCCTCCCGGGCGTCGGAGAGCCTGACGTTCATAGGGCGGGCGCCCTGTTCCAGAGCATACCGAAGATACGGCGGAGCGTGCCGCCAGGATGGGATCGCGTCGGGCACGCTGCCGCGGGCCACAAGAACGCCTTCCTCCATCTCCCAGATCGTGTCCACCCGGGGAAGAACCGCGCGCTCGTGCGAGAAGACGATCGTGATGCCGGAATCCCGCTCTTCGAGCATCCCACAGGCCTTCTTCTTCGCGGTGCAGTCGAGAGAACTGAACGGTTCGTCCAGCAGCAGCAGATCCGGATCGTTCAGGAGCGCGCAGGCAAGGGTCAGCCGTTTGAGTTCGCCGCGGGAGAGGTGGAACGGGTCGTCGTCCGCGCGCCCCGACAACTCCGCCAGCGCGAGCGCGTCCTCCGGCACAAGCCCCCAGGAAGCGGCCTCCCCGGCAACCGTCGGGGAGGTGACGTGGTGCTCGGGGAACTGCAGCAAAAGTTGCGTCGACAGAACGTCGTGCCGCCGGACGGCCCCGCTCCCGGGCCGGAGCAGGCCGGCAAGCAGAAGAGCAAGCGTCGACTTCCCGCTTCCCACCGGCCCGCTGACCAGGTGCACGCCCTCGTCGAACGTGCCGCTGCCCCGGAGGGCGAACGAGCCCCGCGAAAAGACGAGATCGAGAAGTGCGACCCTCACCGGCAGACCCTCCAGATCGTGGGGTAAAAGCACGTCTCCTCGAGCGCGGAGAAGGCCTCCTCCGGCGTGCCGTGGTGCCGGACGCGGCCGTTCTCCATGAAGAGGACGTAGTCCGCGGTGGCCGCGGTGTCCATCGACTGCGTGCACCAGAGCACATGGGCCGCGGCGCTCTCCTGCACCACGCGCCGGACGCGCTCCGCCGTCACGCCGTCCAGGTGCGAGTCGGCCTCGTCCAGGACGAGCACCTCGGGGTCGCCTGCACAGGCGGCGGCCAGCGCGACGAGTGCCTTCTCCCCCCCGGAGAGATCTGCGACCTTTTTGCCGAGGAGGTGCGGGATGCCGACCACCTCCGCGGCCGCCCGGACCATCCCGTCCGTCTCGGGGCAGGGGTGGTGGCGGAACCGGGGTGTCGACGCGATCTCGTCGTAAACCCGGGAGAAGAGGAGCGTCCGGTCGGGGAACTCCCCCACCCAGCCGACCTTCACGGCGGACGGGGGACGGCCGAGGAGCCGGACTGTCCCCGCTTCGGGCTCCTCGATACCGGAGCAGACCGAAAGAAGCGTCGTCTTGCCGCTCCCGTTCGGCCCGATGATGGCGATATGACGCGCGTCCACCGCGAGGTCGTGGACGTCGAGCAGCCGGTGGCGGAGATTGGTGATCTGGATCATGTCACCCGTTTTCCTATGGCGTAGGCGGCCGCGACCTTTACGGCATCGCCGATGATAAACGGGGCGACGGCGAGCAGGATAGCCTGAAGAAGCGAGAGCGAGGCCGAATATGAAAGCCATACGGCGCCGGCCGAGAGGTAGATTGCACAGGCTGCGATAAGGCCTCCTATACGCCATTTCGGCGACTCGTGTTCGTAGGCGAGCCCGGCGACGAGGGCGGCGGGGATGAAGCCGATCAGGAACCCCCCCGTGGGGCCGAGAAGCACCCCGAGGCCCGCCGTGCCGTTGTGGTAGACCGGGAGGCCCGCCGCCCCGAGGAGGACGTAAAGAGCGACGGGGATCACCGCGTAGCGCTTCATGACGATCCCGGATAACAGGACGAAAAGGGTCTGAAGCGTGAGCGGAACCGGAGGGAGCGGTATGGATATCCAGCTCCCGGCGGCGATCAGCGCGATGAAGGTACCGCTGTAGGCGAGAATCTTGGCCCGGCGAATCATGTCAACCAGTTTATTTTGGGTGGTTGACATAAATGTCTGTTGATGCGCGAACGCCGGGTAACCCCGGCGACTCCTATCGCATAGCCTCCGGAGAACGCCGGGAGAGGGTAGTAAGGTGGACGGATGACCCTGGAGACTGTATTCGAGAAAGACTCCCGGGGCAGTTCCGTTACCGGGGGAAGCCTCCCCCGGAGCCCGATGACCTAAAAAGTGTATGGGTGGTTAGAACTGGAAACAGTCCCCGGCGATGACCCGCTCAACCTTTCCGTTGTCCTTCCGGATGAGCAGGGCGCCGTGGGCGTCGATATCGATCGCCTCTCCCGCGAAGGTCTTGTTGATCGTCTTGATGACCACCCGTTGGTCGATCGTCATGGAGAGACTCTTCCACTCGCGGATGATAGAGTCGTATTCGCCGTCCTCGAGCTGCTGATAGCGCAGTTCGAACTCCCGGAGAACCCGGGCAAGCAGCGCCACGCGGTCGACCTCGTGGCCGACCACCGCCTCGAGCGAGGTCAGGATATCCTTCAGAGGAGACGAGAGTTCGGTGAGCGATATGTTCGCGTCGATCCCGATCCCGAGCAGGGCGTAGTGCACGGTATCCGCCTCGGCAGCAAGTTCCAGGAGCAGACCGCCGACCTTCTTGTCCCCGATGAAGATGTCGTTGGGCCACTTGATGAGCGCGCCGATGCCGTACTCCTTGCGGATGGCGCGGGCAATCGCGACCGATCCGGCCATGGTGAGCATGAAGAGGTGGTCGAGCGGGATCTTCGGTTTCAGGAGAATGGTGAGCCAGATGCCGCCGGCAGGCGAGACCCAGGCGCGTCCGAGCCTTCCTACCCCGCCGGTCTGCTCCTCGGCGATGATCACCATGCCGTGGAGTTTTTCAGGATCGGTCTCGGCGGCAAGTTTCTTCGCGATCCAGCCCGTAGAGGCGGTGCTATCGAAATGACGGATCTGCCGTCCGATGACCCGGGTGCGCAGCTTCTTGTTGATCTCGTAGGGAAGGAGCCGGTCGCTCTTCTCCTCAAGGCGGTAGCCTTCCGCCCGGGACGACGATATCCTATACCCCAGCCTGCGGAGTTCGCGTATCTGCTTCCAGACAGCCGATCGGGTGATTCCCAGCTGCTCTGCGATCCGTTCCCCCGATAGCGGGCCGGGCGATTCTTCGAGAATCTTCAAGACGTTGATTGCCGTATCCTTCATGTCCATTACCTTTTCGCTGCAGGCGACTCGGTCGGGAGCGGACACGGGTCCTCGCCGCAGACCTGCCTCCGGATCACCGTGCTCTGCTCCATGAAGCCCGCCAGATCAAAGATGCCGGTCTGATCGACGATGCCGATTGCGCAGATTGCGCTGCCCTCTTCGTCCCTTACCGGCGCCACCACCACCGGGATGCCTTTGTACGGGCCGCTCGGTGGCCTGACCCTCAATGTGGCGTTCTCCGCCAGAACTTCCTCGAGGATCGGGCCGGTATAGGCCTCATCGATCACCTCTCCGCCCTCGACCCTGACCCCGGGGTGTTCGCGGGATCGTGCCGTAACGGGCAGCCGACCGAGCAGATCGTGAATACATACCACGATCGGGATGAGATCGCGCGCGCTCGAAGACGCAGAGACGATGTATTGATTCATGGCCGTATCCATACTGTTCATCAGGTTTTATCTAAAATAATGTTTCCCTATCTCCGCAGGAGAATTCCTTCAGGAATTCGCGCGACGGGTACTCATGGATGCTGGTGACCAGGATCATTCCGTCGCCGAGCGGCTTCCCGACGAGGAGCGGTTCGCCATCGGGGGTGGCGGCAAGCGTCTCGCCGCCGTGTGACGGGAACGAGCCGTCGCACTCGACGGCGTCGAGGTCGTACCCCGAAAAAAGGGAGTTGAAGGGCCCCTCTCCGGCAAACCGGACGGCACGCGGCCCATAGGCAAACGAGTAGGTCACCGGGAACGGGAGCCAGTCGTAGGCGTCCGTGCGCGAGCATCCCGCGCCGAAGACCAGCAGCCTCCCGCCGTTCTCGACGAACCGCCGGATACGGCCCTCTGCCGCCCGGAGAGCGGGGAGAAGGTTCGAGTAGGCCGGGTTCGCAAACCCCGTCGGTACAATGAGCGCACCAAACCTCCCGCGCCAGAAGGGAGAGGCGAACATGTTCGGGTTGACCGATTCGCAAGCGGCGCCGCAGTCCTCGATGAGCCGCGAAAACATCAGGGAGGTGTCCCAGAGCAGCCCCGTCCTGCCGGTCACCCCTTGATCACCCCGAGCGGGTCGAGCCGGGCGACGATATCCGAGAGGCCCGCTTCGTGCACGACGCGGACAACCTCCCCGCTCGGCTTGTAGACATCAGGGGCCTCTTCGGCAAGGACGGAGTCGCTGTGTGCGCGCACCAGGATGCCGGCTCCTGCGAGCTGCTCCCGGAGCTCCCGACCCTTGACCTTCTTCTTCGCCATCGATCGGCTGAGCACCCTCCCCGCGCCGTGGCAGGTGCTCCCCCACGTCTTCTCCATCGCGGCCGTCGTGCCGTGGAGGAGGTAGGATGACGTCCCCATGCTCCCCGGGATGATCACCGGCTGCCCGACCGCGGCATACTCGCGGGGGATACCGGGGATGCCCGGGCCGAACGCCCGCGTCGCGCCTTTGCGATGGACGCAGACCTCCGTCGAGACCCCGCCGACGTCGTGGCGCTCGAATTTCGCGACGTTGTGCGCGACGTCGTAGATGAGCCGCATCTCATCGTAATCGATCCCGAAGAGGCGTGCGAAGACCTTCCTCGCTTCGTGCATGATGACCTGCCGGTTTGCCCAGGCGTAGTTTGCGGCCGAGACCATGCCCCCGTAGTAGGCACGGCCTTCCGGGGAGTCAAGGGGGGCGCAGGCGAGTTGCCGGTCGGGGAGACGTATCCCGTACTTGGGAAGCGCGCCTTCGAGCGTCCGCAGGTAGTCGGTCGCGACCTGGTGACCGAGGCCGCGTGATCCGCAGTGCACCATGAAGCAGACCTGCCCTTCGGCGATCCCGAAGGTCTTTGCCGCTTCGGGGTCGACGATCTCCCGCGCCACCTGGACCTCCAGGAAGTGGTTGCCGGCGCCGAGCGTCCCGAGTTGCGGCAAACCCCGTTGGCGCGCTTTGGCGCTGACCGCGTCGGGGTCGGCGCCCGGCATCGCTCCCTCGCCCTCGCACCGGACGAGGTCGGCCTCGGTGCCGAGCCCGTGCTCGACCGCCCACCGGGCGCCGTCGACCATGACCGCGGTGAGATCCTTGTTCGAGACCCGCAGGTTGCTCTTTCCTCCGACGCCTGTCGGCACGGCGGCAAAGAGCCGCTCGATCACCTCACGCTTCTTGCCGGCGAGATCGGCCTCGGTGAGCGGCGTCGTGATCAGCCGGACGCCGCAGTTGATGTCAAACCCGACCCCGCCGGGGGAGATGATCCCCTCGGTCATATCGAACGCGGCGACGCCGCCGATGGGAAACCCGTATCCCCAGTGGATGTCGGGCATGGCAAGCGAGTGCTTCACGATCCCCGGGAGCGTCGCGACGTTCGCGAGCTGGCGGACGGCTCCCTCTTCGAGCGTCTCTGCCAATTCCCGGGAGAGGAAAAATCGCCCGGGTACCCGCATCTCGGGAACGTATCCGATAGGAACCTCCCATTCGAGATCCCCGATCTTATTGATTCCGGTAAGCATGGCAATCACTCAGATATCGAAGATGATCTCCACCACGTAGCCCTCTTCTTCTTTAACGATTTCGAGCCCGAAGTAGGATATGCCTTTGATGAGCGCTCCCGCCGAGTGCCGCGCGGGGTCGAACGGCTCGCCCCTGAGGTGGGCGGAGAGCCGGGTGCCCCGAAGATCGACGTCGAAGGTGCAGAAGACGGTGTTCTCGACCTCGGTGACGAAGAGCAGTTCCGAGAGGTAGTCGATGAGAAGCGATTCGAGGTTCTCCGCCTCGATCTCGATCCTCCGCTCGACACCCCGGTCATCGCAGGGGCCATACATCACGTGGAACATCGCGCGGCCTGCCTCGGCAAAGAGTTCGGCCAGATCCGCGCCCCGCACCCGCATAAGGACATCGGCGGTGTGCTCCAGTTCTTCGAAACTCATGATCAGAAGTCTTCGTAGAATATGGGGATCATTCCCCTGTGGATGGAATCGATGTAGCGGGCCTGGTACTTCGAGATATAGACGGTATAATCCCCGATCTGAATCTGCAGGTCGGTCGCCTTCGGTGGTTTGACCGCTACCGGCAGGAGGATGGGCCCGCTACAGGATGTGCTCACCCGGAAGTCGCGTTTCCTCTGGAGGATATACGATCGGACATCCTCCGTGACATATATGCCCTGTGACTGGCCTGGCTCCTCAACATCGCTCTGCATGGTAGTCTCTCATATTGGCGGCGAGGCTAAAAAAGTGGTATGGTTTTCGGGAACTACGTCGCCACGAGGACGTTCGCCACCACGTCCACGTACTGGTCCTTCAACTCGTAGATGGAGTTCGTTCCCTCTGCGTTGCGCCTCACGTGCAGGATGCCTATACGGGATGCGATGATGCCTACCATCGACGCAATGGAGTGATAACTGACCGAGAACTGCTCCTGCAGTTTCTCGTGAATCTGGGGTATGGTGAGAGATTTCACTTTGACGAACAGATTGAGTAACTCATGCCGGATACCGTCCCGGTCACGTGAGAGATAACCTTTGAGTCGAGATTCTATCTCTTTTTTGAGCTCACCGGGCGATCTCATATGTGGTAGTAATTCGGGATTTTATATATATCTTTTCTTTTCACTCGTTTAATTGGGTATTCTGCCAGGAGGACGACAATTGTCTGACGAAATTGCTCCATGTCGCGTATCGCGGCGTTTTTTCCTTTAATCCGTGATATTGTTGGTTAGATATACTTTTAACGGAAAATAATCGTGATCCGGTGGCGGCGCCTTTCTACATCCGTCTTCACGGCGCGCATATGCTGCACCCTCCTCGCCAGAAGTGTGGACGCCGCCGGGCGCGCATGCGCCGGAGCGATACCCCGTGAGGAAACGCCCCGGAGATGGTGTCCTCCTGCAGTGCCCGGCCGGGATCCTGTTCTTACCGGGTATTTCAGTAATATTCGGGCGAATTTCGGGTTCCATCGTATATCCATGGAGTAACCCTTTAACCTATCACACCCGAACACTATTGTAGCATGGAATTTTCCGGATATGACATCAACAAATACTCTCCGCGGCAGATGGTAGCGCTGCCTCTCGCCATTCTCCTCCTTGCCCTGGCTGTGCTTGGCTACACTACGCTCGCCACCGGCCTGCCCCTGACACCGGGCATCGACTTTGCGGGAGGAACGGCGGTCACGGTCTTCACATCCGACAGCAGAGAGACGATCGAGGCGACGTTCGCCGGGTATCCGCTCCTATCGGTGGGTGAGGGTGTCGGCAACGGGAAATACATCCAGTTCGGCCCCATGGACGATGCCCAATTCCAGAGCCTCACCGCGCTCATCAACGAGAGGTATCCCGATGCAAAGGTTGACCAGATCGGCGAGACATTTGGAAAGACGCTCCAGGGCCAGGCCTTCCTCGCCATGATCTTCTCGTTCATCGGCATGGCCGTCGTGGTCATGATCGCGTTCCGCAACATCGTGCCTGCGGGTGCGGTCGTCCTCGCGGCCTTCGCCGACATTGTCATCACCGCCGGGGTCATGCAGATCATCGGCATCCCGCTCTCCCTCGGGACAACGGCGGCCCTGCTGATGCTTATCGGTTACTCCGTCGACAGCGACATCCTGCTGACGACGCGCCTCCTGAAGCGGAAGGGAAAACTCGAAGAAAAACTCTTCGGTGCGTTCAGGACCGGGATCATCATGACGACCACGACGCTTGCGGCCATCGCCGCGATGTGGGTCGTCGCCACGGCGGGACATATCCAGATCATCAGCGAGATCGCGAGCGTCCTCCTCATCGGGCTCTTTGTGGACATAATGAACACCTGGATGCTGAACGCCGGAATTCTGAAAGAGTACGTCCTCCGGGGGAATAAGAGATGAACGGCGAAACCATCAAGACCCTTGTTAAAGACTGGCGGGTCGCCCTGCTGCTCCTGCTGGTCGTCGGCTCCCTCGTCAGCATCTACCTCGCCCCCCCGAACCCGGAGAAAGGGCTTGAAGGGAACCTCCAGTTCGGCCTCGATCTCCAGGGGGGCTCATGGCTGCAGATGGAGTTCCAGTCCGTGGTCGTGGCCTACTCGACTGACGGGTCAGTCGGCGACCTCATTGAGAACCTGCGTACAGGCCTTGAGACGGAGGTCATCCAGATCGACGAGAATCACCTCGAGATCCGAAAGAGCGTCACCCGTGCCGATCTCGAACCGATCTTCGCGGCATCGGGCGCCTCGATCGTCACCTACCAGAAGGGCGTCTCGCCGTTCACCGCAGACGAGGTGAAACGGATCCTGAACGAGAAGGTGAACGCCCTCGGGATGCAGGATGCGAGGATCAATCTGCTCACCCCGACGGGGAGTGAGTACCCGCAGTACGTGCGGATAGAGCTCGCCGGCGTGGATATGGCGACGGCACAGGAGATTGTCGGCACCCAGGGCCTCTTTGAGATACGGGTCCAGACCACCGGGAACGAGACTGAGCATGTCCTCTACGGCGACCAGATCACCAGCGTCGGCGTGCCGCAGAGAGATACCGACGGCCGGTGGGGCGTCGGGTTCTCGCTCACCGATGCGGGTGCGGAGGCCTTCCGGAAGGCTGCCATCGAATCCGGAGCGGTCAACAACCCGAACGCTCACCATCTCGTGATGATCCTCGACAACGAGACCGTCTACAGCGCCCCCCTCGACGCGAACCTTGCGGCACAGATCCGGTCGGGCCCGGTCAGTTCGCTCTCCGCGAGCACCGGAACCGGCGACGCCGGGCTTGAGGATGCGATGACGCTCCAGATCCACCTGCGGGCCGGCGCACTGCCGGTGAAGGTGGATATCGTCGGCTCCGGCTCCGTTCCCGCGGCGCTCGGCGAGCAGTTCAAGATGACGGTCGCCCTTGCCGGGCTGCTCGCACTGCTCACGGTGGGAATCGTCGTCTACTACCGCTACCGTGAACCTGCGATCGTTCTCCCGATGGTCGCGACCAACCTTGCGGAGATCATCATCCTGCTCGGAATCGCCCGATTCATCATCCAGCTCGACCTCGCCACCATCGCCGGTCTGATAGCGGTGGTGGGTACCGGCATCGACCAGCTCGTCATCATCACCGATGAGGTTCTCCACGAAGGGCGTGTTCCGTCGCGGAGCCTTTACATGAAACGCTACGGGCGGGCGCTCGGTATCATCGCCGTTGCCGCCGCGACGGTCGTCATCGCCATGCTCCCGCTGGCGCTGATGGATCTCTCCACCCTCCGGGGCTTCGCCATCGTCACCATACTCGGCGTCCTGATCGGCATCCTCGTGACACGGCCCGCGTATGGGAAGATTATCATGGCGATCCTCTCGAAATAACCCCCCTACCAATAACCTTTATTGCCCCGTTCAAACACAATGTTTGAACGGGGTACATCCTTATGGGAAAACCGGTTTTAATGGACTTTTTCGCCGAGTGGTGCGGTCCGTGCCACCAGCAGACACCGATCATCGACGAGCTCAAAGCAAAGATGGGTGACGGGGTCGACATCCAGAAGATCGACGTCGGCATCGATTCCGAACAGACGCGGCAGTATGCTGCCAAATACGACATCCAGTTCGTACCGACGCTTATCATCGAGAAGGACGGGCAACTCGTCCGGAAGCTGGTGGGCGTCCAGGACCTCGGCACGCTCGAAGGCATCTTAAAACCGCTGGTGGAGCAGTGAAGATGAAGATCGGGATTGTCGGAGGAACCGGCGACATAGGGGAAGGCATGGCGCTCCGGCTCTCGCCGAAGTACGATGTGATCGTGGGGTCGCGCGAGGAGGTAAAGGCGGTTGCGACCTGCGATATCTGCCGGGAGACCCTGCAGGTTCAGGGGATGGAATGCAGCCTCATGGGCGTCACCAACCAGCGCGCGGTCGACGAGGCGGATATCGTTGTCCTCGCGATACCCTTTAAGCACACGGCTCCCACCCTGAACACCCTGACCGGGTTCGAGGGGAAGATCGTCGTCAGTCCTGTCAATCCGATCGAGCGCACGAACTACTTCTACTACGCCCCTCCGCCTGAGGGTTCGGCGGCGATGATGATCAAGGGGATGCTTCCTGAAAGCGCGACCGTCTGCGCCGCGTTCAACAACATCGCCGCGAACAAGTGGAAGATGCTCGACGAGGAACTGGACTACTCGGTCGCCGTCTGCTGCGATGACGACGCTGCGAAGCAGCAGGTGATGGAGATCGTCAACAACGTCTCGAACCTCCGTGCCTATGATGCGGGGCCGCTCGCGGCCGCATCCGTCGTTGAGAGCGTGACGCCTCTCCTCCTCAACATCGCCCGTTTCGGTAAGATGCGGGACGCCGGCGTGAAGTTTGTATAATCTTCTTTCTTTTGGCCGGGAAGAGGGTTTATGGCTCGAGACCCGTGCCTGCCCCCAAAAGCCGAAGATCTTTGGTGCTCGTATTCATTCTATGAACATCCTCTTAGAACTCGGTAGTTCTGTTTACCACGTTCCCGGGCACGGCTTTCCATGGGACATCGTCACGCACTGCCCCCGCCCCTTGGGCGGGCCGAAGGCCGGGCGGGGTGGGGTTTTTCCGACATCGCTACATTAGGGTGGAGACAGGGAGGGGAGACCCCTCCCCGCGAGCCGCCGCCCCCAATGGCGATAGTCGCTGGGAAGCCGTGCACGGGGTGTAGACTGGCGATCGGCCGAAGGTGCGAAGGTGCGAAGGTGCGAAGGTGCGAAGGTGCGAAGGTGCGAAGGTGCGCAGTCCCCACGGTCCAGTGAACCGGGCTGGCCAAGATAACACCCATCAGGCATTTGATATCTCTTGCCTCAAACCCGGCTCTCCCGCCATATTACCAGCCCCCTGCAGCACACCCGCCCCCTCCTCGCCGTGCCCTGGGCGGCATGCACATATCCCGTTGCACGCCAAACCATCCTGTACGAAAGCCAGGGTGCCAGAAATGCTCGATCAGGAGTTCGAACGGATCGGAAAGAGGCTCTTTATGGAAGGGCTCGTCGGAGCGAATTTCGGGAACATGAGCGTGCGGGGCGAGGGCGGCTTTTACATCACCCGGACCGGCGCGTACCTCGACGCGGGGGAGATGCCGGTCTTTGTGCCGGATGCGGGCGACGCCCCGCGCGAGGCCTCGAGCGAATACCGGGTCCACCGGGCGGTCTACCGGGCGACCCCGCACTCTGCTATCGTCCACGCCCACCCGGTTCACGCCGTCGCCGCCTCGCTCGATGCCGACCTCGTCCGGCCAGTCGACAGCGAGGGAGGGATGCTCTGCCCCGAGATCCCGGTCGTCACCGGGAACCCCGGAACCGACGAGATCGCAGAGAACGTCGCCGGGGCGCTCCGGGACGGTCATATCGTCATCGTCCGGGGGCACGGGACGTTTGCAGCCGGAAAAACGCTCGACGAGGCGTATATCTACACCTCGATCGCCGAATACGCCTGTCGGATCCTCTTCTTATCGGGGAGGCTTCGAGTGGTTCTGTAACTGCTCGATCTGGCGGGTCGTCTCGCGGTGGAATCCGAGCAGCATGTCGCTGATCACGCCGAACATGAAGATCTGAAAGCCCATCGTGATCAGGAGAACCGTGAGGATGGTGAGCGGGAGGTGTTCGATGTTCTTGAGCCACTCGAGGACGACGTAGACGCCGATGACGCCCCCGATGAGCGATATGATGAGGCCGATGATCCCGAAGTAGAAGATCGGGTTGTTCATCTTCGCGAGCCGGTATATCGTCGAGAAGATCCGCAGGCCGTCCTGGAACGGGTTCAGTTTCGTGACGGTGCCGGGCCTCGCCAGATACCGGACCGGGACGACCGTGACCCGTTGCCCGTTCCTCACCGCCTCGACGGCCATCTCCGTCTCGATCTCGAACCCTGCCTCTTTAAGCGTCATCTGCCGGATCGAGGGAAGGGTAAAGGCGCGGTAGCCGGAGAGGATGTCGCTGAGGTCTTTTCCGTGCGCTATCCGGAACATCGTGTTGAGGAGCTGGTTGCCGAGGAGGTTTAACCGCGTGAACGCCCCCGCCTCGGGATTGACGAGACGGTCCCCGATGACGTGATCGAATCCGCGGCCCAGGGGTTCGAGCATCTTCTCCGCGTCGTCCGGCGAATAGGTGCCGTCGCCGTCGAGCATGAGCACGTAGGGCTTGTCGATGATATTCACGGCCTCGATGATGGCGTTGCCCTTTCCTTTCCCCGTCTGTGTCCAGACAACCGCTCCCGCGGACCGTGCGATATCCGGCGTTCCGTCGGTGCTGTTCCCGTCCATGACGAGGATCTCAGGAAAACCGCGTTGCCGGAACCCCTCGACCAGTTCGCCGATCGTCGGGGCCTCGTTTAACGTGGGGATGAAGATACAGACCTCATCGTGCTCGACGTTCATTGATGTACTATATCCGATTGAGCAACATAAGGACTTCGCATGCACGTAGCCAAATCGGGGCTCCGGGCTTTGGGTATTGCCGAGAGTTATTCGGGGCGGGAGCAGTCCACTCTTGCCGGCGTCGTCATGCGAAAGGACCTCCGGATCGACGGAGCAGCCTTCGCCCGGGTGACCGTCGGCGGATCGGATGCCACCGATGCGGTCGTCCGGCTCTACACACGTCTCGCCCGCCGGGACATCAACCTCCTGATGATCGGCGGGAGCGTCATCGCCTGGTACAACATCATCGACCCGGCGGCAGTGCATGCCGCGACCGGTCTTCCCGTCGTCGTCGTCACCTACGAGGAGTCGGAAGGGCTCGATGAGGAGATCCTGCGCCACTTCCCGGACGATAACGCCAGGCTCGCAGCATACCGGCGGCTCGGCGACCGGGTTCCCGTCCGGCTGCGCTCGGGGTATACGCTTTTTGTCCGCTCATGCGGCATCTCCCCGGAGGACGCCGCAAGGCTCTGCAACGACTTCACGTACGAAGGAAGGGTGCCCGAACCCATCCGGGTGGCGCGGCTCGTCGCCCGCGGCGTCGTCCGGTCGTCAGGATGCGTCGGGTTCGCCCCTGACGACCATGACCGTTGACGCCGCGTGGTCGACGACGTAGGAACTGGTGCTCCCGAGAAAGAAGCGGCCGAGCCGGCCCTTGCCGTGCGACCCGACCACAGTCAGGTCGGCGCCGAGTTCCCGTGCCAGCGCGGTGATCTCCGCTCCCGGGTGTCCCTGGCGTTTGTGGGCGGTGAGCGGGACACCGGCGGCGGCTCCCTTCTCTTCGGCGTCGGCGAGGATCTCGTCGGCCTCCCGGTCGAGCGCGTCGAAAAGCGCCTGCTGGGCGATAGTGGGGGGTTCGAGTTCGTTAAGGGTCAGCGAGGGATACGTGGCGGTCTGGACGACGTGTACGGCATGCACGGGGACCCCCATGGCGCGGGCGACGGCAAGGGCCTCTTCGAGCGCCCGGTGGCCGATCGCCGATCCGTCGACCGCCACGAGAATTGATCTGAACATACCAGTCTCTAGAAGTGTTCGGGTACAAAAACGTGCGCTTTGGCGGCAGTCCCTCTCATGCTCTCACCGTGTGTTTCGAGATTACCCTCCCGTTGCGTTTATCCACTATCTTCAGAGTGACCTCTGCGCCCGGGTAGAAGGTTCCGTCGGTGAGATCCGCCGTCATCTCCTCGCCCGGGTTCCAGAAGCGGTCGCGGCATCCCTCGCCGCCGAGGGTCTTTACCCCGTAGTGATGCGACGGGATGAGGAGATGGCCGTTTAAGGTCTGGACGATGCAGGCCTTGTAGCCGTTCACGTAGATGACCGCCTTCAGGCAATCGTTCTCGTATGTCGTGCTGCTGTTGTTCTTGAGGGTGACCCTGCTCGCATACGTTAGTGCTCCGGCACCTGCGTTGACGTGGGAGATCTCGGTGATGATGATCGGCGGCTGCGGTTCGGCCCAGGATCCGGCGGGGAGCATTGAAAGCAGCATCAGCAGAACAATTGCGGCGAGGATGACTGTGATCGCAACCATCAGGAATACGCCGTGCGTATCCGAAAGAGCGGTCTCGCCCCTGCCAGTCCGCCTCACCGGGGTTGCCGGTGGGCCGGAGGGATGCTCTCCCCTCCGTGCCGCACCGGACGATCGGGTTTTAGCCGCCGTAGTCCATCCCGTATGTCTGCGCCAGGTTCCGGTAGCGCCCGTAGTTGTAGGAGTCCAGTTTGGGCCCCATCTTGCGTATCTTGTTCCACTCGGCGGCATCGGCATGCTCGCGCCAGATGCCTTCGAAGGAGTCTCCTTCAGCTATGACGAAGACCTTCGGTTTCGACGTCATCGTTATTCCGTCATCCCCGTATTCTCCTCCGGCATCGGTCGGTATGGACGGGGTGGTGGTCTCGATGAACGCGTACCCCGTGTCCCGGTAGCAGTACCGGTCGGGAGCCCTGATGCCCACGGCCATGTGGGCCTCCTTCTCGAACTCGAAGAGCGCGACGCCGTACCCCATCTCCCGGAGGAGATAGGCGAGCAGGAGTGACTTCTCGTCGCAGTCCCCGTCCTGGTGGTAGAGCACATGGTAGGGGTACTTGGCCGCGGTGTCGAACGAGTAATCGGCGTAGGGGACCTGCTGCACCATGCTGATCGCGGCGCGCGCCTGGTTGTCGGGTTCAGACTCGGCAGCGCGGATGTTCTCGGCCAGCTGCTTCAGGTACCGATCCTGGATACCTTCATCGACAAACTGGAGCCAGTAGTCGCGGTCATCGCGGAATGAGGCAGGATACTTCGTGGACAGATAGTCGTTGACACCCCGGTAGGCATCGAACCGGATCGAACCCGGTTTGCCGCGGAGAACATAGGGGAAATTGATGGTCTTCGGTCCGGTCTCCAGGGCCTCATTGGAGATCTTCGGTGAACTGAGGCCCGACGCTTCAAGCGTCCCGTTGACCGCCGTTCCTACCGACGAGGCGATCTGCCCGCCCCAGATGGCGGCTATGCCGATGACGACAAGAATGGCGATCACGGCCTTGATAGGGAATCTGCGTGGATGGTAAGGGTCGCCGGTCATACGATGATAGATCCGTTACCCGATAGATAAATATTTTCAAAATTATTCGACGCGGAGGAGCGAGGGCCGGAGATAGTGAACGGTGAAATCCGAGGTATGAGACTTGTGCATCATGAGAGAAGGCAGAGATAACAAAACATCCGGAATGCCAGGGAACCCGGATCCCGGTGATTGACGGCTCCAGCGTTCTCCCCCGGCCCGGCGGAAACTCCCCTCCAGATCGGCAAGCACCGGGAGGACAAACTTTCTTCTCCTCGGCACCCAGGGAGGATCATGGCCGAAGCAGAACGAACACAACTACCCGGATACGTGCGCCTATCCCGGAGCGGCGAACTGGAGGAGCGGGCACGACGAGCGCATGAGGTGCTCCGCGACTGCGTCGTCTGCCCCCAGGAGTGCCGCGTGAACCGTATCGAGGACGAGGAAGGGTTCTGCCGGACCGGCCTGCTGCCCCGGGTATCGAGTTACAGCCCGCATTTTGGCGAAGAGGCCCCACTTGTCGGAAAGAACGGTTCGGGAACGGTCTTCTTTGCGGGCTGCAACATGCGATGTATCTTTTGCCAGAACTATGGGATCAGCCAGTGCGGGGTCGGCTACGCGGTCTCGTGCGAAGACCTTGCCGGGGTCATGCTCCGCCTGCAGGAACGCGGGTGCCACAACATCAACTTCGTCTCCCCCTCGCATGTTGTCCCCCAGATCCTCCGCGCGGTCGCCCTCGCCGCTCCCCGGGGCCTCAGCGTCCCGCTGGTCTACAACAGCGGCGGCTACGACTCCGTGGAGACCCTGCGTCTCCTCGACGGCGTCATCGACATCTACATGCCGGACGCGAAGTACGGGCGGGATGACGTGGCGCTGGAACTCTCCCACGCGCCCGGCTACACCGGCCGCATGCAGGCCGCACTACAGGAGATGCACCGGCAGGTCGGCGACCTCGAGATCAGGGACGGCATCGCGGTGCGGGGCATGATCATCAGGCACCTGGTGCTCCCCGGGAACCTTGCGAACAGCGAGATGGTGATGAAGTTCATCGCAGAGGAGATATCGCGCGACTCTTACGTGAACGTCATGGCCCAGTACCATCCGGCCTGGAGGGCGTCCGAAGGGGGGAGGAGCCCGGTGCTTGCGGCGCTGCAGCGCCCGATAACGGCGCGGGAGTATGCATATGCCGTCCGTTGCGCAAAGGAGAACGGCCTTACCCGGGGGTTCCCATGAGAGGCGAACGGGAGATGCCGCCGCCAAAAGATTATCCGCTCGAAGAGAGAGTTGACTTTGGAGCGCAGGTGAGAAGAGAGGCGGGGCTTCGGTACGCGGTGATGACCGATATCGGGAAGCGGAAGCAGAACGAAGATGCATATTTTGCCGGCCGGATGAGCGGGCATCACCTCTTCGCCGTCGCGGACGGGGTCGGGGGGCACGCACGCGGAGAGATTGCGAGCAGGATGGCGGTCGAGATCCTCGCCGAGACTGCAGGGAGGGACCTTCCCGGGAGCGAACCCGCCGAGATGCTCGGGCGCGCGTTCGGGCGCATCAACGCCGCTATTTTCGCGTATAATAGAGATAACACCCTGAACGCAGGAACAACGCTCTCGGCGGCAGTCGTCGGCGAGTCGGGCAGGTGCTGGATCGGCACGGTGGGCGACAGCAGGACCTACATCATCACGCCGACCTCCTCCTGGCATACGCGCGACCAGACCTACGTCCAGGGCCTGGTTGAATCGGGAGTCATCTCCCCGGCAGAGGCGATGTTCCACCCGCGAAAGAACATCCTGACCCGGGCGCTCGGCCTCTCGGCCCGGGTGCAGGTCGACCTCGATGTCATGGAACTCGCCGGTGGGGTTCTCCTGCTCAGTTCGGACGGACTGCACGATCACGTCCCGGAGAGCGTCATCCGGGAGATCGTGCTCGCCGGCGATCCCGACACGGCATGCCGGAGATTGATCGATGCCGCCAGAGACGCGGCAAGCACCGATAATACGACGGTGATCGTCGCCAGAGCATGACGGCGTGCAAAGGACGAAGGGGCCGGGTTTGAGCCGCCGTCAGGTGCGGCGGTTCGAGAAAATCGGTAAAAAAGAGATGCCTTACTCCTGATACTCTTCAAGAGCAAGTTGGTACATCCAGTCGAGGAGGAGTGCGCACTCTTCCGGGGTGCACTCCTGATCGCAGCCGATGCAGGGGAGAACCTCTCCTCCCGCAAGGATGACGCAGGGGTCGATCGCGCGTTTCTTCGCGCGCAGCAGGTAGGTCTTAATGCCGTCGCTGCGGAACTCGACGCGCTCGATCAGCCCGGCATCAAGCAGCCTCTTCACGATCCTCGAGCACTTCCTGCTGTCGATATCAAGAAGTTTCCAGAGCTCGCTCTGGAGGACTCCCTGACGATGGGACTGGATTACCTTGAGTGCTTCTTCCTCCTGGTCGGACATGGCTATCAGAGCAGGGGTGCAATGGTCAGGATATTATTGCCGCGGATGACGACGGTCCCGAGGGCGCGGCCCCGCTGTTCCCCGGTATACTCCGTGGTCTCGTCCATATGCAGGTTCAGGTGTTCATCCACTGCCACGAGCCGCCCCTGGAGTTTCCTGCCATCGTCCTTGATCTCGACGGTGATTTTAGAGTCTACGAGCGAAAAAACCTTCTTAACAGGGAGTACGATACCGTTAACCATCTGCTCTTATATGGTTATGTTCATGCATTAAGGTTTTCGTTGACCGACCGCCGGTGACCGTTTGACTCCGGGAGAGAGACCCCATGAGGTGCGGCAGGGGCATGTCACGAAGACGGAAGCGTTACGGGAGCCGATAAAGCGCCGTCGGAAAAAAAATGGTTACTCGGGGATATCTTCCCAGCGGTCCTTGAACTGCTTCTCGACGCCGGGGAGGGTGGTATACTCCATCTCCTCAAGCGAGAGGCGGTGCGGTTCAAACGGCCCGTGGGCCCTGAGCACGTCGGAGAGTTCGCAGCACCGGTCGCGGACGCGGTCGAACGCCGGGTCGTCGAACATATCTACGGGCCCGATCAGTTTCCCATCGCTGACCTGGAATCCGAGGCAGATGACCCGCGGCGGTCCGTCAAACGCGGTGCAGTTTGCATCGCAGACACCCACTGGCATGAACGGCCCGTGGTGCGAGCCGCGCATCCAGCCGGCCACAAGGATGGGTATCCTGAAGGGGTCGATGACTTCACCGACCGAGGGGAACCCGCTCTGCGCCCTGATGACCATGACCGGGTCATCCTTCCCCACATAGCGGCCGGCCATCAGGTTCAGGCGCTGGGTGCTTGTGGATGCTGCGATCAGGCCGTCCCTCTTCCAGATATACTTGATCACGTAGCGGCTCGGCGCTCCGATGTAGGCAAGAAGGCTGTACGACTCTTCAGGTGTGTTGAAGAGGATCTTGCGCTTCTCGATGACGTCGTGAACCTCGAAGGTGAACCCGTCGTGCATCGAGGGATCGATGACGAGGCCGGACGTGCTGAAGGGATCGGCAAAGATCCGGTAGAGGAAGTAGTTCCACGCTCCAGGTTCGGTCTTGTCGGCCATGAAGACAAGGATCGGGTCTGAGCCGCGCTCTTCAAACTCCATCTCGGCAACCCCGGGCCCCATGCCCTTGACGTTGCCGCTGAACGCATCTGCGAGCAGGTCCTGACCGGCGCCGTAGAGTTTCATCTCCTTGGCGATCCTGGCACACTCCGTGAAGACGTTCCACGCGAGTTTGTGGATCTCTTCGTTATCCTCGCCCCTGGTGTGCGTCATGATCAACTCGAGGTCGTCGCCGCAATGGGTGACGTATGAGTCGATGATGATGCTGCCTTCTGCCTCCTTGAGCATCCGGGCGGCTGTTTCAAGGAGCTTCGGGTGGGTACGGGAGTGCCCCGGAAGACTGCCTACATCTGCTTTGATCACGGACACGGTGGTTTTGACCATTTAATCACCACTACCTGGCGGGCAAATGCCCCTACGACTAGTAGATAGGTATTACTGTATATGTAGGTGTTGCCGCCTTGAAAAAGGGTTGGCTGCGGCAGCCTCTTTGCGGGTTTGTCCGTCCCGGCAACCCTCCACGGTGGATGCTCCCCAAAGGGGACAGCAGTGCTATTATGCTGCCGTTTAGACTTCGTGCCGATTTTATGAATGGTTCCGGGATAGGGGCTCTTTCGAGAGCGGCATTTCAGGGAATCGCCCGTGACGGCCCTGGTGATGCTCGCGCGTCCTCTCGGTGAGGTATTGCCGGGATGACGCTGTGAGGTGGGTCGAGCGAGATAATGGCGGTTCCAACACGTGCGAATGCCGCTCTCGGCGAAAATATTGCGATGCTGCCGGGAAGCCGGACCGGCAGGCGCCCTGCTCTTCAGTCGATCCTGATCGACTTGCCCCGGGAGAATTTGACTTCCAGGACGCCGTGCTTGTAGTTCGACCGCATGGAGTCGGCGTCCACGGCAGGCATCTCCACCGAGGTCAGCTGATTGCCGCCGGCAATGATCGTCAGCGTCCCGTTGATGAGTGACAGGTGAATATTCTCCTTCTCGGCGCCCGGGAGATCGATCGCCACCGTCACGTCTTCATCGGTCGTGTACATCTCTGCTATCGGCTCGATGGTCCCCTCGGATGAGGGTTCTTCCGGTTCTGCTACGGGGTTTGCTTCCGTTGCCGGGCTCTCAGGCTTTCCGGCATCGTGAAGGACGATCTTGAATCCGTAGGCAAACGGTCTGTTCTGTTCTCCCTGCTCTTTGAGCCCCTGCTCCATGAGGCGTTTCATCAGTTCGTTGAGTTGCTCGAAGATATCTGCTGGACTGTCACTCATGTGCATCACATTCTATCGCTGTTGGTTGGGGGGTGGATCCCCCGGAGGGAGCGCCTCACGGGCAGGGGCGCTCCCGTCAGAACGCCGTAGCCGCCTGGGGCAGCGGGCGTTCCAGTTTGGCTTTCAACTCCTTTGTGAGGCGCTTGATCTCGCCGAAGTCCTTCTTTCTCTGGTAGACCGCATCTTTGAGGGCCTGCGTGAGATCTTTGACTTCCTGCTCGATCTTCCCCGTCTCCCGCATCCGGGCACGGTTGATCGTCGAGACGGCGTCTTCGAGTGCCGACCGCTGCTCCTGGTTGTAGAGGATCTGCCAGGAGTGGCGTTCGTTCTCCTCCAGCCGGTCGAGATCCAGCGTGCCTCTCACGCGGGTGAGGGCGTCTTCGAAGTGCTTCTTCGTGACCCTCACATTGCCGATCGCCTGACGCCGTTCCTCCTCGCTCTTCCCTCCCATTGCGGCGATGAACTCGCGCATGGCGGAAGTCTTTGCCTCGCGGACCAGCGCCTCGATGTCGGCACCGACGTAGCCCTCGGTCCTGTCGACCATGTCCTCGATGTCCACGTCGTTTGCAAGGATCTTCTGATTCTTGAGATACACCTCGAAGATCTTCTTCCTGCCTTCCCGGTCGGGCGGCGGAACGTAGATGATCCGGTCGAACCTGCCGGGGCGAAGCAGCGCATCGTCCAACATGTCCGGGCGGTTGGTAGCGCCGAGAACCACGACATTGTTGAGTTCTTCGAGGCCGTCGAGCTCTGTCAGGATCTGGCTAACCACACTTTCAGTTACGTGTGATGATCCTATATAAGATCCACGTTTAGGCATAAGTGCATCAATCTCGTCGAAAAAGATAATCGACGGTGCTGCTTGCCTCGCTTTCCTGAATACCTGCCGAACGCCGCGTTCCGATTCTCCGACCCACTTCGAGAGGAGTTCGGGGCCTTTTACGGAGATGAAATTGCTTTCGCTCTCGTTCGCGACCGCCTTCGCAAGGAGTGTCTTACCGGTTCCCGGAGGGCCGAAGAGCAGGATGCCGCGGGGGGGTTCGGTGTCGAGCGACTCGAATATCTCCGGATATTTGAGCGGCCACTCAACGGCCTCCGCAAGTTCTCCCTTTACGTCTTCGAGGCCGCCGACATCCTCCCATTTGACATCCGGGATCTCTACGAGCACCTCTCGCATCGCGCTCGGCTCAACGTGCTTATGCGCTTCGATGAAGTCTTCGTTCGTGACGCGGAGCTGGTCGATGATCTCGGCGGGGATCTCCTCTTCGATATTGATCTGCGGGATGATCCGGCGGATTGCGTGCATCGCCGCCTCTTTTGCGAGCAGCGCGATATCGGCGCCGACGAAGCCGTGGGTGGAGCGGGCATACTCGTCGAGTCTCACGTCTTCGGCAAGCGGCATGCCGCGCGTGTGGATCTGGAAGACCTGCTGTCTCCCCTTGGTGTCCGGGATGCCGATCTCGATCTCGCGGTCGAACCGGCCGCCGCGCCGCAGAGCAGGGTCGATCATGTCCGGAAGGTTCGTCGCGGCGATCACCACGACCTGGCCCCGGGTCTTCAACCCGTCCATCAGGGCGAGCAGCTGGGCGACGATCCGGCGCTCGACCTCGCCCTTCACCTCTTCGCGTTTGGGCGCGATCGAGTCGATCTCGTCGATGAAGACGATCGAGGGCGCGTTCTCCTGCGCCTCCTCAAAGACCTCCCGCAGGCGCTCTTCGGACTCGCCGTAGTACTTGCTCATGATCTCGGGGCCCGAGAGTGTGATGAAGTGAGCGTCCACCTCGTTCGCCACCGCTTTTGCGATCAGCGTCTTCCCCGTTCCGGGCGGGCCGTAGAGCAGGACGCCCTTCGGGGGCTCGACGCCCAGGCGCTCGAAGAGTTCGGGGTGCCGGAGCGGGAGTTCGATCATCTCCCGGACGAGCTGCAGTTCGCGGTCGAGACCGCCGATGTCCTCGTAGTGGACGTCGCCTGCCATCTCGCGCTTCCCTTCCCTGGGCTCGTACGGGGTCTCCTTCAGCTCGATCTCGGTGCTGTCGGTGACGATGGCGATGCCCTTTGGTGCCACTTTCGCGATCGCGAACGTAAGCGGGTTGCCGAGAATGTTGACCCGGATGAGCTGCCCCTCGGTGACGGGTCTGCCGCGGAGGATCCTCCCCAGATACTGCTCGCCGCCCACCAGGCGGATGGGCTGGGTCGGTTGGATGGTCACCTTCTTCGCGTAGCCTGCCTCAGTCTTTCTGATCCGGACTTTATCGTCGATCCCCGACCCGACGTTGCTGCGGGTATTGCCGTCGATACGCAGGATCGCCCTGCCGGTGTCCTGAGGAAATCCCGGCCATATGAGCGTCGCCGCCTTGTGGCGCCCTTCGACCTCGATGACGTCGCCGCTGACGAGGCCGAGCGCCTTCATGGTGTCGATGCTCAGCCTGGCAATTCCCCGGCCGGCGTCTTCGTGCGCCGCCTCTTTGATGATTACCTCAACGGATTCGGTATTAGCCATGTGAATAATCTCCTCCTACAGTGGTTTACCATAGGTAAGTGTGATATATTATATATATTTTTCCCTAAACCCCACTTCCGTTGGGTCGGTTGATCCCTTTTTCCGTAACGATGCAATCCATCTTCACGTCGTTTTCCTCGGCGGGAATGCACTCTGCCTGCTGGCAGGAGAACGCGATGCCGATCTTCTTCGGGTGGGGGTAGCGGCAGAGGAAGCGATCGTAGTACCCCGCACCGTAGCCGAGCCGGTTTCCTTCCGCGTCGAAGGCGAGCATCGGCAGGACGACGGCCTCGACGTTCCCGGGCCGGGCCGGAAGTTCGTGGCCGATCGGCTCGGGGACGCCAAACGTGCTCGGGACGAGGACCCCGGGGTCGGGGAGGTAGGAGAGGCGAAGGCTGCAGGTCTCCCGCTCGATGATCGGCACGACGACCCGCACGCCCCGGCGGTTCAGGGCCGCGATCAGACCCATGGTCTCGACCTCCGGGGCTTTTGCGGCATAGACCATGACAGTCTCAAAGCCGTCGAGGAGATCGAGGAGTCGCTCTGTTATGCTGCTGCTGTATTCGGCGAGCTGTGAGGGCGAGAGGAGGAGACGGGCCTCCTTTGCCCGCAGGCGGAGGGTTGCCTTTGTCTGGCTCATTACAGGGAGTTTTTGGTGAATCACACCATAAAGCATGCGCGTCCTGGATGAGGGCGGGCCGCTTACCTCTCCGGCGCCCGCCCTTCGCCGCAGACTTCCCCGAACCGGCGGAGGGAGGATGCAAGGACGCGGGTCTTTCCGATCATCGCGGCGATGAGGAGGACGTCGAGGATCTCGTCGCGGGACGCGCCCTCCTTCAGTGCGGCCCCCATGTGTACTTTCAGGCAACTGTCCGCCCCGGCCCCGGCGGCGGCCGCAACGGCGACCAGTTCCGCGGTTTTTGCGTCGAGGGAGTCGGGCCGGGAGATCCGGTAGTCGGCGAGAGTTGAGAGTGCGAAGGATTCGGGCCGGTCGCGGAGGATGGAGAAGATGAACGGCACGACGCCGAGCATCTTCTCTACGTCCTCCGTGAGATCGTCGCCGAGGTCGTCGGCGTGGGTTAGGAAGTCATTGACTAACTGTTCGTTTTCAGGCTTCATGGGCTGTCCTTGTATGGGGATGTGGGTGAGGGAGGCGATAATGGTGCGGTTTTTGGTTCGGGCGGCGTCGGTGGGGGCAAAAAAACCCACGATCCTCGTAATCTCCCTCCTGGCTCGTCGCACAGCCCCATCCGCGGTTTTCGTGGGGATATCGCCACGCACTGCCCCCGCCCCCCAGGGGCGGGGGAGGAGGCCGGAGGCCGGGTGGGGTGGGGGTTACAAGGCAAATCTGTAGAGTGGAGACAGGGGAGGGGGGCTGCCCCCCCCTCCCCGTCAGCCCCTCCCCCAGTGGCGATATCCCCACGGTCCACTGTACTGGGACTTGCCTATGGTGGCCGTTCAGATATGTGCAAAGAGCAAGGAAGCACGATAAGACTGGCTCTGGAGCTCATGCAGTCTACCACCCGGAAGAACGAACACCCTCCGCTACCCGAAAAACAATACCCATAAAAAAAAGACGAGATCCCGGAGGGAGCCCCCTCCCCATCCCCATCAGAAATTAAAATGCCGGCCGACGATCTTCAACGCGCAGTAGTCCCCGCACATCGTGCAGCCGTCGGTATCGGCCGGCATCCGCTCGGCCCGGATCGCCCGGGCGCGCTCGGGGTTCATCGCGACCGCAAACTGCCGCTCCCAGTCGAGGTCCCGGCGGGCGTGGCCCATCTCGAGGTCGGCATCGCGCTTCTTGAGTTTGATCATATCCCCGACGTGGGCGGCGATCCTCGAGCTCATGACGCCCTCGTAGACCTCCTCGGGGGTGGGGAGCGCCAGGTGCTCCGCCGGTGTCACGTAGCAGATGAAGTCGGCGCCGTAGGAGGAGGAGAGCGCAGCGCCGATAGCGGCAACCCGGTCGTCGTAGCCGGGCGCGATATCGGTGACGAGCGGCCCGAGCATGTAGAACGGCTTCCGGTTCGTGACGCGCTTCTGCAGGACGACGTTGGTCTGGATCTCGTCGATCGGGATATGCCCCGGCCCCTCGATGATCGCCTGCACGCCCTGCTCGTGTGCCTTGTCGGCGAGCTCCGCGTTGATGAGCAGTTCCTGGATCTGGGCGCGGTCGGTCGCGTCGTGGACGGCGCCCGCCCGCATCCCGTTGCCGAAGGAGAGGGTGACCTCGTGCTCCTTCAAGATCTCAACCAGATAGTCGAACTCCGAATACAGCGGGTTCTCCTTCTCGTTGTGGAGCATCCACGCGGTCATGAAGGCCCCGCCCCGGGAGACGAGCCCGCCGTGCCGCCCCTGGTTCTGCAGGCGCTTCATCGTCTCGTAGTTGATCCCGGTGTGGATCGCCATGAAGTTGGTCCCGAGCTTCGCCTGCTCCGCCGTGATCCGGAAGAGGTCGTCCTCTTCCATGTGGACGACCGCCCCGTGCTTCCGGGCGGCCTCGATGAACGCCTGGTAGAGCGGGACCGACCCGACCGAGAGGGTGGTCGCCTCGACGACCCGGCGCCGAATCTCTGCAAAGTCGCCGCCGGTGGAGAGTTCCATCAGCGTATCGGCACCGGCACGCTCGGCCTGCCGGACCTTCTCGATCTCCATATCGACGTCGACGATATCCGACGACGTCCCGATGCTCGCGTTGACCTTCGTGCGGAGCCCTTCGCCGATACCGCAGATCTTCACCTTCCGGTAGGGGGAGACCGGAATGACGATATGACCTTCAGCCACGCCGCGCCGGACGAAATCCTCGGTAACCCCTTCCGCTGCCGCGACGATCCGCATCTCTTCGGTGACGATGCCGCGCCGGGCGTCTTCTATGAGACCCATGGCCCTATATTTGCAGAAAAGAGTTGATAAAGGCTTGTTTTTGAGATTTGGGCTAAATTTTGCTTGTTCTCACAACAAGTAAACTTGACTTTCCCTTATTCAGATCTTGTTTCGTAGCCGGAAAGCCAAGGCTTACAAGAAATAACGGAGCATCTCTTTATCGCCTGGTGATCATTTGTACGTCAATTTCGGAGGTTTTGTCCCGATCAGCACTGTCGACTGGCGGGGGCGGGCGGCCTGCACCGTCTTTCTCCGGGGGTGCCCCGCGCGCTGCTTCTACTGCCACAATGTCGCCATCCAGGACGGCGAGGACCTGCGTGACGCAGACGAGATCCTCACGATGATCCGGGAGTCCCGCACGGTTGCGGGCGCCGTGGTCTTCTCCGGCGGAGAGCCGACCCTGCAGGGGCCGGCACTCGTCCACCTCGCCGCCGCCGCCCGCAAGATGGGGTTCTCCGTCGGCCTGCACACGAACGGCATCTTTCCCGGGGTGATCGAGGACCTCCTCGATGGAGATCTCGTCGACATGATCTCGCTCGATATCAAGACGACGTGGGAGCGCTACGACGACCTCCTGGAACTCACCGCTGCCGATGCGGTGAAGCAGTCGCTCGCCGCCTGCAAACGCGCGAAGGCCGACGGCCGCCTTGAGGCCTGTCTGGCTGTGGTCACCCTCTTTCGGGGCTGCGAAGAAGACCTTCCGGCCATCGCACAGAATACCCGCGGACTCGACCTCGTGCTCCAGCAGGGGGTGGCCCCGGGCTTCGTACCCCTGACCCGGCAGGAACTCGAGGCGGCCGCGGCGCCGCTCGGCCGCAGGGTCCGCATACGGACCCGGGAAGACGGCGAGGTCGTCTACGACCCGGAGCCCTGACCCGTTCCGGTGACGTTAAGCATAATATCGACGGGAACGCACGTCTATGAAGACATTTGCGGCGGCCGCCGCAACCTGCATCGCCGGGACCCTGCAGCCGGTCTCTCGCTGGCACGGCCCGCTGTTCTTGATATAGGAGGAGCCTGATGAAGGTCATTGGAATCGTTGGTATGCCGGCAAGCGGGAAGGGAGAGGCGTCAAGGATCGCCCGGGACCTCGGGATACCGGTCGTGATCATGGGAGATGCGATACGGGAACAGGTGAAAAAAGCCGGGCTCCCCCAGACCGACGCGAACTGTGGCGCAATTGCCGGCAAGTTGCGCGTAGACCTCGGCATGGATGCCATCGCCCGGATCACCATCCCGAGGATCGAGGCGACGGGCGCCCCGGTGGTGCTCGTGGACGGCATCCGGGGAGACTATGAGGTAACGGCGTTCAAGGAGCACTTCCCTGACTTCACGCTCATCGGGATCGAGTCATTGTTCGAGACGCGCTACCGGCGGCTCACGAACCGCGGCCGGTCCGACGACTCCCTCACCCCCGACGAACTCCGGGCCCGCGACGAGCGGGAACTCGGATGGGGGCTCGGGCGCGCCCTTGAGGGGGCGGACTGCCGGGTCACGAACGAAGGATCGCTCGAAGAGTTCGCCGCAGAGGTTCGCTCCCTGCTCTGCCGCCTCGGGGGTGGAGAAGAATGAGTCTTGTCCCGTATTTTTCAGCCTCGTCGAAGATCTGGGAGTCACGCGACTGGGTCTACGGGCTTGAGGAGATCGGGTATACCGGATGGGAGATCGTCGCCGACGGGAAGTATCGTCTGGACAACCCCGAGAACTTCGCTGCTGTCCGGGAGAACCTCGAGAGCACCGGCCTTCTCGCGACCGTGCACGCGCCCTACAGCGACTTAAACCTCGCGTCCTTGAACTACCCGATCTGGCGCGAATCGATCCGCCAGACCTGCTGCTGCATCCAGCACGCGGCTGAACTGACCGACCGGGTGACGATCCACCCGGGTTTCGTCTCCCCGGTAGGCAAACTCGTCCCCGAGAAGGTCTGGGAGATGCAGAAGACCGCGCTCGTCGAGATCGGGAAGTACGCAGAGGATCATGGTGTCCTCGCGTGCGTCGAGAACATGATCAGCATCAAGGACTTCCTCTGCCGCTACCCCGAGGAGATCCTCGGCCTCACCGAAGGGATCGCAGGGATCGGGGTCACGCTCGATCTCGGGCACGCAAACACCAACGGCCTCGTGGACGCATTCCTTCGGCATGTGCGGGAGGTCGATCACCTGCACATCCACGACAACCATGGGCAGTCGGACGAACACCTTGCGCTCGGCGAGGGGAACATCCCCTGGGAGAAGGTCGGGCGGGTCATCGCCCGCGACTACTCCGGCCCGGCCGTCATCGAGGGCAGGTCGCTTGAGGAGGCAAAGCGGAGCCTCGCGGCATTCAGGAAGTGGTTCGTATAGCCGGCGAGACCCTCCACGTTCATTTCCTCGGGACAGCAGGGGCGCTCCCCTCCCCACAGAGGAACCCATCCTCGATCCTGATCCGGCGGGGTTCCGACACCCTGCTCTTCGACTGCGGGGAGGGCACCCAGCAGCAGATGATGCGCGCCCGGACCGGGTTTACGGTGAACGCCGTCTTCATCACTCACTGGCACGCCGACCACTTCCTCGGCGTCTTCGGGCTCGTCGAGACGCTCGCGTTCATGGGACGGACCGAGTCGCTCCCGATCTACGGCCCGCCCTGGGTCGGCGAGTTCGTCGATCTCGTGCAGAGGATCAGTCGCCACAACCGGAGTTTCTCCGTCACCGCCCATCCTCTCCAGCACGGGTCGGTCGTGCCCTTCAACGGCTACACCGTCCGGGCGTTCGCGACGCTCCACGGCATCCCCGGGCTCGGCTACGTGCTGGAGGAGGACGAGCGGCCGGGCAGGTTCAATCGCGAGCGCGCGATCGAACTCGGCGTCCCGCCGGGCCCGCTCTTCGGGCGGCTGCAGCGCGGGGAGGAAGTTCGTATCGTCCGCGACGGCACCGAGGCTGCCGTCCGTCCCGGCGACGTGATGGGAGAGCCGCGCCCGGGCAGGAAGATAGTCTATACCGGCGACACCCGCCCGCTCCAGGATCAGCCCGAGACCGCGGCGATGATCCGGGATGCCGATCTCCTGATCCACGACGCCACGTTTGACGACCAGGAGAGCGATCGCGCCCGCGATGTCCTGCACTCGACCGCCGGAGAGGCCGGGGAGGGCGCAACGGCTTTGGGCGCCCGTATGCTCGCCCTGGTGCACATAAGTTCCCGTTATGCAAGCACAGCAAACCATATACACGATGCAAAGCGACAGTATGAGGGAGACGTGATTCTACCGGCCGATCTGGCCGTGCTGGAGATCCCGTACAGGAGTTGATCGAGATGGACGGTGATGGTGATGGAGCAGGGTCTATCCAGCCAGAGCCGCCTGATACTTACGGGTCTCGGTGCCCTGCTCGTCAGCGCTGTTGCATCGAGCATCGCGGGCGTTTACCTTGGATCCGCCCGTGAAGTCCTCGCGCTGATACCCGGCCTGATGGTGCTCCTGCCGTCGATCATCGATATGCGGGGGAATATAGCCGGAGTCCTTGCATCCCGCCTCTCGTCGTCGATGCACCTCGGAGAGTTCTCTATCGATTTTGAGGAGGGCACCGTCCTCGGCGACAACGTTCGCGCCTCGTTCGTCATAACCGTCCTCATAGCATTTGTCCTCGGCATCTTCGCCTATGCGGCAAGCCTTCTGTCCGGCCTCCCGACGGTGAGCATCACCGACCTCGTGCTGATCTCGGTCACGAGCGGGATCGTCTCGGGGGTCCTCGTGATGGGAATCACCCTGCTCATCGCCCTCATAAGCTACCGCTATGGCCTCGACCTCGACATGATCGGCGCACCGACCGTCACCACATCCGGGGACGTCGTCACGCTCCCGATCCTCGTACTTTCCGCGGTCTTTGTCATGTATCTCCCTCCCTGGGCACGCCTGGCTCTCGGGGTCGCCGTGGTCGCCGTTGCCGTTGCTGTCATCCTCTATACCCGGCGCCGATCGGAGGGGATCGGAACCATCGTCGGGGAGAATCTCTCTTTCCTCATCCCGCTCAGCGTCTTCGGCACGCTGGCGGGCCTGACCTACTCCCTCAATCTCGACGCCCTGGTGACGATCGCCGCCTTCCTCATCCTGATACCGCCGTTTACGGGCACTCTCGGGTCTATTGGCGGCATTCTCGGGTCGCGCCTCTCGACGGGGATGCACACCGGCGAGCTCAACCCTTCGTTCCTCCCCGAGCGCGGCGTGGTGCATCATTTTATTATTTCCTACCTCTATACGTTGATACTGCTTCCACTGCTGGCGCTCATCGCGCATGGTGCGGCGGTGCTCATGGGGCTGAACAGCCCCGGCATCGGCATGCTGGTCGCTATCAGCCTTGCGGCGGGTCTGGTCGTCATGACACTGGTGAACGGGGTGGCATACGTCACCGCGAGCCTTTCATTCCGGTACGGCCTCGATCCCGACAACTTCGGAGTCCCTGTCATCACAAGCCTGATCGACCTGATCGGTGCAGCCGCGCTCGTGACTGCGATAGGCCTGCTACTGTAGTGAAAGAATGGAGAACGACGGTTAAAAGCCATGATGGAACATGAATATCAGCCGATCAGCTTCAAAGACGTCCTGATCGAGATGAAGGACGTCTCCGAGCTGATGGTCGATCTTTCTTATTCAGCGATACTCTTCGACAGCAAAGAGATAGCGCTCGAGGTGATCAACCTCGAGGAGGGGATGAACAATCTGGTTTACCAGGCCAGAATTCAGAGTGTCCTCGGCGCGAGAAGGATCGAAGAGGCCGAGGCGATGAGCGGTATGCTCCAGGTGGCCGAAGCGGCGGAGAGGATCGCGAATTCGGCTTCGGATATAGCAAAACTCATCTTAAAAGACATCCGGTTCCCCGCGAAACTCAAGCGGGTCTTCCCGGAGGCCGAAGAGATCGTCACCCGGGTTATCGTCAGCCAGGGAAGCGAGCTTGTCGACCACACGCTCGGCGACCTCAAGGTCCAGAGCACGACGGGTATGCAGGTGATCGCCATCCGGCGCGGGAGAGGCTGGATCTACGACCCCGACAGGACCACCCGGGTGGAGAGCGACGATATCCTGATAGCGCGGGGCCCGGAGGCCGGAGAAGAGATCCTCTCCGGGATGGCGGGGTCGATGGAGCGTCCCCGGGTCGAGCCCTCGTCCGCGGGCGATGTCGACGATCTCGACCGGGCGGTCCAGTTGATAATCGAGATGAAGAACCTCTCGGAACTCTCCGTCGGGCTGGCATACACGTCTCTCCTCTTCAACAACATGGAGGTGGCGCACGAGGTGGTCGCCCTCGACTCGACGCTCGACGATATGCGCTACGACCTGGATCTCTGGGTCCTTGAAGCGGCTCGAAAGATCGAGGACGTGCGCTACCTTCGCGGCCTGCTGTATATGACTTCGTTCGCGCAGGCGATCAGCGATTCGGCTCACTCGATCGTCGACGTCCTACTGCGCGATATCGAGATCCCGCCGATATTCAAGAAAATCGTCCGGGAATCGGATGAGATCATCACCCGGATGACCGTGACGCCGTCGTCGCCGCTTGCGGGGAAGACGCTCAGGGAGATGTCGCTTGCGACGGTTACCGGGATGGTCGTGCTCGCCATCAAGCACGGCGACCGGTGGGTCTACCGCCCGGGAAAGAGTGTTCGGCTGCAGAGCGGCGATACCATCATAGCAAAGGGCAGGCGGGACGGTGAGTGCCGGCTTTACGAGCTTGCCGGGCACACCGCCGAGGTGTCCGAAGAATAATTGGGAGAATTACTATGGGAGATACTGAAGATACAATTGTTTACCGCCTCGGTGCGAACTGCAGTCTCGATGAGGTGGAGGAAGGGAAGACCTACCTCGGGCGGGTGCAGGGGTTTGCCCCGTTCGGCGTTTTTGTCCAGTTAAATGACCGGGTCAAAGGGCTCGTTCATAAGAGCAACGTGAAGGTGCAGCATACCGAGCAAGACCCGATCATCGTTCACGTCCTCCAGATCCGGAGCAACGGCAACATCGACCTCGAAGAGGTCACGCCGACCGTCTACCAGACACAGAACGTGACCAAAACGACGACGGCCGTACTTATTGCCGATATGGGGAAGAAGATCGGCAGGACGGTACTGATCGAGGGCGAGATCGCCCAGATCAAGCAGACGTCCGGTCCGACGATCTTCACGGTCGTGGACGCATCAGGCACCGCGAACGCCGCTGCGTTCGTCGAGGCGGGTGTCCGCGCGTACCCTGAGGTAGAACTCGGGGATATCGTCGCCCTCACGGGCGAGGTGATGCAACGCAACAACCAGCTCCAGGTCGAGGCCTCGTCCGTGACGGTCATGGAGCAGGAGGATGCGGCCCTGGTCAGGGAGCGCATCGACGCGGCGCTCGATGAGCGGGCGGAGCCGGTCGACCTCCCGTTCCTGGTGGAGAGCGAGGTTCTCGAGGCCCTGAAGCCGCAGATGCGGAAAGTGGCAAAGGAGATAAGGAAAGCCGTCCTGACCGCGCGGCCGATCATCCTCCGGCACCATGCGGATGCGGACGGCATATGCGCCGCCGTTGCCGTCGAACAGGCGGTGACCGCGCTGATCCGGGAGAGCGGCGGGGACTTCGATGCAGAGTACTTCCTCTTCAAGCGCTCGCCGTCAAAGGCTCCGTTCTACGAGATCGAGGATATCACGCGGGATCTCGACTTCGGCCTCAAGGACAACGCCCGCTACGGGCAGAAGATGCCGATGATCCTCCTGATGGACAACGGGTCGACCGAGGAGGACATGCCGTCGCTGAAAGTGACCTGGATCTTCGATCTCCCGGTGATGGTCGTCGATCACCACCACCCCGACGAGATCGTGGACGATTACCTGATCGGGCACGTCAACCCCTACCATGTGGGCGGCGATTATGGGGTCACGGCCGGGATGCTCGGGACGGAGGTCGCCCGGATGGTCAACCCGGCGGTCGAGGACCAGATCCGGCACCTGCCGGCGATCGCGGGGGTCGGCGACCGGAGCGAAGCGCCGGAGCGTGCCCGCTACCTCGCGGTTGCTGCGCCCGAGTACTCGGAGGATGATTGCCGCGACATCGCGCTCGCGCTCGACTACGAGCAGTTCTGGCTCCGGTTCAGCGACGGGAGAGAGATCGTCA
>DAIRGM010000022.1:0-37633 GCA_036794525.1 Methanoculleus sp.
AACACACTTCCACAATCTCTGAGCCCGGGCGAGTGTATGGGCACGAGGACGCGGGACATGATCCGGCACTGTACTGAGGCCGGGCTGCCGGAGCCGGAGTTTGCCGTCAGTGATGGGTTCCAGACCATCATCCGCCGGACTCTGGCCCCCAGTCTGGCTCCGCAGCCAGAGTCACAGCCAGAGTCACTTGACGAGAGAGTCCTCCTGCTCCTGGAGAGCGGCCCGAAGTCCAAAGCAGAACTCTCTCAGGGGCTCGGGCAGAAAGAGATCTCGGGCCACCTCAACAAGGTCGTCCGTCAACTCGTGGCCGATGAGATGATCGAGTACACCATCCCCGAAAAGCCGGGCAGCCGGCACCAGAAGTACCGCCTCACCGGGCAAGGCCGGGCTGCGCTCGCGAGAGGCTCCGGAGGAGATACGTCATGAGCACCTTCGGCAAGCGTGAGCGTCTTCACGTAGGAGCGGGTCGTCGCCTCCTTTTAGGGAATGCGTGAAGGCAGGTCGAAAGAGGTGACGAACGAGCACGACATCACCGTGGCTCTTGGCGGCCCGGTCGAGAAAGGGCTTCTGATGAGTAAGGGGTCGGCCCGGAGCACATTCTCCTACCGGCCCGGCCGCCAATGGCGCCTTCATCCCTGCATTCAGAAAGAGTTATCTTTTAGTACCGGTAATACGCACACATACAGACTTGTTTCTCGATTATAGCGGAAGTTTCAAGTTCGAGGTGATGGGATGCGGAAGCAGAAGTTGATCAATGCGTTGCTATACGCGGTGGAGCACAATGGCCGCATCGGCCGGACGAAACTCCTGAAGTTCATCTTCTTCGTTGACCTCATCTACTACAACCAGCGAGGAACAACACTCTGCGGGACAACTTACATCCGCATGCCGAAAGGACCTGCGGAGGCTGCGGCGTTCCAGTTGACGTATGAGCCGAGCGCCTACCTGGACGTGAAGGCACCGACAGCAAAGGCGTATCCGGGCAGGCGGACGTCGGGCAGCCGTTCCCGAAGCAGGAGTCACGAATCCTACGCATACCGCCCCAGAGTCCAGGCGGATCTTCCGCTCTTTACCCCCTACGAGCAGGTGCTTCTCTGGACCGTGCTCCAGTGGATGAAGTTAAGACGCGCAGACCATATCAGCGACATAACCCACCAGTTTCGCCTCTGGAAGGAGTTTTCTGACGGCGAGGAGATCCCGCTTGAACGCTTCCGGTTGAGTTCAAGCGAGCTGGCGTACCTGGAGCGTTGCGGCCTGCACGCTGACGGCTTCGAGCGCACGTTCTGCACAGGTATCCTCCCTCTCTCCACGGAGGTTGCCGGTGCGCTCCACCCCATGAATGCGGAGCGGATTGCCACCGCCGAGGAGGTCCTGGACAGCTTCATCGCGGCGTATCCGCTACCCGCCCTGGAGATCTTCTACGATGCGTACCTGGCGTGGGACGACGCCTACCGCTCGATGCTCCGCCACAACCCTTCGCACGCTCCCGCACTTGCGACCGAAGGCTGCGATGCCCTCTGTTTCGTCTCGCACGTCGTCGCGACGCATATGATCCCAATGGTGTATAGAGAGGAGCAGTTGCAGGAGTTCTGTGACATCGCGGAGCGGCGCTTCAACGCCAAGCGGGACGCGATCCTGCGCGACAATCTCCCCTCGCCCCCACCGGATTCCGACGGCGAGGTCCTGGCTCTTGTCGATATGGCAATGCGCATCTCTCGCGATCTCGCGTGCAGCGAGTCTCCGGCAGGGAGGAGGTAACCTGCCCTATTTTCTCGACAGTAACGTCCTTATCGGGTACTATTTTCATGTCGCCGACACCTGGGGCACCGAGGCCGCGGACGTCTTCGATGACCCGGAGCCGAACCATTCCAGCACAGGGGTCTGGGCCGAGTGTTTCGGGGACGGGACGGGAGGGCGGTGCCACACCATCCAGCAGAATCTCGTCCGCGAGTTCCGGAGGGCGGTTGCGCACCTGAAGCGGAACGGTTCGGCAGATACCCTCCTCGCCGATGCCGAGAGCCGGGGGTGGAAGACCGTCCCGCTTCTCCGGCATGTTGCCGAACTCTGTCGCGAGCAGCTGGCAGCGGCCCACAAGACGCTCCTCGCGGTGAAAGAGCGGTATGAAGAACTCTGCCGGCGGCGGCGTTTGGTTCTTGAGGATCGGAAGGTGCTGGCGCTCCACGCACGAACGGAGCCCTACCGCGATATCTGGGACCGGTTCAGTGCGGTCATCGACGACTACGACGACTGCGAGGTGCTCCTCGACGCCCACCATGTCGCCATGGCGATCGACGGCACGGTGCTCTATACCGGGGACTACCGCCACATCATTGTCAACCGGGAGCTCATTCTTTCGGAAACCAGCCTCCACGATGTCCGGTACCTGGGCGACCGGACGGGCGGGCGGCCGCCGGCGTGAAGGAACCGTCGGCGTTTTTTCATATCTCCGGGAAATAAGGCCTGAAGAAACAGTGAGCATCCTCGCTGCTGAAGAGTAGAAGGCCCATCCATGGCACCCCGAAGGGGGAACATGTGAGTAAGATTCGACATCCGGATCTGCGTAACGTCGGGAGACACGAGGCATATGACTTCACCATCCGGCTGAGGAGAACATCGATGCCCTTGTTCTATCGCTCGGCAACGTTTACCGGAAACTGAATGCGGGTGATTTTCATGGGCCGGGATCAAGTACCCATCAAGTACGGAAAAGCCGGCAGATACCTGGACATATACAGATCGCCAGCAATATCGCTGACGTTAATCTCTGGAAGTAGGCACTCTGAATACAACTCATCAAGTATTCCTCTCATCCGGTGCCGCCCACCACGGGACATATTTCATCATCTTTGGAGCTGCGTCTGGATCGTAGGGGACAATCTCCCCCATCTCCACTGCCTCTTTGATAAACCGTGAAACTGTTGCACTATTCTTCGAGGAGATACCGAATCGCTCACGCAGAGAACTGTTTGTCAGGTATTCCCGGTTGACATATTTCAGGCAGGCATGGTGGTAACAGGCCCGCACACGGTCAGTCTTGTCCATCCTGGCGAGCGGCCGGGGTGCAGAGAGGATTGACCGGGTGACCTCTCCCGCAACTTCGAAGAAAGGAGCCGGGAGCTTAGAACTCAGGTCCGGGATACGATCTTGTCAATGCTGCTACCACGCTCTTCATGGAGGCGCATGAACTGCATCAGCCTTTTATTTCAGATTCTAACTGAGCGGCACGACGACAGATCGCAGTAAGCAAACCGGATTCAAAGGCATCGGCGAGTGCTCCATCACAGTATCGATCCTGACGGATGAGTACGGTAAGCAACCGGGACAACTGTTCTGGAGTTGCTCTGCTCAGGGCCCCGGCGTCGTCACGGAGTTGTATTGCCTCAGGCGTCTCCATCCAGGTAGGCCAGTCGAAGTCAAGACGGACCCATTCGAGATCGTAGGCTGCTTCTATGTACTCGTTAGTAACCCGGGAGAACGAATACCAGGGGAGGGATGACCCTTCGGGATAGTCCCAATCGCCGAAGCAGAAGCCGGGCTGTTCGAACTGCGGAAGGAATGCAGCCAGCTCTCTGAGACGCTGCTGGAGCGTCGGCGTCTTCTTCTGCGCCGTCATCGCCGCCCCATCTCCTCAAACTGGATGATCTCCTCAGACATCGGCTACGCCCCCACTCCGGCCCGTTTGAGGATGAGCCGGTAGTCCTCCTCGGGGATCTCGCGCATGGCTATCCTGAGGTGGCCGCTCCACATCGTCTTGTTCGTGATGAATTTGAGATCCCCGATCAGCGGCTTGAACTCAAGGGGTTCGGCGAAGACTGCCACCGGCCTGACCTTCATGCGATAGGGGAAGACCTCGTCGCCCATCTGCGGCGGGGTGACGAAGAGGCGGGAGTGGTCTATGTAGGGCTCGGAGACAACTTCGTAGGCGCCGGTTACCGCTGAGGGGAGGATCGTGTCGCCCTCTTTCTCCTGCCGGACGTATACGAGGATGGTGTCGCCGGGCTTCACCCGCTGCATGAGGGTTTTGTTTCGTTTGGGTACTCCCCAGATGTGCTTCGCATCGAGGATCTTGGCGTTGTCACGGTTGGAGGAGGCGATCCAGTGGGTCATATGTCAACATGCATCGAACTGTTTTAAAAACCCTGGGATGCGGGAGAGACTTCTCTGGAGCCGATGCATAACCGGAGGCTATCCGGTTCCTGCTACGATCTGGACATAGATGCGGTTGAACATGTAATCCTTGAAGAGTCTGGCGAAGGGCTCGTCGTCATTGATCTTTTTAAAGATCTCCTTGTTTGTGGAGAGCATCTCGACGAGCGTCTCCTCAAAGAAGTTATTGAAGGCGATGCGGACGTTCTCTTTCGAGTTGATCTCCGGGTTGAACGTCTGCCGCAACGTGGTGTTATCTATCAGCCTTTTCTCCATGTCGTCGGCGAAGTAGGCGATTTTGTCCTCGTTGGTGAAGTCAGTGCCGAAGTTCTCGTTGATGTACTGGATAATCTCCGAGAGAGGGACCTTCTCTTCCGGGAGGGGGTGCAGGGCCCTTTCATCGGGCTGCTTCAGCGTCCCGTCCGCGTTGATCATGACCCTCCCGCTGCTGGTCTCCTGAATCCGGTATGAGTCCATATCGATGTTCTCGATCACATCGACCGGGAGGCGTTCATTCTCCTTCGGAAGAGCCTTCTGGAGGTAGCGGGCGAACTGGTAGTATTTTTCAAGCGCTACGTCCTGGAAGGTGATGATCTGCGAGAGGAAGGCGTAGAGGTTGACGAACTGCCGCAGCGTCTTTTTGAACGTCTCGCGGTCTTCCTTCTCAAGGTGCGTGTAGTTCTCCGCAACCGGCCGGATGAGGGTGTGCAGCATCTCCTGCCTGCCCTTCTCCGCGAAGTATTCGTTGCCGAACGCCTCTACGTCGTCTGCGGTGTATATGGCGGCCTGGTCGAGTTGGTACTGGAGGTCGTAGAGCCTGTTCGGGTCGGTCGGCTCCTCAAGGAGGGTCTTTTCGTAGTAAGGTGCAAAGGATTTCTCGATCTCCTGGGCGTCGTTTGCGAAGTCGAGCACCATCGTGTCGCTCTTCTGCGGGTGGATGCGGTTTAACCGGGAGAGTGTCTGGACAGCGGCGACGCCGGAGAGTTTCTTGTCCACATACATTGTGTGGAGCAGCGGCTGGTTAAAACCAGTCTGGTACTTGTTTGCAACGACGAGAAGCCGGTTCTCCGGTCTCTTGAACTCATCCGCCGTCTGCCGGTCGGAGAACCCGTTCATGCCGCCTTCGGTGAACTTCTCCTGGAGGTCGGGGTCCAGCACCTCCCCGGAGAACGCGACAAGGGCCTTAAACGGGAGGTGGTTCTCGCGGATGAGCCGGTCGATGGTCCGCTTGTAGCGGACGGCGTGGAGCCGGGAGCGGGTGACGATCATGGCTTTGGCCTGCCCGCCTACCCGGTGCATCACCTCGTTTGAGAAGTGGTCGAGGATGATCTCGCACTTTTTGTTGATGGCGTGTTCGTGGAGGTCCACGTAGGACCGGAGGAGGGCGGTCGCCTTCCTCCTGGGATACATGGGGTCGTCCTCGATCTTCTTGAGCAGGTTGAAGTAGACCTTGAAGGTGGTGTAGTTTGCGAGGACGTCGAGGATGAAGTTCTCTGCGATCGCCTGGTGCATGGAGTAGAGGTGGAAGGCTTCAAACTCGCCCATGCGGTTCCTGCGCCCGAAGAGTTCGAGCGTCTTCTGTTTCGGGGTGGCGGTGAAGGCGAAGAATGAGACGTTCTTCGGGCGCTGGGTCGTTTTGAGATACAGTTCGATCTGGGTGTTCACCAGGTCTTCGCCGTCTAACTCCGGCTCTTCGTGGTACTCGGCCTCCTCGAGGGTTCTCGGGGAGAGGACCTCGCGGACGCTGCGTGCGCTCGCGCCGCTCTGGGACGAGTGGGCTTCGTCGATGATGACGGCGAACCGATTGCCAGGGCGTTTTGCGATCTCGTGTATCGCGTGCGGGAAGGTCTGGACGGTGACGACGATGATATCCTTGTTCTCGCTTAAGGCTTCGGAGAGCCCTTTTGCTTTCCTGCCGGAGATGGTGGAGACGACGCCTTTGACCTGCTCGAACTGGCGGATGGTCTCCTGGAGCTGCTGGTCGAGGACTCTGCGGTCGGTGATGACGATGATCGAGTCGAAGAGCCGCCGGTCTTCGCCGTCGTAGAGGGTGGCCAGGTAGTAGGCGAGCCACCCGATGGTGTTGCTCTTGCCGCTCCCGGCGCTGTGCTGGACGAGGTAGCTCCCTCCTGTGGGGCTTGAGCGGGCGTGGAGGACGAGGCGGCGGACGGCGTCGAGCTGGTGGTAGCGGGGGAAGAGGAGTTTTTTCCCGGTCTTTCTGCCGAACTCGCTCCGCTCCTCGACCTCGCGGATGAAGTGCTCAAGGATGTCGAGAACGCTCTCGGTGTTCCAGACCTCCTCCCAGAGGTAGGCGGTGTCGTAACCGTTGTGGTTGTTCGGGTTCCTCTCCGGGTGCTCGGGGTCGCTCGAATCACCGCGGTTGAACGGGAGGAAGGCGGTCTTTTCGCCCGCGAGGCGGGTGGTCATGTACGCGAGGTTGGGGTCGACGGCGAAGTGGGCGAGGCACCGTCTGTGCGCGAAGAGCGGCTCCTTCGGGTCGCGGTCTTTTCGGTACTGCCGGATTGCGTGCTCCACGGTCTGTCCCGTGAGCGGGTCCTTGAGTTCGGCGGTGAAGATAGGGATGCCGTTTACGAATATGGCGAGGTCGAGGGACTGCTCTGTCCGGGCGGAGAAGTGGAGCTGGCGGACGACCGAGAAGACGTTCTGCCGGTAGAGGTTCCGGTGCGTCTGGTTGAGGCCGGAGTTGGGCTTGAAGTAGGCGAGGTGGAAGGTGCACCCGAGGTCGCGGATGCCTTTCTTGAGGACGTCGATGGTGCCCCGCTTCTCGATCTCGGACTTAACGCGGCCGAGGAACTCCCGGCGGGTCTCGGCCCCCCGCTGCTGCTTGAGTTTCTCCCACTCGGCGGCCTGGGTGGCGTAGATGAAGCCGCAGAGGTCTGCGGGGATGAGGCAGAGGTCGCGGTCGTAGTCGGCGCTGGTGCGGAGGCGGTAGTGGAAGCCGGGGTCGACGAAGGGGTTCTCCTCGTCGAGGGTCGGCGGGAGCTCGCCGGTGAGGGTCTTTACGATTGTCTCTTCAAAGTCCGCTTCGGATACTGTCGTGACCATGTATCAGATAGCCTCCTCTCCGGCCTCCCGGGGGCTCGGGAGCCGGTTTTGTGGCTGGTAATGGTAACTGGGCGATGAGGAGACATCAATTTATTGATCGGGTCTTTCGTCGGGGGTTGAACAGCGGAGCAAGATCGATACTGTTGAATATGGCGGGACAGATTTACAGGTATGCCTCTCACCATCGATGATTTCCGAAGAGAACTCCGGGAATGTCTCAGCCGGGCGGAAGCGTCTGGTATGACCGAGATCACGATCCGGGCAGGCGACCTGCACAAGGCCCTGGGTGGTTATTCCGGATCAAACCACCGGATGCCGGTCTGCTGCTCGGCGATGTACCAGGCGATGGAGATCGGGGACGAGATTGTCAAGGCGCCACTAAAGGGAAGGGGTGCGAACCTGTACATTCGTTATCGCCTTCCCCGCCCCGGAGCGGTCGAGGTGCAGGAGAACCTTCGGCGGGTACTCCCCCGGAGCCCGGAGCCCGGAGCCGCAGGTCTTCGCCGAACTCGAGGAACTGATCCGCCGCCACCCCGAGTATGCGGCGCTCGAGAAGATTCATGACCTCGCTACGACCACACCTGCAACGGCCATTGCCACAGCCCGCACGATAGCCGAACTGGTGACAAAGAAGGTCTGCATCCGGCAGGGACTCTGGTTTAGTGGGGCGACATTTAACAATATGTGTGGGATGCTGAAATCAAGCGACCTCCTCGATGCCCGTATCCTGACGTACCTGGAGACAATCCGGATCATGGGGAACAAAGCGGTCCACACCAACACGGTATTCGGGGAGCAGGATAGGGTGATTATCAGCACCCTCCTTCACGAGTACCTGCTCGCCGTGCTGGAGAGGGATCTGATATAATATTGACCCGGATGGCTATTTTTTGGGATGGCGCTCTCCGGCTATCTGGATCTATGTAAACGCTTGATGCACCTGGAGTTCGATCAACTTCACGAGAACCGATTTGAGGACATCAAACGGAGCGCTCTTGACCTGCTCTCCAATGATGCTCTTCGCTCTCTGCCACTGGCCCTCGTCGCGGCAGGCGTCGAGGAAGTCATGGCCCGCCCAGGTCATATACAACGGCAATGCCGAGGGAGAGAGACTCTGCATATGGGTTGCATCCACAGCATAGATCAACCCCGCCTCATTCATCAAAAAAGTATGGTACTCGATCGCCTCGTCGGTATAGCCCTCGATCTCCAGTTTCTCTGGAGCGTGGCCATGCTCACATTGTTCCATCGCAAGAAGGATCTTCCGCACCAAATCCATGTCGCGCTTCACGCGGCTCCCCCCTCGCCCCGGACGTCGATCTTGCCGGTGACAGCGGCGGAGATGAGGGCGGTGCGGTATTCGTGGAGTTTTTCGATGCTCATCTTTGTGCTCTCGGCTATTTTTCTATGATGATTTGTTATGGAGTCGAGATAATCCACGATTTTTGATTGTTCACTGTATGGGGGAAATGGAAACCGTAATTTCTTCAGTTTAATGGCTGTAAGGTGGCTGATTGTACTAATGTCAGCACCGGCTTCAAAAACTCCAATCTTTGCAGCGGCAAACATTACATAGTACAAGTAGTGGGTCAGATCTTTTTGTGAGAGTGCTCTCACACGATGCACCGCCTTTTGATAGTAGCATTCGCTTAGTTCTTCGTTCCAAATTGCCGTCCTCCCTACTTCACCTCCCTCGCAAACGAGAAGATCCCCTCGTTTCAAAGAGTAGTAATCACGCTCGGAAGGATCGAAGTCCATTTCATACAGATCTGATAGATCTAATCTCCCCCACTGGACATTTGTGTTCCTCAAGTAGGGAGCTAAATAGTCTCCGGAGATCTGTTTTTTATCTAACATTTTGCCTAATCGAACCTGATACCGAGCAGAGAGAGGTAAAACCTCCCACCCCGCCGGTACCTCTCCTAACCACTCCACCCCCGAGTCCTTCATCCCCACGTCCGGGTCGAGCCCCTTCGTCACGGCGTGGCTGATGAGCGCCTGGCACTTCTCCCCAAGGAGTTCGATGAAGCGCTGCTTCTTTGCGATGAGGGCGTCGAGCCGGGCGGTCTCGCGGTCGAGGAAGGCGGCGATGGCATGCTGTTCGGGGAGGGGAGGCACTAGAAATGATGAGTTATCTATCCAGTATTTTCCCACTCCATAGCGAGTAATGCCGTTCGCTGCTATCTGAAATTGATGATTAACTCCACGAGCGTTGAAAGACCAGAACAGGTACTTGCTGTCGACTGCTTTTTGATCCGGACGAATCTGGGCAAGGTGATATCCACACAGCACACTCCCGAGATCCTCATCAACATGGGCAGGAACAGCAATATCCTTCCAGTCTTCTGAGTCCTTTGTTATCAAGATGTCGCCTTGCCGCAAAGTAAATGATGTAATTTCTTCTGGTGACGCTGTAGCCTTCATGAACTCGAGGTCTTCAGTGATACGGTCGTTATAGTAGACATCGGTATAGTTGCAGAGCCTCACGTCTTCTTCGTTATCTTCGGATTTTTTATCCACGCTGCTTAGTTTAATGCGTGCGGTGAACTTGAGTTTTTGAACATCCCACCCCGCCGGCACCTCCCCGATCCACTCCACCCCGGAGTCCTTATACGCCGGATACCGCTTCCACGCCCGCACCACCGTCGGGTCGATCGCGAACCCCTCGACGTCTCCCGCGCTCATGCCGCCACCCCTGCGCCGCGATCCAGGGGCCCGGCGGCCGGCCGGGTCCGATCGTTGTGCGTCGCCGATGTCGCACTACCCGTTTTGTGCGACACAAAAATGCACTTCATGTCGCACAAAGTTTTTTGTGGGTCATAGATGTCGCACAAATTCCGTTGTGGGTCACGAGTGTCCCACAACCACCTCCGGGGCATGGTTTGTGTATACTCTGGTATACACAAAGTTCGTTGTGTATATCGGATCGGGGTTTTGATATACACAAAACTGTTTGCAGATATCAGGGTATTCACAACCGGTCCCCCTCGGTGATGGCGAGCAGGCGCGGGAAGGCATACATGCTCGCTCTTCGGCCCGCTCCTCGCTGCAATACCTGGATAATGTCGTTCTCCTCCAGGTCCTTGAGGATCTTTGCCCCGCTTACCCTCGGGATCCCTGCCTGCTCGTAAAACTCAGCCGAACTGAAGACCGGCGTTTTAAAGAGCGCATCAATCGCGGCGATGGCGTATTGCGACCGGGTCACCTCCGGCACCGTCCGCTTCATCTCGTCGTAGAGGCCAAGGATTGCCCGTGCCTTTTGGCCGTTCGCCCCCGCCTGCTCCTCGATGGCGTGGAGGAAGAACGCGATCCAGCCGTTCCAGTCCCCGTCCCGTGAGACCGCGAGCAGCCGCTCGTAGTAGACCGGCCGGTTCCGCTCGAGGTAGGCGCTGATGTAGAACATCGGGCTCCCGATCAGCCCTTTCTCGTAAAGGATGAGGGGCACGAGCATCCGCCCGATACGCCCGTTGCCGTCGCAGAACGGGTGGATGAGTTCGAACTGGGCCTTCAGGACCGAGAGCTGGACGAGGACGTCCTTCTCCTCCCGCTGCAGGTAGGCCTCCCAGTCCCCGAGCGCCCCGGGAACATCCTCCGGCGCCGGCGGGACATAAATCGCGTGCTCGATGTGAGCGTCCCGCCCGATGAAGTTCTGGATCGTGCGGACGCACCCCGGCCCCCGGTCCATGCCCCGGCTGCCGGAGAGAAGGATCCGGTGCAGGTCGCAGACGAGTGCCTGATCCAGCCGCCGGGTCTTGAGGGCTTCCACCGCGGTTTCGAGCGCCTCCCGGTAGTTGATGATCTCCTGGATATCGGCAAGAGCCACATCGCCGATCGGCTCCTTCGGGTTCGCCTCGAACCGCAGGACGTCCTCAAGCGACGCCTGGGTTCCCTCGATCCTCGATGACAGCACCGCCTCCTGTGTCAGGAGCGGGGAGAGCAGGAGCCGTGGGTTTGGGATTGCCTGGAGGATGCCGTCGTACCGGGCGAGAGCACGGTTCGCCGACGCGATCTGCGGGATATGAGCCTCCCAGTCGATGCCGGCCGGGGGCAGCGTCTCCGGGACGTAGGGTTTCATGCTGTTCCCGCCTCCCTGATATCCCCGGTCGTCATTCTTCACCCTCCTCAAGGTCGATGAGGTCGTAATTCGTCCGCACCACTCCGATATCGTGCTCGATGAGCAGACTCACCATCTGCTTGCCGTTCATCAGGGCAATCGGCGTCTTGTCCGGCTGCTCCGCATCCTGCCGGGCACCCGCGGAGAAGTCGCTCGTGGTGATGATCAGCCCCTGCTCGTGCGCCCCGAGGGAGCCCCTGACCTGCTGGACGACCGGCGCCTGGACATTGCTCTTCCAGCGCTTCACCTGGACAGCCATCTTCGTCTGGATGACGTCGCCGGCAACGAGCGTCCCCCGCACGTCGATCCCGCCGTCATTGCTCGCCCGGGTGACCGCGACATCCTCAAACCCGATCTTTGCGAGCAGTTCCCCGACAAGCTCCTCGAACGCAATGGGATCCATCGTCCTGATTCGCTGCAGAAGGCACTCCCGCACCTCCCGGTTGTGTACCTCGATCTGGTAGGGGAGCCCCGGTTCGTGCCACCGGGTCAGCCCGACGTATCCTTTGCCGAACTTCTCGAACCTCGGGAGTTCCCCCCGCTTGACCTGCCGCTGGATCTCGGTGAGGATGCCGGCATACATCGTCGCTTCAGGCGTCAGTCCCCCGGTTGTGATCAGGTGGAGGTCGAGAGCCTTTCGCGTGATATCCCGGTAGTGCAGCGGCTGTCCCCCGGCGTACTCCTCCAGCACCATCTCGGCGGCATCGAGGAACGACAGGGAGGCCGGTTCCGGATCGAGTTCCCGGGAGGGGGGATGACTACCAGCCTCACGACACCCGAAGACGCCGGGCGCCGCCCGATAGAATCTGGACTGGCCCCCATTCTTCTTGATATCAACGGTTATCCTGGCATTGACCGAATCCCACGGGGTCAGCCCTGCGCTCGACCAGAGACCCTGATCAAGCATCTGTTGTGTGATCTCGCGGTAGTGGAGCGGCTCGCCCGCTGCGAGGAGCACCTCGTATGCAGCGTCGAGAGCGCTCATCCCATCATCTCCTTCACCATCACCAGGATCTCCGCTTCGAGCTCCTTAATCTCCCCCTCGATCTCCTCAAGCGGCCGGGGCGGCGTGTAGGTGTAGAAGTAACGGTTGAAGTTGATCTCGTAGCCGACCTTCCCGACCTGGCCGTCTTTTTGGTCCGTCACCGACTCGTTGATCCAGGCATCCGGAACGTGGGGCAGCACCTCACGCTCGAAGTACCCGGAGACGGACTCCGCGAGCGGGACGTTCTCGGTGTCGCGGAGCGCGGGATCGGCCTCCGGCATGCCTTTCGCGTCGAGGCAGGCGGGCGCCGTCTCGTCACGCTCGGAGAGCGCCGAGAGGATCGCTTTCTTCACCACACCGTCGAGTTTCACGCCGCGCTTCTTGAACCCGGCGGTCAGAGCCTTCTCGAACTTCTGCCGGTCGGTATACACCTCATCGCCAGCCATCTCGCGGAGCACGGAGAGCACCAGGTCCTGCTGCCGCCTCCCTTCGGCGACCTCGGCAGCCCCGGCGTCGCCTTTCTTCTTGCTCGCGGCAAGCCTCTCAAACGCACCTTCGGAAAGCAGGCGTTCGATCCGCTCCGGTAATATACAGAAGTTGAGGCGGAGCGGCCGCTCGACGGTGATCTTCCGGTACCCGAACTCCGTGGCATCAAAGATCTTCACGATCTTCGACTCCTCAAAGGTCCGGAAGAGCCCCGTGATCTCCCGGATCTGCGATTCCGCGATCTCGTGGCGCTTGTCCCCGAGGCTCCTGCGCATCTTCGCGTAGCAATTGGTCGCATCGATGAGCTGCACCTTCCCCTTCCGCCTCTCCTCCTTCCGGTTCGAGAGCACCCAGATGTAGGTGTTGATCCCGGTGTTGTAGAAGAGCTGACCCGGCAGCGCCACGATCGCCTCAAGCCAGTCGTTCTCCAGAACCCAGCGCCGGATCTCGCTCTCACTCGAACCAGCATCCCCGGTAAAGAGCGGCGAACCGTTCATGACGATCGCGATCCTGCTCCCGCCGTCCTCCTTCGCCTTGCGCTTGGCGAGCATATGCTGCAGGAAGAGGAGTTGCCCGTCGCTGATCCGGGGGAGGCCCGCCTCGAACCGCCCGGCCGACCCGCGATCGTACTCAGCCCTGATGAAGTCCTCCTCCTTCTTCCAGGACTTCCCGTAGGGCGGGTTGCAGATCATGTAGTCGAACTTCATCCCCGGATGTCCGTCTCTTGAGAACGAGGAGTCGGGCTTGATATTGTCCGCATCGCGGTCGTCGCCCTTGATCAGCATATCGCTCTTGCAGACCGCGTACGTCTCGTCGTTCGTCTCCTGTCCGAAGAGCCGGATATCAGCGTTCGGGTTGATCTCAGAGACGATGTGCTCCTTCGTGACCGAGAGCATCCCTCCGGTCCCGCAGGCCGGATCGAGGACCGTTTTGATGATATGGTTGTGCGCGAGCATATCCGCGTCGCCCGCGAGCATGAGGTTCACCATCAGCTTGATCACCTCGCGGGGCGTGAAGTGCTCGCCGGGATTCTCGTTGTTCTGTTCGTTGAACTTCCTGATGAGTTCCTCGAAGATGTAGCCCATCTGGTGACTGCTCACGCGGTCGGGGTGAAGGTTCACCGTATCGGAGGCAAACTTCTGGATGAGCAGATAGAGCGATCCTTTCTCATGCAGGGCCTGGATAGAATTGCGGATCTTAAACCGGTCCAGGATATCTCTGACGTTCTCGGAGAAGCCGTTGATGTAGTCTATCAGATTCTTATGGATATTCGCCGGGTCGTCGAGGAGGCGTTTGAAATCATATTTTGAAACATTGTAAAAGGCGTAGCCGGATTCGTGTTTGAGAACACCGTCAAGGTTCTGGATCTCGTCTTTTAATTCAGTGTATTTTTTCAGCACATTCTCTTTGGTCGGCGCGAGCACACAGTCGATGCGGGCGAGGACTGTGAACGGCAGGATCACATCAGGATATTTCGAGCGCTTAAAATCGTCGCGAAGGACATCATCTGCGACCGTCCATATAAAACTGGTGATGTGCTGGAAATCCGCCATATAACTATTCAATGGCGAGAAAGTGTATAAAGAGTGATTATTTGCGATCGCACGGGTTCCTGACCGACGGATTCGCCGGCCATCTCGTCCGCTATAAACGATTCAAACCCCGACCCCGCCGGCCGCCCCTATGCCAAAAAAGACTGGATCTCCTGCACCACGATCAGATCCCGCCCCTCACTCCCCGGCGGTACCCCGCTTCCCGCATACCTGCACCCGGATCAGATCCCTGATAAAGAGGTGCTTCTGTTCGTCGTTCAAGGCTTCCGAGACCTTGTTGAACAATGTCGTTACCGGGATGGTGAACGCCTGCCGGCACAACCCCGGGGGCAAAAGCGTTATCCTGATCGGTGGGTAACAGGAGTATGATACGGTATGCTTACGGCTGACGGCATCCTCGGTGGGCTGGCAGAACACCAGGAACGGCTCAGGAGCCTGGGCGTCCGGCGGATCGGGGTCTTCGGGTCGTTTGCCCGGGGTGAGGAGCGCGAAGAGAGCGATATCGATATCCTCATCGAGTTCAGGGAAGGAGGGCGCTCCTTTGACACGTACATGGACCTCAAGTTCTTCCTCGAAGATCTCTTCGGGAGGAGAGTCGACCTCGTCGACCGTGATGCCATAAAACCGGCTCTCGCACCGCACATCCTCCGGAGTGTTCGATATGCCCCGGGGGTATCAGATCCCCGCCCACAGGAGCGAAGAACCTTTAATTTTCCCGGCGGCAATAGTGATCCATGGAGTGGGGACAATGCCGGTAGAAGTCGACGGAAGACTGATCGATGACACGACAATCCAGCTCGACCGACCCCTGAAACCCGGGGAAGAGAGAGTGGTAGTCAGGTTGAGGAAACACCCTAAAAAAATGACAAAACTCCATGCTCCTGAAGAATACATCCTGAAACTGGCCGAGAAAGACCTTGAAGAGCTGTACTGATGAACATAGCCGATCTGGAAGAGGGAACGGTGTTTCTTGAAACCTCGAATCTTTTGGGCGATACGCTCCTTATCTCGCAACAGTATGGACTGCTCTTCTCTGATGCTCTCCATGCTGCGTCTGCACGCAAGCACCACATCGACTATTTCGCCACAAATGACCGGGATTTCGACCGGGTAGATTTTCTCACCCTGGCGCGTCCTTCTGCTGAACCGATATCCTGACCGCCCGCGCCGGTCACACCCGTCTCGTAAAAGAGAGACCCATCTCCGGCAAGAGGGGACGGCCGAGGAGTAACGCGTTCTTCACCCCCGCCGACCGTCCCTATGCCAAAAAAGATTGGATCTCCTGCATCCACAAACAGATCCCGCCCCTCACTCCCCGGCGGCGCCCCGCTTCCCGCATACCTGCACCACCTTCTCCGGCTCATAGCGCAACGCAACCTCGCTCGTCCTCCCGCCGGCCTGCACCCGGATCAGGTCGACCAGTCGCAGGGAGTCGAGCTTTCGCAGTTGCCGGGAGAAGACCGTGTAGCCGACCTTCGGCGTCTCCTCGACCCGGCCGTAGATCGCGCCGGAGACCAGCGGCCCGCTCTCCTCCTGCGACAACTCAGCGATCCTCCGGAGCAGCAGCCGCTCGTCTGCGGAGAGCGCCCGAATGGTGCAGGCGAGGTGGATGTGCTTCGCCTGCTCATAGGCGACCGTGATATCCTCCTCGATGACTTCGGTGCGGGCGGCACACTCCGCGTTCAGCACCGCCCGCTTCACCAGGTCGAGCCCTACCCGCACGTCGCCTGACTCCATCGTCTGCTCGACGATGCGGTCGAGCATCGGCACAGAGAAGACGCCGGGATAGAGCCCGACCCGGATCCGCTCCTGGAGGATGCCCCGGATCTCCCCGGCGTCGTAGGGCGGGAAGTAGATATCGGAGGGGCGGAACGGCGAAAGGACCCACCTGCTCAGGTCGGCGGCGAGGTCTATGTCCATGTCGCTCACCGTCGCAAAGACCGCGGCCCGGGCGCCGGGGTAGTCCTGGTGCAGCCGGAGCAGGGAGTTGACGACATCGCCGAGCGTGTTGTTGTAGTGGAGCAGGTTTGCGTCGTCCAGGCAGACGATCAGGCTTATCTCTCGCCGCTGCAGGGCGCCGCCGATCGCGTCCATCACCGACTTGATCGAGATCCCGGTCCGCGCCGGAGCGTGACCAAAGACCGCTGCGTAGACCCGGGAGAAGACCATGTACTTCGTCCGGTCGTTCTGGCAGTTGACGTAGATCGGCAGGATCTTCTTTGTGGTCTGCTCGAGTTCGGCAAAGATCCGGAGCACGCTGGTCGTCTTCCCGGTCCCGGGCAGACCCCTGCAGATGGCGGAGAGAGCCCGTCCGCCTTCGAGTGCGGGGCGGACCTGGTAGGCAAGGTCGTTGAGCTGGCTTTCGCGGTAGTTGAAGAGCTCTGGAACATAGTCGATCTCGAAGACATCGATACTCCGGAAGAGCGTCTGGTCGGACATGAGGAGTCGCTTTTGCATACAAGGATCGTCGAGAGACCGTTACTTAAGCGGGGACCGTGCGCATAGTGAAAGTGAAAACGGAATTGTGTCGGGAGACTTTTACGTGCATACTGCGTTGCTGTGTTCGATAGCGGCACTGTGCACGAGAACTCTCTGCGGCCGCTCACCCGCCGAGCACCCGCACAATCACCGCCACCACCCCGCCGACGACCCCGCCGGCCCCGGCGCTCATCGTCGAGAGCCGCCGCTCCTCGCCCACCTTCTCCGCTCGCCAGCCTTCCAGCGCCCGGATTCTGACTTCAAAATCCTCGTCCTGCGCCTCCATTCGCGCGAGCGCCTTACAGATCCACTTTACATCCCGGTTCGTCTCGTAAACGAGTTCCCGGGTGGTCTTTTCCCCGGTCATCCTGGTAGCCCTCCCGGAGAGCAATAGGATGCCGAAGAGAAAAAGCCTGACCGTAAGGACTATATGCAGAAATCTCGGTAAAAAAACGCTTGTCCGGCCGCGACCGGCGGCAATACTCTGCCGCCGGTCCAGGAGTTACCGTACCTCCCCGGCGGGTCTGCCGGCCTCACCCGGTGAGTTCAACCTCGCCTGCCGCGAGAGGCCGGCAGCAGAGCCTGCCGCTGTGGACGTCCTTCATCACGGCATCGATCTTCCGGGAAACTTCCGCGCTGTAGTATGCCTCACCGCAACGGTCGCAGATGAAGGCCGGGACGTCCCTGATGACGATGATCTCGTCCCCGACCCGCGCCATGAACTCGGTCTTTCCTTCCTGCAGGGTTCCTTTACAGAACGTGCACCTCTCTGGAATCATTCCTTTTTCCTCCTCGTTCGCGTATCGATCCAATGCTCGTCATCCGGCATGTAGGCGGTGATGACCCGAAGATGATCATCACAGATCCCGAGTACTACATGATACACGTGGTCACCTATAAAGCCAAGCATGAGCAGGGAGGGGCAGGGCTCGTCATCGGAATATGATTCGAGAATCTCGCCGGCCCTGATCGCCGAAAGGAGGTCGCCGGTGGAGATGTTGCGCTCGAACATCCTGACCCGGGCATGATGCGAGACGATGACCGAATCCCGGTCTACCAGCCTGATGATCTCTTCTTTGCTATGATCCACGTCTTCTCCTGTCGATCTTGTCTCCTGCACACTAAAACCTTCTTAGCCGTGAGCGCATCTGGAGGCTGCCTCCTGGCTTGTACCTGTATGCGGTGTTCTTCTCGTGCGGTTCATTCCGGCGTTCCTCGATAAAGTCAGGCTGATGCCTTCCCGGGTCAACCCTATAGTTGTCTGTCATATTCCCGGGAAGCCTGGCAGGCAGGAGATACCAACCATGGCAGATTTCGTGCCGACTACCGTCAACAAAACGGCGGTCCGGGACCTCACCGTCCCGATCGCCAGCGTAACGTCGTTTAACACCCTCATCCAGAGCGTCATCGATGACAACCCCTTCGGGTGCGTCGGGTATACGACCAGAGCCGGCGAGACCATCGCGCCGGTCTTCCGGAACCGCGAGCACTACACCGCGAAGGTGAACTTCCTCGACGGCGAGGGCAAGCGGCTCGGAGCCGTCTCCCTGCAGTCCCCCTCGATCGCCGCCTTCGAGGCGAACGTCGCGGAGGTCATGGGCAACGCGGCCCTCGAGGCCGCGATGGGCGGCGAGGCCGTCCGGAACAGCCCCGGTGAGACCTACTACTGCCAGCTCAAGTGCCACGACCCGTCGGGTGATGACTATTACGTCACCTTCACCCGGACGACTGTCCGGATCTCGTCCTACCAGGACGACGCCATCCGGAACGCGGTCGAGGCCTGGGCCGACACCGTTGGGACGCTGGAGTGAAGAGGGGGAAACCCCTCTCTCCAGAGGCTGAGGAAGACAGAGAGGCTATTCTCCCCGATTGATAACCGCTCATTGAACGCATCATTCGCATGATGTGCTCTCCTATGACAATTGGGGCAAAGGGAAGTACCGGTTCGTCCCCACGGGTATGGGGAACGCGGGCGCCCCCCTCAAACAATCCCGCCGAACACCGCCTGCCCGACGAGGAGACAGATCCCCGCCACGACCGCCGCCGCCGGGATGGTCAGGACCCAGGCGATCAGGATCTCGCGGACCACGCCCCACTTGACCGCCGAGTAGCCGCGTGTCGCGCCGACACCCATGATCGCCCCGGTCGTCGCGTGGGTCGTCGAGACCGGGACACCGAAGACGTTCATCAGCGAGAGGACGCCCCCGGCGGAGGTCGATGCCGCAAACCCCTGGTAAGGCCGGATCCGCGTGATCTTGTTCGCCATCTTATCGATGACCCGCCATCCCCCGAGGAGCGTCCCGACCGAGATCGCAAGTGAAGAGGCCAGTATCACCCAGAGCGGGACAGCAAACTCGGAGATCAGCCCGCCGGCAAGAAGCATGGCGGTGATGATGCCCATCGCGTTCTGGGCGTCGTTGCCGCCGTGGCCGATCGCCTGCAGCGACCCCGAGAAGATCTGGAGGTTCCGAAAGAGGCTGGTCAGGCGCCGCGGAGCATAGTTGCGGAAGACGTGGACGACGGCGATGCCGAATATGAACGCGACAACGAACCCGAGCGTCGGGGAGATGACGATGAAGATGATGATCGCAAGGATGCCGCTGACCTTCAGGAATCCTGTTGCGATAGCTATCGGGATCGCCAGCGTCACCCCGATGAGTCCTCCGACAAGGAGGTTCCACGGCTTGAACTCCCCCTTCTGGTATTCAAACACTCCCGTGACGATTGCACCGAGGGTGATGCCGCCAAGCCCATAGAAGGCGGTCTGCTGGATCATTGAAAGCGATGGCCAGACGATCGCTCCTGTTCCGGCACCTGCAATGCCGGCACCAAGAAGCCCTCCAATCAAAGCATGGCTACTTGATACCGGGATCCCGAGAAGAGAGGTCGTAAGAACCCAGAGCACCCCACCGACCAGGGCCACCAGGATCAGCGTCGGCGTAAGGAAGGAGGGGTCGACGATCCCTCTCCCGATGGTTGCCGCAATTGCCGTGGTGAAGAGAAGAGGGCCGAGGAGGTTGAAGACCCCTGCGAGGAGGACCGCCTGCAGGGGGGTTAAGGCCTTGGTCGCGATGATGGTGGCGATCGAGTTGGCGGCATCGTTCAAGCCGTTTGCAAAATTAAAGAGGAGGGCCAGAAGAATGCCGAGGATGACGATCGGGTCCATAGCGCTCAGGAATGTCTGATGGCTATGTCGCTCAAGACGTTGGCGACGTCTTCACACTTATCGGTCGCCATCTCCAGGTTCTCGTAGATGTCCTTGAGTTTGATAATGGTGATCGCATCCTTCGTCTTGAAGATGTCCATGATGGCATGGCCGAGGACGTTGTCTGCGATGTTCTCCAGGCGGTTCACCTCGATGCACCGCTCTTCGATCAGGCCCGGGTCTTTGATCGACCGTATGCCGGTGACGGCCTTCTCGATCTCGATGACGCTGAGCTGGATCAGCTTTGCCAGCTGGATCATCGAGTCGTCGGTCTCGGTGATGCCGTAACTGTACATCTGCTGTGTGGTGCCGTCGATGTAGTCGAGGATATCGTCCAGCGCTGAGGCGAGGCGGGAGATCTCTTCGGGCTCAAGCGGCGTGATGAACGTCCGGTTCAGCTGCTCGTAGATCTGGTGCGTGATGTCGTCTCCCTGGTGCTCGAGTTCCTTCACCTGACGGCACTTCTCTTTCACGTCCTCGAAGTTTTCGATGAAGTCGACGAGAAGATCGGCCGCAACGACGACTGTCCGGGCCATCTCGTCAAAGAGGTCGAAAAATGCCTTGTCCTGAGGGACTACCCACTCCTTAATGCCCACGATGATCGCTATAAGTTTCTCCCACCCGGGGCTATATACCGATCGGTCATGCTGCCCGGGAAGGGTGGGGGAGGCGGAGAAATGGGGATAGAAGAAGTGCAAGGCCGCCGGGTGAGCGCATAGACCGGTTGTCGGGAGCGGCCTGCCCGGCGTTATGCCGGACGAACGGTGCAGGGCCCCTCCCGCCCCGCGCCTCACTCCGAGACCTTCACGAGGTTGTTGCGGATGAACTCGATGTCCGCGTCCCTGGCTGCGATCTCGAAGAGCATCGTCCCGTAACCGGGGCAGGGCTTCGTAAACGGCAGCAGAACCTTCTTCTTCCGGAGCTGGAGGCCGACGAGCATGGGCTCTTTTAAGAGCATCCGGATGTCCTTGAAGACGAACTCCGGGGTCATCTCGTAGTATTCTTTGCTGTGCTTTCGCACATAGTCATTCACCTGATCGGGTGTCACGTCCTTGAGGAGCACCACTCCACCCAGGTTGTTTACGCAGCGCGACGCCATCTATAAACAATTCGCATTTAGGCGAATAAACTTTGCGTAACCTCCCGGCCCGCCGCACCAGGGCGTTGCGCCGTGTTGCTCCCGGTATCGGCCGCCCTGTTGCCGGTGGGGAAAGGTTATCTCCTGCCGGGCCGATACTCGGGTATGAAGCCATATGGAATGCCGGCCCGCCTCTTCCTCCTGGTGGCTTTCTCTGCCCTCCTCATCATGCCCTGCTCCGTCTCGGGCGCGACGCCCCCGCCGCTCCCTTCTCTTGCGCTCTCGATATCGAACGACACCCTCTCCGGGGACGATGACCTTGTTATCTCCGTCGCCTGGAGCCGGGACGCGAGTTTCTACCGCGCCCCGCGAAGCATCGACGTGCTGATCTACAGCGCCTCTTCCGGATCGCTCGTTGCAGGCTACACGCTCCTCGAAGACGATCGTGTGGCCGCCGACGATACCACCCGGTATTTCCGCGGGACGGTGCCCTCCTCGGAGTTGCCGGAGGGGAGGCTCCTGCTCGTCGCCACCGACCCGGTCTCCGGCGCCGAAGCCCGCACCCTGATCGACGTCGCCGAACCGGGTCCGGATTACCCCGGCGCTCAGGCGAAGCGGTATGCCGAGACCGCCTTCTTCGCGGTTGCGGCGGTCCTGCTGGCCGTCCTCGCTGCCGGTCTCGGCCTGCTCTTGCGGCGGTCGTGAGGAGGGACGCTCCACCCCGCGCCCCCCTCACCGGTTCCCTTAATGTCTGCAGAAAACCAATTGTTCTTTACGTGAACCGCGAACCGGCAGTAAAAAAAGTCCTCTACTGGTGCGACGAGTGCAACGTCCCCCTCATCGGGCGCACCTGCTCCTGCAAGACGAGAGTCCGGGAGATCGAGCTCCTGCAGCCGCACGACGTCCGCCCGGCCCTCGCAACGGATATGGCCCTCATACGGAGCCTTCTCTCCGAACGGTTCGGCGATGTACCCCTGCCCCACGTCGTGCTCCTTAACAAGACCGGCGGCGCCGACCGGGCCGACCTGGTGATCGTCCACGGCGACCGGTTCGGCTGGCTCTCGTTCGACCCGGTCACCCGGAAGTTCAGCCTCGATATCGCCCCCGAGGCGCTCCCATACATCCTGCCGTATGCAACGCGAGGCATCATCGATCTCGAGGCCGAGCCCGCGGTGCGCGCGCATAAGGGCCGCATCGGCGGAAAACGGTTCGCCCTGGCGACCGGCGTGCCCGACGGGACAGCCATCGTCGCCTACAAGAACCGGTTCGGCACCGGCGTCGTCAAGGACGGACAGGTCCGGGTGAAGGAACTCGTCTCTGTTGCGCCCCGCGCCCGGCCCGACCCGGGCTGGGACGTGGTGATCGAGAGGAACCGCTACCACTTAAAAAACCTCGAACGTAACGCCGTCCGCACCATCAAGAAACACATGAACGACCGGCCGTGCGCGAACGTCTCGTTCTCCGGCGGCAAGGACAGCACCGCCGTTCTCCACCTTGCCCGGAAGGCCGGGGTGGAGAAGGCGTTTTTCATCGACACCGGGATTGAACTTCCCGAGACGGTGGAGTTCGTGGCGTCGCAGGGCGTCGAGATCGTCCGGAAGGGCGGCGATTTCTTCCAGGCGGTCGAGAAGGCGGGCCCGCCGGGAAAGGATCACCGCTGGTGCTGCAAACTCCTGAAACTCCACCCCTTAAAGATCTACCTCGCCGATACCGGCCCCTGCGTCACCATCCAGGGAAACCGGTGGTACGAGTCCTGGAACCGTGCCGACCTCGACGAGACGAGCCAGAACCCGGCAAACCCCCTGCAGCTGAACATCTCGCCGATCCGGAACTGGCGGGCGCTCGAAGTCTTCCTCTACCTCTGGTGGCAGGAGGTTCCCATGAACCCGCTCTACGAGAAGGGTCTCGAACGGATAGGCTGCTACCTCTGCCCGGCGGCGCTCGAGAGCGAGTACGAGGGGCTCCGGGAGATGCATCCTGACCTGACGGATCGCTGGGACGAATTCCTTATCCGGTGGGCGGAGAAGAATGGCCTGCCGGATGCCTACCACCAGTGGGGGCTCTGGCGGTGGCGGGCGCTGCCCCCGAAGATGCGCGAGGTCTGCCGGGAGCGGGGCATCGCCGTGAACGAGGACTTCACTCTCCGGGAAGCCCCGGTCAGGAAGGTGGAGGAGGTGGCAGCCATGAAGAGTACGGGTATCAGTGAACCGGTACCGCCGGTAGAGTTCGAGTCCGTCCCCGACAAGATCAGGAAGGACTTCCCGATCCTCGGCGACATCGTCTATCTTGACAACGCAGCGACGACCTTCTCGCCGGAGCCGGTGGTGGAGGCGGCGGTCGAGTTCGAGCACCGCTACCGGGCGAACGTCGGGCGTGGCGTCCACCGCCTGACCCGGATCGCGACGCAGCGCTACTGGCACGCCCACGAGAAGGTGGCCCGGTTCATCGGCGGGGAGGCGGGGGTGACGGCCTTTACGAAGAACGCCACGGACGCGATCAACATGGTCGCGCAGGGCCTCTCCTGGAAGCCGGGCGACCGCGTGGTGACCACCATCCTCGAACACCACTCAAACCTCCTCCCCTGGAGGGCGCTTGGAAAGCAGGGCGTCGCGCTCGACGTGATCGGGATCGATGCCGACTACGCGCTCGACCTCGCCGCACTCGAAGAGACCTTTGCCGGCGGCGGCGTCCGGCTCGTCAGCGTCACCCATGCTTCAAACGTCCTCGGCGTGACGACACCCGTTGCGGAGATCGCGGCGCTCTGCCGGGAGCACGGCGCCCTCCTCCTTGTGGACGCCGCTCAGTCGCTGCCGCACATGCCGGTGAACGTCGCGGAACTCGACTGCGACTTCCTCTGCTTTGCGGGGCACAAGATGTTCGGGCCGATGGGGACGGGGGTACTCTGGATGCGCGAGGCGCTCCTTGAGCCGCCGGTCCTCGGCGGCGGCATGGTCACAAGCGTGACCGCCGAAGGCTACGTCCCCGCGGAGGGCTACCAGCGCTACGAGGCCGGGACGCCGAACGTCGGCGGCGGGATCGCGCTCGGCGTCGCCGTGGACTACCTCTCGGGGATTGGGATGGAGAAGATTCACCGGCACGAAGAACGCCTGACCGCCCGGCTGATCGCGGGGCTCTCCGGGATCGACGGGGTCACGGTCTATGCCGCCCCGAGACCGGGCGCCCGGATCGGTGTCGTCTCGTTCACCATCGACGGCGTCCACCCGCAGGAGGCCGCGCAGATGCTCGACGAGGATGCGGATATCCTGGTGCGGTCGGGGCACCACTGCTGCCAGCCGCTGATGGAGCACCTGAACCTCCCGGAGGGGACGGTGCGGGCGAGCATGGCGGCGTTCACGACGGAGCACGAGATCGACCTCCTCATCGCGGCCGTCGGCGAGATCAGCCGGGGACGGTAGAGCCGTCTCCTGGAATTGTCAATCAACCTACTTCTTTTAGTCCCCCCACCGCCCGCGCTTCGCGCTCCTCCCGCCCCCCAAAAGGGGGGGCGGGCAGTGCGTGGCGATAACCGGGGGAAGCCGTGCACGGTTCTTCCAGGGATCTCATCATAACGTGAACTAAGGGGATATTACCCGGGGGAACGACGCTCCACAGAACGGGATTTCGACCACCGTCAGGTGCGGGGAGAGCATGGGTATCAGTGGTCAAACCCTTCGCGGCCTCGCATGAGGAACTGGCACCGGAGTTACGAGCCCCCTCGCCCCTCCATCCCCGCAATCCTCTCCGGATGCGTATACACCGCCATCTCCGGCGTCCCTGCGAACCCGACGATACAGAGTTCGGTCTCCTCCGCAACCTTCACGGCGAGGGCGGTCGGGGCGCCGGTGGAGGCGAGCAACGGGATGTTTGCCATGAGGCACTTCCTGACCATCTCGGAGGTGACCGTGCCGGTGCCGACCGCAACCGTCCGGGAGAGGTCGAGACCGTCACCGAGCCCCCTCCCGATCACACGGTCAAGGGCGTTGTGCCGGTCGAGGTCTTCCGCCCGGGCGACGACGCGGCCTTCTGATGCAAGAACAACCGAATCGAGCGGGCCGGTGAGGGCGGCAGCGGCGGCCTCGATCTCAGGCACGGCAACCACGATCCCGGACTCGATCGCGGGCAGTTTCTGGGTGTCGATGTAGGAGACCGCTCCCCCGCAGCCGGAGAGGATGGTCTTTTTTACGCTGACCCGCTTGAAGATGTTCTTCGTGATGACGCTGATCCGGTTCTCCTCGATCCTGATCGACTCGATCTCGTCAGCGCTCCGGATGATCTCCTCGGTGTAGAGGTAGCCGGTGATGAAATCCTCGAATCCTCCGGGGCTCAAGGCAATGGTCGTCAGGTGCCGGCCGTTGACGAAGATCGCAACTGGTTTCTCTTCAGCGGCGTCGTGGGTGACGCTCCCCCCGCCGATACGGGTACAGGCAATTTTCTTGAACATGCTTCCTCACTTCAGGACACCTGCGGCGTCCCGGATCAGACCGGGCGTTACCCGGCAGAACCGATCCTGCTACAAGAGATGCACGGGAGAGGACTATATCATACCGGTCTTACGGCCGTACGCATTTCCGGACGAACTCCTCGGGCATAGAGATGCGCCGTGCGGTCTCTTCGACCGAGAATCCCCTGCCGAGGAACCTTCTGGCCACGCTCTCCATGGGCTCGCCGACCTCGATGATGTGCAGATCGGGATCATACAGCCTGACGGCCCGCTGTCCCCAGGGCTGCTCTATCAATCCATGCACGTACTTCACGGAGTCCATCCCTTTGAGCCTTTCGAGAAAGGCGTCCAGGTCGTCCTCTTCGAAGTAGAGTTCGGCATTCTTCGATCCCCGGATGATATCGTCTGCGTCGACGCCGATCAGATCGGCAAAATGCGACCGGAGGTGGATCGCAAAACCGCCCTCGAACGATACGTTCTCACCGAGATCGTAGCCGACCTTCTGGCCGAGCACCTCTTCGTAGAAGGCCCTGGAGATCCCGATGTCGCGAACGACAATAAGCGGGCATACAAATCGCATACAGAGTTTCGTAAGAATCCCCAGCAGTTCAGTCTTCCGATCGGCGGTTCGCCTGTTGCGCGAACGTTCTCCGGTGAAATGCTCCGGATACCTGGAGAAGAGAGGTTATTACGGCTGGCCCGGCGGCGTGAAGAGATGACAGGGGAATCCTCCCCGCCGCCGGGTATTGCCAGACACACCCTTCTGCGCCCCGGCACGGGCGCATTCAGGCATTTATGGAACTCAAGTGCTGCTCCGGCCATTCGGCCGGGGACCGGCAGGCTCAGGGGTGTTACCCCATCACCGCCTGCCATGATACGGGGTTATTTGAATACGTCGAAGATCTGGTCGCTGCCGGTTGCGGAGAGCCGCTGGCGTTCCGCCTGTTCCTCAACGAGCGCAAGCACCGGGAGCTCCATGTTCACACCCGGGGTGTGACCGAACATCTTCTCCATGTCCACCTGCAGGGCGTGCATGTAGAGCGAGTTCGCGATCTCCATCGGGCAGTTCTCCTCGCACTGGCCGCAGTTGACACAGGAGTCTGAGACGTGAGCGTAGCGGATCAGGTGGAACATGAACGGCACGGGGAGCACACCCGGCGCTACCAGGTAGGGCTTCTTCGTGCTGCACTCGACGCAGTAGCAGATCGGGCAGTTCTCGATGCAGGCGTAGCACTTGGTGCACCGGCTCGAGTCCTCCATGATCGTCTGGAGACGCTCCTTCCCTTCGCCGAGTGCATCGAAGTAGCGCGCCCGCCACTTGTCGCCGAGTTTCAGCATCGCGTTCTCGACCTTGCCGCGGATCTCGATACCCTTCGGGTTCGCGGCCTCGGTGGCGACGGCTCCGGCCTTCACGGCCGCGTCGAGGAGGTTTGCGCCCTTCTCGGAGCAGACCTCAACGAACGTGGCCTTCCCGGCCTTCTCCCCAATAACGCCCCAGTTTCCGCAGGCGAGGTCCGCCTGGCGGGGGATCTTCATCTTGCAGCGGCGGCAGTTGCCGCGGCGGCCGAAGCCCGCATCCTCGAGTTCGTCCATCGAGATGCCCTTGTGCTGGCCGTCCTTCGTGACGATGATGAACTGGCCCTTGTCAATCTCTTCCTTGACGACGTCGTTCGGGTCGACCCCGAACTTCTCGGTGATCATCTTCCGGGCAAGAACCGGGCTGACGGATCCGCCGCAGTTGACGCCGATCATCAGGAGGTTGTCCAGGTTGATCTGGTTGCGCTTCGCGAGCTCGTAGATGCCCATTGCGTCGCAACCCTTCACCGTCACGGCAAGGCGCATGTCATCGGCGCCCCCGAGGTACTTCTTGATCAGTTTCGCAAGCAGGACCGTCCCGCAGTGGAGCGAGCCTGCCGTCTGTGCGATCTCCGCGGGGTCGGTGATGATCGTGGGAATCGCGTCGTAGAGGTCCACGCCCTTCTTCACCGCCAGCACGGCGTCGACGATCTTGTTCTCCAGGGCGTACTTGAGAAGCCCGGTCACCGCGCCGCCGCACTCCGCCACCTTGGCGATGTCGGGGCTCGTCGTCCAGGCGTATACCATATCTCCCTTCGCTGCCATTTACTGCACCCCCGTGATCTTCTCGACGGCAACCGCACTGTGTTTCAACTCCGGCATCTTGGAGAGCGGGTCCAGCACATTGTTCGTAAGCAGGTTCACAGACCCCTTCCCGCCGAAGTGCATCGCCATCATCAGCACGCCGGGCGCGACCTCGTCGGTCACTCTGGCAAGGGCCTCCGCCTCACCGCGTCTGCTCCGAAGCCGGATCATCTCTCCGTTCTGGATCTTCAGCCGCGCGGCATCCTCTTCGTTGATCTGCACGTAGGCTTCCGGCACCTCCTGGTGGAGGATCTTCGCCCGGCCGGTCTGGGTCCGGGTGTGGTAGTGGAAGATCAGACGTCCGGTCATCAGGGTGAACGGATACTCGGCGTCGGCGACCTCCGCGGGCGGCCGGTGCTCGAGCCCGAAGAAGGTGCCGAGACCGTCGGCCGCGGAGAACTTCTCGCGGTGCAGGATCGGGGTTCCCGGGTGCTCCAGGGTCGGGCAGGGCCAGTGCACGGACTCCGGCTTCTCCATCCTCTCGTAGGAGATGCCGGCCATCGACGGGGTGACCCGCCGCATGTCGTCCCAGATATCCTCCGGAGAGTTGAAGTCGAATCCATTGAGGCCGAGCTTGTGGGCAAGATCGACGAAGATCTGCCAGTCCTCCTTCGAATCGCCGGGGGTCTCGACGGCCTTCCTGATACGGTTGACACGCCGCTCGGCGCTGGTGAACGTCCCGTCCTTCTCGGCGAAGGATGCACCGGGGAGGATCACGTCTGCGTACTGGGCGGTCTCGGTCATGAAGAGGTCCTGCACGACCAGGAAGTCCAGTTTCTCAAGCGACTTCATTACGTGGTTCGCGTTGGGGTAGGAGACGACCGGGTTCAGCGCGAAGATGTACATTGCCTTGATCGGGTCGCCGCACTGGTTGATCTGCTCTGTCAGGGTCACGCCGTACTCGCTTGAAAGCCCGGTGACGCCCCAGAGTTCCTCCATCCGCTTCCGGGCGGCGTCGTCCTCGCACTTCTGGTAGCCGGAGAAGACGTTCGGGTAGGCACCCATGTCGCAGGCGCCCTGGACGTTGTTCTGGCCACGGAGCGGGTTGACGCCGACTCCCGGTCTCCCAACGTTGCCGGTGAGCATCGCGAGGTTTCCGAGCGACCGGACGTTGTCGGTACCGGTCGAGAGTTCCGTGATGCCGAGGCAGTAGATGATCACCGCGTTGTTCGCGTTGGCGTACATCCGGGCGATCTCCTTGACCCGCTCGGTGGGAACGCCGGTGATCGACTCGACATCCGCGTACTTCTCCACGACCTTCCTCATGTCCTCGAATCCCTTCGTCCGCTTCTCGATGAACTCCTTGTCGTGGAGGTTCTCCTTGATGATCCAGTACATCATCGAGTTGATCAGGGCAATGTTCGTCGAGGGGTTGTAGCGGACGTAGTGGTCGGCCAGGCGCGCCGTGGGCGTGTAGCGCGGGTCGCAGACGATGAGCGTCTTGCCCGCCTTCTTTGCCTGGAGAATCCGGCGGCCGGCGAGCGGGTGTGCCTCAACCGAGTTTGCCCCGATCATGAAGATGAGGTCCGTGTTCGCGAGGTCCTCGAAGGGGTTCGTCGCGGCACCGGAGCCGAACGAGAGCGAGAGCCCCGCGACGGACGGCCCGTGGCAGATACGCGCGCAGTTGTCGATGTTGTTGGTCTTGAAGGCGACGCGCGCGAGTTTCTGCAAGGCGTAGCACTCCTCGTTCGGCGTCCGGCATGAGACCTGGAAGCCGAGGGACTTCGGTCCGAATTTCTCGTAGGTCTCCTTGAACTTCGAGGCGACGAGACCGAGCGCCTCGTCCCAGGACGCTTCTTCGAACTTGCCGTTCTTCTTGATGAGGGGCTTTGTCAGCCGGTCGGGGCTCTGGACGAACTCCCAGCAGGTCATTCCCTTGGGGCAGAGTTTGCCCTCGTTGATCGGGCTTCTCTTGTAGGGTTCGACCCCCACGAGTTTGCCATCGTTCACCACAAGGTTGAGTCCGCACCCTACGCCGCAGTAGGGGCAGGTTGTGGGAACGTAACGTAATTTGCCATTAATGTCAGCCATGTGAATTCTCCCGATAGTTGCATTCAACGTCGGTTTTGCCATGCATGTCCGGATAGTGCGGGCATGTTAATAGTGGCTTTACTCTACTAAGTAGTATATAAATTTAAACTTACTCTTTTAACATTTGCCGGTTTTTCATCCTGTATAGTTGATCGCTCCCCCGACCCAATCTCCGGCACCGGGGATATCGACCACGATATCGATTATTATACGATTCGGTTCCGCTTCATTAGTGATACGCCGCAACAACCCGTTCTGGGTAAATTAAACCTGATTTACCGATCCAAAATGTTTACAACCTATCCTGACCAACTACATCTCCGTGCAACCGAGACTGAATCATACATGGGAAGATATCGAGGCCCGGCTCGAGTCCAGAGGCTCCCCCCCGGAATTGATCGATAATTTCCACAGATGCATCGAATTTCACACCTTCGCGGCCCCCGGACTCCTGGTCGGGGTCAACATGGTGGACTATGCCCTGGAACTCCTGGACTCTCCCCCGGGCGAGAAGATATATGCCGTCTGCGAGACGACGAAGTGTCTGCCCGACCCCCTGCAGGTGATCGCCCACTGCACGACCGGCAACCACCGTCTCCGGGTGCTCCCGATCGGGAAGTTCGCCATCACCATGAACGGGCCGGCCGATGCCCCGTACGTGAACGGGATCCGGATCTTCCTCGACGGTGCTAAGATCGAGCAGTATCCGACGTTCGCTCTCTGGTACACCAAGGACCCGCTCTTCGACCCGAGAACCCGGGGTATCGATCTGATCGACGAGATCATCGATGCAGGGCGCGATCTCCTCTCCTGCGAGCGGGTGCGGGTGAAAGTGCCCCAGAAATGGCCGTGGAAGTCCGCGATCTGCTCTATCTGCGGTGAGATGGTTCCCGACAACCTGCTCGTCGACGGTGCCTGCTCCGACTGCCGGTCGCAGTCCTACTACGAGAAGGTAGCATTCTGAGGAGACCCCCTCTCGTGGGGAGACATTATACCATATGGAGCTCTCTCCGATCGGACTCGTGCATTCCGGTATCCGCTCAAGGAGCGATATGCCGGTCCAGGGCGTCGACGCCGAGATCGAGATCTATCCCCGGTACTCCGGGGGACTCTTCGGTATCGAGGAGAACTCGCACCTGATCCTCGTCTGCTGGCTGCACGAGGCCGGCCGGGACGTCCTCCGAGCGGTTCCCCGGAAGGTCTCGGGGGATCTGCCGGAGAAAGGCGTCTTCTCTCTCCGCTCTCCGGCGCGGCCGAACCCCCTCTCGGTCTCGGTGGTCCGGCTGTGCGGGATACGGGACGACCGGTTTCTTCTGCTCGCAAACGTCGACGTGATCGACGAAACACCGGTGATCGATATCAAACCCTACCAGACGGGATGGGACTGCGTCTTCTCCGCGACCGGCCACGACCGAACGGAGAAGATCCGGAAGATGGGGGCCGGCGAGTACCGGGCGGGTCTTATCCGTGAGGCGGTGAACTATCACGGGGAACTCTGCCCGGGGGTGGCGGTCGGGGTGCGGCTCGCGGAGGCGGCGATGCGCAGCTTCGAGCGCGACCTCGCGTCCCCCGAGGTCTCGGTCGCGCCCGGCCCCGACCCCTGTATCGCCGACGCGCTCATCGGGATAACCGGCGCGAGCCCCGGGAACCGCCGGCTGGGATCTTCAGGGAAAGACCGGTGCGTTCTCTCCTGCGCGGGAAAGGAGGCGGTCTTCTGCCTCCGGGAGGCGCCGGAAAGCGTCGATGCGATCCTTGCGGCCGACGAGGCGTCGCTCTTCGATTGCACCGTTCGTTCCCGGCCGCAGAAAGTAGAGAAACAATGATCCAGGAACCACGAATATGCCACGCAGATACCTGAACCTTACTCCGCTCTCGGAGGCGCTCGCGATGATGCGGCGGGAGTTTCCCTCGCCGGGCCGCGCCGAGACCGTGCCGCTCGCAGAGGCTGTCGGCAGGGTGACGGCCGAACCCCTGTATGCGGGGTATTCCGTCCCCGTAGCCGATATCGCGAAGTTCGACGGGTACGCGGTGAAGAGCGGCGAGACCCGTGGAGCGCAGGACCAGCGGCCGCTGCCCCTTGCCGGGTATGCCCGCGTCAACACCGGCGAGGTGATCCCGCCGCCGTTCGACGCCGTCGTCATGATCGAGGATACCTGGGACGAGGGCGGCATACCGCGGATCCGGAAGTCCGCCGCACCCGGGCAGAACATCCGCCGTACCGGCGAGGATGTCCGAGCGGGGGAACTCGTCCTCCCGAAAGGCCACCGGGTCAGGCCGTTCGATATCGGTGCGCTCGCGACCTACGGGATAACCCGGCTCGCCGTCCGGTCGGTCCGGGTCGGGATCGTCCCGACGGGGAGCGACCTCGTGCCGCTCGGGACGGCGCCGGGGCCCGGCCAGACGATCGAGACGAACACCCTCATGGCGGAGGCCTACCTCACCGGGATCGGGGTGACCTGCCGCCGTTACGGGATCGTTCCCGACGAACCCGAGCTCATCCGGGAGGCGGTGGGGACGGCGGTCGCCGAGAACGATCTCGTCATCCTCTCGGCGGGTTCGTCGGCCGGCACCCGCGACTTCTCCCGGGACGTCGTCGAGGCCCTCGGGGAGATCGTCTTCCACGGCATCGCGGTCCGGCCGGGAAAACCGGTGCTGCTCGCGAACGTCGGCGGCAAACCGGTTCTCGGGATGCCGGGGTATCCCGTCGCCGCCCAGACGGTTCTCCGCGAGGTTGCCGGGAACCTCCTCGCGTGGTGGGGGCTTCCCCCGCTCCCGTTCGAGGAGATGGACGTCCGGCTCTCGCGACGGCTGGCGTCCGATCTCGGGTTCGACGAGTTCGTCCCGGTCTCGGTCGGGCGGGTCGACGGCATCTGCTGGGCGACACCCCATCCCCGGGGCGGCGGTATCCAGATGGCGGTCGTCCGGGCGAACGGCTACCTCCACATCCCGGCCGCACGGGAGGGTATCGAGGCGGGCGAGGCGGTGCGGGTCCGGCTCACCGTCCCGCCCGCTTCCGTCGCCCGGACGCTCGTCTGCGTCGGGAGGCGCGACCCTGTCCTCGGCGAACTGGGCAACCTTCTCGCGGAGACCGGCTACCATCTCCACTGCTGCAACGCATCGACGGTTGGAGCTGTGCTCGCTCTGCGGGCGAAGACCTGCCACGCGGCAACGGTTGCTCTCCCTGAGACTGCATCGGCGTGGAGCGACCAGGTGCTCCGCTACCTGCCCGACGCGCGTCTCCTCCGGGTGCCGGTTGCCCGGACGGAGTTCGGGGTTGCGTCGGCCGATCCTCCCGACGCCGGGAGCCTTGCGTCGCTCCGGGACGCGAACCGCCCGAGGAGCCCGGTGGCGCAGTTTCTCCTCGATGCGTGGCTTGACCGGGAGGGTATCGATGCCTCCCCATCCGGCGAACCCGGGGACGTCCGGGTCTGTTCGGCCCGTGAAGCACGGGAGGCGGGGCTCCGGTTCACGTCGATCGGCTACGAGTCGTGCGATCTGGTGATACCGGAGGAACTTGCCGCGGGCGAGGGCGTCGCCGCCCTCATCGAGGCCGCACGGTCGCCGGGGTTCCGCGCGTACCTCCGGGCGATCGGGAGAGACCCGCGGGACGGGGACGTGCCCGCCGTCTTTTCGGCCTGAACCGCCGCACCTGCTCGAAACGAATAACTCTTTTTGGCATGACCATTCCTCATGCGAGTCAGCGAGCAGACACGGGAGCAGATCATGGCGGTGCTCCGGCGGATGACGGATGCCATGGGCAGGAAGGATGTCGAGGCCCTGGTTGCGCTCGCCGATCCTGAGTTCCGGGCTTTCGGCACGGGTGCCGACGAGAAGGCGATCGGGAGGGAGGAATACCGCCGGCACCTCGAGCGCGGCTTTGCGCAGGCGGAGACGGTCGCGCTCGACCTCTCCGACGTCCGTATCGGCGCCGAGGGGACGGTCGCCTGGGTGATGGCCGATATGACCTGCCGGTTTGTCGTCGATGGTATCCCCCGGACCCTGGACGGGCGGATGACGGCGGTGCTCCGGGGAACCGGCCACGCGTGGGTCTTTGCCCAGATGCACTACTCGTTCCCGGCAGAAGGGCGGCCGTATCCGGCGTAACTTTTTTTGCTTTATTGTGGTCTGTTCTGGTTCTTGGGCGCGGCAGGGTTAGCCTGGATCCGATGACATCGTTTACTTAGCCATTCCGGCGCAGTGAGCATGAGAAGACCGAAGGTCTTCGAGGGGGCGTGTCCCCTCCCCTGTCTCCCCCTCATAAAAGGCTATCTCTCTACCCCCCCACGGGATATCGCTGGGAAGACCGAAGGTGCGAGGTGCGATGATTCGTAGAATCGGAGCACAAGAAACCGCCGGGTTTCGAGGTGCGAGGTGCGCAGTTCCCACGAAATCCGTGCCAGGTGCCTCCGAAAAACGGATCAAGAGAAAGTTGGAAGCCCTTGAGCCGAGCGACGCGGTGAAAATGGTAGAGCAGGTTCTGTCATTGGGTCCAACCGCCACACACATGCTGCAAAAAGCGTTCCGGGTTCTCCTCTCCCCCTCATGACTCTGCCTCGAAGCCTACGGCTTCTCCCGCTCCGGACCCGAAAACGCTTCGCATTCTCTCAAGTTCCTGTCCTTCGGCTCATCGCGCCGTATAAAAGAGAATCGCCCTGCCGTTGCCGTCGATGACCGCGAGGGTGTCCCCGACGATCCGGTAGCCCGCCGCCGACCGGAGAAGGTCGAGGTAGGCCTTCTCCTGCTCCATGACGCCGGCGGGTTCGCCGCAGGAGGCTTTCGTCGCGATGACCCGATCCACGCTAAGCCCCGTCTCGTTGACCCGGTAGGGCGCCGAGTAGGCGTTGCACCCTGCCGACCCCGAGAGCGTGCCGTCGGGATCGAAGACCAGGGTGATATCGGTGCCGGGCACCGGCGATGCGACGGTGCTGCCGCTGGTGTAGCGGGCAAGGTGCCATTCGGTCGCAAGCAGCGGCGCGCTCTCGGGCTGCTCTGCCCGCGCAAAGGCGAGGAGTTCGCGGCCGGACGGCCCGGAGATCGTCAGCCGGTCGTCCTCGACCCGGTAGGAGGCGGCCGCCACGAGGAGTTCCCGGTAGCGGTTCTCCTGCTGGACGAGTTCCTGCTCATTCGCGGGGTAGGCCGCGGTGGCGACGACCGGTTCCACCGCGATGGTAGAGCCGTTGATCCGGTAAGAGGCGGAGTAGAGGTCGCACCCGGCAGACCCCGTGAGCGTTCCGCTCTCGCCGAAGGCGATGAGCGGTGCCTCCCCGTGCAGGGGCGCGACGACGGAGCCGTTATCGGCGCGGAACTCGACCAGGTTCCATGCCGTCCCGCTAAGCGGTTCGGTGATGCGGCCGCTCTCGTCGGGGGACGTGTCCGCACCGCCGGTCCAGGCGACCGAGACGATGCACGCCGCCACGATGATCAGGAATGCCGTCTTTGCGAGTATGTTCTGTCCCTCTCGTCCCATCTCTTTCGGGTAGGCATGGGAGGCGAGAGAAGAAATAATAACCCATTTCCATCAAAATACTCTCGTTTATCCTCTTCCCCCGGATCGGATGCGTCCTGGGCCGATCCGGGGTTTCCGTCCGGAGAGTGCTTCTAAGAGATAGACAGCCGCTCCGGCGGGGTGAAATGGGTAAAATCGGGCAGGGGCCGTGCGGCCCCTGTGCCGGAGACGGGGTAGGGATCAGGCCCGGCCCGCGCTGTACGTGAGCAGGGTCGCTCCTGATTCATCGAGGAGATCGAGCCGGTTTCCGTCGATCCGGTAGCCTGCAACCGACTCGAGGAGGTTGAGGTACCGGTTCTCCTGCTCCATGACGCCTTCCGGCTCGCCGCAGTACATTTTCGTGCTGATGGGCGGCTCGATGGTGAGGTTCGCGCCGTCGGTCCGGTAGTCGGCCCTGTAGGAGTTGCACCCGGCGTTCCCGGTGACGTTACCGTCGGCCGAGAAGACCGCGGTGACCGTGGTCCCGGCGATCACCGAGGAGACGGACTCGCTGCCGGGGCTGCTATAGGACTCAAGCGTCCACTCCGTCCCGGTGAGCGGCGCCGGCGGGACCTCCGGTGCCTGCACGAAGAAGAGCAGGTCGGTGCCATCCGCATCCGTCAGCGTCAGGCGGTCGCTCTCGACCCGGAAGGAGGTTGCATTCGCGAGGTGGGCGAGGTAGGCGCTCTCCTGTCGCATGACGCCCGGCGTCTCGCAGTACATCAGGGTGCTGAAGAGTGAGGAGACCGTGAGGTTTGCGCCGTCAAGGCTGTACCGGCCGCCGTAGTGGTTGCACCCGGCGTTCCCGGTGACGTTCCCGTCCGCCGAGAACTTCGCGGTGACCGTCGCCCCCGCAATCACCGAGGAGATTGCGTCCCCTCCGGTGCTGTAACTGTCAAGCACCCAGTCCGTCCCGACGAGCGGGAGGTCGGACTTCGGGATGGCCTTCTCGAAGACCAGGAGGTCGGCGCCCTCGCTGTCGGCGAGGATCAGCCGGTCGTTCTCAATCCGGTAGGAGGCGGCGTCCGCGAGGAGCGCAAGGTAGCGGTCCTCCTGGGCCATGATGCCGGGCGGCTCGCTGCAGTACATCTCGGTCCGTATGGCCGGCTCGATGGTGAGGTTTGCGCCGTCCACGGTGTAGCCGGCCCCGTAGGAGTTGCACCCGGCGTTGCCGCCGACGTTCCCGCCGGCGTTGAAGATCGCCGTGACGGTTGTGCCGTCAAGGACCGGTATCATGGTGCCGTTTTCGGCGAGGCTCGCGAGCGTCCAGGACGTCCCGGCGAGTTCCGTGGGCGCGTCTCCCTCAACGAAGATGAGCGTCGTCGCTCCGGCAGCGTCGGTGATGACGAGCCGGTCGTTCTCGATCCGGCATTCAGCCGCCGAGCCGAGGAGGTCGATGAACCGTGCCTCCTGCTCCATGATGCCTTCGGGCTCCGTGCAGAGTTTCAGCGTCTGGATGAGCGAGGAGACCGAGAGAGTCGTGCCGTCGAGGCGGTAGTCGCCGCCGTAGTGGTTGCACCCGGCATCCCCGCCGACGTTGCCGTCAGCGCCGAAGACCGCCGTGACCTCCGTTCCTGGCAGGACCGGAACGAGGGTTCCGTTCCCGGCGAGGTATGAATCAAGTTTCCAGGACGTTCCGGAAAGCGCCACAGACGCCCCCGGCGTCGACGTGCCCCCCATGCACCCCGCGGCGATGATGGCTGCCACGACGATGACCAGGAGCGACGCCGTCGTGAGGATGTAGTTTCTGTTCCTTCTTCTGTTCGGTGCCATACAACAGCATATGGGCGGGAATGAGTGATAAATGAATTGTAAGCTACGAAATAAATCGAACCTATACGTGGTCGGTTTGTCAAACCTGGCGATTATATGGTTTATCCGGGTTCTGTTATGTTATGCTGCCTGATAGCGAGGAGTGGGCTGTCCCGCCGTATTTGGGCGTTCCGGTATCGTTCGGCGGGTATCTTTCTGCATGTGCAGGGGTTTTATCGGGGGAGTCCCATACCGGGTGCGGGAGAAGAACGCTATGGCAACGTTGATCCTTCTGAGGCACGGCGAAAGCACCTGGAACCGGGAGAACCGGTTCACGGGCTGGACCGACGTGGACCTCTCGCCGCAGGGTATAAAGGAGGCCCACCGCGCGGCGGAACTCCTTAAGGAAGGCGGGTATACGTTCCGCGTCGCCTACACCTCCGTCCTGAAGCGGGCCATCCGGACGCTCTGGATCGTCATGGATGACCTCGATCTCATGTACGTCCAGGTGCACCGGTCGTGGCGGCTGAACGAGAAGAGTTACGGCGCCCTGCAGGGCTTGAACAAGAAGGAGATCGCCGAGAAGTACGGTGCGGAGCAGGTGCACCTCTGGCGCCGGGCATACGACGTGCGGCCACCGCCGCTCCCGTGGG
>DAIRGM010000023.1:0-37376 GCA_036794525.1 Methanoculleus sp.
CTCCTGTCTCTACTCATCCTGGATATCTGTAGGGCCCCCCCCCGCCCGCGCTTCGCGCTCCTCCCCCGCCCCTAGGGGCGGGGGCAGTCCGTGGCGATACCCGGTTGAAAGCCGTGCACGGTTCTTCTCCGGCATCTCCCGCGTAGTGGACCGTGGGGGTATTACCATTGAGGGAGGCGACTCGCGGTGAGGGCCCTCCTCACGATAACAACGAGAGGGAACCGTCAGTAAACCGCCCCGGCTGTCCCGGCCGCCCGGGCTGAAAAAAGAGGACGGCTTACCGGACGACGAGCAGCGGCGGTCTGACCGCACCGCCGACCTGTTCGAGCAGGGCGCTGATCCGGGTCTTCCCGCTCTTGCCGAACGCACCCATGACGACCAGCCCGTATCCGCCGGAATTTGCTTCCCTGATGACCTCGTCCCTGACGCGCCCTTCCACGATCTTTGAGGAGCACTGGATCTTCTCGCCCTTGTAGCGAACGAGGAGACTGTTCTGCTCGTCCTGGATGTCTTTGTGCATATCCTCCCAGATCCGGCCTTCATAATCCTTCAACTGAGTGCAGATGCCGCTCTGGGTGCAGAAGTTGAACGCCATCGCTTTGGCCTCAGCAATATCCAGCACCGAGAAGAGGACTACCTCGGCGTTCTTCCGCTTTGCCACTTCAATCGCATGCAGAGCCGCTTTCTGGCTCCACTTCGAACCATCGATAAGCACGAGTATCTTCATGATCACACCACAAATTTTAGCCAGAGTATTCCAAATCCAACCGCCACCGTCACGAAGAGCACGAGCATCCCCACCTTCAGGAACTCGACGAAGGAGATGGCGAACCCCTCGCGCTCGGCGATACCGATGACGACCACGTTTGCCGACGCCCCGATGGCGGTCCCGTTCCCGCCGAGACACGCACCGAGGGCGAGCGCCCACCAGAGCGGGTAGACGTCCATCGTCGTCCCCATGCTCTGGATGAGCGGTATCATCGCTGCGGTCAGGGGGATGTTGTCCACGATCGCCGATGCGATGGCTGAAAACCAGGTCACGATGAATATCGCCTCTCCGGTCGAGCTGATGTTCTCGATCATGACCGAGGCGATGCCTGCAATGACGCCGGTCTCCACGAGAGCACCGACGATGACAAAGAGCCCCCCGAAGAAGAAGAGGGCCGGCCACTCGATCTTCTCAAGGATCTCTTCAGGTGCCTGCCTGCTCCAGACGAGGAGGATCGCAGCACCGATGAGGGCCACCTCTGCAGGCTCAAGGCCCATCGCCGGGTCGACGAACGGCAGGACTGTGTGCAGGATTGCTCCCACCTGGTCGTGGACGAAGAAGAGGAGAACCACCAGGACGATGATGGTCACCGATTTATTGAAGAGCGACCGGTCGACGATCGCCGCCCGCTCGTCGAGGCCGTTGAGTGCCCGAACCATCTCCCCCCGTTCTTCGGGGTTCACCTTCATCGAGCGACCGTAGATGAGGTACATCATCCCGAGGAGGATCACCATATTGATCGCCATGATGGGGCCGAGATGAATCAGGAACTCGTTGAAGGAGAGGCCGGCGGCCGAACCGATCATGATGTTCGGGGGGTCGCCGATGAGCGTCGCCGCCCCGCCGACGTTCGAGGAGAAGATCTCCGTGACCAGGAACGGGATGGGGTTGAGGTTCATCACCCTCGCGACGTAGAGGAGCATCGGAGTGAGCAGGAGGACGGTGGTGACGTTGTCGAGGAAAGCGCTCACGATCGCCGTTACGATCGCAAAGAGGACGAGAACCCGGATCGGGCTTCCCCCCGCGAGTTTTGCGGTCCGTATCGCGATATACTCGAAGAGGCCGCTGCCGCGGGCGGTATTGACGATGATCATCATCCCGAGGAGGAGGAAGATCGTCCCGAAGTCGACGTGTTCGAGGAGTGCCTCCCAGGGGACGATCCCGACGAAGACCACGATCGCCGCACCGAGCATGGCGGCGACCGCCCGGTGGATCCGCTCGTCGATGATGAGCGCATAGGTGAAGAGGAAGACCGCTACCGCGATCAGCGCCACTGCTTCCATCTATACACCCTTCAATAGATGAGCGCGGGGGTCTCCACCCGCTGGCAGATGCGCAGAACGATCGGGCTTACCGAGGCGTCGGTCGACTCCCCGTCGGCGTAGCGGCGGCAGAGCGCGACCATGTCGTGGTTCTTCGCCATCCGGACGACGTCGTCGCCCTTATGTCCGACAAACATCCGTTTCTGGGTCGAAAAGCCGTGTTCTTCGAGTCTCGCTGCGGTCCGTTCGAGGAGTTTCCGGCCGTACTCTTCCTTCTTTGTCCGGAACTCCTCCGTCGATTCATGGTTGAGCGCCTGTTTGAGGAGTTCGATCACCTCGGCGTCGGTGATGTAGGCGAGCGAGATCGTGGCGTCATAGGCGGAGAGTACGTCGATTGCTTCGTCGGTGATGTCGTGAACGAAGGAGTCGAGCGGCACCAGGATCGTTCTGACCTCGGGGACGAGCATCTCCTCGTCGGTCAGCAGGAACTCACTGTAATCCTTCAGGACCGAGTCATACCGCCTCCCGACGATATCTTTGAACTTTCGCTGGATCAAGGAAGAAGAATATCCCATCGTGATCTAGGTTTCCCGGCACGTTCGCTTAATACTTTTGTTTGCCCGGTTCCGCGCCCGCATCCTGTCAAAATGCCGGAAGACGCTCTCTCGGCGGGAGTTTCTGGCACCGGGAACCGGCTTTACGGCGCACCGGGTTTGCCGTCAACGCCCGCTTAAAGACGCGAGCGCCTCACGGCAGGCCGGACAGAGTTTCTTCTTCTTCCGGTCCAGTTCGTCCAGGGTCTTCGGCCGGAACATGACGCACTCGGGGTCGGGGCAGTGGTCGAGCCCGAGGAGGTGCCCGAGTTCATGCGCGCCTTCTTTGGCAGTCCGGTCGATGAGGTCGGTGTCGTCCGGCGTCCTGTCGTAGTAGTCGTTTCCGAGACGGGCGGTCGAGACGACGGCGACGTTGCATGTCGGTCTCGCGAGGCCGAAGACGAAGTCAAATCCGTTGACGTAGAGGTCGCGGGAGGTGACGAGCAGCAGGGGGCCGTCGATCTCGTATCTGCGGGTGAGGGTGTCCTGCAGGCGGTCCAGGATCTTTTGAGCATCGTGCTGGTCGCGGTTCCGGTCGTACCCATCGATGAGGAACGGGTATTCGACGAGCGCGGGATCTTTTCCGAGGATCATCGCGATCATCCTGACGACCGGGAGTTCGATACCTCCCGGTGCCTGTGTGTCCCAAAGAATATTGATGCCCATTACCTAATCTCTGGGTAATGTGTCACTATAAACGTATTGAACGGAGTATCGGGGAATATATCGCCGGCCGCTACCGACGGGCCGTGGAGGTGGGGATCGGCAACAACCCCGAGGCGGCAGGGCTGATCAAGGCTGCCGGTGCCCTGATGCTCTGCACCGACGTCAGGTCGGGCATCCGGCACGACGGGCTTACTGTGGTGACCGACGACGTCTTTGATCCGGATATCCGGTTGTATGAGGGCGCGGACCTGATCTACGCGGTGAGGCCCGGCGTGGAGATGGTCCCGCCGCTGATCGCGCTTGCCGACCGGATCGACAGCGATCTCCTGGTTTACCACCTGGGATGCGAGATCTACAGGGACGGCGGCGAGGTCGTGGACTGCGGCCCGGTCCTCCTCCACTGCTACCGCCGCCGCAGCCTGAGGGGATGATCTCACGCTATTCTGCGGATGCGCTGTAAGGCTTGCTTCCCGCAACCTCCCCTCTGCCCCGTAGGAAGGGGGCCTCCCCCCTGTCTCCATCACGTAAAGTTCTCCCTGTATCCCCCTCCGCCCCTTCCCCTTCCCGACAGAATAAAAACGCGAGAAGCCCTGGCGTCCGTCCCGGTACGCGCCAAAAACTTCAAAAATAAGATGATACGATGCGCTAGAAGAGCGTCGCCTGGCCCGGGGGCGGATCCCGCCGTGATTCGCCGGTATCGGCGGGAGGGTCATCGTCCTGCGACTTCCTGGTCTTTCGGGTCGCCTTCTCTCCGACGGTGGCCTTCTTTGCCCTCTCTTTCTCCTCTTTTGCCATATCTTTGACGATCTTCGTCGCCCGGGCTTTGTCGTGGATGAAGAGGGTCAGTTCGTCGGCGTCGAGCTCGAACCCGCGAACGTATTTTGCAGGATCCTGCTCGACGAGGATGCTGATCGCGGTGAAGAAGTCTCCCCGCAGCGCATCTTCCGGAATGTGCGTCATCTCGCTGAGTTTCCGGGAGAGACCCCCTCGGACCGCCTTCTGCTTCTTCGACGCCCCCATCTTCTGCCAGCGCGACGGCGGCATGATGCGGCCGTGGACGCCGTGCCCGCCGGCGGCGTCGGCGACGCCGAGGAGCATCACCGCGTTTGCGTAGCGCCAGAGGGTGTAGTACTGCCGCCGGTACGTCCGGCCGATATACTCGTCCGCCCTCGCGAGGCAGGCGTAGCCTTTTGCGAGAGAGGCGAGATCCGGCATGTGTTCGAGGTTCCCCTCAAGCCACTGCTCGACAGCGTCGGGGGTGTCCTCGACCTCCACCGCCATGCGGAGCAGGTCGGCGTCTCTCTTCCCTTTGTAGACCGATCCGACGAGTTCGAAGATGGTCGAGCGCTCGTCCTTTGTGGAGGTGTGGACATCGCCCGCCGCGAGGTGCTCCTTCCCGATGGCCGCGGCGTAGAGCATGTTCACCGCGGCCCGCATATCGCCGTCGGCTCGGTTCGCGATCTCGTCGAGCGCGGCGGGATCGCATGTCATGCCTTCCGCGGCGCAGATCTGGCGGAGGCGGGGGACGATCGAGCGGGCCTGGAGCGCCCGGAACTGCACCGGCTCCGTGACCGCCTTGAGCTCTCTCGTGAGGGAGTAGTAGTCGTTTGCAATCAGGATGATCGGCTGTTGCGCCGCCGCGATGATCTCCACGATCGCCTTCGCCCCGCCCCGGTCGGCCTGCCCGTGCAGGTTGTCGGCCTCATCCAGCAGGATGAGTTTGCGGCTCGCGCCGGAGAGGCTCGCCGTGGTGGAACCCGAGCCCGCCACCCTCTCGAGGGCCGCTTTCGTCCGCTGGTCGGAGGCGTTCAGTTCCACGACCTCCCAGTTCATATCGTTCGCGAGGGCATGCGCGCTCGAGGTCTTGCCGGTGCCGGGTTTTCCGTACAGGATGAGCGGTTTCTTCTGCCGCGACCAGTCCCGCGCCCACTCGTATATCTGCCTGACGGCGCCGGAGTTCCCCACGACGTCCTGAAGATGCTGCGGCCTGTACTTCTCCACCCAGTCCATACCAGACTATTCGACGCGGGGCATCAAAAATGCCACCCCGGTGTGGGTGCAGAAGGATCCGGAGGGCGCGCTGCAGGGGAGCCGTGTCATCCCGGCCGGATACCTGCCGGCCGTCCCCTCCCCGATCGGTTCCGGGAACGGAGTGCATAATACCGGTGAATCAAATACATTATCTTTGATGAGGCAGAATACCATAAAGAAACCTGGAGTGTTGGTGTTCTTGTGGTGAAGGATTGCTCCACCGATACGGTAGCACGGGCCGTCAGGGAATACGAAGGCGTCACCCGAAAGAGGGAGATCGGGGATATGATCCGGTCTCTCCGGATAGAGAGCCCCGACGTTATCGCTTCGTTCGGTGAGGATGCCGCGGTCATCCGGCATAACGCAGAGGACGCGCTGCTTCTTGCGGCGGACGGTATCTGGAGCAGGTTGATGGAGGCGGACCCGTTCTGGGCGGGGTACTGCGCCGTGCTCGTGAATGTCCACGACATCGCCGCCATGGGCGGAAGGCCGGTTGCGATGGTCGATGTCCTTTCTTCCACGAACGACCGGATCCGCGACGAGGTGACCCGGGGCATGGTCACGGCGTCCGCACAGTTCGGCGTCCCGATCGTGGGGGGACACCTCCACCCGGAGACGCCCTACAGCGTTGTGGACGTGGCGATCCTCGGGACGGCCAGGATAGACCAGCTCATCTTCTCGAACACGGCAGAGGAAGGGAACGTGGTCGTCGCGGCGATTGACCTCGACGGCCGGGTGCACCCGTCATGCAGCTTCAACTGGGACTCGGTCACGATGAAGTCGGCGGAGACGGTGCGGGCCCAGATCCGGGTGATGGAGGATCTGGGAAAAGAGCGCCTGGTGACGGCCGGTAAGGACATCAGCAACCCGGGCGTTATCGGAACCCTCGGCATGCTCCTTGAGGTGAGCGGGAAGGGTGCGGTGATCGACCTCGAGGCGATACCCCGGCCGGACCTCTCCGCCCTCGGTCTCCCCTTCGAACAGTGGGTGCGCATGTATCCCGGCATGGGGTTCATCCTGACCGTCAGGCCGGAGAACGTGGAGGAGGTCTGCCGCCGGTTTGTCGACGTCGGGATCACCGCCGCCGCCATCGGGGAGGTGGATGGGACCGGGAGGCTCTCCGTCAGGTACCTGGGCCGGGAGACGCAGGTCTTCGATCTCGATCAGAACGGCATCATGGGGATCTTTTCGGACGGAGGGGCATGCCGGTAACGGTCGGGCTTGGTGCGGCGTCCCCCGACGCGAAGATCCTCTCGACCGCCCGGGCGGTCGGCCGGGAGGTCGATCTCATCCTTTTTTCCCCGCCGGGAACCGCCGGTTCGTTTCCTGATGCGGTTACGGTCGTCGAGTCCGCGGAGCCGCAGATCGCCCTCATCGAAGCGCTCTATGCCGGCAGGATCGATGCCGCCGTCAGGGGCACTCTCCCCGCCTCTTCGACGCTGAAGGCGCTCAAACAGGCTGCAGGTGTCGATCACCTGGAGCGGATTGCCCTCCTCGAGACCGCCGACGGGCACCTCTTCCTCCTCGCCCCGGTCGGGGTCGATGAGGGCTGGACGGTCGAGGAGAAGGTGCGGTTCGCCCGAACCGGCCGGGATATCGCCCGGAGCTTCGGGCTCCCGGAGGGTGTGGCGATCCTCTCGGGAGGACGGCTCGGGGATCTCGGGCGACACCCGACCGTCGACCGGACGATGGCGGATGCCGAGCTCGTTGCACGCCTGACCGGGGCGGAGCACACCGAGATCCTGATCGAGGAGGCGGTAGGAAGGTACGGGATGGTCGTGGCCCCCGACGGGATCTCCGGGAACCTGATCTTTCGCACACTCACGTTCCTCGGAGCCGGGGCGGGGCATGGTGCTCCGGTGGTAAATATCGATAGAATTTTCGTAGATACGTCGCGCGCCTCTGCAGATTATACCAATGCGATAATTCTGGCGAAATCTCTGGCGCAATCAGATAGTCCAAGATCATGACTCGGATTTCCAATCGGGGCCCCCAAATTTGTTTTTAGAATCGGGACCGTTACCTGCCGATTATCGGGGTGCTCTGTCCAGACACACCCTCAATGGGAAGGAGAAACGCAAATTTCCGAGATAATCCCGAAACGTTTAAATATTAACTAAGACACCTCTTTTTAGAGGTGGAATGAGATTATGGCAGATCTACCTATTGCTGCGGTTGTACGTATCGCAAAGAAGAATGGTGCTGAGAGAGTCGGGAGCGATGCCGCTGCCGCACTGGTTACCAAGGCTGAGGCGTACATCGCCGAGCTGACCAGGGAAGCCAACAGGCTTGCCCAGCACGCGGGACGCAAGACGATCAAGGCGGAAGACGTCGACCTCGCGGTTAAGTCCGCGTAAGTCGGCCTTTTCTTTCCTTCTCTTTACCGGGGCTCTTATGGGCCCCCATTCATATCCTGTTCCGGTAGCATACATGCTGAACGCCCGGAGGATCTCTCCTTTCCGGGAGAGTGCCGGGTACGGCGTTTTGCTCCTCCCGACCCGGCCGACAGATAGCGGATGCGTGTCAGACGCTCACAGCGGCGATTCCAGCCAGGTTTTCCCGGGATATCGGTTTTCCCACGTCTGCTGCACCATGCAGGTTCTACGGGCCGCTACAGCGCTCCCGGGCGAAGACTCTCCACTTCAGGAAGGCGGGCCGGATCCGGGTAGTGCGTTGTGGATATCGCCCTGGGGGAGGCGGTCTCTGGGGAGTCTCCCCCTGTCTCTACCTGTCTGGGATGACTGTAGCCCCCACCCCGCCCGGCCTTCGGCCTCCTCCCCCGCCCGCGAGGGGCGGGGGCAGTCATGGCGATAGCCGGTGGGAAGCCGTGCATGGTTCTTCGCCGGTATCCCTCCGTGCAGTGGACCGTGGGGATATCGCCATTGGGGGAGGCGGCTCGCGGGGAGGGGGAGCATCCCCCCCTCCCCTGTCTCCACCCCATACGGATCTTCTCGTAGCCCCCCGCCCCCGCGCTCCCCCTCCCTGACAGAACAAAACTGCGGCCCTCACAGCCCTGCGAGAGCCAACAACCGTGTGCAATGCACCACTGACAAAAAATTACCGTTTTCGGCGCTCACAGCGTCCCCTTGGTGCTCGGCACGTCGCCTATCGAGGGGTCGACCGCCACGGCTGCCCGGAGCGCCCGTGCAAAAGCCTTGAACGCCGCTTCACAGATGTGGTGGTCGTTGCTGCCCGTGACCGCGATGTGGGCGGTGATCCCGGCGTTGGTGCAGAGGCTATAGAAAAAGTGCTCGATGAGGTCGCCGGGGATGCCGCCCGGGCCTGCCGGCGAGAAGCCGGCATCGAAGACGAGGTAACCCCGGCCGCCTACGTCGAGCGCCACCCGGGCGAGAGCCTCGTCCATCGGGACGGCGGCGTCGGCGAACCGGGTGATCCCTCTCCCGTCTCCGACAGCCCCGGCAAGGGCCGTCCCGAGGACGATCCCGATATCCTCGACGGTGTGGTGGGCGTCCACGGCGAGGTCGCCGGTCGCGCGGATAGAGAGATCGAGTCGCCCGTGCCGGGAAAACGATGTCAGCATGTGGTCGAAGAACGGCACCCCGGTCTCGATGGTTCCCGCCCCGGTTCCGTCGAGGTCAAGGGAGAGGGTGATATCGGTCTCCCGTGTCGCGCGGTGGATCTCACTCGTTCGCATGCGCCGCCTCCATGGCCTCCGAGAGCCGAACCTTCCCGGCGTAGAGGGAGGAACCGAGGACCGCCGCCGCCGCTCCGGCTTTTCGGAGCGCCGCGACGTCCCCCCGGCTCGATATCCCGCCCGAGACGACGACCGGAACCCCTACCCGGCGGAGGAGTTCCTTCACGGGTTCGATGGCGATCCCCTGCTGGAGCCCCTCCACGTCCACGTTCGTATAGAGGAGCGACCCCGCGCCGAGGCCTTCGAACCGCTCCGCCCAGGCGAGATAACTCCCTGCCGGGCGCTCCCATCCTTCGATCATCACCTCGCCGGCCCGGGCGTCGATACCCGCCATCACCCGTTCGCCGCCGAACTCGTCGGCAAGCGTCCGGACGATCTCCGGCTCCCGGACGGCCTGGGTCGAGACGATCACCCGGTTGATCCCGGCGTCAAGCCACCCCGCGGCATCCTCCACGCTCCTGATACCGCCGCCGAGTTCGACGAACGTCTCCGTCTCGCGGGTGAACTTCCGGATCAGGTCAGCATTCTTCTGCGCCCGGCCGAACGCCCCGTCGAGGTTGACGACGTGAAGGCCGTCTGCTCCTTCATCAAGCCACCGGTGCGCCCAGGCGGCCGGATCGCCGTAGACCGTCGCCGCCTCCGGCCGCCCCTGCACCAGCTGTACGCACCGCCCGTCCAGGATATCAACTGCAGGATAGATCTCCATCTTCTCAGCGTATGATCCGTTCGATGGGCATGACTAATATGTCTTTTGCGCCGGCGCGTTTTACCTGGTTGATCAACTGATAGACCCGCTCCTCTTTCACGACGGCATGAACGGCAACCAGATTCTCGTCGGATGCCACCTCCATCACCGTCGGGCCGGAGAGGCCGGGCAGCACCTCCCGCACGTCCGCAAGGGCGCTTCGGTGGACGTTCATCATCAGGTAGCACTGTCCCTTCGCCCGGATGACGCTTTCGAGGGCGAGGACGATCTCGTCGATCTTCTCGCGCTTGGCCGTGAGCGAGGCGGGGTTCGCCACCAGGACGGTCGTGGAGGCAAGCACCTCGTCGATGACGCGGAGGTGGTTCGTCCGGAGCGTCGTCCCCGAGGAGGAGAGGTCGACGATGGCGTCGGCGATCCCGAGGTGCGGCGTCGCCTCGCATGCCCCGCCGACGGTCACCACCGTCACGGCAACCCCGTGCCCGGCGAAGAACGCGTGGGTGATCGCCGGAAACTCGGTCGCCACCTTTGCACCTGCAAGGTCGGCGACGGTCTCGATCTCCGACTCCTCCGGCACGGCGACGACGAGTGTGGCTTTCCCGGTCTGCAGGTCGAGAACCTCTTCGACCACCGAGCCCCGCTCCATCACCATATCCTTCCCGGTGATACCGAGATCGGCGACCCCGCTCGCCACGTACTCCGGTATATCGATCGGGCGTGCGAAGAGGATCTCCACGTTCGGGTCGCGGGTCCGGGTGATCAGCCTTCGCTCGCTCCCGCCTTCCGCCAGGTGGAGGCCGCTCTTTTCGATCAGCTCGTTGATGGGGCCGGCAATCCTTCCTTTGTTCGGGATGGCGAGACGAACGAGCCCGGGTCCGGGCACGGGTTGTCGGGGTGACGGTTTACTCATGGGTTACAACACTCCGAAAAATCGGGGAGGTTAGAAGGTAGAGAGTTCTCCCCTGATAACCTTCTCGGTGATGGCGGGGGTCTTCTCCAGCCATTCGTCGATGATCGCCTCGATATCGGGTTTGACGGAGTTGATCTTGACGCCCGGTTTCGTGAGGATCTGCGCGCTTGCCACGTGCGGCTGGTCGATCGGGTAGCCGATCCGGGAGACCATGCGGACGTACATCTCCTCGATCCCGTCGACCTCTCTGACGCAGTCCTGCGCAACCTGCGTTGCGAGGAGGTTGTAGAGTTTGCCGATGTGGTTGATCGGGTTCTTGCCGCTCGTCGCCTCCATGCTCATCGGGCGGTTCGGGGTGATCAGCCCGTTCGCGCGGTTGCCGCGGCCGACCGAGCCGTCGTCGCCCATCTCGGCGGAGGTGCCCGAGACTGTCAGGAAGACGCTGCCGGCCTCGAGGTCGTCGGCGGTGTTGATCGCGACGTTGACCGTCCTTTTGGTGAACTGTCTTGCGACCGCCGTGATCTGCTCCGTCAGGAAGTTCTTCTGCTCGACATACTCGGCGATGCTCGAGCAGTAGCGGTCCACGAACGCCATCGCGACGGTGAGGGTGATGGCATCGCCGTCACGCAGGCACATGATCTTGCAGTCCTGGCCGATGACGGGATACTTCGGGCGGAGCGTGTCGTCGATGTATGCGGCGACGCCCAGCACAATGCTCTCCGCCTCGCTGAACGGTGCGTGCCCGACCCCGAACGAGGTGTCGTTCGCCCGCGGAATCTTCCCCTCGCATGACCGGAAGACGTCCTGCAGGTCGGTCGAACCGTTCCCCATCCGACAGTCGACGATGATATCGCGCTCCATGTTGAGGGTGGGGAGGATCTCTCTGATGTAGTCGCGTGCAGCCTCGACGGCGATCGCGTCTGCGGGGATGTTTATGCCGTTGAAGGTCTTCGTGGCCCGGCCTGATATGAGGAAGTAGATTGGCTTTGTGATCCGGCCGCCGCCGAACTTCGGGATCGACTCTCCCGCAACGACCTCGCCCTGGTCGGTGTTGTGGTGCAGGACGCTGCCGCACTCTTCCAGGTACGACCTGCTGAGTGCCCTGCTGATCGACTCCGCGATGCCGTCCGCGAGGCTGTCCGGGTGGCCGAGGCACTTTCTCTCCACCAGTTCAATCCGCTGCTTCTCGATCGGGATCTGGTCAAGCCATTCTACGCTGATGTTTCTGGTCATTAAATCCACCGTGGTTCTAAAGTATGATAAGAGAAATGATTGCAATTCATATAATCATTTCTAACCGTCACTACGGAGGCGGATGTCGGAACGGATGCTGATCTTGCATTGCCCGTCCCTGAAGATGCGCACCATGCCTCCGCTCTCGGAGACCGTGATGCCGATGACCGGGATCTCGTGGGTGATGGACGCGGTCGCGCGGTGCCGCCCCCCGAGACCCCCGGGGAGAGAGATGCCTCGCCCGGTGACGTCCAGGTAGCGGCCCGCCGCCCGCACCTCGCCGGTTTTATCGATGACGAAGACCCCGTCGAGCTGGGCGAACTCTTTGACGCTCTCCCAGTTGTCCCGGTTCTTGAGGTCCCGGAGTGTTCCGGGCTGCCCCTGGTAGGGGTTGAGGATCGCCTGGTGGGAGTGCCGGAAGATCTCCTCCGGGTCTCCTATGATAAACGCGGTGCCGATGGCTCTCCCTTCCCTTCCCTCAGCCGCGATCTCGAGGGCGAGCGAGAGGGCCACGTGGAGCACCTCGCGGGGGATGACGTCGGAGAAGTCTTTTAAGTTGATGAAGTTCTTCCCCTCCTCGATGTCGTAGATGATGAGGGCGTAGGAGAAGACGCCGACGACGAGCCCGTTCTCCAGGTTGCGCCGGAGGTAGAGGTGGACGGCGGCGTCGAGCATATGCCGTTCGCTCACCTCCAGGATATCGTGCATGGTGAGGTCTTTTAAGACGTCGAGCTGGAGCTCCTGCACCTGGATGATCGGGATGTCCGGAGCGTCCGCAAGAACCGGGGCCGGTTCGACGAAGGAGACGACTGCCCGCGCCCCGATCTTCTCCGCCACCTCGCAGGCGGTTGCGAGCATCAGGTCGCCGTTCATACGACCTCGCGGATCAGTCCCGGTATCTCCGATGGACGGGACGCGACGGGGATGTTCAGGGCACGAAGCCGCCTGACCTTGGATCGGGCGTCGCCCTCGCCTCCCTCGATGATCGCGCCCGCGTGGCCCATCCGTTTCTCGGGGGGGGCGCTCACGCCGGCGATGTAGGTGACGACGGGGAGGCTGGTCGACCGGACGCCTTCCTCCTCGAGGTTGCCGCCCACCTCGCCGATGACGACGACCGCCTTCGTCTGCGGGTCTTCCTCGAACCGCGCGAGGACGTCCACGAACGTCTGGCCGATCACCGGGTCGCCGCCGATCCCGACGACCGTGCTCTGGCCGATGCCGGCGCGGGTGAGTTCGTCGACCACCTCGTAGGTGAGGGTGCCGCTCCGGGAGACGACGCCGACGTTGCCGCGGCGGGCGAGGTGGGCCGGCATGATCCCGAGTTTGCACTCCCCGGGCGAGAGGAGCCCCGGGCAGTTCGGGCCGATGACCGTGCAGTCGTGGAGTTTCGCGTAGGCGATCGCCCTCATGGCATCGTGAACCGGGATGTGCTCGGTGATGACGACGGCAAGTTCGATCCCCGCGTGCGCCGCCTCCATGATCGAGTCGCCTGCAGCGCCGCCCGGCACGAAGATGACGCTTGCGGTCGCGTCGTGCTCGCGGAGCGCCTCGCGGACCGTGTTATAGACCGGGACGCCGTGAACCTCCCTCCCGGCCTTCCCGGGCGCGACGCCCGCGACGACGCCCCGCCCGCCGACCTCGCGGGCGTAGGCGTTCATCAGTTCCGTGTGGAACGTCCCCTGCTTACCGGTGATGTTCTGGACGATCACGCCGAGGTTTTTGTCGCCGTAGATCATGATGCGACCTCCATCGCCGCTTTCACGGCCGCATCCATGCTCTCGAGCATCCGGTAGCCGCATTCGGCGAGCAGCCGCCGGCCTTCCTCTTCGTTCGTCCCGGCCATCCGGACGATGACCGTCGGCGCGACGCCGGCGGCGATGATCCCCTTCGCCACCTCGTCGCACCGGGTGATGCCCCCGAGGAGGTTGACGACGATCACCGAGACATCGGGCATGCTCGCGACGAGTTTGACGGCGTGCATCACGCGCTCCTGGTCGGCGCCGCCCCCGACGTCGAGGAAGTTCGCCGCCCGCCCGTTGTAAAACTCGATGAGATCGAGCGTCGACATCGTGAGTCCGGCGCCGTTGCCGATCACCCCGATGCTCCCGTCCAGCTCCACGTAGGAGAAGCCGTGCTTCTCGGCCTCGCGCTCCCGCTCTGAGAGGTCGCGGTTGACGGTTATCCCCTGGCGAGCGAGGGCGTTGTCGTCGATGATCAGTTTCGCGTCCGCCGCGTAGACCCCTCGCGGCGTCGTCACGAGCGGGTTTATCTCCGCAAGCATGGCATCCTTCCCCTGGAATACGTGGTAGAGGCTGTTGATGACCGGCGCGAGTTCCTTCGGCGCGCCGCCGAGGAGTTCCCGCATCAAAAACGGCGGGATGTCGCGGAGGAGGGGGGATACGACGACCCTCCGCACGGCAGACCCGTCCTCTTCTGCCATCTTCTCGATCTCCACGCCGCCGGCGTCGGCGAAGAGCACCACCGGCTGTCCGCTCGACCGGTCGACGGCGATGCTCACGTAGTACTCGTGCTCGATCGCCAGGCGCTCCTCCGCGAGGATCTCCCATACCGGGACGCCCTTGATCTCCCGGGAGAAGAGGTCCCGGGCGGTCTCGGCCGCCGTCGTGCGGTCAGCCATCAGGACGCCGCCGGCCTTTCCGCGCCCGCCGACGTCCACCTGCGCCTTCAGCACCACGCCCTCGCCGAGGTCGGGCAGGTGTGCCGTGACCTCCTCCGCCGCCCGTATAACTACCCCTTTCGGGACCGGTATCCCGTACTCAGAAAAAACCCGTTTTGCCTCGTATTCCAGTAGTTTCATAGATTACACGCTCGCTCTCCGAGTTCAAATCCTCTCTTCAACGCCTTCAGGTTCAGTTCCTCGGTGCCCTTCGGGACGCTGTCGAGCACCGCACGCTCGATCGCCTCTCTGCTCACGACCCCGGTTGCGGTCACGAGAGCGCCGATCATCACGATGTTCGCGACGATCTCCCGTCCGAGGGTGTTCTTCGCCTCCGATGTCGCCGGGATCTCGTAACAGCGGCATCCCGGGCGCGACCGGACGAGGTCGGCATCGATGAGCATGACCGCGTCCTCCCCGGCACGGGCCCCGTACTTCTCGAACCCCTGCTGCGACATGATGACGTAGATATCGGGCCTGGCCACCTCGGGGTAGAGGATCGGTTCGTCGTCGATCACCACCTGCCCCATCGAAGCCCCGCCCCGCGCTTCCGGGCCGTAGACCTGGGTCTGGACGGCGTACTTGTTGTCGTAGAGCGCCGCCGCCCGCCCGAGGATGACCGCGGAGAGGATGATCCCCTGCCCGCCGTATCCCGAGAACCGGATCTCGTGCCTCATCGCCGCACCCCCATCGCCGGCCGGCTCCTTCGGACGAGTTCCCCGACGGTGAAGGACCCTTCGGGGATCGGCTTTCCTTCCGCGACCAGCCGATCACGCTTCGCGACGAGTATCGCGTGGCTCCGGAGGTGCTCGATCATCGCCGGGACGCTCCGGAGTTTGTTGTGGCGGCCGTAGTTCGTCGGGCACTGGGTTCTCGCCTCGACAAAAGCGAGCCCCGGCGTCTGCATCCCGACGGTGATGGCCTTTGTGAGCTCCTTGACGTGGTAGGACGTCCATCGGGCGACATAGTTCGCGCCGGCGGCGACCGCGAGTTCCGCGAGGTCGAAGGCCGGTTCGCTCGCCCCGTATGGCGTCGTCGTCGATATGGCTCCCGGCGGGGTCGTCGGGCTCCCCTGCCCGCCGGTCATGCCGTAGATCTGGTTGTTCATGCAGATCACGGTCATGTCCACGTTCCGGCGGCAGGCGTGGATGAAGTGGTTCCCGCCGATGGCGGCAAGGTCGCCGTCGCCGGTGAAGACGACGACGTGCAGGTCCGGCCGCGCCATCTTCACGCCTGTCGCGAACGCAAGCGCCCGGCCGTGGGTGGTGTGGAGCGAGTCGGTGAGGATGTAGCCCGGAGCCCGGGAGGAGCACCCGATCCCGGAGACGAAGGCCGTCTCTTCCCGTTTCCAGCCCATCTCCTCGACCGCCGCAAGGGTGCAGTTGATGATCGTCCCGTTCCCGCATCCGGTGCAGTAGATGTGGGGCAGGCGGTCTTCCCGCAACCAGTCGGGCGCGATCATCGGTGCGCCTCCAGCGCCCGCAGGAGTTCGGCGGGGGTATGCAGTTCGCCGCCGATCTTCGGGATGGAGACGACCGGCTGGTCGACATGGCGCTGGACTTCCCGCACCATCTGGCCCAGGTTCAGTTCCGGCATCAGGAAGACCTTCGCGTTTCGGAATTCCTGCAGGGCGAACTCCGGGAACGGCCAGACGACCCTGAGCCGGAGGTGGCCGATCGAGTCGTCGGGCTGGTCGCGCATCACCTGCTCCACCGTCCGCGACGGCGGGCCGTAGGTGACGAAGACCGTTTCGGCGTCGGGGTTGACGATCTCGTAGTCGGCGATATCGCGGCGTGCCGACTCAATCTTCGTGACCAGGCGGCGCACGAGTTTATCATGCGCCTCGGGATCGGTCGTGTCCGGGTAACCCCGCTCGTCGTGGGTGAGGCCGGTCACGTGGACGGCCCTCCCCGACCCGAAGGGTGCGAATCCCGGGATCCCGTCGTCGCCGGCCTCGAAGGGGAGGCTCCCCTCCGCGAGCGGGCGGGGGCGTTTTATATCGACCGCGTCGGGGATGGTCACCCGCTCGCGCATGTGACCGACGATCTCGTCGGACATCAGGAAGGTGGGGACCCGGAACCGGTCCGCGAGGTCGAACGCCTTCACCGTCAGGTCGAACATCTCCTGGACGGAGTTCGGGGTGATCGCGATGGTGCTGTAGTCGCCGTGCGACCCGAACCGGCACTGGAGCATGTCCCCCTGCGCCGCCCGCGTCGGCTGCCCGGTGCTCGGCCCGCCGCGCTGGATGTTGACGATGACGCACGGCGTCTCGGTCATGACCGCATAGCCGATATTCTCCATCATCAGCGAGAACCCCGGCCCGCTCGTCGCGGTCATGGCCCTCGTCCCCGTCCAGGCGGCGCCGATGACGGCGGCGATGCTCGCGATCTCGTCTTCCATCGAGATGAAGACCCCGCCGGCCTTCGGGAGTCTCCGGGCCATCGTCTCGGCGATCTCGGTCGACGGCGTGATTGGGTAGCCGCCGAAGAACCTGCACCCGGCGGCGAGCGCGCCCTCCGCGCAGGCGGCATTCCCCTGCATAAACTCGGTTCTGCTCAAAACTCCACCTCCACTTTGTGCGGCTCGAACGGTTTCTCCTCGATCCAGGATATGGCCTGGTCGGGGCAGATCATGTGGCAGACCCCGCAGAGCATCCTGCCGTAGAGGGCCTGCAACCTGCAGTTCGTGCACCGTTCGGGGCGGTCGAGGACCGGGGCGACGATCCCGCGGGCGTTGAGTTCCGTCCCCTCTGTAAAGATCCCGTAGGGGCAGACCAGCACGCAGAGATTGCACCCCTTACAGCGGCTTTCATCGATGACGAGTTTCATGGGACAGTATCCTATCTTATGTTGAATCGCTGGTGAAATTGTGTTTTCGCTTTCTCGCGTACGGCGCGAAAGAGATCGCCGCCGTGAGCGTCGATCCCGACCGTCAGCGGCAGGCGATCGATCTGGATGACCCATACCGCCTCGGCCATGCCGAGGTCTTCGAAATAGACGCCGGATAAGCGCATACGGTCTGCGGCGAGCGCGGCGCACCCGCCCGTGAGCGCGAGGTAGACTCCGCGTCCCCGGAGGTGCTCGACCACCTCCGGCCCCATACCGCCTTTGCCGACGAGGGCGCGGACACCCGCGTCGATGAGGAATCCCGTGAGCGCGTTCATCCGGGCGGACGTCGTGGGGCCGGCAACGACGAGCCGGCCGTCCTGCACCACCGGGCCGCAGTGGTAGATCACGGCGCCTTCCGGGTCGAAGGGGATGCCCTCCTCCATCATCCGCAGGTGGGCCTCGTCCCGGGCGGTGTAGATCGTCCCCGAGAGGGTGACCGTATCCCCCGCCCGGAGGTCGAGCACCTCGGCCCCGAGCGGTGTCTGGAGGTTCACCATTCCACCTCCACGGTCGCCCGGCGGCAGGCCCAGCACTGTACGTTCACCGCCACCGGGAGGGAGGCGGTGTGGCAGGCGGCGCGCTTCACCTTCACCGCTATCGCCGTCGTGTCGCCGCCAAGCCCCATCGGCCCGATCCCGAGTGCGTTGACCGCGTCGCAGAGTTCCTGCTCGTAATCGTCCATGATATCGACCGGGAGGAGCAGGGCTTCCTTTGCAAGCGTAGCGGCCATATCGAACGTCCCGCCGATCCCGACGCCGAGGATCACGGGCGGACAGGGTTTGCCGCCCGCAAGGAGCATCGTCTCGGCGACGAAGCGGGGGATCTCCTTCGCCTGCGAGGGAAGGAGCATCCCGATCCGTGAGACGTTCTCGGAACCCGCGCCTTTCGGGAGAACCGTCACCGTGAGTCGGTCGCCGGGCGTAACGTGGACGGCAGGCATCCCCGGGCCGGTGTTATCGCCGGTGTTCTCGCGGGTGAGGGGATCGACGACGTTCGGGCGGAGGGGGATCGCGGCCGTCGCCCTCCGCACTCCTTCCCGAACCCCTTCAAAGAGGGCGGGTGAGAGCCCGATGTCGGGCGGAAGGGTGAGGTAGATCACCGGGACACCGGTATCCTGGCAGATCGGCACCTGCCGTTCTTCTGCAAGCGCGATGTTCTCGAGGATGTTGGCGAGTTCCCGGCGCGCGATCTCGTCCCTTTCGGCTGCTGCCGCCCTCCGGAGCGCCGCGAGCACATCGGGGGGCAGCCGGATCTCGGCCTCGGCGAGGGCTCTCGCTGTGGCGTCTGCCAGTGCGCTCGAAAGGGTAGGATCTGCCGGATTAACCATCATCTATACTGGTGGGAAGAGACTATATAATACCTGTATTTCCCCTGGTTGCGGATACGCTGCCTGCGGGGAGTTCCCCGGAAAAAAGATGGGAAATGATGCGGGTTTTACGTTGTCGGCGCCTGCTCTTCGACGATCCTTGCGGGAGTCGGAAGTTTGTATATGCCGCGCCTGAGCGAGATCTTGGCCTTCTCGACATACTGCGGGCTTGTCCAGACGGAGAAGACCTTCTGGCCCTTATCCACCCGCGCCGCGGTGCCGACGGCCTTCCCGAAGGCGAGGCGCATGCCTTCCGAGACACGGTCTGCACCTGCGCCGGTCGCCTGTTTGTTCTCACGGAGAACGTGGTGCGGGAAGGTCCGGATCTTCAGGTGGAAGTTTGCCCTCCCGACCTCCTTCTGGAGTTGCCGGTTGATGCCGATACGAGCGGCCTCAAGCGCCGTGTGGCGTATCTGACAGGCCTCCTCGGCGACGATGGAGAGTTCGACCGGGAAATCCTCGGTGAGGTTGCCCATATCGAACTGCACGATCTTGCTGCCCGGCACGCCGCCCATGTATTCCCTGCGTGTATATGCTTTTTTTGCGAGATTCCTGTACATCTTCGCTGGTTTTCGTACCATGGTTAAAAACTCCTGCCGATCTGATGAGTCCTTTATAAAAAGGAGATTTGCTCTAATAAACCTTACTGGATGTTTTCGCTCTCGTCGATCATCCGGAGCACCCTTCGCCGGACTTCCGCGAACTCCGGACTGGTGCGATCCCGGGGGTGCGGCCAGGGAATCTCGATGACCTCCCGGATGGAACCCGGCCTCGGGGTGAGGACGACGATCCTGGTGGCGAGGTAGACCGCTTCGTCGACGCTGTGGGTGACGAAGACGATCGTCTTCTTCGTCTGTTTCCAGAGCGAGAGGAGCTCTTTCTGCATGTGGTTGCGGGTCTGGGCATCCAGCGCCCCGAACGGTTCGTCCATGAGGAGGACGTCGGGGTCGTTTGCGAGCGCTCTTGCGATCGCCACCCGCTGCCGCATCCCGCCGGAGAGTTCGTAGGGGTAGGCGTCCCTGAACTGGGAGAGGCCGACCATCTCGATGTAGCGATCCGCCGTCCGCCGGCGCTCCTCTTTTGCGACCCCTTTCATCTCGAGGCCGAAGGCGACGTTGTCGATCACCCTCCGCCAGGGGAAGAGGGAGTACTCCTGAAAGACCATCCCGCGCTTCGGGTCCGGGCCGGTGACCGCGCGCCCCTCGATCGTCACGCCCCCGGACGTCGCGGTCTCGAGTCCGGCGATGATTCGGAGAAGCGTCGTCTTCCCGCACCCCGACGGCCCGACCAGGCAGATGAACTCCGTATCGCCGATCTCCAGGTTGACGCCCTCGAGCGCCTGCGTGGTGGCGCCGTCCTCCTTCGGGAAGGCCTTGCCGACATTCGCGATTCTCACTCCGCTCATTCTAGGCCACCTCGCCCGCCCGCCACCGCAGGAGCTGCTTATCAACGTAGTTCCTGAAGATGCGGTCGATGATGAGCCCCGTAAACCCGAGGATCAGCATGTAGACGACGACGGAGGGCATCTGGTGGAGGTAGTAGTTGTGCCAGAGCTGGTAGCCCAGCCCGTAACTGGAGACACCGAACATCTCGGCGGCGACGAGGCACATCCAGCCGACGCCCATGGCAATTCTGATGCCGGAGGCTATCGCCGGGATGGCTGCGGGCAGGGCGACGTAGCGGATCAACTCAAACGAGGTGTCGCACCCGAGCACCCTGCCTGCCTCGACAAAGACCTTCGGGACGTCCCGGAATGCGGCGTAGGTCGCGGTCAGGATCGGGAAGAACGCTCCTGCAAAGATGACGAAGCCCGCCGCCTGGGTGGTGAGCCCGAACCAGATGATGGCGAACGGGATCCAGGCGAGCGGCGGGATGGGGCGGAGGGTCTCGATGATCGGGTCGAGAAGGTAGTCCGCCACCCGGAACCACCCCATCAGGATCCCGAGGGGGACGCCGAGGATGAGCGCCGCGATGATCCCGATCCCGAAATGCTCAAGGCTCACCGCGAGGTCGGTGAGGAGCGTGCCGGACCCGAGAAGGTTTATGAATGCTTCAACGACGTCGGTGACGCTCGGGAGGATGAAAGATCGCCCTACCACGTATTCGGCGATGATCTGCCATATTATCGCCACGACGGCGACCGCTACGATGCCGAGGAGTCGTTTCTGTGTCTGCTGCTTCATGGTTCTGTTCCGCTGCTCATGACAGTGCCGGAGTGTGATCGCTGGCCGATCGCCTCCGGAACCTTTTCTATTACTTCATCGGCATCGCCGTAAAAGATACTTTTGGAGAAGAAAAAGAGAGGTCCGGGGTTATGCCCGGGCCTTCTCGTAGAACGAGAGGTCGAAGAGGTCGTCCTGGGTCAGGGGTTTCTTGATGTAGCCGAGCTCGTACTGGAGGTTCGTGTACTCGACCACCGAGGTCGTGATGACGTTCGGGTCGGCGGTCCAGGTGCCGTCCCAGTCTCTGAAGGAGGCCTTCACGGTCTCGACGTTCTGTCCGGTCTTCTTCGAGTAGATGGACGCGGCCTCGTCGGGGTGTTCGAGGTTGTACTCCGTCGCCTTGATGTGGGTCCGGACGACCTGCTCGACGATCTCGGGGTGCTCGCGGATCAGGGAACCGCTTGCAACCAGGACGCAGCAGGCGTGGTCTTTCATCATCTCGCCCGACTGCACGACGGTCCTCCCCGTGCCCTCGGCTGCGATGACGGACGGGGACGGGTGGGGCAGGAAGACGCCGTCGACCTGGCCTGCGGAGAGGGCTGTGGTGGCGGCGCCGGGGTCCATAGCCTTGATGTTGACGCTCGCGGGGTCGACGCCGTTCTCCTCAAGCCAGGTCCGCAGGATGGTGTCCTGGATGGTTCCCGGTGGGAAGGTGGCGATCGTCTTGCCCACGAGGTCGGCGGGGGTCGAGTAGGGGATCTCGTTCCTGAGCACCAGATCGGACCCTTGCGTCTGCACCGCAGCAACGATCTTGGCGTCAAGTCCGGTGCTCACGGCCGCTATGAACGGGGCAGCGCCGACGTAGGCAATATCCAGGTCCCCGGCAAGCATCGTCTGCATCTCGGGCGCGCCGGTGGGGAAGTTGTAGTCGGTTATCTGCTCAACACCGAGGGGCGCGAGGTCTTCCTGCCACCATCCCTTCTCCATCGCGGTCATGTGGGCGGTCTGGTGGGTGCTCGGCTGGTAGCCGATCTTGAGGTGCGTCACATCGCCGGTGTCGGTGCCGGTGCACCCGGCGACGAATATGAACGCCGTGACCAGGGCCACGGCCAGAAGAATTGCAGTAAGTTGCTTCATGCGTATCTCCATCAGTATAGGTTACTGTATAATGAGTAATCATCACGCTGTCGGTATATAGTAGTGTCGAAAATTGGCAGTATAGTTATACTATGGTATTAAAATTTGTTCGACATTTTTCCATATTGGAGAATTTGGTGCGAGGTAATGTGGAGACGGAGGCGCACTCTGCCGGGTGAGGTCGTCCCCAAATGCCTCTGCCGGGACATCCCTTCCCGGGCGCATTCCCAACTCTTACATAATCTACAGTGTCTTACTTAATCAACATAAGCGGGATGCCTGGCATAGTTACCGGAAACAATCAATCTGTAAAAACAGGAGGGAGAAGAAATGACAAATAACTTAACATTCGACGAGGCGATGAAGAAGCATCTTCAAACATTGGAGCTGTATGTGCCGATTGTAGCAAGAGTTCATGGAAGTAATCACCCGGAATTTCATGAAGTTCGCAAATTGTTTGATACAATCGTTAAGAAAACAAAAGAAGCGGGTTCAAATAAACCCGAATTAAACGAAGCGTTTGCCAGACTGCGGGAGATTACGGATACTTACACAGTCCCGGTGGATGTGTGCGAAAGCTACGAGGCGGTTTACAGTATGCTGGCCGAGCTGGATAGGGCATACCGTGCTTAAATCGTTATAATGCAGAGAAGACGGTGAGATCTTGCAGAGATTTATACTGAGCAAGAAAAATCATATAACATTAATTAGCGCTATTTTAATCGTTTTCGGGTTTATCAGTGGACTGGGTTTTCAAAATGAGACCGTAGCTATCTGGTCCCTGGCTATCGCCTCAATGTTAGGGATTGCGCCTATTGCAATCCAGGCCTATCAGGCATTGAAGATTAGAGTCGTCAGTATTGATGTTTTAGTTACCGTCGCGGTTATCGGGGCATTTCTCCTTCAGAATTTTGAAGAGTCCGCCATTGTCACCTTCTTATTCTTATTCGGCGCTTTTCTGGAACAGCGGACGTTGAACAAGACGCGTTCGGCCATAAAAGAGTTGACCGAAATGGCGCCGGAAAGCGCTTTAAAACAGATGGACGATGGTGTATTTGAAGAAGTATTAGTGGATGACGTTGACGTCGGCGATATCTTACTGGTGAAAACCGGCGCGAAAGTTCCTGTTGATGGAACCGTTCTGTCAGGAGAAGGTCACATTAATGAGGCAAGTATCACCGGCGAATCTGTCCCGGTTGGCAAAAAGAAAGATTCAGGCGTATATGCCGGAACGATTCTGGAGAATGGGACGCTTCAAATTGTTGCCGACCGTGTAGGTGAAGATACTACTTTTGGTAGAATTATAGAGTTAGTTGAAGAAGCGCAGGATTCAAAATCCGAAGCGGAACGCTTCATTGACAGATTTTCTAAATACTACACTCCGGCAGTTTTAGGGCTCGCCATTATCACATGGTTATTTTCACGAGATATTGAACTGGCCATTACATTATTAGTTCTGGGATGCCCCGGCGCACTGGTTATCGGCGTACCTGTTTCAAACGTAGCTGGCATTGGCAACGGAGCGCGACACGGCGTTCTTTTAAAGGGCAGTGAAGTTATTGGAGATTTTAGCAAGGTTGATACAATCGTTTTTGACAAGACGGGTACGTTAACAATAGGCAATCCTGAAGTAGCAGACAAAGAATTTTATGCAGACAACGTTGGAGAGGTATTAGCTTACCTTGCAGGCGTTGAGAAAGAATCGGACCACCCCTTAGCCCGGGCAATTATAGGATATATCGGTGATACGACATTATGTCGGGTAGAACGAACCGATGTTGTAAAAGGCGCCGGAATTATCGCTTACATCGATGGACATAGGGTTGCGGTAGGCAATGTTACGCTCATGGAGCGGGAGAATGTTCATTTACCTGAAAAGGCCCGTGCAGATATTGCCCGATTCGAAAAGAATGGAAACTCACTTGTTTTAATATCCGTCGATGGCGAATTAAAAGCGCTGATGGGTATCCGTGACCAGATTCGTCCGGGTGTAAAAGAAGATCTGCAAAAATTAAAGAAACTAGGTGTTAAAAATCTGGTAGTTCTCTCGGGAGACAACCAGGGGACAGTTGATCTGGTGGCGCGTGAACTGGGGCTGACAGAAGCGCACGGACATATGTTACCTGGGGATAAGTCGAGATATATTGAAGAGTTAAAAACTAAAGGCCATATAGTAGCATTCGTTGGAGACGGAGTGAATGATAGCCCTTCACTGGCTCTGGCACAGATCGGAATTGCTATGGGAAGCGGCACAGATGTCGCAATTGAGACCTCGGATGTCGTCCTGATGAATTCGGATTTCAGTCGCCTGCCACATGCACTGGGCTTAACAAAAGCAACAGCTGCTAATATGCACCAGAATATCGTTATCGCAGTAGGAGTTGTGTTGGTCCTGCTTGCAAGTGTATTTTTAAGCGAATGGATGAACATGTCAATAGCGATGCTGGTACACGAAGCAAGCATATTAGTCGTAATTTTAAACGGAATGCGGCTTCTCCGTTACCAATTATGATGTTAATATAGGGAGAGATGAACATGAAAAAAGCAACGATTCAGTTAGAAACATTGGCCTGCCCGTCATGTGTCCAGAAGATTGAAAAAGCAACGCAATCTCTGGCCGGTGTGGATAAAGAAAGCGTAAAGGTGCTGTTTAACTCAAGTAAAGTCAAATTTGACTTCGATGCTGAAAAAATATCCGTTGAGGATGCCGAGAAGGCCATTACTGCACTTGGATACGTAGTTCTCAAATCTCAAGTCAAAGATAAGTGAACTACCCCGCGACTGTTGGGTGGGGCTTCCCGCTTCACCCCCCTCGGCAGCCGGTCCAAAGGATCGGGCGGCGCTTATCCGTCACCGGTAACCCCGACTGGATGCTGCTCTTGCAGGGCGAATTTCTTGATATTGATCGCCGCGTTGATGCCCGCGATCATGATGAGCGCTACAGTCCGGATAGATCCGCCTTCTCTCAGAGATCCGGCTTGAGATATCCGCATCTGCTGCATATTTTTGAGGAGGGATCGAATCTGCCGGTCTTGAGATCTCTTTTCAAAGCGACCTCGATCTCTATCCGCCGGGCGGACACATGTTCCACTCCTCTCTTACTCCTCCTCTCTATCCCCGGGCGTGGTTTTAATCTCTCCCGTGCCAAACGATACAGACAGGATTGTTTGGGGTTTAGACTAATTACAGTGAGTTTATATGGGCGCACAGCCATTGTTTTACAGGGATGTGGACATGGCTTCTAATGTAGTACGCCCCCGTGGGAGAGACCCGTTCCAGAAGAAGAACCTCGAACAATTCCTACACGGGAAGACCAAGAACACGGCGGATGCCTATCGTACCGGGCTGGTGAAATATCTCGCATGGATTTATCAGGAAGAGGAGGTTCGACGCGTTGACCGCCGGATTGACGCCCCGCACTACAACGATCTATCGCTGCGATACCTGGAGGAGTATACCACCCCCGACGAACACGCGGCGCTGCTGGCAGACTTCATCGAGGATCACCGAGCCATTCACGCACCGAAGATGCTGAGCAGCATGAAAGGCGCAGTGGTGCAATACCTGGCGGCGAACAAGATTTTTCTTGCACCGCAACAGGTGAGACGTATCAGGACGGGGAACCGCCCGGTGACGGCCGATCGGATCCCCGACCGGGAAGAGATCCGGAACATCCTCTCTCACGGAGACCTGCTCTCACGAACATATGTTCTGGTGCTGGTCTCCTCGGGGATGCGGCCCGGCGAACCGTTGAGCCTGACCTGGGAGGATGTGGATCTCGATCGAGGGACGGTGAAGATCGCCGCCGGCGTCGCCAAAAACAATGTCGGTAGGGTGACGTTTTTATCGAAAGAGGCGATGGAATCACTCCGGGAACTACGCAACTACTCACAAAAACTCTGTGTGAAGATAGAGCGGCAGACGGGTGGAAGGGTCATCCCCGATAGAAATTATGTCTTCCCGGTGACCTACGGCGCGATGACCTCCCGGTTCGCCCTGATGGTGGAGAAGGCAGGGCTCGATGAGCGGGATAAGACGAGCGGCCGCCTGACGATCCACCTACACTGCTTCCGAAAATATTTCCGTACTCATATGGCAAAGGGTGAAGGCGGGAACGCGATCGATGTCGTTGAGGCCTTGATGGGGCACGAAGGATATCTGAGTGGTGCCTATGTCCGGTTGACGATACAGGAACTTGAAGCGTTCTACCGAAAGAACGAGCACCTCTTGTGGATCTACAGGACGAAGCCGATCAACGAGAAAGAGCTAAAGCAATTGGAAAATGAGAACCGGCACCTCCGGGACGAGATAGCCGATATCCGGCGACAGGTGGCGGCGACCGACAACCTTTCGTCAAAGGCGTCAAAGTTGGTGGATCTTTTGTTCGGTGAGTACACCGATGAAGAAACGTTAGAGGTTCTTAAGGCTGTACGAGCGAGGAAAAACAAGGTAGGTTGATTAACAGGTGAGTAAATTACAAAAACCTTTTTTCCGAGCGACGCGCGGCAAAATAACCCATTTAGGGCGTAATTATATTTTTATAACACGTTCCAATTAAATACACAAGACAACAAAAGAATACACTAGATAGCACTAGATAGCACTTCACTTTAAACAAGTTTGGTTGTCGAATCTTTTGCACAATATTGCCGATTTGCGTCGTAAATAGGAAATTATGTATTATAATACCCCCAATTTTGAACAGGATAATACATAAATTAGACGTATTTTTAAAAACCCTCTAAAATCCTCCCGTTTCGGAGACAAGCAGTTTTGCTCTACCAAACCCCCTTTTAGAGAGCACAGAATTAACGGAAAGCGGCACAGGGTTTAAGTAGAAGTAACCTAAACTTCCAATTAGAGAGTTGAGGGACGTTGCGCCAACAACGTCCCAACCGGGTGACCGGCAACGATATGAAAAGGCGTCGGAAAATTCCGACAAAAAGACTGAGGAAGCAAGGTATAAAAGACTTTGCCAACCTCGATACGTTGCCCGTCTTGCCCCGTTTCAGCTCTTCTAAAACAGAACGGGTGAAGAAATGCGACGCAAAAACGTATCTTTAGACGATCTTGATACTCTGATCGTCAGAACCGTTATAGAGCAACCTGGCGTGGGAATCCGGGATGTGATGGACAAGGCCGATCCGGCGACGCCTGAAAACACCATCAGGAACCGCATTCGTCGATTGTCCGGCAACGGGTATCTAGCGCCCAAGAAAGTACTAAATCGTTTTTACCTCCTCTACCCGGGACCAAAGAGCGCGGAGGTATCAGAATGAGCGGTTCAGAACTTTTAGTACTGACTCGTTCGGAATACAAAGCGATGGATTGCTTTCATCAAGCCATCGCGGATGTTGGTGTACGTAAAGGATTGGTCGTAATCGTCGAGGAAGATGAGCGGGAGGGTGTGGCGAACCCCGCCCGGGTATTGCGCTCCCAGACCGAACCCGACCAGAACTTACGCCTCCACCAACCCGGCGGTGCTCTCACACTACTCATACCGAGGGATGCGTAATGCAAAAGCAACTATCGCGCCCCCCCTATAAAAATCCTTCTAAGAGGGATCCCTGCTTCGGTTGCCCAACCCGTTATGTTCCCGGACGGTGCAAGCTACACCACATTTGGAAAGACCGTAAGTGTCGGGAGGCGATCCGGGTATGAGCGACGCTAGGCCGGCCGCCAAATCCTCCGTTTCGATGCACCTGATCGAGGGGGTCGAGATGGAGATCGCAGCCGCCCCCGGCGGCGGGTGGATAACCCGATTCGGCCGGAACGGTGACACACTCGCCGAAGATCGGAACAATACGGAGCCGTGGATAGACCGACGCGCGCCCGGGCGACTGACAAAGGCGCTTGCGGCGGCGGTTCCAACATTGAACGAGAAGGCGATCAAGGACGCTATAACAACCACCTTTGACGGGATCCTGAAATCTCCAGATGGTGCGGCGCTAATCTCCGAACCGGCCGCCCGGGTGATCAACGCGACGGAATCCGTAACGATCGAGATGACCGATCCGCCGACCACCATCGTAAATCTGGACGATCACGGAATGTTGACTTTCACGGCTCGGGAGATAGGGAACCTCTCAACCTACGCGTTAAATGAGAGATGGTATTCCGCCCGGCACGAGGTTCTTCTAGCGAAAAAATCCGATTTCGTGAAAATAGCAAACTATTGGATGTCGGTTGCGGAAGAATCGGAACCGTCACAATTCGAATCACCTTGGCCGGTGGTTGCGGAAGAGCTCGCGGCCCGGCTGGCCCCTATCCCCCGGAAGACTGATCGGAGTGCGCTAGAGAAATTCGGTATCTGGCAGGAGCCCGACGGCCTGCTATGGGTCCGGAGTAAGATATTCCAAGACCTGTTACGGGAGGCGGGATTCAGCCCTTATGATAATCGGTTTGCTCGATATCTTAAGGCGGAAGGGATCCTTATCGAGAGGACGAAACCGATCCGGGTAGATTCTGGCGCGCTTTTGCGCGCGCATGGCCTCAAACCGGAGTTTAAGATCGACGTGGATAATGGCGATCTGGACAACACCCTATCGAGTGAGCCAGGAGGAGAGGCATGAACCTAACCTCACTTATTACAGGTGATCCCTATGTTACGCGCGCGAGGGGACTTTTTGCACGAAACCCATGCACTATGCTACCTAACCTGTACACCTGTAACCCTGTAACACCGTTCATAAACTACTCATCGTTTCACAAACAGAGTTCTATTCGGGAAGGGATTTGCTACAGGAGTAAAAATACACCCCGGAACACCTGTAACAAACGCTTCCTAGACGGAAAGGACTTAGTAAAAGCACCGAATGGGTGTTCCTCTCACCCTCACGCGCGCGGTATATTGGTGAGGCGGTCCGAATGAGTGCCGAAGTGGTCCGCTGGACAGGTGGCCCGGGGTCCGGGAAGACGTACCAACTTCTCCAGGACGTACGGCAGGAGGTGGAGGACGGCCGGACTCTTGACGATCTCTGCCTGATGAGCTTCAGCCGGTCACAGGCAACCGACCTTGCGGCCCGGCTCCGTGGCGCTGTATTCCAGGACGCCGATATGAAAACCATCACGGATCGTGTCTCTACGATCGACGCGGGAGCACTTCGGGCGGTTCGGGAGGCTGGTATCATAGAATTCTCCCGCGACTCGATCATCCAGACGGGCGCGAAAGAGAGCCCGTTGTATCGGGAGTTCATGGAGGCGCACGGGATCCCATATCAACCAAACGTGCAGATCGTTGAAGACATCGATCCGGTTGCCCGGGCGAACCTCCCGCCAGGTAACCAGATCATTGAGATAAACGCCTATCTCCGTTCGACCATGCAGCCCCCGACGGCCTGGCAGGATGCAGCGGCGGCGCTCGGCCTCCTCCGATTCGACGGCGCGGTATGGGGGATTGCCGATATCCTCCCCGCCTGGCAGGAGTTCAAGGCATTAAAAGGCGTCTTTGAACATACGGACTACGTACGTCTCGCACTGGACGAGCGGGTAGAGCCTCGCGGCCCGGTGCTCTTCGTGGACGAATATCAAGACGTGAGCCCGTTACAGGCCGCCCTGATCCGTGAATGGATAACCCAGAGTGAGCGGGTCTACGTTGCCGGTGACCCCGATCAGGCGATCTATGGGTTCCGGGGATGCAGCCCAGATCTCTTCCTCTCCCTCGACGCTAAAGATCGTGGTGCCGCCGCCGGACAGCGCCCCGTCTCGCATCGTTGCCCGGAACAAGTTATGGCAGAAGCTGAACGGTTCTTAGGTCATGCGGCAAACGTGAGCCCAGCCCCCCGCCCCGGGCGGTATATCCGGGCGAACTACTCCCGGAACGTTGACGGCCTGACAGCCCGGATCGAGGATGCAGTACGAGCCTATCCCGAGAACGGCGCGCGGGTTTTCGTTCTCTCCCGTTTCCGGCAGCATGTCACCAAGATCGCAAAACACCTTGCGGCGGTCGGCATCCCATCCACCGGGATCCGGCAGACTACCGGCGGCCCGTGGGGACCGGCGCGGATCGGGCGGCACAAAGCAACCCTTGAACGGAAGACGGTTAACATTTGGCCCCTGGTGTGCGCGGTCCGGCGGGTGACGACCGGCGGCGACATCGACCGGATCCCGTTTGAGGAGGCGGAGGCCTTCGTGATGGCGACGGTTCCGGCCGACCGGCGAGAACACGCCCTCACCGACCTGAAGGCGAAGGTGCGACAGGGAACCGCGATTCGGATCGGGGATGTGATGAGGTGGGTCAACGTCTCCCAGGATCGGATCTTCGACGCCTTGAACCTCCGACCGGCGATCATCGAGCAGATAAAAGCCTGTCTCTCCCGGGAGAGGCGGAGCGGGACCGTAATCAATCCGCAAATGGTCCGGGTGGATACCATCCATGCGAGTAAAGGCCTTGAGGCCCCGGCGGTATTCCTGCACACCGGATACTTGGGCGGTCTTCTAGACTCCCTGACAGATCCGGCCCGCCTCGCCGAAGAGCGGCGGATCTTCTTCGTAGGTGCGACCCGTGCATCTAGAGCGTTGATCTGTTTCGACTACCTCCCCCCCGTATGGCCTCTCTTCGGGAGGGCAGTATGACCGACTACAGCGCCCTAATGGAAGACGCCTGCCGGTTCTACGAGCGACACCTTGCCGACGAGCACCGGGACCACCTGCGCACCCGTTACGGTCTGGAGCCGTGGTTTATCGAGCGGATGCGGATCGGTTACGCCCCGGCGGACCGGTCCGCCCTCCTCCTCTCCCTCATGGACCGGGGATATTCGCCCGACGAGATCACCGGGTCCGGCCTGGCTGCACGGTGGGAATCAAAGGACGGTGCCCGGTCCGGTGTGGGGGATCTCCTCCGAGGCCGAATCGTTTTCCCGTATCTCGTGGACGACCTCCGGCCGGCGTACTTCATCGGCCGTGCCACCCCGGAGACTCCGGCATACCATGACCGGGAACCGGCGAAGTACCAGAAGCAACAGGTTACCCCCGACGGCCCGCGAGAACCGATCTTCGGCACGTGGTCCGTGACCCCCGGCGAACCCCTGATCATCACCGAAGGGATCACCGACGCCTTGACCGCGCTTCAAGACTCCCGGAGCTGTATATCTCCCGTAACGACCCGGTTTAAGAAAGAGCGGATAGCAGAGGCGGCGGCATGGTGCCAGAAGGCAGCCGCCCCGATCTACATCGTCAACGATAACGAGGAGTCTGGCGCCGGCCTCCAGGGAGCGGCGAAGATCGCCCAAGGCCTGATGACACAGGGGATCGGCCGGGTCTACATCGGGACACTCCCCCGCCCCGAAGGCGTAGAGAAGGTGGACTTAAACGACTTCCTCCGGTCCGGTGGGGATCTCGATACCATCCTATCGACAGCATCCCCCGCCGGAGATCATCCAACAGTCCGAAAGGAGCAGCAGCAGGAAATACACCGGGCGGCCGCCCTCCTCCGGTCGATTGTCTCCCGGCAGCGGTGGGAAGCCTCTGGAGGGAAGAAGCGCAAGCAGTCCGGCGGCGTTGACCTCGACGACCTGAAAGCCCGGATGCCGTCTCTCTCTGCCTATACCGGGATCCCTCCAGGTGGACGAGGCCCGCACCCGGTGTATGGGAGCATACACGGGGACAACTTCGCCATATCCGAGAACGGCGAAACGTGGGTCTCGTTCCACGGCGGCGCGGAGAAAGGGAAAGGCGGCGACATCCTCAAGTTGATCGCCCTGGAGCAGGGGTTCTTGAAAGACGAGGCGCACCCCCTCCGGGGGGAGGCCTTCAAGCAGACGATCAGGTACTGCCGGGAGCGGTGGGGATAGATCCCCAGCCTCGACGACGATCACCCCCGGCGGGAAGTGGTCGCCCCGATCGCCTCACTTCGGGCGATAGTACAGGTTACGTTCCACCAAAAACTCACTGAAATTTGTTCTTGTGTAGGAGTTCCACCGTTCCCGGACCTGAAGAACGAATATCGGAGTACGGATCAAGTTTTCCGGTTTCAAGAGCTCTTTAGGCCCGCGCTCCTTTATCTCTAGTAACTCTTGAACGACAAGGCTCTCTCTTTTACCTAAGTTGAAATGCTTTAGGATCTCGGTACTAGTAACCCACGCCCGCCGCCTCTTGATGTACCGGAGGTATTGATAGACCAACTCGGGAAGATGATCGCGGATCTCCCTTCTCGCCTCTCGTGGTGTTGACTCCATACACTCTAATTATCCTAATGTACCAAAAATGTTACCTTATAATAGACATTTCAGGTATTGATTTATCACTATAAGGGTGATTATGGGCTATTCTTTTCCACGACCCGCGGCACACGCCGCCCGAGCGACGACACAGCCCTTTTGATCGATAGAGGGGGGGGAGGGGGTAGGGTGCGGCGTAGGGGTGCATAAAAAAGGTATCCGATATATATACCTCTATTGGGTCCAATACCCCAATATGCCGCACCGGTCGAGCACTATATTTGAATACTCTCGATCTGTTCCGCAGATTTCTGCAGAACAGATTCATATATCGCACCGGTCGAGCACTATATTTGAATACTAGTATCTCCATACAGCCCTATAGTAAGGGATGTGAGTGTATGGAACCGCAAAACCAGAACGAGCCAGGCAAGCAAACTAGCATCTGGGCCGAGGATCCCGAACTGTTTGATATGCAGGTGATAGCCTTGCTAACGTCTCTTGCAGAACGGGACGGCAAATCATTAGGTCCGAGTATGACAACGGCACTCCACCATGCCGCTCGCCGGCTATGGGAGTTCTGGAACGAGGACGAGGACGAAGGCGAGGAAGGCGCACCACTCTCTATGTGTGAAGGTGACAGCATCCCGACGCCCCGCCCGGTTGAAGAGCTCCCTGATACGGCGCTGATGTTCGGATAAGTGAGGTGCAAACATGGCCGCGACAAGAGCACAGCGCACCCCATCGGGCCGCCGTAACGATCCCCGGGTAGCCGAGGCCGCGCCAATGTGATCGCCCAAAGGGGCAACAGTACGCGACACATCCAGGTGAAAAGCCTCGATTGAACAACACCACAGAATACCGGGTGCGGGTGTTCCCGGCCCCGCCCCCCTCTTTCATATCCTGTCTGATATGTAAAACCTCTTTAACGCAGAAGAGGCACATAGAAGCGATTTAAGCCATCTCGAATACCGGGAGGATGAATCATACTGGAGTGTATGAGATAATCGATTATAGAGAAGATATGGGGGTGTGTTTTGACCACTCACGGCCCAATAGCACACACAGTCATATTCCCAGCCTCGATGAACGTTCCCCCGAGGCCGACCACCTCACCGGGACCGAAACAGAGGGTGGTAAATATCAACAGCGCCAACCCTCCTATGAGGGTCATGATGAGACCGGCGACGGACTCACTCATTCACGTACTCCCCGCACATGGGACACCACCAACCGACTGGGATCCACGACCGCCGGCCATCGACCTGGCGGCGGACATGAGCGCGGTACATCTGGGATGCGCACCGGGTACAACGGGGATCTTCATGAGGCATGGTATACCAGAATCAGATGACCTATTATATAAATGTATATCCAAAAATCGGGGTAAAAATTAGCCCGATTTCTGGAACTAAACCTACTGTAAGCAGGCTAGAATACAAACAAACAGGATTGTTGATATAATGCGTTCGGATCAGATTCGGCAGGGCCGTCTCGCCGGTGAGCGGTCGGGCGATCTCGAGCACTTCCTTGCATCGATGGACGCCGACCGCTGGATTGCAGGAGCGGATCTCCTCGTGGACATGGCGCACCTCCTCGGCCTCTCGCGGCAGGGGATCATCGACGAGACCCCGGCACGGGCATTGATGGCGGCGCTCCTTGACCTCCACGACCACGGCATCCCGGAGGAGGCGTTCGACGAAAGGTTCGAGGACGTCCACGCCGGAAAGGAAGCCTACCTCATCGACCGGGTGGGCGAGGACTTCGGCGGCCGCCTCCACATGGGCCGGTCACGAAACGACGAGGTCGCGACCTGCATCAGGATTCGGTTGAAAGAAGAGCTCATCGCCCTCGTGCGGTCGCTCACCGATCTCAGGGCGACCCTCCTCGACGTCGCCGCCGGACATACGGAGACGGTGATGCCGGGCTTCACCCACCTCCAGCACGCCCAGCCCACGACGCTCGCCCACTACCTCCTCGCCTACGAGCAGGCCTTCTCCCGCGATACCGCCCGGCTCCGTGAGGCGTATGCCCGGGTGGACGTCTCCCCCCTCGGTTCGGCGGCGTTCGCCTCGACCGGCTTCCCCCTCGACCGCGACTACACCGCCCGGCTCCTCGGGTTCGCCCGCCCGGCGCCAAACAGCATGGACGCGGTCGCCGCCCGGGACTTCGCCATCGAGGTGCTTGCCGGTGCCTCCATCTGCATGACGACGGCGAGCCGCCTCTGCGAGGAACTCGTCCTCTGGAGCACGGCGTTCGTTGGGTTCGTCAGGCTCGACGACGCCTACTGCTCCTCCTCATCGATCATGCCCCAGAAGAAGAACCCGGATGTGGCGGAGATCATGCGGGCGAAGGCCGGATCGGTTGCCGGAGAACTTACAGCGGCGATCACGATCATGAAGGGTCTCCCCATGAGCTACAACCGCGACCTCCAGGAGTTGACCCCGCACCTCTGGCGCGGCGTCGAGGCCGCACGGCAGAGCATCCCGCTCCTCTCCGGGATGATAGGTTCTGCGGCGTTCGATACGGAGCGGATGGCCGCCGAGGCGGACAGGGGCTTTTCTACCGCGACGGAACTCGCGGACGTCCTCGTCCGGGAGTATGGACTCCCCTTCCGCACCGCCCACCGGATCGTCGGGCGGGCGGTCAGGCACGGGTCGCTCGACCTGGCCACGCTCGAGGGAGCCGCTCGCGAAGCGGCCGATCTCTCGGTCGTGGAACTCGGGCTGACGCAGGAGAAGATCGATGCAGCCCTCGACCCGCGCCACGCCGTCGCGGTCAGGAGCATCGTCGGCGGTCCGGCGCCCGCGGCGGTTGCCGTTCAGATCGACGAGCAGAGAGCACTCCTTGCCCGCGACGCAGGCTGGGCGAAGGAGACGGAATCAGCACTATCAAGCGCATTCGAAGACCTTATCCTTGAAGCACGGAGGTTTGCAGCATAATGGAGAGACTCGAGACCGGAGACCTGGTGCGGTACGCAAACGGCGGTACCGCGCTCACCGGCACCTATATCGCCGAACGGGACGGGATGGCCGTCGTCAAACTGGAGAGCGGCTACAACATCGGGGCGTCGCCTGAGATGATCGAGTTCGTCGAGCGCCCGGCCCCGCAGCCGCCGGCAGGCGCCGGGGTCGTCGTCCAGAACCCCGACCTCCCGGAACTCGCCGTCATATCCACCGGCGGGACGATCGCGAGCAGGGTGGATTACCGGAGCGGCGCGGTGATGAGCCAGTTCTCAGCGAACGATATCCTGCGGGCGATCCCGGAACTCGGGGACGTCGCCAGTTACCGCGACCGCCAGATCGCAAGCATCCTCTCGGAGAACATGAAACCGGCGCTCTGGCGGGAACTCGCCAGGGCGGTCTACGACGAGATCCGGGCAGGCGTCGCCGGGGTGATCGTCACCCACGGCACCGACACGATGGCCTACTCTGCCGCGGCGGTCAGGTTCATGCTCAAGACGCCGGTGCCGGTCGTCTTTGTCGGGTCGCAGCGGTCCGCCGACCGACCGAGCTCCGACAACGCCATGAACACCCTCTGCAGCGCCGCCGTTGCCGCCGGCGATCTCGGCGAGGTGGCGGTGGTGATGCACGCGACGACGAACGACGACCGCTGCGCAATCCACCGGGCGACGAGAGTCCGTAAGATGCACACCTCCCGGCGCGATGCGTTCCAGAGCATGGGCATGGAACCGCTCGGCTACGTCGACTACCCCTCGCTCTCCGTCACCCTCTCGGGCGAGGCGGTCCGGCGGGGTTCGGAGGAGCCCGAACTCAACGACACGCTCGAAGAGCGCTGCGCCCTCCTCCACTTCTACCCCGGGATGCCCGCGAGCGTCCTCGACGTCTTCGAGGGTTACGCCGGCCTGGTCATATCCGGGACGGGGCTCGGGCACGTGGCGACGGATTGGGTCCCGAAGATCCGGGAGATGGTCGAGGACGGGACGACCGTCGTCATGACGTCGCAGTGCCTGCACGGGCGGGTCTGCGACCGGGTCTACAACACAGGAAGGGATCTCCTCGCCGTCGGGGTCGTCGAGGGTGAGGATATGCTGCCTGAAGCGGCGCTCGTCAAACTGATGTGGGTGCTTGGGAACGAACCCGATCCCGAACGGGCGAAGACGCTGATGCAGACCGATCTCGCGGGCGAGATCCGGCGGAGGTCGATCCCATGATGGACTACGGGAAACTCGGCCTCAAAGCCGGTATCGAGATCCACCAGCAGCTCGACACTGCCGAGAAACTCTTCTGCCGGTGCCCGACCTGCCTCCGCGAGACCGCGGAGCGAACCGGGGAGTTTTTCCGCTACCTCCGGGCGACGGAGAGCGAGCTCGGGGAGATCGACCGGGCGGCGCGGGAAGAGATGAAACTCGTCCGGAAGTTCCGCTACTATACCTACGATACGGTCTGCCTGGCGGAGCACGACGAGGAGCCCCCGTCCCCGATGAACCCCGAGGCGCTCGAGATCTGCCTCACGATAGCAAAGATGCTCGATATGACCCCGGTCGAGCAAGTGCACACGATGCGCAAACTCGTCATCGACGGTTCGAACACCAGCGGGTTCCAGCGGACGGCGCTCGTCGCGCTCTCCGGCGCCCTTCCCGGCGGCTGCCGGGTCGAGACGATCTGCCTTGAAGAGGAGGCGGCGCAGCGGGTGGAGGACGAGACCTTCTCCCTCGACCGCCTGGGGATCCCGCTCGTCGAGATTACCACCGCCCCCTGCATGCGCACCCCCGAGGCCGTCCAGGAGGTCGCGGGGCATATCGGGATGATCCTCCGCTCGACCGGCCGGGTGAAGCGCGGGCTCGGGACGATCCGGCAGGACATCAACGTCTCCATCGCCGACGGCGCCCGGGTGGAGATCAAGGGCGTCCAGGAACTCGATCTCATCGCCGAGGTGGTTCGGCGCGAGGTCGAGCGGCAGGTCAATCTTCTTGCGATCCGGGACGCCCTACGGGAGAGGGGCGCCCGGGTCGACCGTGACGTCATCGACGTCACCGCCCTCTTTGCCGGGACGAAGTCCTCGATCCTGAAGAAAGCGAAAGCCGTCCTCGCGGTCCGGCTCTGCGGGTTTGCCGGGCTTGTAGGGCGCGAGATCCAGCCCGGCAGGCGTCTCGGGAGCGAGATGTCGGACTACGCGAAGAAGTGCGGCGTCGGCGGGATCTTCC
>DAIRGM010000084.1:0-5931 GCA_036794525.1 Methanoculleus sp.
TGTTTCTGACCTGGAAACAGAATGTTTCTGACCTGGAAACAGAATGTTTCTGACCTGGAAACATCTGCGTGGGGAAGATCTAGGACAGGTGCCTGGGCCCACTGCCCAAAAATTACCCCTCACTTCGGAGATACCTTGCTGCAGAGGCCGCACCGGAGCTTCCGAGCGGTTGAAATATATACCCGGCGCACCGCTCCATGCGGTAAACGCCGCGGTTGCCGGAGGGTTACGTTTATACGAGGGGCCTCGCCCATATCCAGTATGGAGAGAGGCTCGATAGATAAAATAGGGGCGACGTTCACCGGGATGAACCGCCACTTCGAGGAGAGGTACCGGGAGACGTTCGCGATACCTGAGGATGCCCTGCAGGAGAGGAAGAGCGGGTCGATGCGGATTGCGACCTTTCAGTTCAACTGGGTCTTCGGGGAGGCTGACGGTTACGAGTACATGGAGTTCTACCGCTTTCATCGTTTTGGAGACGAGCATGCCCGGATATGGGAAGACGGCACCGTCGAAGATCTCGACACCCTCGAAACCATGTACGCGTACAATCCGAAGATCCCCGGGGACGAGGAACGAAAGAGGGAGGAGTCGGCGCAGAGGTATGAGAACCTGCTCAAGGAACTCTCGGAGGCCGGCCTTCTGGGGACGGTGCCCGGCCACACGGCCATAAACACGTTCCTGATGTTACAGGACGAAAAAGAGTGAGATGAAATATCCATTCGGTTTCAAATCTTGATCTTCCGCAGGGGAAGATTGCGGGCTTCCGGAGGGTTCCGTGCATTGGTTAGCAGATGTCGGCCATTCGCACCGACGAGAACCGGGAGATATCCGCTCTCATGCGAAGAGGAGAGCCCGGGTGACCTGCCCGCGGGTCTCGGGCCGGAGCGCCGCCGCCGGCACGGCAACCGCGCCGGAGCCGGGTCTCTCTCCGAGATTCTTTCCGATCCGGAAACGTCACGGACAAAGACCACTCATCCGAACCCTTACTCCGCGGAACCTCGTCGCTCACCCCATAAAACCCTCCCCCGGGTCAGACTCCGCCGTATTATCTCTCCGCACGGCGACCTGGATCTGGCAGCCTGTTGATCGCCCCGGACGGCGAACAGCGCATTAAAACACAATCGTTATGCCCCCGGAGAGCAGAGCATCCTGCTTCTTCCCGGCGAACGAACATGCTCGAAAAGAGCATGAACTCTCTTCTCCCGATACACCCGGAGAAATACTCGTGTTTGAAGGATACCTATGACAGAAATCACCGCCATCACCTCCGATCAAAACCCGGCAGAACGCCGGGACACAATCACCGAAGGAGTCGCCGTTCTCACCGGTGACCCCAAACGCGCCATCTTCAAGATTGCCGGCCCGATCATGGTCGCCATGCTCTTTCAGGCCACCTACAACCTCGCCGACGCCGTCTGGGTCGCGGGCCTCGGCTCGGATGCCCTTGCCGCCGTCGGGTTCGTCACCCCGATCTTCCTGATCCTCGTCGGCCTCGGGAACGGCCTTGGGGCCGGCGTCATCTCGGCCGCTTCCCGCCGCATCGGGGCCGGGGACAGGGTCGGGGCGGACAACGTCGCCATGCACGGCATCGCCGTCGTGCTCGCCCTCGCAGCCATCGCAACCCCCGCGCTCCTCCTCTTCATCGAGCCGCTCGTCCTGGCCCTGGGGGCCGGGGAGACCGCGGCATACGCCGTCGAGTACGGCAGCATCGTCTTTGCCGGAACCGTGTTCATCCTCCTCTCCGACATTCTCTATGCCGTCTTCACGAGCGAGGGGAGCACCCGGAGGATGATGTACGCCGTCGCCGCCTCCGCCGTCCTCAACATCATCCTCGACCCCATCCTCATCTACGGCGCGGGCATGGGCGTCGCCGGTGCCGCATGGGCGACGCTCATCTCGATGGCCGCCGTCTGCGCCCTCCTCCTCTACTGGTTCCGGGTCAGGAAGGACACCTATATCAATCTCGACTGGAGGCGCTTCACGCCCGACGGACGCACGGCAATGGACATCTTCGGCGTCGGGATCCCCGCAAGCCTCGAGTTCGTGCTGATGTCGGTCACCGCAATGGTCATCAACGGGCTCCTTGTCTACGTCTCCGGGCCCGATGCCGTCGCCGTCTACACCGCCGGTTGGCGGATCGTCTTCTTCGCCCTGATCCCCTTCATCGCCATGTCCATCGCCGTCGTCTCGGTCTCGGGGGCGGCCTACGGCGGCAGGAAGCACGACAACCTCAGGGTCGCCCACTCCTTCGCGGTCCGCTCGGGCATCCTCATCGGGATCGGCCTCTCCGTCGCCACCTGGCTCCTCGCGCCCGCCATCTCCGGGATCTTCGCCTACTCGGCGGGCAGCATGCATCTTGCGGGCGGGATCACCGCCTTCCTGATGACGATGTGCTTCTTCTATCCCTTCGTCTCACCGGGTATGATGTCCGCCGGAGTCTTCGAGGGGACGGGAAAGGGTCTCTTCGCCCTTGCCGTCGAGTTCTTCAGGAACCTCGGCGCCATCGTGGTCTTCGCCTACGTCTTTGCGATCGTCATGGACCTCGGCGAGACCGGGGTCTGGTGGGGGATTGTCGTCGGCAACATCCTCGGCGCGTTTGTCGGATACGGCTGGGCCCGGATCTACATCGCCCGTCTCATTGCCGTGAGCCGGAAACGGGCCGCGGTGGCCGCCTGAACGGCGGGCCGACCGCGACCATCACGTCCGATATGGGCAGCGAACCCCTCGCTGCCGCCTTCCGACAGGAGGCACCCGCACCCTCAGCACAAAGGTATTTTATGTATGACAACAGATTAAATGAGGTAAACGGGGCGTGAGAACGCAACCGCTGCACCTTCCGTTCGTGCACACCCGTGCGAGGGTTGCCAAGCCAGGTCAAAGGCGCCAGGTTGAGGGCCTGGTCTCGTAGGAGTTCGTGAGTTCGAATCTCACCCCTCGCATTCGATTTTTCAAACGTCCTATCCCGGCACTGCTTTCCCCCGGAGCCGTCGCGGTTGCCGGAGCATAACCACCATGGTAACGCCGGACGCAAACAATCCTGTACGCCGTAGTTTTCGCCTCAAGAACGAGGAAGAGAGAAGAGTGTCACGGGGACTTACGCCGGCACTTCGTAGCGCTGCTGGCAGCGTTCCTGCAGTTCGTTCCACTCGTCCGGGTGCTCCTCTGCCCACTCGAGGATCGCATGGACAATCCTGCCCCGTGACTCGGAATCCCCCCGGTAATTTACCAGGACACAATTGACCACCACTTCGATCTCTTCTTCCTGATGCTGCGCAACTTCCGTCATAGTGAAACCTCCCGATACACCTCCGGTGCTCACACCCGGTGAAGATTCGACACCATATAATCCTGATCCTCTCCCGGCGGCGGTAGCCGGTGATCGTGCGATTGGTCTGTATGGCGTGCCGGGCCCCGCCTTTTGTCGCCGGCCGCTTCCGGCACCGCCGCCGCAGGGGTTATCGTGCCCAGGATGAGAACAATACGGGAAGACTCATGAAACTCGGCGTGCTCTTCTCCGGCGGGAAGGACTCCCTCTTCGCCTGCTGGAAGGCGATGCAGAAGGAGGAGGTGGTCTGCCTGATCACGGTCGTCTCCAGAAACCCCGAGAGTTACATGTTCCACACCCCGAACATTCGCCTCGCCGCACTGCAGGCCGAAGCGGCGGGGCTCCCCCTCGTGGAGGTTGAGACGGCGGGGGAGGAGGAGACGGAGCTCCTTGACCTTGAACGGGCTCTCCTCGCCGCCAGGGAGCGCTACGGGATCGAAGGGGTCGTCACCGGGGCGATCCTCTCGGTCTACCAGGCGACAAGGGTCCAGCGGATCTGTCGGGAACTGGGGCTCTGGTGCTTCAACCCGCTCTGGCTCGCCGACCAGGAGGCTTACATGGAGGAACTCATCGACGCGGGCTTTACAGTCGTTATCCAGGGCGTCTTCTCCGCCCCCTTCGACGAGTCCTGGCTCGGGAGGGAGATCGACCGCCGTACCCTCGACGAACTCCGGGCGATCGCCCGGAAGTACCGGGTCACCCTCACCGGCGAAGGAGGGGAGTTCGAGACGTTCGTCACCGACGCCCCCTTCTTCGCTCAAAGGATTGCGATCGAGGAGGCATCGAAGGTCTACCGGAACTACAACGGCGTTCTGCGGATCGAGCGTGCGGGGCTGGTGGCAAAATGATCCTGGTTGTTGACCTCTGCTGCCGGGACGGTTCGCTCTCCCGGGACGAGTTCGTCGCGCCGGTCGAACGGCTTCTCAAGAGGATGGGCGTGCCGTTTGCGACCCGCCACTATACCGCCGTCGCCGCACCGGATCTCGAGGCCGCGGATGCGGCGATCCTCTGCGGCACGGCGCTGATGGATACCGGGTTCATCGAGCATCCGTTCCGGTGGCTCACGGCATTCGAGCGGCCTGTGCTCGGCATATCCTCCGGCATGCGGGCGCTCGCGGCGGCGTTCGGCGGCGGCACCGTGTCGTGCTGCGAGATCGGTATGGTCGACGTCCGGGTGCTCGCACCCGACCCCCTCTTTGCCGGGCGGGAGGTGTTTCCCGCATATACGGTGCACGAGGATGCCGTGCAGGTGCCCGGGGAGTTCGTACCGCTCGCCGCCTCCGACCGATGCGTCCAGGCGATCCGGCACCGCTCCCTCCCCCTCTACGGGCTCCTCTTCCACCCCGAGGTCAGGAACGAGTGGATCGTCGAGCGGTTCTGCGAGCTGGTAGATCGTCAGAGCCCGTAGCGGTTGATGGTGTTGATCAGGGCCGCGAACCCTTCCATCTCCTTCTCGAGGACGTCCGTCCGGGTCATGCCCATGCTCGTCTCCGCATCGGCGGTCAGCATCTCGGGGCCGCGCACCACCTCGCGGTCGACACCGTCGGCGGAGAGGATTTTTCGCGCTTCAGCGTCGTGGACGAACGCCCGGCCGGGGAGGATCACGACGTCTTCGAGCCTTCGGAGGTTCACCCCGGCGAGGTCGTCGGCGGTGATGAGGCAGGCGATCTCCTTTTTGACCGCAACGACCCTTGAGATCGAGCCGCGGATCGAAAGGACCCTCTGGATGAAGGGGGCGGCGACGCTCCCGGTGATCACCGTCGCACGCTTCCGGACACGGGGAAGTTTCTTCAAGAGGTCGGGCTCGTGGAGGATCGCGAACGGCGAGCCGATCGAGGGGTCGCCGAGCGGTGTCCCGCTGATCTTCATCGAGAATCGATCGTTCAAGTCGGTGACGAGCTCGTGGAACTCGTCGACGGTGTGGACCTGCTGCCCCTCGATGATGGGCGCGTTGCCGAGGATCAGCCCCTGGTCGGTCCGGTTCGCAAACCGCATCAGGATCAGCCCTTTTGCGCCGCGCTCCTCAAGCCACGCGCAGGTCTCTTCGAGCACCTCGCCGTCGTTGACGCCCGGGATGACGACCGCCGCTGCGTAGACGTCGATTGCGCCGCAGAGCCGGTCGAGAACCGCGAGCGAGGCCTCCGGCGTCGGGTCGTGCATCCACTGCCGCCGGAGTTCCGGGTCGGCGGCGAAGACGGTGTAGGAGACCTCGGCAAGATCGTTCTCGATGAGGTGGTCGGCGATGGCCGGGTCGTCGAACCCCTTGCCGCTCGTGTAGCCGATGTGGAGCGGCACCTCCATGCTGCCGAGGAGTTCGACGAGGTCGCGGAACTCCGGGTAGCAGCTCGGGTCGCCGCCGCCGCTGATGGTGATCCGGTCGACGTCGTCGCTCATCATCTGGAGGTTTGCGAGCGTCTCGTCGGCGACCGTCCGGAGACCCTTGAACGCGTCATAGCCTTCCCGCACCCCCCGGGTGCAGTAGTCGCAGCCCTTCTGGAAGGGGAGGCAGTATTTGCAGCCGAACGACGTCGTGTCCTTGACGTGTTTGAAGTAGCAGTACGAACAGAATCCCCGGCAGTCGAGGCCGGGCCGGCCCCCGAGAT
>DAIRGM010000085.1:0-5681 GCA_036794525.1 Methanoculleus sp.
GCGGCAGCGGCGCTCTTTATCCTGGTCGAGGCTGCTTTCGGGCACCTCGCTGTGTGGACGGGTCTTGCCGTCGCGGTAGGAGCGCTCCTCGGCTCTCTGCTCAGTTACCGCTCCCGGTATGCGCGGGTTGCCGCCGGTGAGTTCCGCAGGGGCAACATGACCCGGAGACAGCGCATTGTTCAGTACCTGAGGGCGCCGGTGGCCTCCGTTCTCTTCGTCGCCTGTGTGGCGTATCTTGCGCTGGGCGGGATGTTCGACCGGATTCCCGGGCTCATGCTGGGCGTGAGCCTCATCTGCTGGATCTGGTACGGCCTCACGATCCTCTGGGAGCGACAGAATCGGGCGATCATGATCGCGGAGTGGGGGTCGGTATATACCCGGGATACGGCAACGGAGGGTGAACGCGTATGATAATGGAGTTCTCAGAGACGATACGGAGGTGGATGGGCTGGTGCCCGAACGCCGACGCCGTCAGACCCGTCCGGCGCACGAGCGCGGAAGCGGGCGGCGAAAGCGCCTGGAAGGGAAGGAGCCCGGAGCCAGACCCCGGCCCGGAACCGGCCGGCACTGCCGGCGCCGATCGGAACGGCTACCAGGACAACATGCTGCTGATCCTCCTTGCCCTGGCCTGGCTCCTCCCGGTCGTGCACCAGCGGGAGTTCCTCCCGATCCTCCTCCTCATCTCCGCCGTCGCCGTGTATTACGACGCACAGAGTATCCGTGCCGGGGAAAGATTCGAGAAGGAGACGCTGCTAGGCGATATCGTCACCTGGCAACCGCTGACCTGGGGAGCGGCGACGCTTGTCGGCGGGATCATCATCATGGCAATCTACCTCTTCCACCGCAAAGAGATCTACCGCGCAAACTTTGCCGGGGAGGCATCTGCATGACGATGAAGTTCTCCGAGACGATACGCCGGTGGATGGGCTGGTGCCCGAACGCGGCAACCGCCGCAACCAGCAGGCGCCGGTATGTTGCACCGGACGGGGAGGTCGGGATCGGGACGGCGGCAGAGGGCGGCCGGGAGGTGGTGGGGGGCGTGTTCGTGGAATACACCAGTCCTCGCTTTTTTGTGCTGATGCCGTTCGCTGTCCTCATCTTCCTCTTCCTCTTCGTGGTATCCGTCCTGATCCCCTCCCTGTGGCCAGGGCTCATCTTTACCTCACTGGCTATCTACTTCGTAGTGTGGGTTGCATGGCGCATCTACTTCGATCCCTATCGGACCGCGATAGAATTCTCCGGGAACTCCGTCATCGTCCGGAGATCGCATACCCGGCCGCTCGTCTTCGGAAAGGATACGATCCGATCGGTCGAGGTTAAGCGCCCCTACCTCTCCATACCTCGCTGGGCGTCCGCGCTGCTCTTGATTCTCATGGCTGCAGTGATGTTCTTTGCCACCGTGGGAAACTGGTTAATGCGCTATCCGGGCGGCCTGACTGACGACTCTTATTCTGGCTTTCAGGTTCTCCTGGCGGTCGGTTTTGCTGTGTTCATGCTGGAGTTGCTCTACCGCGCCCTGGTCAGCCTGCGGTATCCCGGCCGCGTCAGAGTGACGCTGGTACCCGCCGGGTTCCTCACCATCTACGCGGACGACCCGGAGAGGGTTGCAGCACTGCTCGGTTCCCCGCGATGACGGAGCATACCTTTTGAGGAGAACCGTCCAACATACAGAGCGACAATCGATGGAATCCCTGTACCGCAATCTCCACCCAACGGAGCGACCGGAATGACCGACAGCACCGCCGGCGCTCAACAGTCACCGCCGCTCGTCGAGTTCAAGAACGTCAGCGTCGTCCGGGACGGCCACAGGCTCCTCGACCGGGTCTCGCTCACCATCCGCGAGGGGGAGCATATCGCCATCCTCGGACCGAACGGTGCGGGGAAATCGTCGCTCATCCGGGCGATCACCCGGGAGTACTACCCCTCCTCGCCGGGCCCGGACGTCACGTTCCGGTTCCGGGGGCGGGACACGTGGGACGCCTTCGATCTCCGGTCCCACCTCGGGCTTGTCTCCGGCGACCTCCAGCAGACTTTCGTCCGCAGGATATCGGGCCGCGAGGTCGTTCTCTCGGGGTTCTTCTCGAGCATCGGGCTCTTCCTCTCCCACGAGGTGACCCCCGATATGGAGCAGAAGACTGATGAAATCCTTGAGTTCCTCGAGATCGCCCGCCTCGCCGACCGCCCGATGACCGAGATCTCCTCTGGCGAGGCCCGCAGGCTCCTGATCGGGCGGGCGCTGGTCCACGACCCCGGCACCCTCCTCCTCGACGAACCTACGAACAGCCTCGACCTCTCCGCGCTCCACACCTTCAGAAAGACCCTCCGAAAGATTGCGCGGTCCGGCACCGGCATCATCCTCGTGACCCACAACCTCCACGACATCATCCCCGAGATCTCCCGGGTCGTCCTGATGCGGGACGGCGCCGTCCGGATGGACGGCCCAAAGGCGGAAGTCCTGACCGACGAGGCCATCGGCGACCTCTTCCGCGTCCCGGTCCGCGTCCGGGAAGAGGACGGCTACTACTACGCAACGGGGTATTAACGGCCCCGGAGAAGGCCGATCGTGCCATACCATGGCCGATTGACCCCTCACGTTGCGGCATTCCCCGTCCACCGATCCATCCCGTCGAGGATGGTCGAGTGCCAGAAGATGTTGTTCCGGGCTTCAACACTCAGTGGTTCTCATCGGGGATGTAGAGGAGCTGACCTGGGATGCCCTTCTTCTGGAGGGCGGTGAAGGTGGCAAGACTCTGCGTATCCGGTACCCGGTAGTCCTGTCTCCCCTGGATCACGAGCATGGGCGTCGTCCAGTTCTCGATGTGATCTACCGGATTATGGCGGTTGTAGCCGTCCGGGTTGGACCGTGGGGTGCCGTTGAACTCCCACTCAGGTATCCCGGGGAGTTCCGGCTCGCCTTCTGGGAATTCAGGCTCTCGATCGGCCTCTCGGGGGCCGGGGGAACCCGGGCCTCTCCCGGCGGCCTATGGGGCTCGTGCGGCCCATACCCATATCTATTTAGGACAGGACGATTAGTTCGGTTCAGAGGAGGAATGTATCTATGGTATCTAAATTGATGGACTACTTCAACAAACAACCGAGGCTCGGTGTGCTCAGCACCGCAAACAAAGAAGGAAAGATCGATGCGGCGGTCTTTGGGTCGCCGATGATGGTCGACGAGAAGACCGTCGTGATGGGGCTCGGGAATAACCGCACGTTTGCCTACCTGCAGGAGAATCCCAATGCCGTCTTCACGATCATGGAGCAGGGAGCGACGCTTGCGGACTGGAAGGGTCTCCGGGTCTACCTGAAGATGAAGAACTACGCGACCTCCGGAGAGACGCTCGATGCCTACCGGAGGCAGATCGCCGCGGCCGCGGGTGAGGATGCGGCGGCGATGATCCATGCCTCGGTGACGTTCGAGGTCGGCGAGGTGCGGCCTCTCATCGATATGGGCCAGGGCTGGGAGAAGTCCGTCTAACCCGGGAACCTGCACGGCCTACTCCCGTGACCTCCGGTAGAGGAAGACCCCCGCGACCTGGAAGACGATGATCGCCAGCACCAGGGCAACGGTATCGACGCCCGGGCCGAAGCGGGTCGTCCCGTCGAACGCAAACTGTATCAAGTCGTGAGCGTAGGTGAGAGGGGAGAGGAGCGCGATGCTCTGCCCCCATGCCGGCATATTCGCGAAGGGGATGAAGACCCCGCTGATGAAGAGGAGGGGCAGGCGGACGAGGTTCAAGAGCGACATTACCTCGCCCACGTTCTCCGTGCGGTAGGCGGCAAAGAGTGTGCCCATCATCGAGAAGCAGAGGGAGGTGGACGCGAGCCCGACGAGAAGCGCCACGATGTGGATAATCTCAGCATGGAAGGCAACCAGGCCAACGCCAGTTGTGGCGACGCCGATCGCAGATGCGAATATTGCCCCGCTCAGGCTCGACCCGAGGACAATCGCCTGAACAGACACCGGAGCGGAGAGGAGGCGGTCGAAGGTTTTCGTCCTCCGCTCGATAGGGATGGAAACCGGCTCGATGGAGGAGGCGCTGAAGAGGAGGGTGATGGCGAGGAGACCCGGGAGCAGGGTTCCCGGGGGGGCGTTCCTCCCTATGGCGAAGGCGAGGAACATAACGAACGGAAAGAGCAGGCTGGATACCAGGATAGAAGGTTTGAGGTAATAGATCTTCATGTCCTTGCGTGCTATCGCCCACGCTGCACCGATGTCGCATGAGACCCGCTCAAACCACCCTGGCATCGGTTCCCCCCGCCTCCTTCTTCATGCCGACGGAGAGCCCGGTGAGGCGGATGAAGACCTCCTCCAGGCTCGGTCCGAGGGTGGTGACGCTGATTGGGCGCAGGTCTTGCTCTTTTGCAAACACGCAGAGGGAACCGAGGACATCCGGGGGGTCCGCGGTGTAGAGCCGGAACTTGTCCCCCTCTTTCCTGACGTCGCTGACCTGCGGGAGCCTTTCAAGCGCCTCGAGGAGACCGGGCCTCGTGGCATCGAAGGAGATCTCGACCGACTGGAGACTCTCAAGGGTCTGCTTCAACTTCTCCGGTGCATCGATTGCCGCAATTGTCCCTCTATTGATGATGGCGACCCGGTCGCAGGAGACGTTTGCCTCCTCGATGTCGTGGGTCGTCAGGAAGATGGTGACGTTCTTCCGGGCGAGGTCCTGGACGACGTCCCTGATGAGCCGCCGGCTCTGGACGTCGAGCCCGGACGTGGGTTCATCGAGGAAGAGGACCCTTGGACTGTTCACGAGCCCCATGGCAAGCGTCAGGCGGCGTTTCATTCCCTTGGAGAACCCTCCTGCGGGCTCGCCGCGCCGTTCGTAGAGGCCGAAGGTGTCGAGGAGATCCCGGGCGCTCCTCTCAATCTCAGCCTTCCTGAGGTGATAGAGCCGGCCGGTGAAGAAGAGGTTATCCCGGGCGGAGAGTTCGTCGTAGACGTTTGGCGTCTCGGAGACGACGCCCATCAGCCGTTTTGCGGCCAGGGTGTCGCGGACGATGTCGTGGCCGTGGATCAGGGCACGGCCGCTTGTGATCCCGGTCATGCCGGTGAGCATCCTGATGGTGGTGGTCTTGCCCGCCCCGTTCGGGCCGAGGAACCCGAACGTCTCCCCTTCCCTCACCTGAAACCCGATTCCGTTCACGGCGACGTTGTCACCGAACCGTTTGGTGAGGTCGATCACTTCGATTGCATCCATGGGTATTCCGCTCACCCCCCTACTCCGAGAGGAACGAAAATATCCGCAAGAAGTTCTCGTTGAGCGGTTTCTTCTTCTGCCAGGTCTCATCAAGCGGGGTGCATCGAAGGTCGCCGCCGATCTCTCCCACCATGCACCCGTTCCGGCCCTCAAGCAGCGCCTCGACGGCGGCGACACCGAGGAGGCTCCCGAGCACCCGGTCGCGCATCGTCGGCGGCCCGCCCCGCTGGAGGTGCCCGAGGACGACGACACGGGGGTCGACGCTGAGTTGCTCCCCGATCTCCCGGGCGATCTCAAAGGAGATACCCGGCGTCTTCCCCTCCGCCACCACCACGATTGCGCTCTTCTTCCCGGTGGTGAACCCCGCCCGTATGCGGTCGCTGATCCGGTCGATCGAGACCTCTTCTTCCGGGATGACCAGCTCCTCGGCGCCGCCGGCGATACCGCTCTCGAGTGCCAGGAACCCCGCCGTCCGCC
>DAIRGM010000024.1:0-34750 GCA_036794525.1 Methanoculleus sp.
GGGACCGGGAGGGGGTGTCCCCCTCCCGGTAACAGCGTTTTGGGATGACCTCATCTTTTGTACCATCAGAGAAGCAAATCCTTTCCATAAATATCCTCAATTCTAAATATTCACAGAGAAGTCTTCTTTCTCCCGGGTTAGATTTAGATTATAATAGGGATCTCCAGAATCAATGACCTTCCCCCATCTCTCACGAATATACCTCACTTCGCGGGTAAATCGAGCCTTTTTTTCAGGTGTATCCTCATAGCCTCTGCTTAAGGACTCGTGGTGATACAACTTTGCATAGGGTGTGTACACGATCAAATACCCTTGTTTCCGGATCTTCAAACACAGATCGATATCATTGAACGCGACTGCAAGTTCCTCATCGAACCCCCCAACCTCCTCAAAAACAGTTTTGCGAACCATAAGGCATGCAGCTGTGACCGCACTAACATTGGCGATATGATTGGCCCTGCCGAAGTAGCCAGGATGCAATACCGGTAGATGTCGGTGTGTATGACCAGCCACAGGTGGGTTCCCGATTATTCCGATGATGATTCCTGCGTGCTGGATGGTATTGTTCGGATAGAGGAGCTTTGCCCCAACAGCGCCAACTTCCCCTCTCTGAGAGTGCTCTAGCATTGCCGATAACCACTCCCCCGACCGGATCTCCACGTCATTATTCAGGAACACAAGATGTTCACCATCGGCGTGGGACGCCGCAAAGTTATTCATATCCGAGAAATTAAAGGGCTTGTCGTATTCGAGAATACGAATTCGGGGATTTGCTTCCAATTCCCTATAATAGTCAAATGTTTTCTGTTCCCGACTCAGGTTATCGATGATAATTATCTCATAATTCTGGTACTGAGTACGTGTGAGGATAGATTCGATACAGGCCTTGAGCACGTTCACTTTATCACGTGTAGGAATAATTATCGAAATCTTCGGATTACCTATAATGTCATACCGCACCCTGTACGAGCCAAGGAACAGTCCATCAGTCACCGAAGCCCCGATCTCACGCCTGCGCATAGCGTCAGTTAACGCCAGTTTGGCTGCGACAATCGCATAGGGTTTGGCCTCGATGGTATCCGCAGCAGAGCCCGGAATTATCCTCCAATGATAGAGGACCTTCGGGATATGCGCAATCTCTCTCTCATCAAGCACCTCGGTTACCCGCAGGAAGAGATCATAATCCTGAGAACCGTCATACCCTTCCCGGAAGCCCCCAACCCTCTGGACAACCTCCCGTCGGATAACTGCGAAGTGACAGAGATAGTTGTGCGATAGAAACATGTCGGGAGACCAGTCCGGCTTGAAGAATGGGATACTTCGTCTCCCCTTATCATCGATTTTATCTTCGTCCGAATAGACGAAGCTTACATCCTTATCCTGATTCAGGAGCTTTACAACCTCATACAGTGCAAAAGGAGCCAATTCGTCATCGTGATCGAGAAGCCCGATGTATTCTCCCGTCGCAAGCGAGAGAGCTTCATCGGAGTTCCCAGCGATCCCCTTGTTTTCAGCCAGGTGTTTCACACACACACGAGGATCCCTCTCAGCGTACTCCTTGAGCACCCGTCCTACAATCTCTTTTGTGGAACCCCCATCAGCGATACAGAGTTCCCAATTGCCGTACGTCTGCTCAAAAACCGATTCTATAGCCCGTCGCAACCATCTCTCATCGGTGTTCCAAACAGGCATTACAATGCTGATCTTCGGTTGATATGGAAAGTTTTCACACTCCTCACGCATCTGTACTAACCGGGACTTTGAAGGGTCATTCTGCAATACCCAGAGATTGTATGAACCTCGAATAGTCTCCTCTGTAAAGCACTGAAATCCAATCCGACCATTAACCTCTTTTTCGTCTCTGAAGAGTTGGAACTCTTCAGGGGTCGAAGTTGGATTGTACCAGATTGCAATGGGTGGAGATTCGATTGACACGAGTTGAAAATAGTAGGTTTTCCCTTTACTATTAGGGATAGGTTTAAAATTCCACCTGATATGTCCATTGTTTACGACCCTGGTCCCCTTGCCCACAGCCTCCCTGATCACCGGTCCTGCAAGCGAACCTTCTCTGAGAGAGAGGCGCAAGTTCGCATTATGCTTCTCACCCATTTTAGCCAGAACCTCGATGGCATGTATCCGATTCGCCGGTGAGACAAAGCGTGCAGCTAGTGGGGTATCTAATGTCAGTAAGATACGCTCGTCATTCATCCCTAGGGGCACTCTAAATACAGGATGCGTAGTGTTCACAGATTTTATTGGGAATTTATCTGCCATTCTCGTCATGCCCCGCATCCAGAGACTTCTGGGCCCCTCATGCACAAGAATCCGCAGTGCTATGACGCCTAGATCATAGAAATGCCTTCTAAGCGTTCTCGGAGGAATCAATCGATTAATGAGTGCATAGAATCTTGCGATCACAGCCCAGGTTACGCTGTTCTCGATCGCAGACAGAGTAGACGAGAGTTGAATGATCGTTTCATCTTTACTCTTGAGATCTTCAGATAACCGATCAATCTTCCTTTGCAGAGTCTCAACGTGTAAATCGCTTTCTTGGATCGGAGGCTCAAGTTGGGCCAACTCAGTTTTCCTTGAGGCTATGGTATTACGCGTATAAAAGTCAAAAGGGGAATCCTGCATATCTTTCATCTAGGACACCATCGGATATGGACATATTATACGCAATTTAAGTTCATTCGATCTTCCCACCCGGATTGACTATTATTCAAGATAATTATGAATAACTGTATCCGTCGTACCGAATGATATCACTTTCCTACATTCTAACAACGTGTACCGCTCACACCGTTCCTGCATCGCTCTGAGAGTGCGCGAGACCATAGTGTATCTCTCCACCAACCGCATGTCGGGGATTCATCGAACAACCAGTACCAGACACACGCCGAATCGCCATTCCCATAGTGCTATAGTTTAAACATTTCGAGATGGCGGAACAGCGGGTAACGCTCGAGGTCGCCACGATACCCAGGAGCAAAATCCATTTAAGACAGTTTAACCTCTCCAGATATACCCAAAAGACCATCCCTTAATCCGGACAGATAAAACCGTATCTCCCTCAATTCTCCTATCTTGAGCAGCAGGTAACAATAGTATGGGAAACGGATCAGAAACTCCGTAACTAGGACGTAAAGATATCTAAAATGTGTGAAATGTTTTTTCGCGACCAGAACCCAGTTACGCGCTACGTAGTAAAGATACGCCTCACTGAGAGATCCGAGTGTTGCCGAGACTTTGTGGTGCACACGGGCGCCGGGAACGAGGAGCAGGCTGTATCCCATCTCCTTTGCCCTGATACACCAGTCGGTCTCCTCGTGCATGAGAAAAAGGGATTCGTCAAACAGACCAACATCTCTGAGTGCAGAGACGCTGAAGAGCAGAGCGCACCCGACAAGCCCGAACGGAGGTTCCCTGGTTTGTTCAGGGGGGTTCGAACCATTCTTTAGGTATAACCTCGGGTAGCCAAGGTACATCTCCGTCCCGGCGGACCAGATGACACCAGGGTTCTCCGCATACACCACCAGTGGCTGGCAGGCGGCACAGTCCCGGTGGGCCTCCAACTCGTGAACAAGGATTGCCAGCGCGCGGGGTTCAACACCGATGTCGTTATTCAGTACAAAGATGTAGTCGGGCTCCTGTCTCATCGCGTGGAGAATACCGACGTTATTTCCGCCTGCGTATCCCAGGTTTCGCCCGGTCTCCAGGATATCGATATCTGGAAATTCCGCCAGAATTGCGTCGATGACATCCTGATCCGTGCTGTTTTCTACCAGGAGCACCCTGAAGTTATCATATTCCATTGCCAGCACGGAACGTATCGTCTCTACGGTGTCGCGAAGGTTGTTGTAGTTGAGGATGATGACGTAGACCAGAGGAGATCGGGCATTTACGTTGACGGTCATCTGATTTTTAGTAGAATCGTGCATTCTCCTGCTCCTGTGGTTACACCTTCGCGAAACGTTCTGAGTCATAACAGATTGCTATAGTATCTCTCAACCTGCACCGTGACCTTATCCCAATCAAACTCTCTCGCAGTCCGGGTTATCAGGTCTCGATCTTCCGATCCATTCTCCAGCCAGAAGAGAATTCCCTCCCCCAACTCCCCAGCCGAGAGCCCCGAGCAGTACCCGTTCACCCCGGGGACAACCAGATCCCTCGCCGCGTTCCCGGGATGATCCACCGTCACCACCGGAAGACCGCAGGCCATCGCCTCCAGCGCCGCGATCCCGAAGCCCTCGCGGGTCGAGGGGAGGACAAAGACCCGGGAGGCCTTCATCGCGGCGATGACATCGTCGTAGCGGGGGAGGAAACCAGCGAACGTCACCGTCCCGGCAAGCCCGAGGTCGCGCGCGAGGGCTTCCAGTGCCGGCCGCTCGGGCCCGTCGCCGACGATCAGCGCCCGGAGATCCCCCACCTCCTCCCGAACCGCTACGAGCGCCCGGAGGAGGAGGTCGACATTCTTCTCCCGGATCAGCCGGCCGGTGAAGATGACGTCCCACTCCTCCGCCGCCGGGGCGACGGCGGCGATCTTCGCGAGGTCGATCCCGTTCGGGACGACCGGGACCGGCCCCGGAACCCCGAGACCTTCGAGGGCCCGGGCCGTCGAGGGCGAGACTGCGACCGGGTGATCGGTGAGCCCGGCGGCCAGCCGCTCGACGGCCTTCCCGAAGACCCCCCGTGGCCCGAGATAGCCATACCAGTAGTCGCCCCAGACCTCGTGCCAGGTGACCACGAGCGGAACCCTTCGCAGCACCGAAGCCCCCTTCGCCGCAAAACAGGAGAAGTAGGGGAAGTTCTGGCAGTCGACGACGTCGGCGCCGGAAGCAAGAAGCGGCCGGAGCACTGAGGAGCCGAACCGGAGTGCCTGTGGGACCGTCCGCCGGCCATCGGCATAGAGTGCCTCCCCCGGAGAGATGCCGTGGAGCACCACCCCGTCCCACTCGATCGTCGCCGGACCGTCCCAGGAGCGCATCCCGTAGACATGGACGTCGTGCCCCCGCTCCGCGAGCCGGAACGAGACCTCGTGGATGCGCTTCTCGACCCCGCCCTTCACCCAGGGGTAGACGGCGTCGTAGACGTAGGCGATCTTCAGACGAGTATCCTCCTGGGGAATAGGTTGCGGGAGGAGGGGGATAAGGATATTCGTTCTGGGGCCGGGGACGAGAGGAGGCGATCGGGCAATAGTGCCCTTTGTCGGGTGCCTTGCGAATGTAACAGAAGAGTAACAATCGAACTCGTGACAGAAGCTTCAACGTCTATAACGGGATCCCCTCAATACAGGCGGCTGGCTCTCAGACGCACCGCACGGGAAGAAAACAACCAGAATTGCAAAACGCTACCGACAGACAATGGGGTTCATGGGAGGCGTGAAAGCCTCCGACGTTAGTCGTGGGGATGGACTGCGCCCTGGTTTTACTTTCGGCCCGCACGAGATATCCTTTTGTCATAATGAACATCACTGTTCTCTGTGTAGGCCGGGGCACACCCGAATCTACACTCGTGCGGATCGAGACCGTTGCTGGCAGTGCACGTCCCGATCAACGAAAAATCTCCCGGGCTCTAGTCGGGGAGAGTGTCAAAATCCTCCAGAATACCCCCTCTGCCCAAACACACACACCAGCAAGGAGAATATCCGGGAGGGCGATCACAGATGACACGGAAGGCCAGACAGCATGATACACCCGCCGATGATACAGCGCTGCAACCGATTAGTGATACCCACCCTTTAGAACAGGATATTTCCTTCCTCCTTTCAGATCTTCGTGACCTGATCCGGACGGCAAAAGGCCGCGCTGCAACTGCGGTGAACGTCGAACTGGTCCTGCTGTACTGGCATATTGGCAATCGAATCGGCAGGGATATTCTCAAAGAAGAACGAGCACCATATGGTAAGAGAATTCTTTCGACACTGTCGAAAGAATTGATAGCAGAGTACGGGCCCGGATACAGCCAGCCGAACCTGACCCGGATGATCCGTTTTGCAACGCTGTTCCCATCCAAAGAAATTGTCGCGACAGTGTCGAAAGAATTGAGCTGGTCCCATTTCGTAGAACTTCTCCAGATCGAGGACGCTGTTGCCCGTGAATTCTATGTGCAGATGTGCCGGCTCGAACGCTGGAGCGTGCGGGAACTTCACTCCAAAATCCAGGGAATGCTGTTCGAACGCACCGCCCTCTCTCGAAAACCCGAAGAACTTGCCCGTCAGGAACTTGCTTTGCTGCGAGAGGATGGCCATGTCACGCCGGATATGGTGTTTCGCGATCCGTACCTGCTCGATTTCCTCGGGCTTGCCGATACCTACAGTGAACGGGACCTCGAGACAGCGATCCTCCGGGAGCTCGAACGGTTTTTGCTGGAACTCGGAGCCGGGTTTGCATTTATTGCACGTCAGAAGCGGATTAGCATTGATGGGGAGGATTATTACATCGACCTGCTATTTTACCACCGCGGGTTGCGCCGGTTGGTGGCGATCGACCTGAAGATCGGGAGGTTTCAGGCGGCTGATAAAGGTCAGATGGAACTCTACCTGCGCTGGCTCGATCGATATGAGCGGCGGCGGGAAGAAGAGGCCCCGATGGGCTTGATCTTGTGCGCCGGAAAATCTGCGGAACACATCGAATTGCTCCAACTCAGCGGAAGTGGGATCCATGTGGCGGAATACCTGACCGAACTACCGCCCAAGGCCGTGCTGGAGGAGAGGCTGAAGGCAGCAATCTCTGTTGCGCGGGAACAACTGAAAATGCGATACGACGCGAATGCGACGAATCGCTGAAAACGGGAGAAGAATAGCCGACGGCAAGGGCCGTACTCCTGAAGCATATACAGCTGATCAGAACCAGTGCAAACGGATGGAACAGGGATACAGTGAGATCGTCCCAAAAAGATCTATGAACCCTCAGTGCACCCTTATCAGAACATTTCCCTCCGAAGATGTTACTATTTGAACCTTATCCGAGGCAGGAGGGTGAATCGGCTCTCCACTGGATATCGCACCTTCGCACCGGTCCTGCCGAGGTGCTCATTATGGCATATTTATTCATTGTGGCAAATGTGCACACCAATAAGTATCATGACGAGCCACGGAGATGCACGTCGTCCGCCACAAGCGATGCCGGCAATCAGATCAAGCGCATTCCCGTGAAAGAACCCACCTGGAGGGACCTGCACGACCTCAAAGGGGCAGAGCTATGATGAGTTGCTTGGTCGGATGATCCGGCGCGAGCGTGACTATCGCGACTGGAAGATGATCGTCAAGATCGAGAAGATCGTGACGATCGAGAGGGCGCACAAGGAGTATTCACGCCGGTGAGGCCCCGGCCGAGATGCCGGGTGCTGGCCGCACCCCCGCCCACACTGCAGGGGAGCGCCATCCAGCCGCACCCCTTAATTACCGGCCGCTCCCAAGATCAACGTACGACCTATGGCTCCCGCTGCATTGAAAGATCATAAAACAGCCCTCACCGCCGCCGCCCTCCTCATCTTCATGCTCGTGGCGGTTCTCACCCGCATAATCCCCCACGCCGTGCTCGTCGATGGCTCGTTCACCAGCCTCATCGGCACCGACGCCTGGTACAACCTCCGCCAGGTCGAGGTGATCGCGGCGAACTACCCCGGCTACGCCTGGTTCGACCCCATGACCGCCTACCCGACCGGGAAAGAGGTCGCGTGGGGACCGCTCTTCCCGCTTATCACCGCCACCCTCTGCATCGTCGCCGGGGCAACCGCCCGGCCCGAGATCGTTTACGTCGCCGCATGGGTCCCCCCGCTCCTCGCGGCCGCCGTCGTCCCGGTCGTCTACCTCACCGGGAAGACCATCGCCGACAGAACGACCGGGCTCGTCGCTGCCGGACTCATCGCAGTCGTCTCGGCATCGTTCTTCGCGCGGTCGATCTTCGGCTTCGTCGACCACCACGTTGCAGAGACCCTCTTCTCCACCCTCTTCTGCCTCGCCTACATCGCCGCGCTCGCGTATGCCGCCCGGCACTCGGTATCGCCACGTGACACTAGGACCATCCTCCCCGTCGCCCTCCTCGGCCTCGGCGCCGGGGCCGCCTACCTCCTCGGCCTCCTCGTCATGCCGACGATGATCCTCTTCGCGCTCATCGCCGGGGTCTTCACGGTGCTCCAGGCCGTCCGGAACCACATCGACGGCACCGGGCCGGAGGGACTCCTCATCGTCAACGCCGTCACGTTCGCCGTGCCGGCGGTCTTCCTGCCGCTCTCCGGGTTCATGGTCGGCGGGATGTCGCTCTCGCTCTACTCCGTCGCCCACGTCTACGCCTACCTCCTCCTGATCGCCGCGACCGCCCTCCTCGCCGGGATCTCGCTGGCGCTCAAAGGGAAGCGGAACGAGTACCTCGCCGCCCTTGCCGCGCTCACCGTCGCCGCCGTCGCCTTCCTCAACCTCACCGATATCGGGAAGACGATGGCGAGCGGCCTGATAACCTTCTTCGGCCGGGATATGACCTCCACCGCCATCCGGGAGATGGCCCCGTGGGACCCTTCCCTCGCGTGGCAGAGTTTCAACGTCGGCCTCCTCCTCATCCCCGCCGGGCTCGTCCTCCTCGCCCTCAGGCTCCGGCGCGAGAACCGCCCCGAACTCCTCTTCACGATCGTCTGGTCGGTCGTCATCCTGATCGCGACCATCCAGCACCTTCGGTTCGAGTACTACCTGGCCGTGAACCTCGCGCTCCTCGCCGCGATCGTCGTCGCGTGGGCGCTTGACTACGGACTCGAAAAGACCGCCGCATACCTCCGGGAGCCCGAGAGTAAAAAGAAGAAGAAAACGCTCCCCGCCGCCGAGATCGCGGCCGTCGGGCTCGCCGTCCTCCTCACCGTGACCCTCGCCGGGGCATCGGCCGCAGAGAACCTCGGCTACGCGCAGAACGGCGTCTCCCGTGTCACCATCTCCGACGACTGGCGCAGCGCGCTCGAGTGGATGGGCGAAAACACCCCCGACCCCGGCGTGGACTACTACGCGATCTACGAGCAGGATACCTTCGCCTACCCCGGAGAGTCTTACGGCGTCATGTCCTGGTGGGACTACGGCCACTGGATCACCTTCATCGCCCAGCGGATCCCCGTCACCAACCCCTTCCAGGACAACGTCCGGAGCGCCACCGGATTCTTCCTCGCAACGGCCGAAGAGGAGGCCGACGCGGCTGGCTCTCGCTACATCGTCACCGACGGCAGGATGGCCGCCGACGGCTTCCCGTCCATCGCCTACTGGCACGACACGGCCGCGCTGGTCGACCCTTACGCAGCAGGGCTTCTTGTAGCGGTCCCGGGAAGAGAGGACACCTACAGCATCGAATCGTTCTACAAGGCGGCCTACTACGAGACAATGGTGGTAAGGCTGCAGGCTTTCGACGGGACGCTTGTAGAACCCGAGGAGACCCTCTACGTCGAGTATGACACCCGGTCGGTCCCGGAGACCGAGTATCCGCTCCTCACCGGGAGCCAAGCGATGAGCCCGGCAGGGGCGCAGGCGGCGGTCGAGGCCTACGCGGGATCAGGCAAGGCCGCGGTCTTCGGGAGCGATATCCGCTCTCCGGCCGGGACCGTCCCGGCGCTCAAGCACTACCGGCTCGTCTACGAGTCCTCGCCGGACCCCGCGACGAACGTCAAGATCTTTGAGCGCGTCGAAGGCGCCGCGATCCCGGGCGAGGGCGTCATCGAGGTCGCGGTCGTCACCAACACCGGCCGGGAGTTCGTCTACCGGCAGGCAAGCGAGAACGGGACGTTCGTCGTCCCCTACTCAACGACCGGCAACCCCTACGACGTGAAGACGGTCGGAGGCTACCGGATCGGGACCGAAGAGATCACGGTGACCGAGGAGGCCGTGACGCGGAGAGCGTAGCCCCCCGGACAGCGAGGAGCCTTCGCACCGCCGTGGCGTTCGTCGCGACCGCGAGGACGACGAGCGCCGGGAAGACGAGACCCGTCACCAACCCGATGATGATGACCGCGATCCGCTCCGGCCGGGCGAAGAGCCCGGTCCGGCACTCGACCCCGAGCCCCTCGGCGCGGGCCCGGGCGTAACTGACCATCAACGACCCGATAGCGGCGGCAAACGCAGCCTCGACGCCCCAGGGCGTCCCCGCCCCCGCGTAATACACGACGAGCCCCCCGTAAACCGCCGCCTCGGCGTAACGGTCCAGGAACGAGTCGAAGAACGCGCCATAGAGTGAAGCCGCGCCGGTCACCCGGGCAAGCGCCCCGTCGAGGGCGTCGAAGACGCAGGATGCGGCGACGACGAGCCCGGCGAAGAGGAACGATCCGAAAGCGCAGAGGACTCCCGCGGCCGCCATCCCGAGAAACCCGAGCAGGGTGAGGGTGTTCGGGGTCGCCCCCGTCCGGGCAACGAGGCCTGCCACCCGCATGAGCGCCCCGTTCAACCGTCCCCGGAGGTGCTCCTCGATCACCGGCCCGTCACCCCGGAGAGCTGATCCGCGACCGCTGCCGACCCTGCCATGGCAGGGGATTGTCGGTCTCAGAGATAAGAGTGGCGCTCCCGGGCGGCGACCACAATGATAATTACGGAAATAATCATTGAAGTCGTCCCAAAAGTGTCCAGCGATCGAAGATCCACCTGATGTAGAGCATTCTCACGCAGATTTTCGAAGGAATTGCTATTATACAGTGTCGAATTGCTGACACGGCTTCCCACCGGGAGTCGTACCGCCCGGTTGAAGGATTCGTGCCGGAGAATACCCGATACACCGGCAATGTTTTTCAGTCAGTAGTACGTATACCACGAATGCCATGAATACCACAAAGCGCATTGTTGTCAGGGAAGAGGTCTGGGCTGCCCTCTCCAGTATGCGCAAGCCGGGGATGACCTTCTCCGAACTGATAGAGGAGATGATCGAGCACGAAAAGAAGCGGCGGCTTATAGAGGATATCAAACGGATCCAGGAGACGGAAGAACTCGTGGAGATCCCCTTGTGACGTTTGCCGTTCTGTTCAGGCGGTCGGCAGCGGATTTCTTGAAGACTCTGCCGGAGAAGTCGCAGCGCATCGTCACGGCAAACCTTGCCATTCTGCAGACGGAACCGTATCCCGGCAGCGGGGGAGATAAAGAACGCCTGAATACGGATGGCATGGAGGTATTTCGCCTCCATATAGGGCGAACGTTTACCGCGCTCTATATTATCCATACCGATACCGACAGGAACTGGGTCGAGATCACCCACCTGATGACCATCGAGCAGGCGCATAACCACTACGGCAGACTCTGACCCCTGATAGCATGGGATCGGCCATATTCACGGGTCAGGCTCGCGTGAATGAGCTCGGGACGCACGGAATGATGAGTGGCCCGGGGCCAGTAGAGTGCCAGCGCCTTTACTCCCTCTGCAGGGCACGGATAGGATGCTGGAGTGGAGGAGGCAGCGGGCCGTGCAGACCCGCGGAAGGGAGCGTAACTCCCCGCACCGCAAAAAAAAGGAAGTGTCTAACACGTCCCGCCGCAACCGCAGGTGCAACCCGCCGGTTTCCTGGCGGCGACCTTGATGCTCAGGATGCTCTCCTTGAGCGAAGCCCTCCCGCCCTCATCGAGGGCGATGCCCTCGATGACCTCGGCGAGGTCCGGCTCGCTCACGATATGCTCGAGCGGGAAGACCGCCTCCCCCTGGACCGTGACCTCCGTAAAGCCCGCACCCGCGATATGGCCGAGGTACTCGGTCTTCAGCAGCGCTCCCGCGACGCAACTGTTGTAGAGGAGCGCCGAGTCACGGACCTCCGCCGGGAGCGGTGCCGCGAGCACGATATCCGAGACCATGAGCCTCCCCCCGGGGCGGAGCGCCCGGAACGCCTCCCGAAAGACCTGCGGTTTATCGGGAGAGAGGTTGATGACACAGTTCGATATGATCACATCGACCGAGTTGTCCGCCACCGGCAGGTGCTCGATCTCGCCGAGCCGGAACTCCACGTTCGCCCGCCCGCTCCCCTTCGCGTTCTCCCGCGCCTTATCCAGCATATCGGGCGTCATGTCGACCCCGATGACGCGGCCCGTCGGGCCGACCCGCTCCGCCGCAAGGAAGGAGTCGAACCCCGCCCCTGACCCCAGGTCGAGGACGACCTCGCCTTCCCGGAGAGAGGCAAGCGCCACCGGGTTGCCGCACCCGAGCCCCAGGTTCGCGCCCTCCGGCACCTGTTCGAGGTCTTCCTCCGAGTAGCCGAGCCCGAGGCTCACCGATTCGGCCGTCATGCCGGTGTTGCAGCACCCGATGCCGCACCCGCACCCGTTCTGTTGGGCGATCTCTCCGTAGGCGGTGCGCACCAGTTTGTGAATATCTCCTTTCTTCATCGTGTTTGACCTCCCTGAGAGGGGGATCTCCCTTCGTTTGTAAGCTCCTCCGCCATGGGAGAGAGGAGATTCGCCACCATTCCGTTGAAGTGGCTCGCCTTGATCAGCGTGATGCAGCAGACGTCCCCTCCCTCCCCCCAGAAGACGACCGCAAGCCGGTCGCCGGGAGCAATCCCCGCACGCTCGCGGATATCCTTCGGGAGCACCACCTGCCCCCGTGCGTCGACACTCACGACCGCTTCGATCGTGCAGGCCCCGGAACAGGAGGGACCCCGCTCATCGCTCTGTGTGGGTACCATACGGCTCACCGGATCAGGGTTGTCGGCAGCAGCATATCAATTTTCCGAAGATTCTGAAAATTCAGAAAATTCTGCACAATCGAAGGAGGCGCGGTCTCCCGGCGCATCCGGTCTACGAACCGCTCCGCTACACCGGCGAAGAGTTCGCCGACCGCGGCGGGAGCGCCGGCCGAAGGCAGCCCGGCGTAGCCTCACGTGCAGACGGCCTGCTCTTCTTTCGGCTCGCCTTCGAGATACTCGTGCGCCTCGAGCGCCGCCTTCGCCCCGTCGCCGGCCGCGACGATGATCTGCTTGGCCTTGACACAGGTCGCGTCCCCGGCCGCGAAAGCCCCGGGAACGCTCGTATGACCGTTCTCGTCGATGAGGATCTCGTTCTGCTCGTTCAGCGCCACGAGGCCCTTGAGGAACCCGGTGTTCGGTACAAGCCCGATCGCGAGGAAGAGACCGTCAACGTCGAGGCCCGTCTCCTCACCGGTCTCGCGGTCGCGGATCGTGATCCCGGTCAGGCCCGCGTCCCCGTGGAGCGCCGTCACCTCGTGGTGGGAGAGGATCCGTATCCCCGCCTCTTCTGCACGATCGATATAGACCTCGTCGCAGCGGAGGGACCTCCGGACGATCAGGGTCACCAAGCTCGCGAACTTCGTCATCTCGAGCGCGGTCTGGAGCGCGGCGTTTCCACCGCCGACGACGGCTACCGGTTTACCGCGGTAGAGCGGGGCGTCGCAGACGGCGCAGATCGAGACGCCCTTCCCCATCAGCTGGTCCTCACCCGGAAGCCCCAGTCTCCGGGGCTCCTTTCCCGGGGCCAGGACGAGCGTCCGGGAACGGTAGACGGTTCCCAGGGGCGTCCGGACGAGGAAGATCTCACCCTCTTTGCGGACCTCCTCGACACTCTCGAGTTCGAGACGGACCTGGAACCCCCGGACCTGCTCCTCGAACTTCTTGACCAGTTCCTCGCCCGAGATCGTCGAAAAACCCATATAGTTCTCGATAGTCCAGCTCCAGGCCGCCTGGCCGCCGACGTTCTCCGCTATGACGACGGTCCTCATGAGTTTGCGGGCACAATAGACCGCTGCCGTCAACCCTGCCGGACCGGCGCCCACGATGACCGCGTCGTGGACGATCTCCTCCGGCGGTTTCCCGAAGAGCTCGCGGAGCCGCTTTGCATCAAACCCGACGACCACCTCGTCGCCGGAGATCGTGACCGGAACCCCCCGCTGCCCCGAGATCTCGATCATCTCCCGGGCCGCCTCGCGATCCTCCCCGACGTCGACGAGCTCGAACTCGACGTCGTGTTTCCGGAGGAACGCCTGAACCATCCGGCAGTAGGGGCAGTTCTCCGTCGTGTAGACCTTAACGCCTGCCATGAGAGGAGATATCTCGGGAAGAGTATTTAACATGCAGGGGTGCGGTGCAGCGACCCCGGCCACAGCGAGACCGGATCGAAAAGAAGGGGTATTATTGGACTTCGCGGAACATCCGTGCCGGAACCCCGCATATCGAGCATTTGTCCGGCGCCGTCCCGATCTCGATGTTGCCGCAGACCGGGCAGAGGAAGACCTTATCCGCATCGAGGTCTTTCCCTTCCCGGACGGCCTCGAGCGCCTGGAGGTAGAGGTTCGCGTGCACCTCTTCCGCCTTCATCGCATGGGTGAAGACGATCGATGCCTCGTTTTTGCGCTCACTCTTTGCCTCGGCGACGAACGGGGGGTACATCTCCATGAACTCGTAGTTTTCGCCCTCCACCGCGCCTTTCAGATTCTCTTCGGTGCTCCCGACGGCGTTCAGGATGAAGAGAAGGCGTTTCGCGTGGACGGCCTCCGCCTCGCTTGCCGCACGGAAGAGTTTCGCCACCGCAGGATACCCCTCGGCGGCTGCTTTCTCTGCAAAGACCGAGTACTTTCTGTTCGCCTGGGACTCCCCGGCGTACGCATTCTGAGCGTTCTCATCTGTCGGCATAAAAAGATCATTGTAGGACGCGCGTATTAAATCTTTCATCTCGAACGGGCAAGGAGACCCCCTGCGCAAGCGGGGGGAGGAATTGCCCGCAGCAAGCCCCGTACACTTTCGCCCCGCGGGAGTTACCTTATAGACAGGCGAGCGCCAAAGATGAGGGCTAATGGCACTGCGAGTCGTCAGCAACTATCTCCGTCTTCCCAAAAAGACGTTCCAGATCCTCGACACGCTCGCGTACCATGCCAAGAGCATGTACAACGTGGGATTGTACAACGTCCGGCAGCACTACGCCACGCACCAAGAGAACCGTCAGATCCTTCAGGGGATCCGGCCGGATCTCACCTCCAAGGTGGATGTGCTGGTCGGATCCTATCTTCCCTACACCCGAAAGAAGGACTTCCCCTTCAAAGAGTACAGCACCTACGTGCAGTCAAAGCCGAACGAAAACTACGGATTGCTGCACAGCGACACCGCTCAGCAGACCCTCAAGTCCGTTGAAGAGGCATACAAAGGGTATTTCGAGCTGCTAAAACTGTACCGCAAGGGGCAGCTCGAGGACTGCCCGCGTCCTCCCCACTACCTCCCGAAAGACGGCCGGTTCAAGCTGGCGTTTCCCCGGGCACACCTGACGATCCGCAACGGGTCCGTGACGCTCGGCATGTCCCTCAAGTTCAGGAAGCAGCACGGCCTGACGGGGAAGGAGCTCACGTTCCCGATCCCGCCGTGCATCAAGCCGCACCAGATCCGGGAGGTCACGGTCCTGCCGGTCAACGGCGGGAAAGCCTACAAGATCGAGTTCTGCTACAAAGTGCCGGCCCAGCCGAAGAACCTCGACCCGGCCCAGTACCTCGCTATCGACCTCGGGCTCAACAACTTTGCGACGATGGTTGACACCGCCACCGGGGCTGCCGTCATTCTCGACGGTAAGCGTATCAAGTCAATTAACCGGTGGTACAACAAAGAGAACGCACGGTTGCAGAGCATCAAGGATAAGCAGGGTATAACCAGCATCACGAAGCGGCAGGCTCGGCTGCTGAAGAAGCTGGACTGCCAGATCACCGAAGCGATGAACCGGTATGTGGTCTGGATCGCGAACTATGTCCTCCAGCACCGGATCGGGACGGTCATCCTCCCTCGCTGGGACGGGATCAAGGATAAGATCCAGCATGGCCGGCGGGGCAACCAGAACTTCGTGCAGGTGCCCTACGCCAAGTTCCGGCAGAAACTGAAGAGCAAGTGCGAGCTGTACGGGATTCGGTTCGATGGTACCCACTCGGAAGCCTATACCTCGCAGGTGGATGCCCTGAACCTTGACCCGATCCGCAAACCCCCCTACGGGAAGACGCGGCGGATCCAGCGGGGACTGTACCGGAGTGCTCTGGGCACCCTGATCAACGCCGATGTCAACGGCGCTCTGAACCATTTGCGAAAGGTAGCCGGTGATTCCGTGGTTCCACGGATAATCGGTAGGGGCCGCGTCAACCGGCCCGTGCGAATAAGGACGACCTTTGAACCGTCAGCCTTCGCACCGATTAAATTGCAGCCCTGTGCCCCGCAAGGGGCCCCAGCCGCAAGCCCCCTGCGTTAGCGGGGGGTAGTTGACCTCTTCCTCCGGAAACCCTATGTCGCCGGAGCACCTACCCCGGGTGGATGCGGGCTGGGCTGGGCGGAGCGCCTGGAGAACAAGAAGACCGGAAGGATTCGAACGCGACCGGCCGGAAGGTGCAACGGGTGCTTCTCCTCGTCCTCGCCCTGAATATCGCCGTCGCGGTCGCAAAAGCGGCCTTCGGCCTCCTCGCCGGGTCGGTGAGTATGGTGGCCGACGCCATCCACTCGGGGTTCGACTCCTTCTCGAACATCGTCGGGATAGTCGCCCTCTACTTCGCAGGGAAACCGCCCGACCCGAAGCACCCCTACGGCCACGGCAAGATCGAGACGCTCGGGACCCTGGTCATCGGGGCGATGCTCCTCCTGACCGCAGGAGGGATCCTCTACGAGGGCTACAAACGGCTCATCGTCCCGGTCACGCCCGATATCACCTCCGTCACCATCGCAGTCATGCTCGCGACGCTCGTCATCAACATCGCCGTATCCACCTACGAACGTCGGCGCGGCGAAGAGTACCAAAGCCAGATCCTGGTCGCCGACTCCCAGCACACGAGAAGCGATGTCTTCGTCTCGATCGCCGTCCTCGGGGGGTTCCTCGCCGTCAGGCTCGGGTTCCCGGCGGCCGACCCGCTCATCGCCTTCGCCATCGCCCTCCTCATTGCGAGGATGGGGCTTTCGATCCTCTACGACGCCGCACAGGTCCTCACGGACATGATGGATCTCCCCTGTGACCCGGCACTCATCCAGGCGATGGTGATGGATACTCCGGGGGTGACCGGATACCACGACTTCCGGTGCCGGGGGAAGCCGGGCGAGATCTACGCCGACATCCACATCACCCTCGATCCGGCCCTCCCGGTCGCCGGGGCCCACGCGATCTCCGACGAGGTGGAGCGGCGGCTCAAAGAGGCGGTGCCGGGGCTCGTGGAGGTCGTCGTCCATATCGAGCCCGACGACTCACCCTAGGAGCCGCCCGAGTTCGTAGCCCTTTTTGTGTGCCGCTTCCATCACCTCCGGCCGTGTCGTGATATCCTGAATGGTGTCCATATCGTTTCTGAGCACCTCGTCCCAGAGGGGACAGTCGATGATCTCCCCGAACGCCCGGACGGTCATCTTGACCCCGTCGAATACGTTCGGAATGTTCATGCCCGCGATCGATATAAAGAGCATCTTTCGTTTTTCCCGGCGTTCAGGGGAGATGAACGACTTCCCCCGGTGATACTTGGCCATGTAGAAGACCTGGAACCGGTCCATGAAGGACTTGAGCCTTCCGGGGATACCCATCGTCATCACGGGGGTCGCGATGATCAGGCCGTCCATCTCGCGAAACTTTCGGAAGATCTCCGTCATCTCGTCCTCAATCAGGCAGGTTTCGCTCCTCTTGCACTGGAAGAACTCCATGCAGGGCAGAACGTCCATGTGGGCAACCTCGATCTTCTCGACCTCGCACCCGGCCTCCTGTGCACCCCTGATCGCCTCGTCGAGGAGGCGGGCGGTGTTTCCGTCGAGGAGCGGGCTTCCGAGCAGCGCGATAACCGTCTTCGGCATGATGCAGGGTTGTCCACGGCCCTATTAATAGGGTTCGGGCCCCTCCAGTGCGGGTCGAGATAACCCGATGCCCCGGCCGTTCCCGCTCCTGCCGGGGTGCCAACTGCTAAATACCATGAAAAGATAGTATCAGTCTGGTGATTTTCTGTGGTTGAACCAGGAACCAGCAAAACAGCAAAGGCAGGAGAGAAACCGGGCCCCGGCCGTTTCATCTGTATCGACTGCGGGCGGGAAGTCCGGATCGACAGCACCGATGCGGACCTCGTCAAATGCCCGACCTGCGCCTGCGAGATGTACAACTGCTTCCCGATGACCCACATCCGGCCGGACATCAAGACCCCGGAAGATGTCATGAACCCCCCGGAAAGGAAGAAATAACCCGAAATATGAGGTGAGATGGAATGGTGAACGTATCGGCAAAAGGTGAGATCTACCACTGCGAGATCTGCGGAAACGTGGTCCAGGTGCTGGAGGCCGGCGGCGGCGAACTGGTCTGCTGCGGCGAACCGATGGTGCTTGAGGAGTGATCGGCATGGAGGAGAAGAGGCTTGAAGAGAAGATCGGGAAAGTGCCCGAGATCTTCAAAGAACTGAAACAGACCGATCCCGACCTCTACGGCAGCGTCATGGGGCTCGACCAGGTGATCTGGGCCGACGGCGCCCTCTCGAGACAGACGAAGAAGGTCATCGCGATCGCGATCGCCGCCGCACTCCGGGACGGGCATGCCGTCCGTGCACAGATGGCCGGGGCCGGAAATCTCGGCGTATCGAAGGAGGAGATCGAGGAAGGTCTCAGGGTTGCGTTCCTGCTCTCGGGGATGCCGGCCTACGTCCACGGCAAGACCGCCCTCGAAGAATATCTGGGCGACCGCCCGAAGAAGTGAACCATGGAACCTGAAGGGATAATCCGGATGCCGGTGATCGGCGAGAAAGCCCCCGAGTTCGATGCGCTGACCACCCACGGACGCCTGAAACTCTCGGACCTCAAGGGGAAGTGGGTCATCCTCTTCTCTCACCCGGCCGACTTCACGCCGGTCTGTACCACGGAGTTCATGGCGTTCGCCGCGATCGCCGACGAACTCAAGGAACTGAACGTCCAGCTCGTCGGCCTCTCCATCGACAGCGTCCATTCGCACCTTGCGTGGGTCAGAAACATCAAGGAGAAGATGGGCGTCGAGATCCCGTTCCCGGTCATCGCCGACCTCGACATGAAGGTCGCCAAAACCTACGGGATGCTCCACCCCGGGCAGAGCACCACCTCGACGATCAGGACGGTCTTCTTCATCGACGACAAGGGCGTCATGCGTGCCATGCTCTACTACCCGATGTCCAACGGCCGTTCCATGCCCGAGATCCTCAGGCTCACGAAGGCCCTCCAGACCTCGGACGCGCACGGCGTCGCGACGCCGGCGAACTGGCAGCCCGGCGAGAAGGTCGTCGTCCCTGCCCCGACGACCCCCGAGGGGATCGAGAAGCGGATGAAAGAAGGCTACGAGTGCAAAGACTGGTACCTCTGCTTCAAGAACCTCTAAACCCGTACTTTTTTTGCCTCCGGCCGAGCAACACTCTGTACATGACCACCGACGTCCTCGCGTTTGCGACCTCGCCCCGCCGCCACGGCAACTCCGAGACCCTCCTCGACTGGGTGCTCGCGGCGATGGCGGAGGAAGGAGCCGCGACCGAGAAGATCGCCGTCACCGAGGCCGATATCCGGCCGTGCAAGGGGTGCAACCTCTGCGAGAAGCTCAACCGGTGCGTCCAGCGGGATTACATGGACTACGTCTACGACCGGATCGTCGCGGCCGACTGCATCATCCTCGCGGCTCCCATCTACTGCATGGGGCTCCCGGCACAGGCGAAGGCGCTGGTCGACCGGGCGCAGGTCTTCCGCTCCCGGAAGTACGTCCTCCATCTCCCGGTCGTCCCGCCGGAGAGGAAGGGGAAGCGGGTCGGGATCTTCCTCTCGACCGCCGGGCAGAACTGGGACTACGTCTTCGACGCGGCGATCCCGTCGGTGAAGTGCTTCTTCAACGTCGCCGATGTCCGGAATAAGGACCTCCGGTACCTGATGGTGAACGGGGTCGACGAGAAGGGCGCGATCGACCGCCACCCGACCGCGAAGGCCGACGCGGAGGCTCTTGCGCAGGAAGTCGCTGCGCACCTGCGGGAGGTCGGGGTGGCATGAGCGTAAAAGTCCTCGGCATCTCCGGGAGCCCCCGGCGGCACGGGAACACCGAGACGCTGCTCGACGCCGTGCTCGAGGGTGCCCGGGAGGCGGGGGGAGAGATCGAGAAGATCGTTCTGCGGCCGCTCGACTACACCTCGTGCCGGGGGTGCAACGCCTGCCATAAAACGGGGGTCTGCGTCATGAAAGACGACCTTACAGGGGTTTTTGAGAAGATCGGCGATGCCGACGTCCTGGTCCTTGCTTCCCCCATCTACTCAATGGGGATCACGGCGGAGGCGAAGGGGCTGATCGACCGCGCGCAGTACCTCTGGGCGCGCAAGTTCATCCTGAAGAACCTCTACTACGCACCCGACCACGCCCGCCGCCACAAAGGGATATTCGTCTCGACCGCGGGGCTCGGGTGGGAGAACGTCTTCGACGCGGCGTTCCCGGTGGTCACCGCCTTCTTCAACACCACCGGGTTCGAGTACTGGGACAACGTCATCGCCAACGATCTCGACCGCTACGGCGGGATCGCAGGACACCCCGCCGCACTCGCGGAGGCGCGGAAGAAGGGGGAGGACGTGGTCAACCTTCTCGCCGGCCTGCAAGACGCAGAGACCTGACTCCCGTTTGCCCCGCGCGCAGTCGGCTCCGGCGACGAATGTTTCCACATCGCCGATCCCGGGCACGATCCCCCACTCCATCGCCGGGCCGCACGGGTTAATAATTTTTCCCGTTGCCCTGCAACCGGAACAGATTAATACGTTTTGATATTTCCATATTCAATATCAGCCCGCACGATGCATCTTGGGGCAGCAGGAGAAAAGACGCGTGACCCCCACCGAGCCTCCGGAGCGCCTGCACGGCGCGCAGCCGGATTACCGGATACTGGATGGTATGGAAGACGCTGTCCTGGTGCTCGATGAGGACGCCCGCATAGTCTGGGCGAACACGGCCTCCCGGAGGATGCTCGGCGTGCACGAGAGCGACCCCGGACAGGCGGGGGCGGTGATCGAACTTGCCGATAAGGTTCTTGCAGCATTCGGCGACGGGACTCTGGAGTGCGAGTGCCGGCTCAAGAGTCCGGGCGGTGAAGAACGGGGGTACCGCGGCTCGGGGTGGAGAACGCCGTCCGGGAAGAACTGGGTGCTCCGGCTCCGGGAACCCCCGGGCACCGGGGATTACGAAACGATCGTCGAGTACACCGGGACGGCAACGATCCTCATCGAGGAGAACTGCACCATATCGGTGGCGAACACGGAGTTCGAGCGGCTTTCCGGATATTCCCGCGCCGAGATCGTCGGGATAAAGCGGCTGGCCGATTTCGTAGCATCCGAAGACGAACGCCGTCGGCTGAAGGAGTACCATGCCCTCCGGCGCAAAGATCCTGCAGCCGCGCCGAAGAACTATGCCATCTCATTTGTCGACCGATCCGGCAACGTGCATACCGTCGAGGCCACCATCGGCCTGATCCCGGGGACAGCCCGATCCGTGATGTCGCTCCTCGACGTGACCGAGCGGAACCGCGCGGAGCAGGCGCTCCGGGAGAGCGAAGAACGGCTGAACCTGGCGCTCTCGGCGGCAGACGACGGGCTGGTCGACTGGGACGTCGGCTCCGGCACGGCCTACTACAGTGCCCGGAGTTTCACGATGCTCGGCTACGAACCGGGAGCGTTCGTGCCCACGATCCCCGCCATCCTCGCACTTGTCCACCCGGACGACCGCGACGGCGTCGAGGCGGCCCTCACCGGGATGGCCGCGGGAGTTCGCGACCGCTGCGAGATGGAGTTCCGGATGAAGTCCGCATCGGGAGAATGGGTCTACGTGCTCGACCGGCTCCGGGTGGTCGAGCGCGATGCCCGCGGGATGGCGCTCCGGATCGCGGGAGCGCATTCCAATATCACGGAGAGGAAGGAAGCGGAGCGAGAACTCCTGATCGGGAAGGTGGCGATGGAATCATCGCTCGCCGCCGTCGCCATCGCCGACCTCGACGGCTACATCACGCACGTCAACCCGGCGCTGCTCGCGCTGGGCGGGCTGAGCGACCCCGGGGAGGTTCTCGGACGGCATCTCACGGAGTTCTGGGTGGACCCGGCGAAAGTCGAGAGGGTGCTTGCGACGTTTGCGGAGCGCGGCAGGTGCGCCGGACAACTGGTCGGCAGAAAGGCAGACGGGACGGAGTTCACCGCCCATGTCACCGCGACCATTCTCAAGGATGATTCCGGAAACCCGATCTGTATCATGGCCACCGCCGTCGATGTCACCGAGGAGATGCGCACGGCGCAGGCGCTCCGGGAGAGCGAGGAGCGCTACCGGACGCTTACCGAGTTTGCACCGGACGGCATCTTCCTTGTAGGCACGGACGGCGAGGTCCTCTTCGTGAACAGTGCCGGCAGCCGCCTGATCGGCGCAGACCCGGAGAGCCTGCGGGGAAAGAACATCAGGGAACTGCTCCCGCCGGATCTCGTTCGAGGGTGGCTTCCGGCGCTCCGGGCCGTAGCGGAGTCTCCAGGGAAGATCTTCACCGCGGAGGGACAGATTCCCGGTGACGGCGGAGGGATATGGCTTGAGGCGCGCCTCATCCCGGTGGTTGAAGCCGACGGCACCGCCCGGAGCCTGCTCGGGATCGGCCGCGACATCACCGAACGAAAACGGGCGGAAGAGCAGCTCCGGTTCCAGGCCCAGGTGCTCTCGCAGGTGGAGGACACCGTGATCGCGGCCGATACGGATGAGAAGATCACCTACATGAACCAGGCGGCAGAGCGGCTTTACGGCATTCCTTCCGGCGAGGCTCTCGGCCGGCCGATCCCGGAACTCTTCACCATCGAGTGGCTCCGTCCGGGCGACGAAGAGGGGGCGAAGAATGCCCTCCGCTCATCCGGAACCTGGCGCGGCGTTGTCAGTCACCGGAAGAGGAATGGAGAGGTTATATCCGTCGACGAGACGCTCAGCACCTTAAACGACGATTCCGGACGGGTTACCGGGACGCTCCACTCCCTCCGCGACGTGACCGGGCAGCGACGTGCCGAACTCGAACTCCGGATCAAGGATATGGCGATAGCGTCGGCACTCGAAGGCATCTCGCTTTCCGACCACGACGGGAAGATCATCTATGCCAACCGCGCCTCTCTCGCCATACACGGGTGGAAGGAGGAGGAGATCGTCGGGCAGCACGTCTCGGTGCTCTGGGGGGATCCGGGGGAGATGAATCAGATCCGGGAGGAACTTGTCCGGAACGGCGCCTGGTCGGGCGAGGTGAAATCGCGACGAAAAGACGGCTCGACCTTCCCCATGCAGCTCTCCCTCTCCGTCGTCACCGATGAAGCGGGCAGGCAGATCTGCACGATGGGGTCGGGGATCGAGATCACCGAACGCAAGCAGGCCGAGCAGGAACTCCGGATCAGGGATATGGCGATAGCGTCGTCATTGAGCGCGTTCACCGTCGCCGACCTCGACGGCCGCCTGATCTACGTCAACCGGGCGTTTCTCTCCATGTGGGGCTACGACTCCCCGACCGAGGTGATCGGGAAGCGGGTCACGGAACTCTGGCAGAATGAGGAAGAGAGCCGAAGTGCGTTTGAGAACGTCGTCCGCACCGGCAGGCACACCGGAGAACGGATCGGCAGAAGGCGGGATGAAACGACGTTTTATGCCATGTTCTCCGGAAGCCTGGTCAGGGACGGCGACGGAGTTCCCCTCTGCATCACGGCTTCGCTCACCGACATCACCGGCCAGAAACAGGCCGAGGCGGAGATCCAGGCCCATAACCGGGAACTCTCGATCCTGAACCGGATCATCGGGGTATCGGCGTCCGCAACGGATGTCGATGAAGTCCTGGAACGGGTGCTCGCGGCAGTCCTCTCCCTCCTCGATCTCTCCGGCGGCGGCATCTACCTGATCGAGCCGGGGAGGGAGAGAGCGCGACTCGTCTGCGTGCAGGGTCTCCCCGAAGGCTTTCCTCCACAGCCGTGCATTCCCGACATCACCGCCCGGCCCTACGCGGAGGTGCTGGTGGCAGGAAAGCCCCTCTTCTTCGACGATCACCCGAATTTCCGCTATCCAGGGGAAGGGGAGGGGACACCGCACCAGTGTGCGAGCATCCCGATCACGGCGCACGGGAAGGTCATCGGGGCGCTGAATGTGGTTGCAAAGAACGGCAACCGGTTCACCGCCGCCGACCGCTCTCTCCTTACGGCCATCGGGAGGGAGATCGGCACCTCCGTCGAACGTGCCATGCTGATCCGGCAGCTGGAAGTGGCCGAACGGGAGGCAAACCTCTACCTCGACATCCTCGGCCATGACATCAGGAACGCCGGGAACGTCTCGAGCCTCTACGCCGATCTCCTCGTCGAGACGCTCGAGGGGGAGGCGAAGGGCTACGCACAGAAACTCCAGAGCAGTATCCGCAAAGGCATCGATATCCTGCGGAACGTCTCGACGATCCGCCGGATCCACAAGGAGTCGACCGTGCTCGCTCCGGTAGACATCGACGGGGTTATCCGGGACGAAATCGCGATCTTCTCCGGGAGCCGGATCCGCTACGGCGGCACGAACCTCCCGGTCATGGCAGACGCACTCCTTCCCGAGGTCTTCGCGAACCTCATCGGCAACAGCATCAAGTTCGGGGGGCCGGAGGTCGAGGTCGCCATTCGGGTGGATGAGCAGAACGGCGAAGTCCTGATCTCGGTCGAGGATACCGGACCGGGGATTCCCGATGAGATAAAAGAAGCCCTATTCATGCGGTTCGGGCAGACCTGGGGCAGCAAAAGCGGCCAGGGTCTCGGTCTCTACATCACCCGGATGCTGATTACGCGTTACGGCGGCAGGGTAGAGGTCGGCGACCGGGTGCCGGGCCGGCCGGAGTGCGGCGCGGCGTTCCGGTTCACGCTGAAAAGAGCCTGAAAAAGAGGGTAGTTCCTCAGAGGAGGAGCGACCAGACGAGGAGCCCGACAGAGGCGACGATGAGCACCGCAAAGACGGCCGGGTTCCAGTCGAGGACTTTGCGGCCGTCGAGGACGCTGATCGGGAGCATATTGAAGGTCGCGATCATCGCGTTGATCCGGAGCCCGACGAGGCCGATGAGAGCGAGGAGCCCGCCGCCGGAGAAGAGCGCCAGCGCCGCGAAGGGTATGCAGAGGAGGAGGTTCGTGATCGGTCCCGCCGCCGATATCCGCCCGTTCTCCGTCCGCGTCGCGTTCCCGTAGACGTAGGTCGCTCCCGGCGCCGCAAAGACGACCCCGACGAGCGCCGCCATCACCACGGCGACGAGGAGCATCTGGTTGTCCTTCTTGAACTCCGCCCAGTAGCCGTAGCGCATCGCGGCGAACTTGTGCGCCAGTTCGTGCAGGACGAAGGCGACGCCCACCGTGACGAGCGACATCACGAAGAAGAAGACGAGCCCGATCGGATCCACGCCGCCCCGGACGTAGATCAGGGTGAAGGCGATCGATATGGCGAGCCACGCGATCAGGAGGTCCCGGCGTTCGCGTAGCGGTATTCGTTCCAGCATCGGGTATCAGGTTTGTTCCGGCATGGTAATATCTTTCTCCCCGGGTAGGCCCGTCAGGTTTATTCCCCGGCCGCGGCCTATCATGTAGTATGACTCTAGATGCCGTCAGGAACGAGATCCGCGAGATCGATGAACGGATCATCGACCTCATCGCGGAGCGGCAGAGGCTGGCGGTGAGGATCGCCCGGATCAAGCAGGAGGAGGGTCTTTCCATCCACGATCCGGCGCAGCGAAAGCTCGTCCTCGACCGGGTCTTCGCCTACGCCGTCGAGAACCGGATCGACCCGGTCGCCGTCAGGAGCGTCTTCGAGCTCCTGGTCGGGATGAGCGAGGAGCGGCAGCGGGAGTGCAGCGGGGACGGCAACCTGCCGTGAGAAAAAAAGGTCAAGGGGTGAGCATCGTCCCGACGCCCTGGTCGGTGAAGAGCTCGAGGAGCAGGTTGTGCTCCTTGTTGCCGTTCACGACGTGGGCGCTCGTGACACCGCTCCGGACCGCCTTCATGCACCCGTCGAGTTTCGGGATCATCCCGCCGGCGATGATCCCCTCGCCGATCATCGCCTCCGCCTCGGAGAGCGAGAGGCGGTGGTAGACCATCGTCCTGTCGGCGTTCATCACGCCGTCGACATCGGTGAGGTTGATCAACTTGAAGGCCTTGAGAGCGATCGCAATCTCCGCGGCCGCGGTATCGGCGTTGATGTTCAGGTTCCGGCCCTGCCGGTCGAGGGCGATCGGGGCCACGACGGGGATGTAGTTCTGGCTGAGGAGGCCATTGAGCAACTCGGGGTCGACCTCCTCGATCTCGCCGACCATGCCGAGGTCCACCTCCTCGACGACCTCCCCAACCTTCACCCGCTGGGGCTCCATCTTCCGGGCGATGAGGAGGTTGCCGTCGTTGCCGGAGATCCCGACCGCCCGGGTGCCGCAGTTCGCGATGAGGGCGACGATCCCGGCGTTGATCTTCCCCACCAGGACCATCTGGGCGATCTCGAGCGTCTCGGCGTCGGTGATCCGGAGCCCCCCGACGAATTTGGGTTCTTTCCCCATCGCCTGCATCTTCGCGGTGATCTCGGGGCCGCCGCCGTGGACCAGGACGACCTTCATCCCCACGTAGCGCAGGAGGACGGCGTCGCGGATCACGGTATTCAGGATGTTCTGGTCGACCATCGCGTGGCCGCCGAGTTTGATCACGATCGTCTTTCCGTAAAACTTCTGGATATAGGGGAGTGCCTCCATCAGCACGTCTTCTCGTTTCATGTCGTGTACTTCCCGTTGATCTCCACGTACTTCTCCGTGAGGTCGCACCCCCACGCCGTCGCCGACCCGTCGCCCGCGGCGAGGTCGAGGTCGAACGTGACGGTGCTCCCCCGCATCGCGGCCTTCGCCTGCACGAGGTCGGCGACGATCTCGCCGCGGAGAACAAGCGGCGTATCCCCGACCGAGAGCGAGACGGCGTAGGGGTCGAACTCCACGCCGGCCCTCCCCGCCGCCGCGACAACCCTCCCCCAGTTCGGGTCTTCGCCGTAGATCGCGGTCTTGACAAGCGGGGAGGCGATGATCGTCCGCGCCACCTCGGCGGCGGCGTCCTCGTCGGGAGCGCCGCGGACGGTCACCTCGAGGAGTTTCGTCGCCCCCTCGCCGTCGCGGGCGATCAGGACGGCAAGGTCGCGGCAGACGGTCTCGATGGCCCGTGCAAGCTCGTCGCGGTCAACCCGGCCCGCGGCGCCAGTCGCGGTGCAGAACGCGACGTCGTTCGTGCTCGTGTCCCCATCGACGACGACCCGGTTGAACGACCGCCGGGTCGCCGTGCGGAGGATATCCGAGAGAACGGGAGCCTCGACCTCGGCATCCGTGTAGATGAACGCGAGCATCGTCCCCATGTTCGGGGCGATCATCCCGCTCCCCTTGGTGATCCCGCCGACGGAGAACGACTCCGTCTCGACGAGGGCGTGCTTCGGGAAGGTGTCGGTCGTCATGATCGCCTTCGCCGCCGCGTCCTCGGCCTCGCCGCTCCGGGCAAGGAGCGGTGCGACCCGCCCGCATTGATCCGTTATGAGCGGGAGATCGAGGTAGCGCCCGATCACCCCGGTGCTCGCGACGCCGACCGACTCCGGTGCAAGGCCGAGGGCTCCGCCCGCGATCTCGCACATCTCGATCGCGTCGCGGTAGCCCCGCTCGCCGGTGTAGGCGTTCGCGCATCCGCTGTTGACGACGACGGCATCGAGGGTCCCCCGGCGCATCCGCTCCATCATCACCTCGACCGGGGCCGCCCGCATCCTGTTCGACGTGAAGACCCCGGCCGAGGTTCCGCTTGCCCGGATCAGGGCGAGCCCGAACTTTCCTTCCTTGATTCCCCAGGCACCGACGCCTTCGACTCCGCATATACTCTTCACGACCCTTCCTCCGAAGACATCCCGATACCCCGGACGATATCCGCCCGGGTGACGATCCCGACCAGCCGCCCGTCGCGGAGGACCGGGAGGCGGGCGATCCCCTCGTGGAGCATCTGGGCTGCCGCATCGGCGATATCGGCATCCTCGTCGATGGCGACGACCGGGCTGCTCATCACCCGTCGCACCTGCACGTTCCCGATTTCAGTGAGCGCCCGCTTCGTCTTCTCCCAGTTGATGAACTCCCTGACCGGGACCTCGATCACCTCGAGCGGCGACGGAAGCCAGAGGTCGTCGGAGAGGTCGCCGACGTCGAGGAGCGAGAGGATGTCCGTCTCGGTGACGATACCCGCCACCCGGTCGCCGTCCATCACAGGAAGCCCGCCGATATGGTACTTCCTGAGCAGTCCCGCCGCCTCGCTGACCGGCGAGTCGACCTGAACGGTCACCGGGTTCGGGGTCATGACATTCCTGACCTGCACCACCTTCATCACCTCAGGGGAGCATCCCGGCGCTGCGGAGCCCGGCGTCTTCCGCAAACCCGCACATCAGGTTCATGTTCTGGATCGCCTGGCCGCTCGCGCCCTTGACCAGGTTGTCGATCGCCGAGACCGCGACGACCCGGTCGCCCTCGCTCTCGACGGCGATGTCGCAGAAGTTCGTCCCGCGGACGGCCGCGAGGGTCGGTCTCTGGTAGCGGACGAAGAACTCGTCGGCGTAGAACTTCCGATACAGCGCCTCGACCTCGTCCTGCTCCATCGGTTCGTTGAGGAGGATGTGAGCCGTCGTCAGGATGCCCCGGTTCACCGGGAGGAGGTGGGGCGTGAAGTAGCACCGGGCGGTCGAGCCGAGCCGGGCGACCTCCTGCTTCATCTCCGCGAGGTGCCGGTGGGTCGTCCACTTGTAGGCGCTGAAGTTGTCGCCGACGTTTGGGTAGTGGGTGGTCGCGGAGGGGGTGTTCCCCGCGCCCGAGACCCCGGTCTTCGAGTCGTAGATGATGGTATGAGCGAACTTCGCGAGCGGTGCCGCCGCAAGCGTCGCTCCCGTCGGGAAGCAGCCGGGGTTCGCGACGAAGGGGGCGCCGCGGACCTCGTCCCGGTGGAGTTCGGGGATACCGTAGGGCGCCTCGAAGTAGGCCGTATGGGATACGCCGTAGGTCTTCTCGTAGATATCCTTCGCGAGCCGGTAGTCGGCCGAGAGGTCGACGGTCTTTATCCCCCGCTCCGCAAGCGTCCCGGCAACCTTCATCGCCGCCGTGTGCGGTACGGCGAGGAAGGCAAAGTCGGCGTCGATATCGCCGGCCTCGGTGTTCCGGAAGACGAGATCGGTCAGTCCCCGGAGATGGGGGTGTACCGAGGCGACGGGGGTGCCGTCCAGCTTCCGGGACGTCGCCGCGACGACGTCTGCGGACGGGTGCTGCAGCAGGAGCCGCATCAGCTCGCCGCCGGTGTATCCGGATGCACCGATAATCGCAATTTCCATAAGAGAGAGGTGTCTTTTATAGAATCTTAAGGCTTTGTGGTGCAGCGTTCGTAGAGGCGGGCGGCCACGGACTCGATCTCGCCTCTTCCCTCGAGTCCATCGAGGAGATCCGGCGGGAGAGCGGATCTCCCGTAGACGGCGCCCGCGTAAGCCCCGCAGATGAGCGCGATGGTGTCGGTGTTCCCCCCGACGTGCGCCGCGGTGGTGAGGAGGGCCGTGACGTCTTTGATCCGGGTGATCAGGAAGAAGGCGAGCGGGACGGTCTGGTAGACGGTGACGTCGTTCCCTATCACCGAGAGGGCGCTCTCAAGGCTGATCCCCTCGTCTGCGAGGCGGACGGCGTCGCGGATCTTGTTGCCGAGGGCAACGTCTTCAAGGGTGGCGTGCTTCCCGGCAAGAGCGAGGGCGTCCGGGCGGCCGCGGACGGCGTGGTGGACGAGCATCGCGACGGTGACCGCTCCCGCGTGCGCCGCAGGGTGGGTGTGGGTGACGCTGCAGGCCTGAACCACCCGTTCGGTGACGTCGATGGGGTCGCCGTAGAGGAGGCCGAACGGGACGGCGATCCCGGTGCAGCCTGCGGTGTTGGAGGAGACGCCCCCGGGTTTGCCGCCGGAAAGAAGGAAGTGGCGGCACGCGGCGTCCACGGCGCCGTCGGGGAACCGGAGTTCCTCGTTCATGTACATCCGGGCAAGGGCGGCCGCATATGCCTTCTCCGAGTAGGTGCCGTCGGCGAGCAACCTGGCGACGAGGAGCATCATCTGGGTGTCGTCGGTGAACTGCCCGGGTTTCAGCCCGGCGTTCGGGTGCCCCCGCCAGGCACGGCGGTAGCCCTCGTGGAGGCGCTGGAAGTCGGGCGGCGTGCTCTCCCGCGCCATGCCGAGCGCGTCCCCGATGGCAGCCCCGAGGAGGCAGCCCTTGAACTGATCGAGCATCTTAGGTAGTAACTCTCATAAGGTTGCTCTTAAGGGTTGTTGTTCGGCGCGCGGGGAAGAACGGGAACTGTCCGGTGCCCGTGCCACCGGAGGAGCCAACACATGGCACATCATACCCTCATGGCGTCGACCAGACTCCCTGCAAGGCTCGCAAGCCGGTTCAGGCCGCATGCCGATACGACATCCCGCTCGTCATAGACGACGTGCACGATCTTCTGCTCTCCGCCGACCTCGACCTTCCCGGCCTGGCCGATGACAAGCGACGTCGAGCCGCACCGGACCGTCCCGAGGATCACGTCGCCGCCGACCGTGAACGCGGCGGAACTCCCGGGCTCCCCGGCGACCGTCCCCTCAAAGCGCCATGTAGAAGGAAGGGCGACGGCGAACGTGCCCGACTCGTTCCTGACGAAGGCCCGGGCGCCTTCCGCAACGGGGCCCGGCACCGGTTCGAGGTCGAGAACGAACTCCCGGCCGGGGAGGCGGAGCGTCACCGGGCCCCCCGAACCCGCGTCGGCGACGAACGCCGCCGGGTCGGCGGTCACGAGGTCGTACTTCCGGAGAGGTGGAAGGTTGGTGAGGTTCACTTCTCCGGCCGTCGGGATCGGGCTGAAGTACGCGGGATCGGTCACGACCACGTCAACCGTAGGGCCGGAGGGCAGGCCCGGCGCAGTCGCAGATGCGATTTCGGGGAACGTCACGTTCTCATCGAGCAGGATCAGGCCGGGGTGCTGCCGTGCGATCTCCTCGGTGATCGGAACCCTCTGCGGGGTTTCAACGACCGGATTGTACATCGACATATCCCGCGGCCCGGCCCACTCGTCGAAGGTATCGAGCCAGTTCGTGGTGCCCCCGGTGGAGGGCGCCGGAGCGGCGGCGGAACCCGCCGGGAGGATGAGCGCCAATATCAGGAGTATTTTGATTCCCTGCATACCCGGTCACCTCATTGGTTGAGAGGGATCTCGGCATTCTTCTATAAACGATTTCTGTGGCGCGCGTCTACACGTCGGGACTTCCGGATGGCCTCATGCCGGAGAGCGGCAGCCATATGCAGGGGGCAGACCGGGCGGCAGGAGAACAGGGCCGAGAACGATGAGGATTGATTCATCAGGCCACCGCTTTTTCCCGGGCTTACCTCCGACTCTTCACATCCGGGCTGCGCATCACGATGCCCACAACCAGGCAGACGACCGCTGCACCGAGGAATACCTCCAGGTACAGCCCGGCCAGCAGACCGAGCGAGAAGAAACCCCGGTACCCGAGTTCCCCGGCGGTTCCGATCGCTGCTGCAAGAGCATCGAAGAGTATACCCAGGGGGGGCAATTTTTCCGCGAAGACCGGCGGGGCGGCGCCGGGTAATTTATCGGGACCCACGAACTGGGCAACCAGGAACGGCAGCTGGAGCAGCGACCCGGCTGCAGCACACAGTCTTCTACTACTCATAGCAACGTTTCTGAACAGGAAACACGCCGTCGTCACGGCGGATGCCGAGACCGTAACCATCGAGAGCAGGATTATCCCGGATACCAGCGGGCTCGCGGGAGCGCCGGCATAGATCGTACCGATCGTGCCGGACGCCACCGCCACGATTCCTATCCCGAGCGAGACCACCGGGCGCCGCTTTTCCGGTCCCAGCTTCCCGACCAGAGTTATAAGAGCGAACGGCCATGCGAGGACGAAGGCGACGGCCGGAAAGAGGAGCAGACTCACGGTGCGTCCTTCCCGCGGAACCTCCGGATGAGGACGTACCCCACCGCGAGCACGATCACGGCCCCAAGAGCGCACCCGAGGTACACGGGGTTGTAGAAGACGCTGAACACACCCCCGGATCCCTTGTACGTCGTCGTATCTGCGGGCTCGGCAAGCACGATCTGCCGGGCATTCTCCAGATCGGCTGCCGATGCCCCACCGTTTGTCGGGTTGGCCTGCACGTCTCCACCCGGACCCGTGGCTGCATGCGCAATACCGCTGCCGGCCAGGATGAAGAGCAGCAGAGCGATGCAGATCAGCCCTCCCCGACCGGTACCGTTCATGAGTCGCTTTCCTTCCATCGATCTTCACCTGCCGGTGCGTCCCGGGATACCGATCCCGGTATTCACGGTGGAGACGTCGACGCTCTCCTATAAACCTTTTGTGTGCCGTGCGTCTACACATCGAGTCCATCCAATCGATTCCGAGCCCAGAACAACCGCAACAGGCCGGAACCCGGGCTGCACCGGGGAGGGGCCCTTCATCCCGGTAGCCACCCGCCGACCGGAACCCTGATGCCGGGGACTGTCCAATATTCTGGACATAGGTCTAAAATATTGGACATTCGAGAGGACCATCTCAGGATCCTTTCCCTCTTCGCCCGGGGCTACGATCACGAGATGTACATCCGGGAGGTTGCCAGATACCTTTCCATCAGCCACGGAACGGCCCAGACAGCCCTTGAATACCTTGAGGCAAAGCAGGTCCTCCGTTCTGCCACCAGGGGCAGGACGCGGTTGTTCTCCCTGCAACGGGGCGATCACGCACGGGACTTCTGCACCCTTGCGGAGGTCTACCGGAGGATCTGCTTTGGGGAGGAGGAACCCTTCGTCGCCGGAGTTCTCAGCCGGATCATCCCCCTTATCGAGGGATGCGGTGCGGTCTTCGGGAGCCACGCAGCAGGAACCGCGGACGAGGAGTCCGACCTCGACCTTTTCGTTGCCGGAGAATGCCGGGTGGAGGAGATTGAGCGGATCGGAAAGACCTACGGCATCAAGATTCATCTCACCGTCTACCCACTGGATATCTTTAACCGTGACCTCCATACGGACCCCTTTCTCCTGGAAGTGCTCCGGAACCACGTGCTGATCAAAGGCACCGAACACTTCGTCGAGAAGGCGGTGGGATGATGGACCAGTTTGTATGGTGCGGCCGGATCAAGAACGGGATCTCCCTTACCGCCCCGAACGAAACCCTGGCCTCGGCATACCTGAGGAAGGCCGAAGAGGCCCTTGAGACGATGCAGACGATCACCAGACTGGAAGATAACGACCGCATACTATGCGATGTACTTCTCCCTATACGCAGTCCTCACGCGGATTGGAATACGGTGTGAAAACCATTCCTGCACCATCCTGCTCATGGAACGGCTTCTCTCAGACTACTTCACTCCGGAGGAGGCGACACTCGTGGAAAAGGCAAGGGGAGCACGGGTCGACGCCCAGTATTACGTCTCGCGAGAGATTCCCGACCTCTTCTGCGACTAACTGATCCGGGCCGCTCCCCGGTTTCTGGTGAAGTGCGGGGGCATCGTCGGAGCGATGAACGAGAAGACCATCGGGATTCTGAGGGGGCGCCTGGCGGAGGCGTTGCGGGGAGAAGGGTAAGGGGGATTGCCGCCCCGCTCACCTGCCGGCGACCGATGAGACGACCTTCGTTATTTCGTCTGCCGGGGTTTTCCTGTCACGCGGAACTATCAAAGAGGAGTCTGCCGCCGCCCGCATCCCCGGCAGCCCGAAGAGTTGATTCCTGGCACAGAAATCACTTATAGCGCGACGACGAACTCTCCAATCAGGAGGCGGGCCGCCTGAAACGGGAGAGAACCATGAGACAACCATTGATACTAAGGGTCGCCGCCGTGCTCCTGGTGGTGCTCGCCGGGATCGCGCCGGCGGCCGCCCTCGACAATCTTACGGCCGATCCTGCACGGATCGAGGAGATGACGTATGACCTCTGCACGTTCGAGCGGGCGTTAGGATCGGAGGAGCGGACTGCAGCGGCGACCTATATCGTCACCGCGATGGAGGAGCGCGGGCTCTCGGTCAACACCGGGAGATTTGCATATACAAACTGCTACTTCGACCCGCCGCTTGCCCTCTCCTCGAACATCATTGGTGTCAGGGAGGGGGCGAGCGACCGGATCGTCGTCATCTCTGCGCACTATGACACCGTCCCGGAGACCCCCGGTGCCGACGACAACGCCGCGGGCGTCGCAACGATGCTCGAGGTCGCCAGGATCCTCAACGCCACTCCCCTGAACCAGACGGTCTACTTCATCGCCTTCGGTGGCGAGGAGACCGGGCTTGACGGGAGCAGGCGGTGGCTTGCCGACAACCCGGACCTCCACAGTCGGATCGTCGCCGAGATCAACCTCGACTGCATCGCCTCCGGGGACCGTCTGCTGGCGACAGCGCTCCCGCAGCACCGGTGGATCCTTGATCTGCTCCCGCCGTGCATCGAGGAGACGCCGGCCCGGCTGCTGGACGCTGCACGGGGGGACGAACACGCCTTCCGTGCCGCGGGGATACCCGTGCTCCGGCTCTACGAGCGGGACAGTCATGCGATTATTCATACTCCCGATGACCGGCCGGAGAGGCTCAACTACACCCTTGCCGCCGAGTGTGCACGAATCGTCGCCGGGACGATTGTGGGGCTTGACGCGGGCGGTGACGGGCCGGAGATCGACCTCTCGGTCGAGAACGGGACGGTCACCTTCAGAACCCCGGGCGACGCGCCGATCGAGGTGATCGTCGACGGCACCAGCCTCGGGGTGCTCCCGTCGGGGTCGG
>DAIRGM010000025.1:0-34702 GCA_036794525.1 Methanoculleus sp.
ACCCCGCCCGGCCTCCGGCGCTCCTCCCCCACCCCCGGGGGCGGGGGCAGTGCATGGCGATACTCCCACGAAAGCCGTAACCCCGGAGCGAACCGGGACACCGCACTCTCTCCAACATCTCCCCGGACGGTGAACCTCGGGAGTATCGGCGTTTTCTCTCCGTCCTCCCGGTAGAGCAGAATGTGGCCTTCGCTCCTTCGCGCGAGGCACTGAATGAGATTGCCGCTAAGGGCGGGATGGCCGGGGACGACTAACGGAGGGAGCCAGTATCGAGAATCCCCGAGTGATCAAGATACCCCCGGGTAGCCGAATGGCCGTCTCCGAAAAAAATATCAGAGGGAGTCCAGGCTGATCCCGCTGAACTCGTCGGCGACCGCATTGATGTCTTTCACGCCGAACGCGGTCTGGACGGTGGCGAGTTCGATGTCGCGCGCCACGTCGCACATATAATCGATGATATCGACCGAGAGTTCCCGTTTCTGTTTGGACTTGCGGAGCTGGTCCACGAGGAACGTCATCCTCTCGGGGGACTCCATCCGGAGTTTGGCGAGGCTCATCACGCACATGTAGATCCGGGTCAGGTTCCTGTCCGTTCCGGTGATGGTGTCGAAGAAGTTCCGGAGGACCTGTGCCTGGTAGACCTCGCCGCTCATGATGATCGAGTATTCCTCAAGGTCATATAAATGCCTGCCTATTCTCACCGGCTTGTGGGAGGGGCCGGTTCGCTTCCCGGGGCGCGGAGGAGGGGCGGCCTTGCCCCTCAAGGCCCTGGAATCACTTTCGGACGCTGACGATCTTGATGATATCGCCGTTCTTCAGTTCCTGGGTGTCCTTGATCCGCATCCCGGTCTTTGCGTCGATGGCATACAGGAACCCCTCGCCGATATCGGTGTGGACCTGGTAGGCGAGGTCGCGGGGGGTCGACCCGCGCTTCATGAGGAACGCGTCGGGGAGAACCCTCCCCTTGCCGTCGGTGAGTTTGTGCTCGTCCTCGACCGGGAAGACGACGATCCGGTCGAGGAGGGTGAAGACCGCACCGTCCAGCGTCTTCTGAACGCCGGTGCCGTCGAACTTCTGCATGAACTCCGCGACCTTCGCGAGCCCGGCACGCTGCGCGGCGCTGAGGTTCGCTCCGGGACTCTCGGTGAAACTCCGGTCGCCGGGGAGGTAGCGGATGAACTTCCCCTCTGCGGCCATCCGGATCGCAAGTTCGCCCGCAGCGCTCGCAAAGACGACGTCGTGCTTCGCGAGCCGCTCAAGGCACTCCGGCGGCGCCTGGTCGGCCTTGTTCCCGACGATCAGCATCGGCTTGCTGATCGTCATCAACTCCCGGCAGAACCGGATCAGGTCCTCCTCCCCCGCCGTCCGGAGTTCGATCCCGACCGCCCCGGTGGCGTCGCGGACATGTTCGTAGGTGATCCCGAGACCGGCAAAGACCTCGGCGACCGCTGCCTCGAGCGAGAAGTCCCTCGCCTGAGCCTGCCGCAGGAGTTTCGCCCAGTTCCGCGAGAGGATGCCGTACATCCACATCGACATCTCGTACTGGAGGAACTCGATGTCCTTTATGGGGTCGCGCGAGCCGATATCGATCGGGTTCCCCTCGGCATCCGTCGCCCCGCTGGCATCGACGACCTGGATGATGGCGTCCGCCTGCCGGAGGTTGTCGAGGAACTGGTTGCCGAGTCCCCGCCCGAGGTGCGCCTCGGGGACGAGACCCGCCACATCGATCAGCCCGACCGGGATGAACCTGACCCCGTCCCGGCAGTTCTCGCACGGGACATGCATCTCCTGGCACGGGCAGGCTGTCCGGACGTACGCGACGCCATGGTTTGCATCGATGGTCGTGAACGGGTAATTGGCGATCTCTACCTGGGCAAGGGTCGCCGCCCTGAAAAACGTCGATTTTCCACAGTTTGGTTTTCCTGCAATGGCGAGTGTGATCATGAGAACTCCTGCCGCACCGTTAGGCTGAGAGTAATGTTGGGCTATCCACCATTTATCACCTTCTTTCCCCGGCAGAGCGACCCTGGTCGTGCCGTTGCAGCCCCCACCACCTGGTATGGGAGGTTCAATTAGGAGCAGCGACAACATGACTGCATGAGTTTCGTAACCCGGAATACCTACTACTTCGATGCGCCGGGCGTAGAGAACACCCGCGACGCCGGCAGGTTCGCCGTCGAGCGGGCGCGGGAACTCGGCCTCGAAAAGATCGTCGTCGCGAGCAGCAGCGGCCGGACGGCGCTTGCCTTCCGGGACGCTATGGCGGGGAGCGACCTTGAACTGATCGTCGTCACCCACGCGGTCGGGTTCTCGAAACCCGGCGAGTGGGAGTTCTCGCCGGAGGCGGCCGAGACTCTCCGGGCGGGAGGTGCGAAGATCGTCACCGGCACGCACGCGCTCTCCGGGCTCGAGCGGGCGATCTCCCGCTCATCGAGACTCGGCGGGAGTTCCCGCACGGAAGCGATCGCCGAGGCCCTGCGGCGGACCGTCGCGGTCGGCCTGAAGGTCGCGGTGGAGTGCGTCCTCATCGCGGCCGACCAGGGCGCGGTCGGGGTCGATGAAGAGGTGGTCGCGGTCGGGGGCACCGCGACCGGAGCCGATACCGTCTGCGTCATCCGTCCCGCGCATACCGCCGCGTTCTTCGACCTGCAGGTGCGCGAGATCGTCGCCATGCCGAGGAACCGGTGAGCATGACGCTCGAATCGGTCACCGGTGCCGCCGGGCTCCTCCGGCAGCACCCTATCCTCTGGCTGATTGGGGGTGTCATGGGCGCTCTCGCGGTTCTCAACCTCGTCATCCCCATCTACGGCGGGGCGTTCTACACGCAGCCCCTGGCACTCCTGCAGGTTCTCGTGATGCCATTTCTGGTCGGTGGCGTCTACGGCACGATCCGCGCGGAGAACTTCTCCGTCGGCGCGTTCGTAGAATCGGGGAAGACCTACTACTTCCGGATACTCCTCCCGGCACTGGTCATCTTCTTCGCAATAGTCCTGACCATCATCCTGCTCGCGATACCGCTCGCGCTCATCAGCGCCGGAGCCGCCGCAACCGTGACCCCGCTCCTCTTCGGGGTCATCCTCTCGATCGCCTTCTTCACGTTCTTCTACGACACCGTGGCGGTCTTTGAAGAGACGGGTGTCTTTGAGTCGATCCGGCGGAGCGTCGAGTTCGTGATGAACAACATCGGCAGCGTTCTCGTCTTCTACCTGACAAACATCGTCGTCTTCGCGGTGCTCGGGTTTATCGGCCTCTTTGCCTGGACGGCACTCCTCGTGGAGAAACTCGAACCGCTCACCACCATGAGCCCCGAAGAACTCCAGGCGGTGATGCCGGAGGATCTCCTCGCGCTCATCGGGACGGAAGGGATATGGATCACCGCAATCGTCTATGCGGTCGTGATCGTGCTCTTCTCGGTCTTCCTCTACGCCTACAAGGCGAGTTTCTTCAAAAACCATGTCGGCGTCTCTCAGGTGCAGCAGGGGGAGTACGACGAGAAGGGGCGCTGGTACAAATACTGACGCGGCAAAAGAGACGTTTTATTCTTTTTTCCTCGTGCCCGATTGATAGAGTGAACCGTGGAGACGGGACAGTTCGCACCTGACGGTGCTCATGCTCCGGTTCTACGAACCCTCGCACCCCCCACCACCGATCACTACCCATAAAACCCCTCGCGGCTAACGCCTCTGGATGAAAGTGATGGTCGGGGGGACGTTCGATCCCCTGCATGCCGGGCACCGGAAACTCCTCTCCCGCTCCTTTGAACTCGCCGGGCCCGATGGAGAGGTGATCATCGGATTGACGACCGACGAGTTTGCCGGTGCAAAGGTGCATCCCGTCCACACCTACGAAAGACGGCTTGAGAACATCACGTCATTTATTCGCGAACACGGCTACACCGCAACGTGGACGGTCATACCGCTCACCGACCGCTACGGCACCGCTCTCGACGCGGACTTCGAGATCCTGGTCGTCTCCGAGGAGACCTTCCCGGTCGCCGTTGAGATCAACGAACTCCGGCGCGAGCGGGGGAAGAAAAAAGTAGATCTCCACGAGATATCGTGCGTCCTCGCCGAAGACGGCCGGCGGATCTCGAGCACCCGGATCTACCGGGGGGAGATCGACCGGCAGGGACGCCTGATCAGATGATGTGGTTTGCGATATCGTCCTTGATCAGCCAGTCGCAGTAGAGGCAGTGCAGCCCCTTATCGAGCACCTCGAACGTGCTCTCGACAGGCTCGTTCGTATTCGTGATGCAACCCGGGTTCGGGCACCTGACCACGCCCCTGAGGATCTCCGGGATCTCCACGCCTTTCTTCTCCACGACCTTGTAGTCCCGGATGATGTTGATCTTCGCATGCGGCGCAAGCAGGGCGATCCGGTCGACCTCCTCCGCGCGGAGTTCCCGGTTCTCAACCTTGACGATATCCTTCTTCCCCATCCATTTGCTCCTGACGTTCGTCGCGATGCTCAGGCATTCCCGGGTCGACCCGGTGATCCCGAGGATCCGGAGCACGTTCAGCGCCTCGCCGGCGGTGATATGGTCGATGACGGTGCCGTTCTTGATGGGGCTGATGATCAGCCCCCCCGACGGGTCTTTCCTGCTCATTTCATCACCTCGTGGAGGAGCGCCATCCTGACGGGGACACCGTTCCTCGCCTGCTCGAAGTAGCGCGCGTACGGCGTGCTGTCCACCGCCGAATCGATCTCTCCCGCGCGCGGGAGCGGGTGGAGGATCATCAGCCGCTCTTTCACGCCGTCGAACAGGTCGGTCGTGATCCGGTAACTGGACGCGACGTCGTAGTAGGATGCCGAGTCCGGGAACCGTTCGCGCTGGATCCTCGTGACGTAGAGGACGTCGAGTTCCCGGATCGCCTCCTCGATGTTCGGGTGCTCGATGACCTCCATGCCGCGCTCCCGGAGTTCAAGGGTGATGTTCGCCGGCATCTCGAGCCCTCCGGGTGCGACCGTGTGCAGCGTGACGTCGTAGAGGGAGAGGGCGAGCGCGAGCGAGTGCGCCGTCCTGCCGTAGCGGAGGTCCCCTAAAAGCCCGACGTCGATCCCGTCGATCGGCATCGACTGCCTGATGGTGTAGAGGTCGAGCAGCGTCTGGCTCGGGTGCTGCCCCGCGCCGTCGCCGGCGTTGATGACCGGCACCGAGGTGAACTCGCTCGCGAGCCGCGCCGCCCCTTCCTTTGGGTGGCGGAGCACGACGGCGTCCACGTAACTGCTGATCACCCGGATGGTGTCTGCGAGCGTCTCTCCCTTGACGATGGAACTCGCCTCCACGGAATCGACACTGATCGACTTCCCGCCGAGCCGGCCCATGGCCGCCGCAAACGACATCCTTGTCCTGGTGCTTGGCTCGAAGAAGAGAAGCGCCAGGAGTTTGTCGTCAAGCAATCCGGGCTGGTAATTGCCGGTGTCGAACTCCTGCGCCCGGTCAAGCAGGTGATCGAGATCACTCCTCTCAAAATCGCGGATCGATATAATGTGGTACATCGTGCGGTTACCTTCCGGGGCATCTGATCCGGCACAGGAACCCGGATTGTTCCGCCCCCTTCCTCTCCTGAATAGTGGTTCGCCGCGCACCCACTAATACCTTTTTTTGGGTGCGTGGGTCTACCCCCATGACAACCTTTGTCACCTCCGCCCGCCTCATACTATTTTCAGGAGAGAAAGTGCATGTCCGAAGAGAATGTAGAATACGCGCCTGAAGTCTGCTGCCACTGCGAGGGGCTCGGATGCATGTACTGCAACAAAACAGGCACCGTGATGGTGCCGCAGCCCCCGCAGAAATGCAGGCACTGCGACGGGGAATGCTGCATCTACTGTGGCTACACCGGGTGGGAACACCCGCTGAAGGAGTAAACCCCTCTATCTGGCGGGGCTCGTTGGCGGCATGATAAGGAGACTCCCTCCGCATGGGAGGGTGGACACGGCGCCCCTTCGTCAAGGATCACGTTCGCCCCCGCAATGTACCCCGCCGGAGGCGGGTTAACATGACCACGTCGTACGCTGCAGGGACTGGGCGCTCGCCCTCCCGTAACCCTGCAACAGTCGATCAACCATCTTTCTCGTCTGTTCACGAACTGCTTCAAGGGTCTTGGCCGGATCCCATGGTGGGTAATGGTATTATAAAGCACGATAGTATTCTGGGGTGTGGTGAGAACCATGATGTTTGTGGCAACTCTCATACATCCGCCTGAACTCTGTCTTGCAAGGAAGGAATTCGCTCCTGAAGTCAGGCTCTGGATCGATGGAATGGAGGATTCAGCGAAAAAATTGGGCATAAAGGTTCACGGAGCGTATTCCTGTCCAACTGAGCATGCGTTCTACTTTATACTCGAATCAGATGATTACAAATCCATTACCGCATTCTTCTCAGGCATAATGCTTACCAATAATAACGGACGAATATCCCCTATAAATCCCATCAAAGTGTCCGCTGAAATTCTTATCAAGTGAAGCGGGTGCTCCTGTTTGGAAAAAGAACGAATTTTATTTTTTTACCTGCTTTCACTTCCTTGCGACCGTGATGTAGCCGCTGTGGCCGACCCTGGTCGATGGCCGGGTTCCCCGGGCGGAGCGCGTCAGTTCCCGTTCCATGCACTCGTAGCAGTGAACGTCGCGGAAGAGCGGCGTTGCGGCATCGAGCGCGACGAACGTGTGTTCGAGGAACGGCGTGTAACAGGAGAGATAGCCGCCGGGCGAGAGGAGCGAGAAGGCGTGCTCCACGTGCGCCGGGGTTATCGTGAGGTCGAGATGCACGACGTCGAACTCGCCGGTCGCTTCGAGCATATCGGCAGCGACCACCTCGACGTTATCAAGCCGGGCATTTCGGATGTTCTTCTCGGCGATCCGGGCAAACTCCGGCCGCACCTCGTAGGTCTTCACGCTCCGGGCGATGCTCCCGAAGTAGATCGCGGCGACGCCGCTCCCGGTTCCGGCGTCGAGGACATGGTCGTCCCGGTTCATCCCCGTGTAGGCGATCACCATGCCGATGTCCTTCGGGAGCATGGGCGCTCCGCTCCGTTTTGCGTGGACGAAGAAGTCGGTCGGCCGGGGGCGCAGCACGGTGAACGGGATATCGAGGTGAGTCCGGATCTCGCCTCCCGGGTTCGTGCGCGCGAGCGCCGATAGATCGATCATCCCCCGGTCGGTGGAGAATTGACCCTCGCCCGCCGTCACGAAGTACTCGCGGTCCTCACCGACGAGCAGAAGACGTTCGCCGTTCTCGATCATTGCTGCGCAAGTTTCAGGATCGCTTCGGCGATGTCGCCGCGGGTCTCGACGAGCGCCGCCCGTGCGGCCTCCTCGGTTGCCCCGGTCTGCGATGCGACGAGGGCGACGTCGTCGTCGGGGATCTCCGGGACGGCCTCCTCAAACCGGGCATCCCCGGTGATCTGGTAGGAGGTGGTCCCCTGCATGGTGGTCGCGACGACCTGGGCCTCGTCAAAGACGTAGTTTCCCGCGGGCGTGTATATGACGACCTTCTCGACGCCCTCGATCTCCTCCATCTCCATGCCCATCTGCTTCATCATCTGCTTCATCTTCTTCGGGTTTATCTTTCCAGGCATCATGTGGATCCTCTTCCTTGCCGTACTTTTACGGCTACACCGTAATTAAATGCCAGCATCTCCCGCCCGGAGAGCAGCGCCGCCCCGGTGGCGAGGAGGACGTCGCCCTCGGTCACCACCAGCACCTCGTCGCCGGGGCGGATAGCCTCGTCGACAGTGACGACGTGTTTTGCCATCGCGTTCTTCCCGTCCGCGACGAACGGCGCCACGTCTTCCTGCACCACAACCCGGTAGGCCGGGGGGGCGAGATGGGCGCGAAGGCGCTCCGCTGCGGCTATCCCGAGGGTCAGGCGCCCGTCCTGCGCCCTGACCGTCGCGAGCCTCTCCTTTCCGAGGCGCACCTGGCGGATGCGCCCGGTCGTGGAGAACTGGAAGGCGCACTCGTCGGGGAAGACCGCGGTTCCGGCCCCGGCACCGAACTGGAAGTCAGCAATCGTCCGTATCCGCTTGAGCGAACTGTCGTTTGAGTATTCGGTTGACACCATCAACAAACACCTCTTCTGTATCGTGGGGGATGAATGCGCCGGCAGCGATCCGGTGCCCGCCCCCTGCGCCGCCGACCTCTGCCGCCGCCTCGACGAGCGCCTCCTGAAGGTCGACCCCGCGGGCGAGCGCCCACTCGTTCGTCCGCATCGAGACCTTCGTCATCTCCGGTTCGTCCACCATCGCGGAGAGCACCATCATGGGTTTCTTCCAGTTCAGTTTGGAGAGCGCCATCCCCGCTCCGATCCCGACGATGGTGTCGGGGAACCGGTCGCCGGTGTGGATGTACTGGAGGTGCGAGAGTTCGGTCACGCCCGTATCGAGGATGTACTGGAGCAGGTCGCGGATGACCGTCCGGTGGTGGGCGAGCATCTGCTCCGCGTCGCGGTAGGCCTCCCCGCGTTCCCCGCGGCAGATGCTGCTCCCTATCCGGGGTTTTGCCCACCGGCCGCAGGCGTTTAAGAGGGTGGCGTACTCGGAGGCGTTCCGCAGCGGCGTGCGCTCCGGTTCGTCGGGGAAGATGTAGGTTTCGGCGAGGAGGCGGTCGGTCTCCCTCCCGTAGGCGATGAGCTGCTGGACGAGGGCGCTGATGATCGTGCGCCGGTCGTCGAACGGGAGTTCTTCCCAGACGAGCCACCCGCCTCGCGGGTTCTTCAGTTCGACGCCGTTCCTCTCAAGGAACCGGAGTGCGGCGTTCGTGTTGTTCGAGATCCCGTCGATGTAGGGGTCGTCGCAGTAACCGAGGCAGGTGTGGATCGGGCGGGTGGATGTCCCGTAGCAGTTCAGGTCGCGGTCCCGCACGAGGATGTTGCCGTACTCCACCCCGTCTAAGACGATCTCGCGTGCCGGGCCGACCAGCCCGCAGTTCTCGCGGGCCATCATGTCCCCGACGTTCCCGATGACGGCGAGTTTCGCGAGGTCGATGTTTGTGGAATCGATCGCCTTCGCGACCAGGTACGCGATACCGGCGGCGCTCATCCGGGTGATGCCGTGGTCAAGGCTGTTTACCTGGGGGTAGGCCGTGCCGGAGGGCTGGCTGACGTGGTGGTCGAGGATCAGGACTTCGTCGGCAGAAAGACCGTGTTCCTCAAGAAGGTTCTGCTGCCCGGCCCCGAGGTCGGCGAAGAGTTTCAGGGAGCCGTCCTTCGGGACGTGGCGCATCGCCATCGGCTCGAGCTGGCGGACGAAGACGGACGTGGCGGGGATGCCCTCGCGGGCGAGCGCCTGCGCGAGGATCGCCTCCGTGCTGATGCCGTCGGCGTCGATGTGGGAGACGATCGTCACCGACTCCGCTTCACCGATGATATCCGCCGCTCTTTGCAGATCGTTCTCGAGGCTCATCTCCATAGTAGTGCGTCGTGGAATGTCAATAAGGCATGGGGGTGTGGTGAGATCGGGGGGTTTGGCCCGGACGCCATAAATTTTGAGCAGTTATTCTCAAACCTCGGTGCCACCTCTTGCGCTATTCTGGCCGCGCAATCCTGTGCACGGGTTCCCGTTAGGCAACCACGTATTGCTCCGCGGTATTCCGGCTCGCATGCTCGTCCGGGATGCGACTTTCCTCGGGTATCTCCATGACTGCCCCCGCCCCGCAGGAAGGGGGAGGAGCGCGAAGCGCGGGTGGGGTGGGGGTGACGGGAGGTGCGGATCTTTGCGGGTTGAGACAGGGAGGGGGGCCTTGCCCCCTCCCCGTCGGCCCCTCCCCCAATGGCGATACTCCCACGGTCCACCGTCCGAGGAGATGTTAGAGAAAGTGCGGCGTCCCGGCCCGCTCCGGGGTTACGGATTTCGTAGGAGGAGCGCCGGAGGCGCGGGCGGGGTGGGGGCACAGGTACAGCCTTCTGGGGTTGAGACAGGGGAGGGAGCCTTACATGGTAGCGATGGCGGTAATCCCACGATCCAGGTATCCCCTCTTTTCAAAAGATATCTAAGATCATATCACCATAGCACCAATCAGACAACACCCCGGGAGGGACGGCAGATGACAGCAAACGAAATGCGGGAGTTTCTGGAGACCGGCGTTATCGACGCCGGCCGGATGAGAGCGGTCGAGGGGAACGCCGTTGCGCTCGGTTACCCGTCGCTTCTGATGATGGAGAGCGCCGGGAGGGCGGTCGCGGACGCTGTCCTCGCCCTTACTCCTTCCCGCGTCCTCGTCCTCTGCGGAAGGGGGAACAACGGCGGCGACGGGATGGTGGCGGCCCGCTACCTCCAGCACCTCAATGCGGTCGACGTCGTCTATCCCGACTGCGGCTCGACGACCGCCTCCGCCGCCGTTCAGGCATCGCTCCTCCGACACTGTTCCGTTGCCCTCCATCCCGTCCGGTGCGCCGCAGACGTCGAGGCGCTCTCCCGCCTCTTTGACGGCGCCGACATCATCGTCGACGCGATGCTCGGCACCGGGGCGGCGGGCGCGGTGCGGGAACCGTTTGCGACCCTCGTCGCCCGGGCGAACGGAAGCGGCGCCCCGATCGTCGCCGTCGACACCCCCACCCCCGGGATCCGTGCGAGCCGGATCCTCTCGTTCCACCGCCCGAAGGTGGAGGGTGCGGACGTCGCGGATATCGGCATCCCGCTCGAGGCTGAGATATTCACCGGCCCGGGAGACCTCACGCTCGTCCCGTCCCGGGCAGAGGGGGCCCATAAGGGCGCCGGCGGCGAGGTGCTCGTCGTCGGGGGCGGACCCTACCAGGGGGCGCCCTACATCGCGGCGATGGGAGCGCTTCGCGCCGGGGCCGACATCGTGCGGGTCGCATCCCCGGCCTACATCCCCATGCCCGACCTGATCTACGAGCGCCTGGAAGGAAGGGCGATCACCGTCGACCACCTGGAGACGATACTCCGGCTCGTCGACCGCGCGGATGTCGTCGTCTGCGGCATGGGTCTCGGTGGCGAGAGCCACGACGTCGTCCTCGGCGTCGCGGAGGCGGCGGAGAAGGCGGTCTTCGATGCCGATGCGCTCGCCCTGCCCCTTCCGGCGGCGAAGGAGACGATCTACACCCCGCACGCAGGCGAGTTCGCCCGGATGACCGGTGCGGAGCCCCCGGTGGATCTTGCCGCGCGCGGCCGGTCTGTGAAGGCCGCGGCGACCGCCGGAACCGTCCTCCTCAAGGGCCCGGTCGACGTCATCTCGGACGGATCAAGGGTCAGGCTCAACCGGACCGGCACCCCCGCCATGACCGTCGGGGGGACGGGCGACCTCCTGGCCGGCATCGCGGGCGCGCTCTTCTGCCATCTTCCTGCGTTCGAGGCGGCCTCCCTCGCCGCGTACGTCAGCGGCAGGGCCGGCATGCTCGCCGCAGAGGGGCGGGGGAACGGGATGCTCGCGACCGATATGCCCGACCGCATCCCGGAGGTCCTCTTCCGGCACCCCGCGCCGGACTGACCTGCCATACGTCGCCTTCTTTTATCCCCAGAGAGAAGTTCTCCTGATACACATGAGCGAGTCCGGCGAACACGGCAAGGCCCCGGTCTTCACCCACATCGAGAACGACCGCGCACAGATGGTGGACATCTCGGGAAAGACCGAGGTCGTCCGGGAAGCGGTTGCGAGCGGCAGGATCTACCTTAGGAGCGAGACGCTCCGCGCCATCCGGGAAGGAACCACGGTCAAAGGCAACGTGCTCGCGACCGCACGGGTGGCGGCAACCCTCGCGGTGAAGGATACGCCGCGCCTCATCCCGATGTGCCACCCCATACCGCTTGCGGGCATCACGATCGACTTCGAGGAGGGTGACGGCTACATCGAGGCGACCGCCCGCGTCAAGTCCTACGGGAGGACCGGCGTCGAGATGGAAGCGCTCACCGGCGTCTCCGCCGCCCTTCTCACCGTCTGGGATATGGTCAAATCGGCCGAGAAGGACGAGAACGGACAGTATCCGGTCACCCGGATGGATGCCATCAGGGTCGTGGAGAAGCGCAAGGGCGCGTAGGTCTTCCTGCAGGCGGGGGCGGCAAAAGCAATCCTTTATCCCTGCTCCCGTCAACCTGTTAGGAACCACGGGATACGTCCCGGAAAGGAATGTGGCGGAAACGCTGAACCTGAGGTGATTTGAAAGATGGCAAAGTCGATGTATGCCTACGTACGCGAGGCATGGAAGCGGCCCGACCGGTCGGAAGTGAAAGCCCTCCTCTGGGAGCGGCTCCAGGTCTGGCGGCGCGAAGGGAGTATCGTGCGCGTGGAGCACCCGACCCGGATCGACCGGGCCCGGTCGCTCGGATACAAGGCCAAGCAGGGGATCGTCGTCGTGCGGGTCAAGGTCCGCCGCGGCGGCCGGAGGAAGCCGCGGTACATCCGTGGGCGCAGGACGGCACGCATGGGCATGCGCCGGGTGACCCCGGCGAAGAGCCTGCAGCGCATGGCCGAAGAGCGCGCATCCCGCAAGTTCCCGAACATGGAGGCCCTGAACTCCTACTGGGTCGGTGAGGACGGACGCTCCAAGTGGTTCGAGGTCATCATGGTCGACGGGCACCACCCGTCGATCAAGAGCGACCGCAACCTCGCGTGGCTGGCAAACCCGGTCCACCGGGGCCGGGCGGAGCGCGGCAAGACCTCCGCCGGCCTGAAGGGTCGGGGGATGCAGACGCGCGGGCGTGGAACCGAGAAGACGCGCCCGAGCATTCGTTCCCATGCGAACCGCGGCAAATAAATACTCTTTTTTTTATACGGCCCACCCACGATGAAGATCACAGATGCCGGTATACATCCCTATCCTGCCGGCGACTCGACGGTTGCGCGAATGGCGCTCGAAGCGGCAGAACTCGGGTTCGATAGCGCCGTCGTTATCGGAGACATCGCGCACCGGCCTCCCGGCATCGAGGTCATCCGGGGAGCTGTGATCAGCGCCGCGTCGGTAAAAGAAGTCTTGAAGAGGGTGCGCGATCCCGCCGTCCGGCGGGCCGATATCGTCTACGTCGACGCCGGGGAGATCGCCTTCAACCGTGCGATCGTCTCTATCCGGGAGGTGAACGTCGTCAGGAGCATCCATGCCACCCGAAGGAACGCCTTCGACCACGTCGCCGCACGGACGGCGGCAGAGCAGGGTGTGGCGATGAACATATCGATGGCTCCCATCATTCACCTCCGCGGGACGAAGCGCCAGAGAGCGCTGCAGCGGTATGCGGACGTCCTCTCGTTGCAGCGCCGATACGACTTTCCCCTGACGATATCGTCGGACGCCCGCTCGATACTCGGGCAGCGATCGGTTCGCGAGATCCGCGGTCTCTGCGCACTCTTCGGCATGACGGGTGCGGAAGTGACCGAAGCGCTCTCGTCCCTCGGCCGGATCGTCGAGCCGCACCGGCCCGTGAAGGTGGTCGAATGAGACCGAGACCGCCGGCGATGCGGACGAAGCGGCGCTACATCCTGGCGCGGATCCTCCCCTCCGGGGTGGAACTAGACCAGAAACAGGTGTATCTTTCGGTCATCGAGGCCGCGACCTCGCTCCTTGGCGATGCGGCCGCCGGTCTTGCGCAGCCCGCGGTGGTCTTCTGCGAGGGAGGCTACGTCGTCGTCCGGTGCCGGCGGGGGACCGAGAAGGATATCGCCGTCGCGCTTGCAACGGTCACCGCGGTCGCCGATAAACGGATCGCGCTCCGGACGGTCGCCACCTCGGGAACGATCCACGCACTGCGGCGCCGGATGAGACCGATCCAGCAGCTCTCGGGGGACGGAGAGGTGAAGATCGGGGAAACTTATTTCGCGGTCTATCGCTACCCGCGTCAAAAGGTTGATTTGGTTGAAAAAGGTATTAAGCATCAGAAGTCATTGTTTTTCACCGAAGCCGATTTGGAGGAACGATAATGCAACCACAATATCAGATGGGATATGACCGGGCAATCACAGTATTCAGCCCGGACGGAAGGCTTTACCAGGTCGAGTACGCCAGAGAAGCGGTGAAACGAGGCACGACAGCCGTTGGAATCAAGTGCAGCGAAGGCGTCGTGCTGATCGTCGATAAGAGGGTGACGTCCCGTCTCCTTGAACCGGTCTCCATCGAGAAGATTTTCAAGATCGACACGCATATCGGCGTTGCGTCCTCCGGCCTCGTCGGCGATGCGCGGTCCCTCGTGGACCGGGCCCGGGTCGAGTCCCAGATCAACCGGGTCTCCTACAACGAGCCGATCAACGTCGAGATCCTCGCGAAGAAACTCTGCGACCATATGCAGACCTACACCCAGTTCGGCGGTGCCCGCCCCTACGGAACCGCTCTCCTGATTGCAGGAGTCAGCGACGGGGAGGCCCGGCTCTTCGAGACGGATCCGAGCGGCACGCTGCTCGAGTACAAGGCGACCGGCATCGGAACCGGCCGGCCTGCGGTCATGAAGGTCTTCGAGGACGAGTACCGGGAGGATGCGGACTTCGCCGGCGCCATCGGGCTCGGGATCAAGGCCCTGCACGCCGCGACGGAGGGCAAACTCGACGTGGGTGCGATCGAGATCGGCCTCGTCTCAATCGAGACCCGGGAGTTCCGGAAGCTGGAGAGGGACGAGGTAAAGACATACGTCGACCAGTTCGAAGAGTGAGTGTCATCCGTATGATTCCTCTCGACCAGGCAGTAGTGGCGCGACTTGAGAGCCACGGTGAACGGTTCGAGGTCCTCGTCGACCCCGACCTGGCTCAGCGCATCCGGCAGGGCGAGGAGATCGATCTGGAGAATGTCGTCGCCGCCGACTCCATCTTCTCGAACGCCGCCCATGCTGAACGGGCCTCCGAAGAGAGCCTCGTGAAGGTCTTCAAGACGACCGAGTTCGAGGAGGCGGCACTCCGGATCATCCGGAAAGGCGAGATCCACCTCACGTCGGAACAGCGCCGCCACCTCACCGCAGAGAAGCGCAGCAGGGTCGTCACGTTCATCGCGAGGAACGCCGTCAACCCGCAGACCGGGTTCCCTCACCCGCCGCAGCGTATCGAGCTTGCGATGGAAGAGGCGAGGGTGAGCATCGATCCCTTCAAGTCCGTCGAGGAGCAGGTCAAAGAAGTGGTCAAGGCGCTCCGCCCGCTCCTCCCCATCCGGTTCGAGGAGGTCCGGATCGCCGTGAAGATTCCGGCGGATTATGCCGCGAGGGCATACGAGATCACGACCGCGGGAACGCTTGAGCGAGATGAGTGGCAGAAGGACGGATCCTGGATCGCGGTCGTCAGAATTCCGGCGGGTGTCCAGGAAGAGTTCTACGACCTGGTGAACAAGGTTTCCAGGGGGAATGCGGAGACCCGGATCGTCGAACGGGTGTCGTGAGTAACTATATTAATCGACAGCACAAAAATTAGAGGACATACAAGAGGTACGCGAAATGGCAAGTCGCAAACAGAGTGCAAAGGGCAAGGTCGTAGGAAGTTCCGGGCGTTTCGGCCCCCGGTATGGCCGGTTTATCCGGAAGAGAGTCAACCAGATCGAGACGGTCTCCCGCGCGAGCCATGCGTGCCCCCGCTGCGACCAGGTAGCGGTCAAGCGTGAGGGAACAGGCATCTGGGCGTGCCGCAAATGCGGGTTCAAGTTTGCCGGCGGGAGTTACGTCCCGGAGACGCCCTCGATGCGCGTCGCCGTGCGGAGCATCGAGCGGTCACTGCAGAAGGAGGGTTAATCGGTCGTGGCTGCCTATAAGTGCGCTCGCTGTAAACAAAAAGTGGAGATCGACGTCAATATACGCTGCCCCTACTGTGGGCACCGCATCCTCTTCAAGGAACGCGGAGCTGGAATAAAAGATCTGAAGGCTCGATGACGGTCGTCACGACGTCGCGTAAACCGGCTCCCGAGGTGCGCGCCCTTGCGCGGGATCTGGCGTTCTCGATCGGCGCCGAATACCTCACCCGCGGCAAAGCGGGCATGGGCGACCTCTTCTCCCTCGAGGGGCCGGTTCTGATCGTCTCGAAATCCGGCCCTTTTTTTCTGATTCAGGTGTATGACGGCGGAGAGTCGGCGGCAGAGATCCGTGTCGGGTCGTTTGCCGTCGAGGAGCGGGCCGGTGCGATCGCCCGCGGACTCTTCGTCTCGGATCGTTTCGTGTACGAGGCGCTCAAGGGCCACGTCGACACCGTGTTTGCCGGGGAGTCCCTTACGGGACATCGGATCGTCTTTGACGGAACGCAACGGAGACGCTACACCCTGAAGGTGACTCCATGACGCATACAGCGGTCTTCCGGTTCGCGACCCCCGATGCCCGTGCCCTCTACCTCTCCGTCTGCCAGGAGATGGGCGACGTGGGCGGCCGGTCGTCCGTCCGGGTCGAACTCGCGGACGACGATGCGCTCGTTCTCGATGTGAGCGCCACCGATATACCCGCGCTCAGGGCGGCCCTGAACACCTGGCTGCGGCTGATAACCATAGCGGTCGAGATGCGGGAACTTGCTTTCCCGTCAGGATGATGGGGAACCCCCCTTCTCTGAACCCTCACCTTTAATGAGTTCCGCGTCCCTATGATGTAGAGAAAGGGCAGAGGGTCGGGAAGGCCGCTGCCCGCCACCAGAAATACTGTTACCGATCTTCGTCCATTCCAGGAGTAGATGAATATGGAAAACATCCCGCCAAAAGTGCAGAACCAGCTGGCGATGCTTCAGCAGATGCAGCAGCAGCTCCAGACCGTGGTATCGCAGAAAGCACAGTACGAACTGACGGTCCGCGAAGCCCGGCGCGCGGTCGAGGACCTGGCCGACGTCTCCGAGGATGCGGCGGTCTTCATGAACGTCGGCAGCGTCATGATGCAGAAGAGCAAGGAGCAGGTGCTTGCTTCCTTGAACGAGCGCATCGAGACGCTCGACCTCCGCGTCAAGTCGCTTGAGAAGCAGGAGAAGGCGTTGCAGGGCAGGTTCGAGCAGTTATCCGCGCAGATCAGGGGAGCGCTGGAAGGAAAACAGCAGCCTCCCGGCTCCGCCTGATTCGTCATTTTTTAAAAAACGGAGTGAATCGTTCACTCCACTGGTTCCCGGTCGAGTTTGTGCGTCCGGCAGACGAGGTTGATCGCGTTGATCACCGCCTCGACCGACGCGAGGATGATGTCGTCGCTCGAGGCGCTGGCATCGAAGACCCGGCCCCGCTCGTCCTCGACGGCGATGGTGACGTGCCCGAGAGCATCGGTGCCGCCGGAGATCGCCTCGATGTTGAACTCCTTCAGGTGAACCGGGGCCGGGATGATCCCGAGGATCGCCCGCACGGCCGCGTCCACCGGGCCGTTGCCGACGCTCGAGAAGATGTGCTCGACCCCGTCGACGGTCGCCCTGACGCTTGCCGTCGGAATGGCGTGGTTGCCGGTCATGATGGCGACGTCCTGGAGTTCCAGGGTCTTCTCGTCGGGCGCGATCTGCATGACGCTCTCCGCGATCTCGTAGAGGTCCGCGTCCGTCACCCGCTTGCCCTTCCCGGCAATCGCCTTCACCCGGAGGACGATCTCGTCGATCTGTTCGTCGGCTGGCTCCATGTGCACCTCGGCGAGCATCTGCTTGACCGCATGCCTCCCGGCGTGTTTGCCGAGTTTCAGCCTGCGCCGGTGCCCGACCATCTCCGGCGTCATGATCCCCGGCTCGAACGTATCCGACCGGGTGATGACGCCGTGGGAGTGGATCCCGCTCTCGTGGGCGAAGGCGTTCTCGCCGACGATCGGCTGGATGGCCGGGATGCTCATCCCCGCGTAGCGGGAGACGAGCCGCGAGGTCTCGACGAGGCTCTGCGTCCGGATGCCGGTATCGATACCGTAGATGGACGAGAGCACCATCACCGTCTGCGCGAGATCGGCGTTACCTGCCCGCTCGCCGATGCCGTTCACCGTCACCTGCACCTGGGAGGCGCCGGCCTCGACCGCCGCGATGGTGTTTGCCACCGCAAGCCCGAAGTCGTTGTGGCAGTGGACGTCGATCGGGCAGTTCACCTCCCGGTCGATCCGCTCGATGAGGCGTTTCATGGCCGTCGGGGTGATCACGCCGACCGTGTCGGGCACGTTGATGATCGTCGCTCCGGCGTCCACTGCAACACGGTATACCTCTATCAGGTAATCCCGGTCGGTCCTCGTGGCGTCCATCGCGGAGAACATGCACCGGCCGACGTGGTCGCGCGCATACGCGATGATATCGCCGGTGGCCTCGAGGACCTGCTCGCGGGTCTTTTTGATCGTGTACTCGCGCTGGACGTCGGAGGTCGGGATGAAGACGTGGACCATGTCGACGCCGCAGTCGATGCACGCATCCACATCGGCCCGGAGCGACCGCGCAAGGCCGCAGACCTGTGCGGAGAGCCCGAGGTTCATGATGGCCCGGACTATCTCGCGTTCGGCATCCGAGGATGCGGGAAAGCCCGCTTCGATGGCGTGGACTCCTATTCCGGAGAGCTGTTCAGCAATACCGAGTTTCTCTTCAAGCGTGAATGAGATGCCCGGTGTTTGTTCACCGTCGCGCAGTGTGGTGTCGAAAACAGTGACGTTCTTGTTCGCACGGCTATCGGTGAAGAAGACAGTACGCTTCAGCATTCCTGCGTGCTTCAGCGTTTGTAGGGTTCATATGTACTCGTTATCCGAGGTTGTATATAAATAATGATGTCCGTATTCCAGCGTTCCCCGAGAGTTCTGCGAAATATTTAATAACAACTCTATCTAACATTATTAGAGCAGTGACCCGCCTTAACTCAGACTGGTAGAGTGCGCGGCTGTAGTATGGTCTTCGCTCTCGGGCGAACTGCGCGGCTACCGCGATGTCCCCGGTTCGAATCCGGGAGGCGGGATCCAGCAACCAAGAAGTGCCCAGGTAGTGTAGTGGCCTATCATGACGGCCTGTCACGCCGTCGACACGGATTCGAATTCCGTCCTGGGCGTCACTTTCTTTCATCTTCGAGGCTTCCAGCGGAGCGGTTTCTCTCCCGTAGATGGCGCGCAGCACGCCGGGGCGCACCGGGAAACCGCGCTGAACCCTCGATAATCCTCAAACTCGTAGTCCGGCAGGTATCGCTATTGAATACGATTATATAGGAGAATTTATTTTTATCTCCCTGGTAAAATATATATACCTTGATGCTGTATCCGGTGCCATGCACGTTCAAGAGAAATGGATCGAGAGCGATCCCTTATTCAACGCTCTGGGGACGCTCATCTTCGGAACCGGTCTTGTTGTTCTGGTGAGTCTGGCGATATATGCTTCCGGGTTTCTGACCTGACACCAGTTGGGGGCCGCGGGGATACGGCGCCTGCAGGTGACCCGGCGGCCTAAGCACTTATTACAAATCCGTCTCAATGTGTGATGTACGCCGGGGCGTAGGCCGCGGGAGTGACGGAATCATGACTCATAGCATATCCCCTGAATCTGGAGACGATCGTCTGGACCTGGAGAACTTGATCTCACGGCTCTTTGACCCGGAGAAGGCTGTGCGGGCGGAGGCGATGCACGGATTCGTCGCGGTTGGAAAACCTGCCGTGCCCGCCTGCGTTGCCCTGCTCTCGGACGGCGACTGGAGGGTGCGGTATCGCGCGGCGGAGGCCCTCGGGCTGCTCGGCGACGGCGAGGCGTATGCGCCCCTCGCCGCCGCCCTCGACGATGAGAAGGATCACGTCCGCTACATGGCGGCGAAGGGGCTCGGGCTGCTTGGCGATCCCCGGGCGGTCGTGCTGCTCGGGAGGATGCGCGACGACGAGAACGAGTTCGTGCGACGGAGCGCCGCCCGCTCGCTCGGCACGATCGGCGGCGGAGAGGCGGTTCTGGCGCTCCGTAAGGCTCTCGAAGGCGAGACGACGGACGGCGTCCGGGGGGTAATCAGTGAAGCGCTCCGCGATGCCGGTGCGGATGAAGAGTGAGTTCCTCCTGGGGCCGGAGGTTTGAAAGATTGCTTGACGCACGAACTCCCATGTAAATGGGACATTCGCCCGGCGAAACGCGCTCTTCCGAACCCGCCGCAAAAGAGTGATGTGGTTCAGGGGCGGGCGGCCTCGCCCGGTGCGCTCTTCTTTGGGCAGACAGCGTCGATCACGCCGTGCTGCACGTTGTAGACGCTATGCAGTACGTCGATCTCGCAGTCGAGATCGATGACCGTCTCCTCGTCACCCCCGGTGCAGAGGGTCACGGAGTCCTCCTGGAACGTGACGTATGGGGCGCCGTCCGCCCGGGCATCCGCTACTGCGGTGATGTAGATGCAGTCGTCCCCTTCGACCACCTCGACATCGGACTCGCCCTCCTCGTCCCCGGCAAAATCGGGGTAGGAGGCCCCTTCCGGCATTCCGCCGATGATGGTGAACCCGATGATCTTCGGGTCGCAGGGCGGCATCTCGCTCAGGATCCGCTCCATCAGCCGCGCGATGTCTCGAAACACTTCGTCGTATGGGTTATTCGCCATGTGTACCACGTATCCGGTATCGGTCGTTGATTCGCTCGACAACCCCCTTGCGTGTGAGGTTGCCCAATCTCTGTTTCAGCTCATCCGTGGACAGGCTGCTCACTTCCTCGAGTTCCGCGAGGCGCAGGTCGGCGTGGGAGAGGGCGAGGACGATCTCCATCTCCCCGTCGTCGGTGACGAGACTCCCCCGCGTGCGCATGACCTCACCGAACCTCGATTCAATCTCCCGCTCCAGTTGTTCGAGGCTCTCCAGGAGTTCGTCGTGAACCCGAACCATCCTCCTGAACACCTCGAGGTTCCTTGCTAATCGTGTTCTCTGGTTCTCTTCAACGGAGGGAAGCGTAACCCCGTCCTGCTTCTGCAGGTTTACGATGACATTGATGTCATGCGAGAGGTAGTAATACTTTCGCCTGCGTTCATCCTGGTGAGATACGAGGAGCTCCTCGCGTTCCATCAACTGGAGGTGTTCTATCACCGCTTTCGGACTGAGCACCAGCCGCTCGGAGATCTCAGTCACGAAACACGGTTTCTGCCTCAGCAGCTCTATTATTCGCCGTCTGTTCCGGTTTCCCAGGATATCAAGGAGACGGGAAACCTCGCTGCCCTCAAGCATATTTACTAAATGTTAGTGATTCAACCATAAAAAAAGGATCATTCGAAGAGGCGGTAGTTCGGTGCCTCGTCGGTGATCATGATGTTGTGCGGGTGGCTCTCGCCGTACCCCGCAGACGTGATCCTGAGGAATCTGCCGTTTTTCTTCAGATCCGTCACCGTCTTCGAGCCCGTGTAGCCCATGGCAGATTTCAGGCCGCCGACAAGCTGGTAGATGACGTCCGCGACCCGCCCGACGTAGGGCGTGACCCCCTCGACGCCTTCGGGAACGAACTTGGTCTTCCCGAACTCCTTCTTCTGGAAGTAGCGGTCGCTCGACTCGCCGCTGCTCATGACGCCGAGCGATCCCATCCCGCGGTACTGCTTGTAGCGCCGGCCCTTGATCGTCGTGACCCTCCCCGGCGCCTCGTCGGTGCCGGCAAAGAGGCTGCCGGCCATGATGCAGTCTGCACCAGCGGCGATCGCCTTTGCGATGTCCCCTGAGTAGCGGATGCCGCCGTCGGCGATCACCGGCACGTCGGCCTCTTGCGCCACCCCGGCAACGTTTGCGATGGCAGAGACCTGCGGCACGCCCACGCCCGCGACGATCCTTGTGGTACAGATGGAGCCCGGCCCGATACCGACCTTCAGCCCGTCCACCATCCCGGCAAGGGTCGAGGCCGCCTGCTTCGTCGCGATGTTTCCCGCCACCACGTCGACGGCGACGCTCGCCTTGATCTCGCCGACCGCCCTGACGACGTTCATGTTGTGGCCGTGAGCGCAGTCCACGACCAGGGCGTCGACCCCGGCCTCGACGAGCATCATCGCCCGGTTGAAGTCGAAGGGCCCCACCGCAGCGGCGACCCGGAGTTTCCCGTTCGCATCGCGGTTCGCGTGGGGGTACTGGCGTTTCTCGAGGATGTCCCGCATCGTGATGATGCCGACCAGGCACCCTTCGGCGTCCACGACCGGGAGACGCTCGACCTTGTTCGCATACATCGTCTCGAGCGCGTTCTCCGCCGTGACATCCTCGGAAGCCGTGATCAACTTCTTCGTCATGTAGTCGGTTATCTTCGCCTCACCGCGTTTCGGGAGGATCGCCCTGATATCCCTGCGGCTGACGATGCCGATCACCTTCTCGTTCTCGATGACGGGCACGCCGCCGATGCCGTACTGCCGCATGATCCGCTCCACGTCGGTGACCGTGGCTTCGGGATCGACCGCCACGACCTCGCGCTCGATCAGGTCCTCGGCCTGCTTGACGATCCTGACCTCGGCGACCTCGTTTTCAGCGGTCATGTTCCGGTGGATGACACCGATGCCGCCTTCGCGAGCCATGGTTATCGCCATCACCGACTCGGTCACGGTATCCATGGCGGCGCTCACGAGAGGGATAGTCAGAGGTATATTGCGCGAGAACCGCGACCTGACATCGGCATCGGCGGGCTCCACCCATGATTCGGCGGGCTCAAGGAGCACGTCGTCGAACGTAAATGTTGTTTCCATCTGCATCTTCTTGGTGTACATACATCACCTGAGCATCATCATTGCTTTCTCCACCAGTTCTGCCCTGACCACCATCGAGCGATCGCCTCCGCAGACCATCCCCCGGACACCAATGATCTCGGGGTCGATCCTCTTCAAGGCATCGAGATCCTCGAACTTCAACGAGCCGGCAAGAGCCGTCTGCAGCCCAAACTCCCGGTTCTGTGCGGTGAACCGGGTCAGCGCCTCTTCGTCCATGAACTCGAAGAGACTCTTCCCATCCTTAATACCGGTGTCGATCATGGCGACATCGGCCCCGGCGTCCGCGACCAGCGAACTGATCGCGAACGGCGGGATCGTGCCCATCCTCGCCGAATCGGCATAGGCTGCGATGACGACGTATCTCTCGGGAAAATCGCGCTTCACCGCCGTGGTCACCGCTTCGATGACCTCGCGGGCGCGGTCCTCCCCGTCGAACATCAGGCCGACTTTGATGTAATCGGCACCGGCGTGTGCGGCGCCGTATGCAGAAAGAGCTGCTGTTCCCGGTTTATACTCATTGTCCCCGATTGCAGCGCTGACTGGCTTCCTGCCGGCGATCTTCTTGATCTCCTGGATGATCCAGGGGAAATTCGCGCCCAGCGACCCTTCAGAGGGTTTTTTCACGTCGATGATGTCAGCGGAAAGCGAGCTTCTTGCCTCCTCAATGCTGCTTGGACTGACGAGTAATTGCATAGAAATTAATGATCCTTCACCCTAATAGTGATTACGTTGAGGACATGGAACTGATTCTTGCAGTCGATCTGGCAGGCGGTCTCGTGGTGCACGGGAAGTCCGGGATGCGCGCCGGCTACCGGCCGCTGACCTGGGGGCTTGCCCCTTCGGCCGAACCGGAAGCCTACCTGTCCGCGCTCGCGCCCCGGTATCTCTACATCGCCGACCTCGAGAGCCTCGAGGGCAGGACGCCGCAGGACGATCTCGTCCGGCGCTGCGCCGCGATGGTCGAGCGATGCTATCTCGACCGGGGCTGCCGGTCGCCCGCCGAATGTGCGGCAGTCGGGGGCGTGACACCGGTCGTCGGCACCGAGACGGCGGCGACGGCGATCGAGGATCTCGCAACCTACCGGGGCGGCTACCTGAGCATCGACGTCAAAGGAGGCCGGGTGCTCCCCTGGGGCATCAAGCCTTCGGAGATGCTGGCCCGGGCGTCGGCGTTCTCGTTCGAGGGGTGCATCCTCCTGAACATCAGCGACGTGGGGACGGAGCGCGGCCTCGACCGGGAGGAACTCGAAGCGATGCGGGCGTGCTACCCCGGCCGCCTCCTCTACGGGGGCGGGGTCGCCGGAACCGACGACATTCATCTCCTCACCGACGCCGGGTTCGACGGGGCGATCGTCGCGACCGCCGTCCACCGCGGCACGGTGCCGCTCGAGTGGCTCCGGAGGGGACGCCCGTGCTGATCACCATCGAAGGGATCGACGGGAGCGGCAAGAGCACGCTTCTTGCCCGTCTCCGGGAACTCCTCGCCGACCTCGACCCCCTCTTCACCCGCGAGCCCGGCGCCACCTGGGTCGGCGAGTCGGTGCGGCGGGCGATCGCCGAGCGGATGGATCCGATCACCGAGGCCCTGCTCTTCTGCGCCGACCACGCCGCGCATATCGATACCCTGATCCGGCCCGCGCTCGACGAGGGAAGGCTCATCATCTCCGACCGTTACGCCGACTCGCGGTTCGCCTACCAGCCGGTCGTCCTCGACGGCGTCATCCCCGACCCGCTCTCCTGGCTCTTCCGGATCCACGAGGGCTGGACGATCCGGCCCGACCGGACGTTCCTCCTGGTTCTGCCGGTCGAAGACGCCGTCTCACGGCTCGGTCCAGAGAAAAAGAGGGAGTATTTCGAGAACGCCGCAATTTTATCGCGGGTGCAGGAGAACTACCTGGGCCTTGCGGCGGCCGACCCTTCAAGGTTCGTCATCGTTGATGCGCTGCTTCCAAAAGAGGAGGTGGCCCGGTTCATCGCGGACGAGATCAGGGCTGGTGCCCTATCGTCACGACGACGTCCCCGAGCGTGAGGACGTCCACCTCTTCTCCCGCCACCCGGTAGGCGACCTTCGGCGTGAAGGAACCGGGGGGCACGGGGATCTCCTCGCCGTCGACCGTGACGGTCGCAGGCGGGTTCTTGAGCAGTTCCGGCGGGAGCGCCTCCACGGCCTGCATGAACCCCCGCGCCTGCTTTCTGAGCGTCGGTCCGATCACCGCCATGTTGAAGTCCACGCCGTTCACGACCTCTTCGAGTTTGGGCGTGCCGGTGCTCCACCGGGCGTCGGCGTTGAGCGCACGTCCGGCGTCGCCGGCGTCGTCGACCGGTTCAGGCGCGTAGATCATCACGTGACCGAGCGGGGCGTTCAGCGCCATGCCCTTGTCGTGCTTGTAGCGCCGGAGTTCCGCGATCGTCTTCACCAGGAGATCGCCGTGGCGCCGCGCTTCGTCGTCGGTGTATGAGAAGTCCGGCCAGGCCTCCGCATGGACGCTTCTCCCGGCGAGGTTATGGTAGCACTCCTCCGCGAAGTGCGGGATGATCGGGGCGAGGAGACGGCAGAGGACGTCCATCGTCGTCCGGAGCGCACTGCAGGCGCTGGCCCTGCTGCTGTCGTCCGTATAGAGGCGCCCCTTCGCGATCTCGATGTAGTCGTCGGCGAGCGTGTTCCAGGCGAACTCCCGGATCGCCCTGAGCGCCCGGTCGAACTGGTAACTCTCCATCGCGGCGGTGACCTCCGCGACCGTTTCGGAGAGCCGGACGAAGAGCCACCGGTCGGTGAGTTCCGTCACCGGGGCCGGACTCTCCGTTCCGGAGTCCAGGTGCCCCATGACGAACCGGAAGATGTTCCAGAGTTTGGTCTGGAACCGGGACGCGGCGACGACGTCGTTCCAGTTGAACATGATGTCCGAACCGGTCGCAGCGCCGCCCGCACCCCACTGCCGGAGCGCGTCCGCGCCGTACTGCCCGACGATCTCTTCAGGGGCGATGATGTTGCTCCTGCTCTTGCTCATCTTGAACCCGTCTTCTCCGAGCACCATCCCGTTCACCAGGATCTCGTCCCAGGGGTGGCTGCCGACGAGGGCCTTCGCCCGGAGGATCGTGTAGAACGCCCACGTCCGTATGATATCGTGGCCCTGGGGGCGGAGCTGTGCCGGGAAGTATGGCGGTTTACCGGTCCCGTCCCACCCGGTGACGTGGAGCGCCGATATCGAGGAGTCCATCCAGGTGTCGAGGACATCCTTCTCGCCGGTGAACTCCGATCCGCCGCACTTCGGGCAGGGGACCTTCGGCTTATCGACGGTCGGGTCGATCGGGAGGTCTTCCTCGGCCGGGATGACCATCTCGCCGCAGGCGGTGCAGAACCAGACCGGGATCGGGGTCGCGAAGATCCGCTGCCGGGAGACGCACCAGTCCCACTCCATCGAGTCCGCCCAGTTCTCCATCCGGGTAAACATGTGCTCCGGCGTCCAGGAGACCCTCCGCGCCGCATCCATGATCTCGTCCCGGTGGACCCGGACGAACCACTGCCGCTCCGAGAGGATCTCGATCGGGGTCTTGCACCGCCAGCAGGTTCCCACCCGCTGTTCGAGTTCCTCCTGCCGCTTCAGGATCCCGGCCTTCTCCATATCCGCCAGGATCGCTTCCCTGCAGGCCTCCGATGTCATCCCCTCATACGGGGCCGCGGTCGCGGTCATGACGCCCTGCCGGTCGATCGCCTTCCTGAGATCCAGGGCGTGCTGCTTCCACCAGTAGACGTCCGTTTTGTCGCCGAACGTACAGATCATCACCGCACCGCTGCCAAACTCAGGATCGACCGCGACGTCCTCGATGATCGGAACATCGTGACCGAAGATCGGGACGGTGAGCCTCTTCCCCTTCATCCCGCGGTAGCGCTCGTCTTCAGGATGGACGGCCACCGCAACGCAGGCCGCGAGCAGTTCCGGCCGGGTGGTGGCGATCTCGACGCCGTCGAAGTCGAAGTAGTTGAGTTTGGTGGTGCGGGGCGCGTAGTTGACCTCGGCGAACGCGATGGCCGTCTCGCACCGGGTACAGAAGTTCACCGGATGCTCGCTCTGGTAGATGTCGCCGGCCTTGAGCATCTGCAAAAACGACGCCTGGGTCTTTCTGTAGTAGTCCGGGAGCATGGTGATGTACTCGTGGCTCCAGTCGGTCGAGAACCCGAGCCGCCGCATCGTCGCCCGCATCTTCTCGATGTTCGAGAGCGTGAGGTCGCGGCACATCTCCCGGAACTTCTCCCGCGGTACATCGTTCTTGGTGATCCCGTAGGTCTCCTCGACCTTCACCTCGGTGGGGAGGCCGTGGCAGTCCCACCCCTGCGGGAACATGACGTTGTAACCGCGCATACGTTTGTACCGCGCGATGAAGTCGATATAACACCAGTTTAATGCGTTCCCGATATGGAAGTTGCCGGTGGGATAGGGAGGCGGCGTATCGATGATGAACTGCGGTTTCGAAGAGACGGGGTCGAAATAGTTCTCCTCATCCCGCCAGGTACTCTGCCAGCGCGTCTCCACTTCTTCGATATCGTAGTTTTTGGGTAGTTGATGTGACGGCGACATTTTCAGCGTATGATCTCTCTCTTCGCAGTGAAATATATTGTTGGGCTTTCCCCGGCCGGGTATCCCGCGTAGCGCACGGGTTTGCCGTCCCCATCCCGGGTTTCCCGGAACGTCCACCGCCAAAAACCACGGAGACGGCAGGTGTTCGACCCTAAAGGCTTTGTCCCTGAACTTCCAATCGTATAGGAATGACAAAGCGGATGGGGCTGGTTCTGGCATCGGTGCTCACCCTCGCCTTCATAGGCCTGGCCCCCCTGCTCCAGCCGGCATGGCTGCTCACGCTCTTCCTCGTCCCGTTCTCGCTCGTCCTCTTCCTCATCAAGGATACCCGGTACGTATCGTTCTCGATCATCGTGCTTGCCGTGCTCTACGGGCTTGGCTGGCTCTCGACATTCGTCTTCACCTGCACCCTCGGCATCGTCGTGATCGGGGAAGTGGCCTTCCGGCTTACCGGAGGGAAGCACGCGTCGTATCTCCACCACCTGGTTGCCGCTATCGTCGTATCGATCGCGGTGATGCTCTACCTCCAGTATGCCGTGCCGCTCGTCGCCGTGATGGGGGTGCTCGTCGCGGTGCTCCTCCGGGCGGCTCTCCGGGGGCGGGACGATGCCCTGATGATCGAGGCGCTCGGCGTCGCGATGACGATGTTCCTCTTCGAGGAACTCAACTTCGAGGTCGAACTGACCCTTCTCATCGCCGCGGCACTCATCGGGTTCGGGTTCGGCTACACTGCCTACAGGTTCCGGGTGGCCGACATCAGCGGCCTCTTCTCGGGCGCCATGATCGGGATCATCCTGATCGTCTTCGCGGACGTCCGGTGGTTCCTGATCATGCTCACCTTCTTCATCATCGGTGCCGGGGCTACCCGGTACCGCTACCGCGACAAGGAGCAGCTCGGTGTCGCCCAGGAGCACGGGGGCGTACGCGGTTACTTCAACGTCTTCGCAAACGGCCTGGTGGCGACCGCCGCCGCCATCCTCTTTGGCTTGACGGGCCACCCGGCGTTCGTGGCGCTCTATATGGGGAGCGTCTCCTCCGCCGCCGCCGATACCGCCGCAAGCGAGATCGGGGTCACGGGGAGGGCGCCGTACCTGATCACGACGCTCAAGTCGGTGCCGCGGGGGACGAATGGGGGGGTGACCCTCCGCGGCGAGGTTGCGGCCGTCACCGCATCCGCCATCGTCGCCGTCGTCGCATGGGCGATGGGTGTCGCCGACCCCTGGATGGTCGTCGTCACGATCGTCGCCGGCTTCGTCGGCACCAACATCGACAGCCTGGTGGGCGCAACGCTCGAGAACAGCGGCAGGATCGGGAACTCGGGCACGAACCTGATCGCCACGTTCTCGGGCGGGATCTCGGCGATGCTGATCTATATGCTCGGGTGAAGTGGTGCAGGCTTTCTCCCGGCCCCGCTTCACGCCGTCGGATCGATGGAGAACATTTTGTATCGCTGCAACCAATAGTAGACACATTATGGAGAGCGGAACGGTTGTGGGGAACCGCGTCTTTGTCGCAGAGAACGCAACGGTCATCGGAGACGTGCGGCTTGCCGACGACGTGAGCGTCTGGTTCGGCGCCGTGGTCAGGGGCGACCGGGATACGATCGCGGTGGGGTCGGGCTCAAACATCCAGGACAACGCCGTCGTCCACACGACACCGGGGTTTCCGGTCACCATCGGTGCGGAGGTCTCGGTCGGCCACGGCGCCATCCTGCACGGCTGCACCATCCGCGACCGGGTGCTCGTGGGGATGGGCGCCGTCGTCCTGAACGGCGCGGTGGTGGGGGAGGGCTCCATCATCGGCGCCGGCGCGGTGGTGACGGAGGGAAAAGAGATCCCGCAAAACTCGCTCGTCCTCGGGGTGCCGGGGAAGGTCATCAGGGAGACGACGCCCGAGCAGCAGGAGGGTATCCTCCACAACGCGCGTGAATACGTCAACCTCGCAGGGCGGTACCGCCATGGCTGAGGTCGTCGTCATCGGCGCCGGGGTCGCGGGGATCCAGGCGGCGCTCGACCTTGCCGACCACAACATCCACGTCCACCTCATCGAGCGCGAACCGACCATCGGCGGGCACATGGCCCAGCTCGACAAGACGTTCCCCACGAACGACTGCTCGATGTGCATCCTCTCTCCGAAGATGGTCGAGGTGGCCCGGCACCCAAACGTCACCATCTACACCTGCTCCGAGGTCGAGGGGATCGAGGGCGAGGTGGGGAACTTCCGCGTCCGGGTCAAAAAACACCCCCGCTACGTCCTCGAGAGCGAGTGCAACGGCTGCGGGGACTGCGTCGCGATCTGCCCGGTGGAGGTCTACAACCGGTTCGACGCCGGGATCGGCGTCCGTAAGGCGATCTACAAGCCCCACGCCCAGGCGGTCCCGGACATCGTCGTCAAGGATCAGGAGCACTGCATCGAGTGCGGGCTCTGCTACGACGCCTGCGGAAAAGAGGCGATCCTGCACGAGGACGAAGAGCGCCACCTCGAGATCGAGGCGGCAAGCATCGTCGTCGCGACCGGGTATGCGACGTTCGATGCCAAAAACAAGGCGCAGCTCCGCTACCTCCTCATCCCCGACGTCATCACGAGCCTGGAGTTCGAGCGGATGATCAACGCAAGCGGCCCGACGGGCGGCAAATTGAAGAGGCTCTCGAACGGCAGACCGCCCCGGAGCGTGGCGTTCGTCCAGTGCGTCGGCTCCCGCGACCTCTCCGTCGGCCGCCCCTACTGCTCCGGGGTCTGCTGCATGTACGCGATGAAGAACGCCACGCTCATCCGGGAGAAGAACCCCGATATCGAGGTCACCGTCTTCTATAACGACATCCGCGCGTATGGCAAGGGCTACGAGGAGTACTACGAGCGGGCGAGGAGCCTCGGGGTCAGGTTCGTCCGCGGGTTCCCCGGCGAGGTGCTCGAGGAGAACGACCGCCTGATGATGGTCGCGGAGAACACCGAGACCGGCGAGGTGGAGACGTTCCACCCCGACCTGGTGGTGCTCTCCGTCGGGCTCGAACCGGCCGCGGGAGCGGATGTGGTTGCCCGGATGCTCGGCATCCCGCGGGACGAGTCCGGGTTCTTCGGGGTCGCCGATCAGAAACTCGGCCCCGTCCTCACGGTGAAGCCCGGGATCTACGTGGCAGGAACCGCCACCGCGCCGAGGGACATCCCCGACTCCGTCGCGATGGGCGAGGCGGCGGCCATGCGGGCGTTCCTCGACGCGATCAGGGTGGGATGAACATGCTGGAAGAGGAGGATACCTACACCATCGCGTGGGATGCAGAGGACGAGTGCATCCTCTACATCGACCAGACCCTGCTCCCCGGCCGGTACGAGCAGATGCGGTGCGCGACCGTCGACGATCTCGCCCGGGCGATCCGGCGGCTCGAGATTCGGGGAGCGCCGGCGCTCGGGATTGCCGGCGCGATGGGCGTGGCGCTCGCCGCCGTCCGGAGCACCGAGACGGACCTCGGGCGGTTCTCGGGCGAGGTCGGTCGGGCGGGAGAACTCCTCAGGGGCACCCGCCCGACCGCGGTCAACCTCGCGTGGGGGATCGATCGCGTACTGCGGAAGATGGCGCTCGCGGCATCGGTCGCGGAGGCGAAGAGGATAGCGGTCGCCGAGGCGAACGTCGTCGCGGAGGAGGACGAACTGACCTGCCGGAGGCTCGGCGGATTCGGTGAAGAACTCTTCCCGGAGAGGTGCACGGTGCTCACCCACTGCAACGCGGGAGCGCTCGCCTGCCGGTGCTGGGGGACGGCGCTCGGGACGATCCGGTCGGCGGTCGAGGCCGGGAAGGATGTCCGGGTGATCGCCTGCGAGACCCGGCCGCTCAACCAGGGCTCGAGGCTCACCTGCTGGGAGCTTCTCCGGGATGGGATCGACGTGACCCTCATCCCCGACTCGTCGGCGGCGTACCTGATGCGCAAGGGGATGATCGACCTCGTCGTCGTCGGTGCCGACCGGATCACGGGTGACGCGGTCTTCAACAAGATCGGGACGTATATGCATGCCGTCGCCGCCCGCCACCACGCCGTGCCGTTCTACGTCGCTGCCCCCCTCTCAACGTTCGACCTCTCCCATAGAGAGGCGGATATCACCGTCGAAGAGCGGGACCGCTCCGAACTCACCTTCTGCGGCGATAGAAGACTCGCGCCCGATAACGTGAACGTGCTCAACTACGCCTTCGACGCCACCCCGCTCGACCTCGTCGATGCGATCGTCACCGAGATCGGGGTACTCCGGCCGCCGTATACGGAGTCGTTCCGGCTGGTCAGAGATAAGGAGGTCCGGCCATGAGTTTCCTCGACTCCGATATCTGGATCCAGGTGATGACCCTCATCGGAGAGGTCACGTTCTTCCTCATCCTCGGGATGCTGCTTGCGGCAATTGCTCTCGCGATCATCGCCGCCGCCTCGATCACCCGGGGGAAGTTCTACCTGCCGCAGATCCTGATACCCGGCATGGTCCTTTTAGAGGGACTCGTGAAGGCGTTCTGCAAACTCCTCGGGCTGGACGACAAGGATCTCATCACGTTCTTCATAACGCTTCGAAACACCATGAACACGAAGGCCTTCTCCGAGACTCCTGTGGAGCAGCGGGCGGTCTTCCTGCCCCAATGCCTGCGCTCAGCGCAGTGCCCGGCAAACCTGACGCCTGAAGGCCTCAAATGCCGCAACTGCGGCCGGTGTTCGGTCGGGGAGAACACGGCGTGGCTCGAGAAGCGCGGCTACCGGGTCTTCATCGTCCCGGGCTCGACGTTCATCAAACGGATGGCAAAGAAGTATCGTCCGCGGGCGATCATCGGCGTCGGCTGCCTCATGGAGGTAAAAGACGGGATCGATATGTCCGACCGGATAGGGATCATCGCTCTCGGTGTCGTGAACCTAAAAGACGGGTGCGTGGAGACGATAGCGGATTGGGCCGCGGTGAGGGATGCCGCTATGCTTGGCATCAAACATCCATCAGATCCCGTAGACTTTCACGGCCCTGCCGAATAACCGCTCGCTGGTGACCTTGCCGTAGACGAAGATCGTCTCGTCGCTGTTCACGGCACCGACCCTGACCCCCGGCCGGAGGGTGATGTTCCCTCCCGCCTTGACCGAATGGAGGCATGCGTTGTCGCAGATGGTGGCGGTCTCGAGAACCCTGAGCGGCCCTTTTATCCTGGCGTCATGGCCGACGACGATGCTGTCGGCCTCAACGAACCCGCCGACCGTCGAACCCGGCCCGAGTTCGAGGCGGCCGGCAACGACCATATTGCCCCAGACGTGCGTCTCGGGAGGGGTGATGAAATTCCCGTCTATCTTCACGTTTCCGTCAAAAAAGGAACCTTTCGGTGCTATGTATGTGTCCCCGTGCCGGTAAACTTTCATGAAGATCTCCTGAATAACAGCTCGGCCCACAACCTGATAAAATTATCAGTGCGATTGTCCGGAGATTGCGGGGCCGCATCTGTTTTTGTTTGCCCTTACCCGCCGAACACTCACCTCGCCGACCAGGGCCGGGGGCAATGCATGGCGATAGCCAGGGGAAAGCCGTCCCCCGGGGAGCGAGCCGGGACTCTACCCTTTTTCAGTATCTTCTCATCCAGTGGACCGTGGTGAATATCGCCATGAAGGGAGGGGCCGCCGGGGATGGGAAGCATCCCCCTCCCCTGTCTCTATCACGTAAGACTCTATCGATAGCCCCCACCCCGCCCGGCCTTCGGCCTCCTCCCCCGCCCCTTGCGGGCGGGGGCAGTGCGTGGCGATATCCACAGAAAGCCGTGTACGGTTCTCCCCATCCGGTGGATCGTGGTGAGTATCGCCATTGGGTGAACGACGTCCTGAAAGGACGGAGTTCGAGCACTGAAGGTGCGAAGAGGGGCCGACGGTGAGTGCGATGAGTGGGAGGGCCGGATGAAAATATTGAACTACCGGGGTTCCCGCGGTCATATCACCGCGGCAATCGCAAAGACCGCAAGCGCAGCGAACATACCTGCCCGCAGGATCGATGTCGCATTGGACTCACGGACGCATCCCGGCGTCGTGCATGAAAGACCCCGGAAGGCCCCGAAGAGGATGACGAGATCCACGACCGCGATGCCGGCGAGGTAAAAGAGGCCCCACCAGTCGCCGGAGGGGAGGAGGCTCACCACCACGGCGCCGCAGGCGCAGGCGAACGCGAAGATTCCCGTCCTCCGGACCCCGACGATCATGGGTACGGTGCGGGCGCCCCCCGCCGCATCCCCGTCGACGTCTTCTGCATCTTTCAGGAGTTCCCTCGCGATGGTCGCAAGGAACGTGATCGCCGCGAGCGAGAGGTTCCGGACGAGCCCCTCGATGCCCGCAAACGCTCCGCCGAAGAGGAAGACGCTCGCCGTCAGGTAGGCGACGGCTACGTTGCCGAGGAGGGGGGTGCGTTTCAGCCGGACGGCGTAGGCGACGAGGATGGTAGAGTTTATGACGGCGATCGCAAGGCAGAGCGGCGGTGTCAGGGCGGCAAGCGCGATGCCCCCGGCAAAGAGAACCGCTGCATACGTCCTTGCACCGGCGAGGCTGATCTCCCCTGCCGGTATGGGGCGGTCGGGGCGGTTGATCCGGTCGATCTCAACGTCGCAAACGTCGTTGATGACGTTCCCGCCGGCGGTGATGAGCGCGACGATCACGGCGAGCAGGAGCGACGGCGGCGTGAGCGTGCCCGTGGCGATGAGATAGCCGATGAGCGCGGTAAGGCCGGCAACGACGGCGTTGTGCGGACGGGTGATCCGGATGAATGCGGAGGCGCTCATTATCGAAGAGTTAGGTTTTATGGCGGACGATAAATAACCCGATGGTCTATCGGGGTGTAATCTGGAAAAACGACGGGCTTGAGGGGATTTGAACCCCCGACATTCAGCTTAGGAGGCTGACGCCATGTCCGGACTAGGCCACAAGCCCATACCTTCGGAGTAAAAGTATTACACATAAGAAGGTATAAGCGTATCGAGCATCCACCTTTTCGGGAAGCATGGACGTTGTCGAGGTTACCGAAGGAAGAACCAGTTTTCTCGTACCCAGACAGGATCCTCGCCTCCAGTTCCCGCCGGGAAGCGGCCCGGTCTTTTATAACTCGCGTATGGAGCTGAACCGGGACGCTACCATCCTCCTGCTCTCGGTCCTGCGGCCCGAGAGTTACCTCGACGCCATGGGGGCATCCGGCGTCCGGGGGCTCCGCGTGGCGCACGAGGTCGGGATACCGGTGACGATCAACGATCGGAGCGAGATGGCTGCCGATCTCGCCCGGCGGAACGTGGAGGCGCTGGGTCTCGCCGTCGAGGTGACCCGGGAGGATGCGAACGCGCTGATGAGCGAGAGGCGGTTTGATACGGTCGATCTCGACCCCTTCGGGACGCCGGCGCCGTTCGTCGACGCCGCGGCCCGGAGCGCCGCAAGGCACCTCTTCGTCACCGCCACCGACACCGCGCCGCTCTGCGGGGCGCACCTGAAGGCCGGGATGCGCCGGTACTTCTCCCGCCCCAGAAACACCGAGTATCACGCCGAGGTCGGTCTCCGGACGCTGCTCGGGTTCGTCGCGCGCGAGGTGATCAAGTACGACCGGGGCTTCGAACCTCTCTTCTGCTACGCGCACGAGCACTTCCACCGCCTGCACCTCCGTATCCGCTACG
>DAIRGM010000026.1:0-32802 GCA_036794525.1 Methanoculleus sp.
ACGAGGTGCTGGAGATGGACCGGAGGGTACGGGAACTCACCGTGGCGATCGGGGAACTGCGCAACCGAAAAAACGTCATATCCCGCGAGATCAGCCAGGCGAGGAAGGCAGGGAGAGATATCGCGGACCTCCTCGCCGAAACCGCAGGCCTCCCGGAACGGATCAAGGAAGCGGAGGCGGAGCACGAGACGCTCGCCGAGGCGGTGCGGTACCGCCTGATGCGGCTCCCGAACATCCTCCACGAGAGCGTGCCCGTCGGCAAGGACGACACCGAGAACGTCGAGATCCGGCGGTGGGGTGAACCGAACCTTCCCGCGTTCGACCTGGAGAACCACGGCACTCTCGCCGTCGAGCACGACTGGGCGGACTTCGAACGCGCAGCAAAGATTGCCGGGGCAGGGTTCTACTTCCTGAAAGGCAGGCTCGCCCTGCTCGATATGGCGCTCCAGCGGTTTGCGATGGATATCCTTGTCGAGCGCGGATACACCCCGATCATCCCTCCCTACATGATGAACCGGGCCGCATACGAGGGCGTGACCGATCTCGCCGACTTCGAGAACGTCATGTACAAGATCGAGGACGAGGACGAGTACCTGATCGCGACGAGCGAGCACCCGATGGCCGCGATGTACAGCGGCGAGATCTTCGAGGAGAAGGATCTCCCGCTCCGGCTGGCGGGGTTGAGCCCGTGCTTCCGGCGCGAGATCGGGGCGCACGGGCTCGATACGAAAGGGCTCTTCCGCGTCCACCAGTTCCACAAGGTGGAGCAGTTCATCTACGCCACGCCGGAGCAGTCCTGGGACCTCCACGAGGAACTGATGGCTAACGCCGAGGAAGTCTTCCAGCAGCTCGGCCTCCCCTATCGGATCGTCGCGATCTGCACGGGGGATATCGGGACCGTCGCTGCAAAGAAGTACGACCTCGAGGTCTGGATGCCGCGCGAGGAGCGCTACCGCGAAGCGGTATCGTGCTCGAACTGCACGGCATACCAGGCGGTCAGGCTGAACATCAAGGTGCGCGACCCCGTTGAATTCACCTCGAAGCGCTTCGTGCACACCCTCAACAGCACCGCGATCGCGACGTCCCGCGCGATCCGGGCAATCCTCGAGAACAATCAGAACGAGGACGGTTCGGTCATGATTCCGGAAGCCCTCCGGCCCTACCTCTACGGCGATGAGACGCTGTAGAGGGACCGGCAACAATCTTCTCCGGCGGGTGCAGGACGCCGGGAAACGATTACTTTTTTCGCAATCCAGCTATCTCACCCACCAGCATCCCGTAGACCCGGCGCTCCTCGGTGACGTCCTCGTAGGTGACGTACTGTATCCCGTCGGAGAGCTCGACGGGCCGAAAGAGGATGGTCTTTTCCACCCCATCCTTGCACTGGACCGGGAACGTCCGCGGGCGGGGCCGGCCCTTACCGGCCTGCTCCCGGTCCGCTTTCCAGGCAGCGATCGCCTCCCGGCGCCGGGCCTCGTCGGGGAACGCCAGCCGGAACCATTCCCTTCCGGTGGGGATCTCGGCAAGGGTATACCCGAAGAGGTCGGTGAACGCCCGGTTGAGGTAAGTGTAGCGGCCGTCGCTCTCGATGACCGCAGCTGCGACGGGGGAGGAGTCGATCAGGTCCCGGAACCGGGACTCGCTGCGGCGGAGCCGATCCTCGGTCTGCCGCCGGGCGAGGGCGATCGAGGCCTGGCGGAGGAAGGACTCGATTGCAGGCCTATCTTCGAGACCTTCGGGCCCCATACATATCCCAACCATACCGAAGAGTTGTTCCTGCCATACCAGCCCGGTGAGATATATTCTCGCGATCTCGAATCTCTGCTTGATCCTCTCGCCGACCTCAAAGGGGAACAAGTGTGAGCACACATCGTAAAACGACAACTCCTCATCCTCAAAGTAGGGGCGAAAGTGCATATCTCTCATGGCGAAGAACGTTGACGGGGACTCATTGAACGGGGCGGCATAGAAGAATTCGCGGATGGGGAACGTCATGCCGACGATGTCTTTTCCAAAGAGCTCCTTCACTCCATCACGAAAACTCTGGGGAACCATCGCATGTATGAAGAACTGCTGTTTGACCTCGTCATAGGAGTGCACGAAACACTGTGGGTTCGGAACGACTTCCTCGATTGTTTCAGCGATGTACTGGTAAATATCCGCCTCCGCCGGCATATCCACAAGCTCCATCGCCGTCCGGGCGAGGAACTCCATATTCCGGACGTACCGCTTCCGCTCGGTGATGTCCTCGAGGACGAGGGTGCACCCCTTCTCCCCGTCCTCGAAAGTCGTCGGGATTGCCTGCATCTGGTAGAAGAACTCCCCATCCTCCCGCGCATAGCGGATGTCGGCGATCACCTGCTCCCGCTCCAGGCCCTCGATCACCGCGAGCGCTTCGGGGGTGGAGACGACGGGGAGCGCCGCCTCCGCGAGCGTCAGGCCGATCAACTCGTCTTTCGAGCGTTTGAGGGCTTTCTGGCACTGGTCGTTGACCTGGACGATCCTCTGGTCGTTATCAAGGATCAGGATCAGGTTCTTCGTGAAGCAGAGGAAGGCGGAGATCGGGACGCGCTGGGCGAGGGAGAAGAGTTTCGCGTTGCCGATCTGCCGGACATCGACTTTACCGGCGATCTGGAGGATCTCAAGGTGTTTCGAGACCGAGTTCCGGGTGACGCCGAGCTGTTTCGCCACCTCGGTGATGGTCATGCCCTTCGGCCGGAACCGGAGGGCACGAAGGATCCGGTTTGGGAGATCGTGCTCCTCCTGCATAGTAGAGAGCCCCTTGCCCGCACCGGTATATCTTACTTCTGTCGGGGGCGGGAATACCCGCCCTGCACTTCACGGGATCGTCCTGACGATCCGCTCCTTCGTCACCTTCCCGGCGATGAAGCGGGCGAGGGCAAGCAGCGCAAGCCCGACGACCGCGAGGACTGCCTCCGCCGTCGCCGAGATTCCTGACCCGCCGGATATGACGGCCTGGAGCCCGCCGATCAGGAAGATAAACCCGAATATGAAGGCAAATCCGAGGATCTGGTTCTCCCGCATCCCGAGCGCGAGCTGGGCCGCGCCGATGAGCCCGGCCGCGGCGGCGATCCAGACCGGAACGACGGCCGCGAGGTGGAGGAGGAGCAGGGGTTCTGCGGCGACGGGAGCGTCCGCCAGAGTAGAGGCTGCCGCAATGCTCACCGCGGCCGCGAGGAGGGTCGTCAGGTACGCCGGGACGACGACCCCGAGGGCTTTCCCCTCCCAGAGACGCTGGAGGGAGACCGGGGCGCAGAGGAGCGTCTCGATGGAGCCGTCCCGCTTCTCGCGGAGGAAGGCGTCGGCACAGAAGAGGTAGCCCATAAAGACCCCGACCGGGAGGGTGATTGCGGCGATGCCGCCGGCAACGGCCGTAGCGTCTTCACCGGCGGCTGCAGCGATCCCGAGGGCAGACATGACCGGGAACCATACGGCAAAGATGAGCGCCGCGATGAGGGCGCTCCGGTTCCGGAGGGCAAGCCTGATCTCGCGCCGGGCGATGACGGCAAACGTGCTCATGACCCGCCCTCCGCTCTGCCGACGTGTTCGAGATAGATCTCCTCAAGCGACCGCGACGACCGGCGGACCTCCTCGATGCGGAACCCTGCCCCGACGAGGGCCGCGACGAGGTCGGGTGTCGCACCGGAGTCGGCGAGGGTGCAGCGGAGATTGCCGCCGTCCACGTCGCACTCCTTGATGTACGGCAGTCTTCCCACGACCTCGCACGCGCGGTCGCCAGCACCGGCGAGGGCGATCGTCACGGCCGGGCGGCCGGATGCCGCGGTGAGGTTCTCTACCGAGTCGAACGCCCGGATCCTCCCTCCCGCAAGGATCGCGACCGTGGAGCAGATGCGCTGGACCTCGTCGAGGTGGTGGGAGTTCAAGAACACGGTCATCTCCTCCCGGCGGGAGAGTTCGACGATGAGGTCGCGGACCATCCTCTGCGCGCCGGGGTCGAGGCCGGAGGAGGGTTCGTCGAGGAAGACGACCTCCGGGCGGTGGAGGATCGCCCGGGCGATACCGAGCTTACGCTTCATGCCGGTCGAGAACGTCCCGACCGGGTCGTTCCGCCGGTCGGCGAGACCGACGAGCGCGATGAGTTCGTCGATCCGCTCCTCCGGGTCCTCGACGCCGTAGAGACCGGCATAGTAGGCCAGGTTGTCCGCGGCGCTCATCCGGTCGGAAAGACCGTTGTTCTCGAAGAGCACCCCGACTCGCGCCCGTGCAGCATCGTCAGCGGCGAGGTCGCGGCCGAGAACCCGGACCTCGCCCGCGCCGGGGGCGAGCAGGCCGAGCAGGATCCTGATGGTCGTCGTCTTTCCAGCGCCGTTCGGGCCGAGGTAGCCGAAGATCTCGCCGTGTCCGACGGTGAACGAGACGTCGCGGAGGATATCGCGGCCGTCGAAGGACCGCGAGAGTCCCCGGACCTCGACGGCGTTCACGCCCGCCCCCTCCTCCCGCGCCGCACGGCACAGGGCCGGAAGAGGGCGGGACGGGTGTCGAGGGGCATGCGGAGAAGTTCGGTCGCATGACCATGAGAGACCATAGAGATAATTCCCCTTGCAGAGCGTAAAAAAGTGACTTTTCCATAATAGACGGGAATGGGAAATCCTATCTTACCGTGGACGATACACTCCCTTCATGCGCCGCAAGACCCACTCGGGGTCCGGCGGTTCTAAAAGGAGACGTTACGATGGAGTTCTCTTACGGCATCGACGACCGGCCGCGACCGGCATCGCTCTTCATCTTCGGCCTGCAGTGGCTCGCAGTGAGCGTTCCCCTCGTCCTCATCACCGGCGAGGTGGTTGCCGGTCTCGAAGCCGGGGGGTCGGCCGTCCCGTACCTCCAGAGACTCTTCCTCCTCGTCGCCCTGGTGCTGCTCGCGCAGGTGTATCTCGGGCACAGACTCCCTCTGGTGCTCGGCCCGGCAACGGTGCTCCTGGTCGGCATCCTCGCAAGCCTCGATGCGGGATTTCCCGCCATCAATGCGTCGCTGGTAATCGGCGGGCTCCTCCTCACCGGGCTCGCGGCGACCGGCCTCATCGGGGACCTCAGGCGCCTCTTCACACCCCGGGTGATCGCGGTCGTCCTCATGCTCATCGCGTTCACCCTCGCACCCACCATCCTCAACCTGGTTACGGACGGCGGCGGCACGGTTCCGGCGGCGCAGACCTTCCTCTTTGCCGTCATGGTTGCGCTCGTCCTCTTTGCCGCACACGGATTTCTCAAAGGGGTATGGAAGTCGACCCTGCCGCTCTGGGCGATCCTCCTCGGCACCCCGATCTACATCGCTCTCTTCGGTGCGGTCTCCCTGCCGCCCGCGGATACCGCCCTCGTCGCGCTCCCAAAAGATCTGCTCGCGCCGCTCGCCGTGCCCGACGCCGGGGTGCTCGCAGCCTTCCTGATCTGCTACCTCGCGCTCGCCGTAAACGACCTCGGATCGATCCAGTCGGTGGGAGGGCTTCTCAAGGCCGATGCGATGGATGAGCGGCTCGGCCGCGGGGTGACGGTCACCGGCCTCGGAAACGTCCTCGCGGGCCTCACCGGGGTGATCGGCCCGGTGAACTTCTCGCTCTCCCCGGGCGTCATCGCCGCCACCGGGTGCGCGTCCCGGTTCGCCCTCGTCCCGGCCGCGGTCGGGCTCGGGCTCGTGGCCGCATCGCCGCTTGCCATCGGCTACCTGGATAGCATCCCGGGGCCGGTCATCGGCGTCGTCCTCACTTACGTCATGGCCGCCCAGATCGCGGCGGGGCTGATGCTCGGGCAGGAGAGCGGGGCGGTCGGAACGTTCGACGGAGGGCTAATCGTCGGCATCCCTCTCCTTCTCGGGACACTGGTGGCCTTCCTGCCCCCGGAGGTCGCCGCAGGATTTCCGGCAATGATCCGCCCGCTGATCACGAATGGTTTCGTTGTGGGCATCGTCACGGTCTTACTGCTCGAGCACATCGTCTACCGGCGGCTACAGGCTTCGAGCTGAACGGGTGCGCTCGTGCATCGCCTCCCGTTTCCCGCGATGTTAAACGAGAGACGATATTGCCGGAGAACCTCGGATACAGCATGAATTCTGAATAGGAGACCCGGAAGTAGATATACAGTAAAGAGGACAGCGAGGCCGTGAGATTTGAGCGCACGACCACCCGGCGATCTGCCGGGTGCACCGCCAGTTCGAACAACTCCTGAAAACGAGCTAGAATGAGAAACGATGGGCCCGGTGCGATTCGAACGCACGACCTCCCGGTTATCAGCCGGGTGCACCACCGGCTATGCTACGGGCCCGATGCACTTGTAGTAGTGCCTATAAATGTTGTATAATCTTCAATTTAAAGGTTGTGCAAGAACCCTGCCCCGGAATCGCCTGAGTGTGACATCGCTGAAGAACCGACAGGGGCAACAGTCCAGGAGTGAGTACCCTCCCGGGCTGAAAGCCGTCGCGCATGACTGCATCGGGGCGAGCAGAGGCGTTGCGACCATCGCCGCCCCCGCCGCGGGCAATGCGCATATCCTGAGGAAGAGGCGTCCGTGATCAAACTCCGGGAGAGAACGCCTTCATCCCCGGAGAACGATGGTATGCAACGGATGCGGCCCGTCGCGGCTCTCCCGCGAAAAGCGGCATTTCAGCACCGGATTGTTCCGGACCGTCATCCAAAGCGCTATGTTGAAACCCGACAATAGAAGTACAGTTGAGTGGAACAATGGCAATACGGTACCTACTCGGAAACGAGGGCATCGCTCACGCATGCCTGGAGGCAAACATCGATTTTGCCAGCGGCTATCCCGGCACGCCGTCCTCCGAAGTGATCGACGTCCTCAGGGTGCAGAAGGAGCGGCCCTTCACCGTGGAGTGGTCCACGAACGAGAAGGTCGCCTTCGAGAACGCGCTCGCCGCCGCCTGGTGCGGGCAGCGCGCACTCTGCACCATGAAGCACGTCGGGCTGAACGTGGCGGCCGATCCCCTGATGACGAGCGCATACACCGGCGTGACCGGCGGGTTCGTCGTCCTCTCCGCCGACGACCCCTTCGCGCACAGTTCCCAGAACGAGCAGGATACCCGGCGCTACGCGCACTTCGCCCGGCTCCCCTGCCTTGACCCGGCATCGGTTCAGGAGGCGCACGATATGATGCGGGACGCCTTCGCTCTCTCCGAGGAGTTCGGTCTGCCGGTCATCTTCCGCCCCACCACCCGGATCTGCCACTCGAAGGGTGACGTCGACACGGGCGCAGTCGGAACCGAACACCAGACCGCCGCATTCCAGCGCGACCCGAAGCAGTACGTGGTCATCCCCGCGCACACCCGGGTGCTACACAAGAACCTGAACGGGAAGCAGCAGGCATTGAAGAAGCGGCTGGTCGAGCTCGGCTACAACCGCCACACCGTCCGGGGCACGACCGCCGTCGTCGCAAGCGGCGTCGCCGCCGCCTACGTCCAGGAGGTGATCGGGGGCGACGTCTCGCTCGCGATCGTCGGGGCCCACCCGATCGACGAGGAGTGGCTCCGGGAGTTCGTCGACCGGCACGAGAAGGTTCTCGTCATCGAGGAACTCGATCCGGTCGTCGAGGAGGCCGTCCGGCAGGTGGCGACGAAGACCGAGGTCTTCGGCAAGATAGACGGCACGGTGCCGTATGAAGGGGAGTTCACCCCGGCGATCGTCGCCGCCGTTCTTGAAAAAGCGGGCATGACTCCCGTAGCGACCTTCCCGGCGGCCGCCCCGGTCCAGGGCGTGCCGCCCCGCCCGCCGATCCTCTGTGCCGGATGCATGCACCGGCCGACGTTCTACGCGATGAAGAAGGTCTTTCGCGACGGCATCTTTCCAAGCGACATCGGGTGCTACACCCTCGGCCTCCAGCTCGGGGCGGTGGACACCACCATCTGCATGGGTGCCTCGATCACCGTCGGGAGCGGGATCGCCCGGGCAGGAGAGGAGCGCCCGGTCGTCTGCACCATCGGCGACTCGACGTTCCTGCACACGGGAATGCCGGGGCTCCTGAACGCCGTCTACAACGGCGCCGATATGGTCGTCGTCATCCTGGACAACCGGATCACCGCCATGACCGGCCACCAGCCGAACCCCAACACAGGAGTGACCGCTACAGGCGCCGAGAGCACCCCGATATCGCTCGACGCGATCTGCCGGGCATGCGGGGTCTCCTGGGTCGAGACGGTCGACCCCTACGATCTTCCCGTGCTCCTCGACACCTTCCGCAGGGCAAAGGAGCGGAGGGGCGTTCGGGTCATCATAGCAAAGCAGCCCTGCGTCATCACCGCACGGAAGAGCGGCATCCGGCGGAAGGCCTATATGGTCGACCTCGAACGGTGCACCGGTTGCGGCGTCTGCCGGTCGTTCGGCTGCCCGGCGATCGCGTTTGACGGGGAGAACGCGACAATCACCGATCTCTGTGCCGGCTGCGGCGTCTGCGCAGACGTCTGTCCATCAGGGGCCATCGGTATGGAGGGACGGCGATGAAACCCTCGTTCGATATCCTGATCGTCGGGATCGGCGGGCAGGGAACCGTCCTCGCCTCGAACGTCCTCGGGGAGGCCTGCATCATCGAGAACCGGACCGTCCGAAGCGCCGAGACCCACGGGATGGCGCAGCGCGGCGGGTCGGTGGAGAGCCACATCCGCATCGACGGGAAGCACGGCTCCCTGATCGTGCCGGGGACGGCCGATCTCCTCGTCGCCTTCGACCTCCTCGAAGCGCTCCGCTACCGCCACTACCTCCCGGCAGGAGGGCGGCTTGTCGTGAACCGGAACCTGGTCGTCCCGACGTCGGTCTACCAGCAGGGTCTGGACGTCCCCGACGAGGAGAGCATCCTCGCCGCGCTCGCCGACCTCGACGTCGCCTGCATCGACGCCGCGGCCCTCGCCAGGGAGGCGGGAAACATCCTCTCGCAGAACATCGTGATGCTCGGGGCGGCGTCGGGCGATATCCCGCTCCGGCCCGAGACTCTCGAAGAGGCGGTGCGGCGGTGCGTGCCGCCAAAGACCGTCGAGGTCAACACCGCGGCCTTCCGGCTCGGCCGGGAGAAGGGCGCCGACACGCCCTGAGTGGGGCTGCCGGGACTCCCCGGGCCGCGAACTTTTTTACTGCCCGGAACCTGTATTATCCATCCTGCTGACCTGATACCGTCATGAGCGAGCGGGATATCGGTGCGTCACTCAGACGCCGTGCAGATGAAAAGCCGGAGTTCCGGCTCTCGGAACTCCAGAATGACCTGGGGGCCGGACCGTCGCTCGAACGCCTCGCCGATGAGATCCGACCGCACCTGGGCAGCCTCGGCCTTGTCATCAGGTCGACCGGCGACGACTATGTGATCGGCCGACGCACGGAAGGGGTGCTCACAGTCGACGATGCCGGGCGCGAGCGCCAGGTCGCGTTCTTTCGAAACCCCGAGGTTCCGGAGTACCTCCAGCGTCTGGCCGAGGCTTATATCGAGAAGAAGACCGGGAAGTCGTGGGACGACCCGGTCGTGCTCGACCGGATGGCAAACGCCATCCTCGCCCAGAAGAGCCAGTACTGGAAAGAACGGCAGGTGAGCTACCGGAAGGCCTACCCGGTCCTCGGCTACCTGGCCTACCACGCGCCGGTCTACCTGGTGCAGTTCGAGCACATCTTCTGGCAGTTCATCACCCGGGGACTCGCAAAACCACACATGCGCATCCTCGATCTCGGCACCGGGCCGGGGGTCGTGCCGCTCGCCGTCATCGACCTCCTCGGGCGGCTCGGGACCGGCTCAGCGGAGATCTACGCTGTCGAGCGGTCGGAAGAAAATATTGAGGCCTACAACGCCCTCGTCCCGGCCGCTGCAAGAGCCCGGGGAGACAGGGTGCGGGTGGAGAGGCCCATCCGCGGCGATATCGGGGCGCTCGAGGCCGGGGATCTGCCCGGCCGGATAGACCTCATGGTCTTCTCAAACATCTTAAACGAACTGCACCACCGGGATATCGAGGGGCGTGCCGACCTTGTCGCCGCTCTCGCCGGGCGGCTCGCGCCCGACGGGACGATCGTTGTCGTGGAGCCTGCCGACCTCGCCAACGCGACCACGATGCGCCAGACCGTACGCGCCATCGCGGACCGGGGCCTTGCCATCCACAGCCCCTGCTCGTTCATCTGGGGCACCGCCTGCAACCCCGCCCGGTGCTGGACATTCGAACAGAAGGGAAACATCCGGCCCACCCGGCTGATGGAACGCCTCGCAGAAGAGAAAGGCGGTTACCGGTTCGTCAACGTCGACATCAAGTACTCCTCAGCGCTCATACGCAAGGATGCGAAGACGGGACATGCGTACCGGGTCCCGCCGGGAGCGAAGTTCGCTCGCCTCTCCCATCTCCACCGGCACCGTGACAGAAAGATCAACGTTGTGGCCGCGCTGATGTCAGGAAACCTCAAGGATAACCGGACAAAGGTCTACAAGGTCTGCGACGGAACGCCCGCTGACCCGGCCTACGTTGTGGTGCCGGCAACCCTCCGCGGCGCAAACCGCGACGCACTCGAGGGTATCCCCTACGGAGCCATCGTCCAGTTCTACGGGGTCCTCGTCCGCTTCAACCAGGACCACAGCGCCTACAACCTGGTCGTCCTGCCGGGAACCCGGGTAGAGCCGGTCGGGTGCCCCGCGGGAGAGGTGAGCGGGACAGGGGGCAACTGAGGCCCCCTCTCTCCCGGAATTCCCCAAAAATAGGATTAGGCCGCGCCGGGCGCGCGAGCGTTCCTGAGCGCGTAGAGGATCCCGCCGAAACCGAGACTGACCGCGACGACCTGGACGATCGCCCCGAGCAGCGGGATGAAGATGAGGAACTGCAGGATCACGAACCCGAGAACAAAGATCCACGCACGGCCCGGGCTCCACCCCGCCCGGGAAGCGATGACGTCTCCGAGGGCGTACGCGACAAAGAGCGACGAGAGCATCAGGGCGACGACGAAGAGCAGCCCACCGACGAGCGCGATGGGGAGGCCGACGATCGTGATTGCGACGATGACGAGGATGATCGCCGATACGATGATCGCGACGAACCCGAGAACCGTCAGGAGAACCGGGCTCTTCCTGACCTGCCCGACCACCGCCGTAAACAGGTCGGGGAACCCCCGGATGAGGAGAAGGCCGAGGATCAGGAACCCGACGGCGAAGAGCACCGAGAAGAGGCCGGGCAGCGCCGACTCCGGCTCCTCCTGCTCGAAGGTCACGTTCCCGGCCGTACCGGTATTGGTGAAGGTCTCGGCCTCGACCGTCAGGTTGCGGAGGACCGATCCTTCGTTCGTGACCTCTCCCGCACTGATCACAGCATCGCGGCCTATGACGGCATCTCTCCCGATTCGGACCGCACCGCCCGTGACGAGAGCGTTCGTCGCGTTCCCGTTCAGTTCGATCTCGCCCCCGGCGGCGAGCACCTTCCCGCCGACATCGCCGTTGACGATCAGGCTGCCTCCGGCGGCGATGATGTCGCCGGCGACCGGCGCATCCACCCTCACCATTCCCCCGGCGACCGTCAGGCTCTCGACGGGAGCGCTGACGGTCACGGTCCCGCCCGAGACGACCACATCGTCGGGGATAGGGGTATCGATCAGGGTCTCGTCCCCGCCGAGGAAGGTGAGGGCCTCTGCTCCGGACGGGATGAGCAGCAGAGCAAGGATGATTATTGCCAGATGCCTCATGCAACAGAGATGGACCATCCCCTTAAAAAAGGTTCGTGCGGGTAGGCGTCGTTGGCCGGTACGGAAGCCGGTCTGCTCCCGTCCGGCAGAAAATGCACAGGCGTAGCCGCCTCTCCTATACCAGGTCTTTAAGGCGGCGCTTGAGTTCGGTGATCGCTTCGTCCTTCCCGGCAACATCTGAGTCCTGAATAGAGCGGATGTTCTCCTCGACCGATGTTGCGACCCACCCCTTCGGGACACCGGACGCCGTGAAGAGCTCCTGCCACTCGCTGGAGCCGAGCGGGATGACCCTGACCAGTTTGCCGAGGATGTTCCAGTCGACGACCCTGTACTCCTCTCCGGTGCTCGTATCCGCCACCTGTACCGACCGGTCGTCGTTGCACCTGATGACCCGTCCGTGGATGACGTAGACGCTCACCTCACCCTTATCGGTGAAGGAGATCTGGACAACATCGCCCGGCTGCGGGCTCTCCGGCACCATGTAGAGGATGATATCGCCCGGGTACATCAGATCGGGTTCATACCGGTCTGCGATGCCGATGTAGCCGGTATCGGAGACATAGAGCCGGAGGTACTCCTGGTAGAACTTGCGGACGATCCAGTAGACCGCTCCCGGGTGCGTCTCCGCCAGTTTCAGGAGGAGATTGTGGATAGCGCTCGGAATGCTCTCCGGCCGCTCCAGCACCTGGCGGGCCAGATTCTCGTACGCTTCCACAACCCCGGCATCCGTCTGCGTTGCTTCTGCCATAATAAAACCCCGGTGCATAATACCGGTGGTAGAATAAAAGTGTTCCTCCGGGTATTTCCGGTGCGCCGCCCGGATCGACGCGTGCGCCCGGCCCCGCACCGACGCCGGAGAAGAGGGAACCGCCGGCCGCCGTCGTCGGGTACGCGAGGAGAGGCGGGAAGAAAGAAAAAACTATAATGCTTATATTCGACCGTGACCATAACAGGTACACAGAGGATATTGACATGGGTGGCATAAAAGATTCTACACAGCTGGATGTGAAGAAGACCCTTTCCCGATGGTTCTCTCCCCGGGAGGGGTGGCAGTATGCAGGGTCTCCCGCCGGCAGTGATCGGCCGGAATACGTGCTCTCCCGCCGGGTCGCCGGCAGGGCGGAGCGGGTGCTCGTGAACGTGAATATGGCCCCGGTGATCCAGGCAGGTGCCGTCGAGGCGCTCAAGGCTGCCGCAAGCGCCGGCAAAGCAGACAGGGCTGTCCTCGTCGTCCCCGGCGGGGCGGCCGTCCCTGAGGTTCCCGAGGGGGTCGACGTCCTGGAGATGGACAACTGGCAGATCGTCGGCGGCCGCATCGCCTGGGCGAAGAATATCGAGAGGGGCGCGATCCTCGATGAGGAGCGCGCGAGAAGGGGCCTCGCGTAAAGCGACCCTTCACAACACTTTTACAACGACGTTTCGATAGTCCTCTACCTAAGAGAGGAACGTTGCATTTTCGCGATTTGAGCCGCCTTCTCGCCCGGTCCGTGCGATCCCCGGCATCCCGGGACAGCGTAGACGACGTTCACATGCATAGTAAAGGGCGTTTAGCCACGAGCCGTCCGCGAACCGGATCATCGCCTGCCATACGGGATCCTCATCATTCGCGCGGCTCCGCTTCCCGCCTCGTAACGGCTGTTTTCAGGGAAAGAGTCGATCCGATACCTCTGATGTGTAGACGCGCGTCACAGAAAAGGTATATAGTGGAACATTGATTTTCAACCATGTACGCCGGATCGTGCATCCTGGTTTTGGTTCTCATCGCCGTTCTCGCGTGCGCCGGGTGTCTGGGACCGGCCGGACCGGTCGTAAATACCACCCCGGAACCGACACCGGAGCCCTGCGAGACCTGCACCGTCCCCAAGGACTTCTGCGGCCCGCCCGGGGTCTGCCCGGGGGAGCCAGTGAACGAGGTCTACGTCTTCACGGACAGGAACGTCTACCGGATCGGAGACGTGGTGGAGTTCGGCATCGTCAACTGCGGCGATGAGCAGATGGAATTTAGCAACCCGTCCCCGTGGTGGATCGATAAGTGGGTCACGAACGCATCCGGGGGCATGCCAAGGAACGATACCGGCGGCGCATGGGAGATCATCGGCGATGCCGGGTGTACTCCATGTGCAAGGTGCTACCTCAATCCAGGACAAAACTGGACGTTCTATCGAACCTCAGCTCAGGAAAGAGCAACCGGAGATCTCAAATACAGCTGGACGGAGGAACGGGTGCGATGGAACACTACAGACTGGTGGGATACTGCAGAGGCGAGCGGAAGTCCTGTACACCCATATGAGATTCGGATTCACGACGACCCCCTTACTCCCGGGAAGTACCGGATATGGTATGGGCGCAACCTCACCAGGGAGTTCGAACTTGTATAAAGGAGGGAAGAAGCAGGGTAACTCCGGGCCACGGGACCGGGGTGTTCACGCCGTTTTCCGTGCGTAGAGAGAGAGCCGGCACGAACCGGGGGGGCAGAACCCCGGTCGACCGGGCCGCGCCATCGCCGGTTCGGGGAAGGTCACATCCCGAAATCAAAGAGCGTCGTCCGTGTCGGATCGACGTCGTGCCAGTCCCACCCGAGCGGCTCGATGATCCTTGAAATGGGACTCTTGAGCGTCTTTTCAAGCATCGTCTCCCAGTCGACGACGAACTCGGGCGGCACCTGGTCGGCGTACTCAAAGCAGATCACGTCCGTCCTCGGGTACTTCGCCGTGACGGTCTTTATGTAGACGCGCTTCGGTTTGCTGCCCCGCTTGAAGTCGGTCCCGAGGTATTCGTTCGAATATTTGGCGCCCCGGATATGGGCGTCGTCGTTCTCGTAACTATCGAGGTTCTTCCCGATCCCGCCTGGAATACCGGCCTCGTCGAGCGAGTACTCTCCGCGGCGGTACTTCCTGATGACGTCGCGGAGATACGCCTGCACGTCGCTGAACGCGTCCCCGCGGAGGATCATCTCGATGACGGCGCGCTGCACCTCCCGCGTGATCTGCGGGGAGTCGCTCCGCCGGATCTCGAAGCCGACGACATCAACCTCGTCGACGTCCTTGCCCTCCTTCCAGACCAGGTGCCCGGCGTAGCGCTTCTTCTTGCCTGCCTGGAAGAAGCGGCGGTAGACCTTCTCGAACTTGATGGAGAAGTAGTGCGTATCGGCGCCGAGTTCGCTCCTGGCAAAATCCCCGTAGCTCGCGTTCAACCGGGCCTCAACCGCCCTCGCCCGTGCGATGGTCTCCTCAAGGCTCCCCGGCGGAACCTGGACCATACAGGAGTCGGTGTCGCCGTAGAGGACGGTGTAGCCGAGATTGGTGATGATATCCCGGGTGTGCCTGATGATCGCCCGGCCGACCGAGGTGACAGCCGACCCGATCTCGCGGTCGTAGAGCCTGAACCGGGTGTAGCCCGAGACCCCGTAGTAGGAGTTCATGATCACCTTCAGGACGTTCTGCTGGAGGTCATAGAGGACGTACTCCGGCGACCCGAAGGGATACTGGTTGCGGAGGCGTTTGCGGTCGTCCCGCTCCACGAGGAGTTCCGAGATGATGCTCCGCGTCAGCCCGTCCGGCTCCCGGGAGAACCGGACGCCGTTCGGCGCCCGCAGTTCGCCGTCCGGGTTCTTCGTCTCGGGCGAGGCGTTGATTGTCATCATTGCCATCGGATAGAGCGACTTCAGGTCGAGGACCACCACGTTCTCCCGCAGGCCCGTCGCGGGCTCAAAGACGGTCGCCCCCTCGAACTCGTCCCCGGCGGCGAGACCCTTGGAGGGGAGGACGAACTTTCCCGACGCCTTCCGGAGAACATAGATGTCGATGACGTTCGAAGAGTTCAGCGTACGATCGAGCGGGCACCCGACGTACCGGGCGATCTCCCCGTAGAACTCAATGATGTTGTTCTTTTTGTCGATCCCGACACAGAGCTCGACGTCACGGCAGTTGTACTCCACGAGCCGCTTCGGGTCCGATCTCCAGAGCTCGGTGATCGTCCCGGTGTAGCGGACCTTCGTCACCCCGAGTTCCTCTTCGGCGATAGCATCGAGCCGGTACGACTCTTTCTGCGCCTGATGCATCTTCCGGTAGGCACCGAGGAGATCGAAGATCGACCGCCCGCGGACGGCGTTTCGTTCGGTCTGCCCGGGGAGACGAGCGAGATCTTCGGCCTGGAGACCCAGCACCGCCATCCGCTTCACGATGTAGGGGATGTCGAACTCCGCGAAGTTCCAGCCCGAGAGGATATCCGGGTTACGCTCTCTCACGTAGGCGGCGAGCCCCCTGAGCATCGAGGCCTCGTCCGGGTGCCGGACGACCCGGTGCCGCTCGTTGACAGAGAGGTCGGGCGCGTCGCCCGCCGCCGCGGAGGGTTGCCAGAGGAGGGTCAGGTAGTCGTCGTCGAACGAGTCCCAGCAGGTGACACAGATGATCGGGTCGCGTTCGGGCTCGGGGAACCCCTCCTCGTCCACGCACTCGATATCCATGATGCACGTCCGGGCAGGAGCCTTGACCTCGGCCGGCGCGAGGTCGGAGTACTCGACCTCAAAGGCACCATCAGGCGACTCGACAGCATCGGTCGGGAGTTCGACACCGCCGGTAAGGCCGCAGTCTATCATGAACCGGGTGGTGAACGGGATATCAGCCTCGAAATGCTGGTTGAAGTCATCGCGGACGGAACGGACGTCGCCGGGACGCCGGGTGTAGAGCCGCCGGAGGAAAACGCCCTGGATGGAGCGGTAGGTCGTATCCCACTCAACATCGACGACCTCCCGGGGGAGGGATCTCCCGTCCACCTGCTCGGCGGGCGCGTAGAAGTAAGGCCGAAAACCGGTCACCCGGACCTGGATGGCCTTCCCGGATGCGTCCCGTCCGAAGATGTGAACGACCGGGGTATCGGCACCGACGCTGTACTCCACCTGATGAATACCGACACGCATCTTCCCGAAGTCGTCGAGGACGGTCGCAACGCTCATGCCGGGCTCAAGCACCCGGTCAGCCATCGAATCTCCTGCAGAGGTTCCTGACAAACGCCCCCGCCTCCGCCATCTTTGCGGACTCCCAGGTATCGAGATCCCACTCCTCGATGCTGAGGATGCCCTCGCGGCCTATCCGGGCGGGAACGCCGAGGGAGCAGCCGGAAAGACCGTATTCGCCGTCGAGCACGCACGAGCAGGGGAGCACCTCGCGCCGGTCGTCGAGGATCGCCCGGATCAGCATGGTGATGTGGTACGCGGGCCCGAAGACCGTTCCCCCTTTGCCGCGGATCACCTCCATGCTCGCCCCACGTATCCGGGAGAGGATTGCTTCCCGTTCCCCGGCGCCGACGTCGCTCCCGGTCTTCGAGAAGAGCGGCACCTGGTGCTCACCATGCTCGCCGAGCACCCAGGCGGGTCCCGGTTTCCCCGCTTCATCGAGGTAGCGGGCAAATCGCGCGCTGTCGAGCTGGCCGCCGAAACCGATGCACCGGTGCCGGTCGATGCCCATCATCTTCCAGAGGCCGTAGTTGTTCGCGTCCATCGGGTTCGTGACGGAGATGACGACTCCGGGGAATCCCTGCAGGAACTCGCTGCACCGCTTCGCCACCGGTATATTGGCATCGAGGAGGTCTGCCCGGGTCTTGATATCCGGTGTCCTCGGGGTGCCTGCCGCAAAGACGAATATATCGGCATCCCGTATCGCGGCCGTTTCAGTGGCGATCGCGATGTCGATACCCGTGTGCTGCAGGTCGAGCACCTGCGCCCGGAGGAGGGGCTCGTATACGTCGTAGACGACGATCTCGTCTACGAGACCGAGCGCGGCGGAGAGGAACGCCGTCTCGCCCCCCACCTTTCCGACGCCCAAGATTGCAAGCGAGGTCATAGTATCGGTCCTAATCAGAGTAATGGTATAAGGTATGCGCGCAAAGAGGCCCCTGACTGCACGGAGAATAACAATCCGGCGGTGAAAAGAGCCTCCTTACCGCTTCCCGTGCCGGTACCCGGGCTCCGGAGAGCGGAGCACATACTTTCCTGTCAGTACACTTGGCGCGAGAGTATAATAATACCCCGCTCCCACTTGTTTTCAATGGTTGCGCTTTATCCAGGCCCCATCGAGGTCGGCGGCATCCGGTTGAGGAACCACCTGCTGCTCGCGGCCGGCATCCTCGGTACCACCGGGGCGTCGCTCGCCCGTATCCTCGCGAACGGAGCGGGCTGCGTGGTCACGAAGTCCATCGGCCCGAGCCCGAAAGAGGGGCACCCCGGCCCCTGCCTGGCCGTGGTCGACGGCGGCATCATCAACGCCATGGGCCTGCCGAACCCCTCGGCCGCGTTCGTGGAGGAACTGACCGCCCTTCAAAGTGAGCCGGTGATCGTGAGCATCTTCGGCGGGACGCCGGAGGAGTTCCGGACGGTCGCCGGGTGGTTTGCCGGTAAGGCCTCGGGGCTCGAACTGAACCTCTCCTGCCCCCACGCGGAGGGCTACGGGGCGGCCATCGGGAGCGACCCGGCTCTCGTGGAGGAGTGCACCCGGGCTGTAGCCTCCCTCGGGGTTCCGACCTGGGTGAAACTCACCCCGAACGTCGCCAATATCGCCGAGATCGGAGCGGCGGCGGAGCGCGGCGGGGCGGACGCGATCGTCGCGGTCAATACCCTGAAAGCGATGCGGATATCGACGGCGCTCCGCCGGCCGGTGCTCGGGAACCGGTTCGGCGGGCTCTCGGGGAAGGCTATCTTCCCCGTCGCGGTCCGGTGCGTCTACGACCTCTACGAGGCGTGCTCCATCCCGATCGTCGGGTGCGGCGGGATCTCCACCGCCGACAACGTCGTCGAGATGATGATGGCGGGCGCGAGTGCCGTTGAGATCGGGAGCGCGGTCATCGACGATATCGGCATCTTTGCTGCGATTGTAAACGATCTCTACAGTCCTGACGGCATCGACGCGGACGAGATCGTGGGGTGCGCCCATGCATGAGCAGATGCCCGCAGGGGTCACGATAACTGAGATCGTCGAGGAGACGCCGTCGATCAGGACGTTCGTCTTCGACCGCGAGATTGCAGCGCGGCCGGGCCAGTTCGTGATGGTCTGGGTCCCGGGCGTGGACGAGATCCCGATGGGCCTCTCCTCCCCGTCGTCGATAACCGTCCAGAAGGTCGGAAACGCGACCGCTGCCCTCTTTGCGATGCACGCGGGCGACCGGATCGGGATCCGCGGCCCCTACGGGAACGGCTTCTCCGTCTCCGGGAGGACGCTCGCCATCGGCGGCGGCGTCGGCACCTCCCCGTTGCTGCCGCTTGTTGCGGCCGGGCAGGTGGACACCTTCCTCCTCGGCGCACGGACGGCCTCCGAGCTCCTCTTCGCTGACCGGATACGGGGTGCGGCGGCGTTGATGATCGCGACCGACGACGGCACCGCCGGCCACCACGGGTTCGTGACGGAACTCATCTCGAGGGTGGACCTCGCCGACTTCGACCACATCTGCGTCTGCGGGCCGGAGGTGATGATGGCGGCGGTCCTCGCCGTCCTCGACCGGGAAGGGTGTGCGGAGCGGGGGCAGTTCTCCATAAACCGCTACATGAAGTGCGGGGTCGGTCTCTGCGGGTCGTGCTGCACCGACCCGCACGGCCTGCGGGTCTGCAGGGACGGCCCCGTCTTCTCCGGCGACGTCCTGCTCGACAGCGAGTTCGGGCGTTACGCGCGCGACGCGAGCGGGAGCAGGCACCGGGTCTAACCCCCTATCCTGCCAGAAAAGGGTGAATCAGGCCAGGAAGTCTTCCTGGGGCTCAAAGAGGAGGGAGAGGATGTTCTCCACCCATCCAAAGACCCTTGAGGTCATCGGGACTTCCTGAGCCGCGGCGCTCACTTCCGCCGTATCCATGCCGGTTTTTTCGGGTGCCGGGGAGACGGTCGCGCCTGCCGCCGCCTCGTCCGGCTGTTCGGTCTCGTCAACCGGAGCCTCCGGCGGATTCCAGGTCTCGACCAGGTCCGGATCGTCTGTGAAGAGACGGATCGACCGATCGCCCTCGCCGCCTCCGACGACGAGGAACGAACCGTCGGGGGTCACCGCGACGGATTCCGCACGGCCTGCGAGCCCGATCTCCTGAACCCCGGCTCCCGTCCGGTCGAGGATGTGGATAGTCTTGCCGGCCGTAGCGAAGACCCTGTCAGCCTCGTTCGTCAGGGCCGCCGAGGAGACGGCCTCCTCCACGGGGTATTTCCAGAGGTGTTCACCCTCCCCCGTGGAGAGATAGAGGCACCGGTCGACCGACCCGGCCGCCACGAACCGCCCGTCGGGGGTGAGGTCGATCCCCCTCACCAGTTTGCCGGTTCCATAACTCCAGGACTCGCCCTGCCTGCTGTTGAGGAGGTAGACCCCCTGATTATCGCAGCCGATCGCGATCCTGCGGCCGTTCTCCGATATCGCGAGGCCATAGCTGTCGGTTCCCATGTCGTAGTCCCAGAGCTGCTTCTTGTTTTTATCAAAGATGTAGACCGCGCCGTTGTCGCAGCCGGCGGCGACATACGCCCCGTTTGACGAGAGATCTACGCTCCGGTAGACGTAACCCGTCTTCACCGTCCAGAGCAGGTCTCCGTCCCGGTTGTAGAGATAGAGTTTGTCCGCAGCAACGCCGATCCGCGACCCTTCGGGCGATATCCCAACGCCGTTCACATGGGAACCAACGGGGTTCTGCCAGAGGACGTTGCCCTGCTGGTCGAGAAGGTATACCGTCGAACCCGCAGAGGCAACGATCGTGGAACCGTCGTGCGTGACCGCCACGGAACTGACCGGACCGTTTGCCCCCAGGCTCCAGACGGGAACATACTCCCCCTCGTCGGCGGAGACAACCCCGGCGAGGGCCGCGATAAGAAAGCAGAACAAAATGAGCGGTCTTGCGATCGCTTTGGCCCGGCATCGCCGGACCCTGGTGGTAGAGCTGGACAACGTCACTTCCCCCGATGACATCACGGCCTGACTACTCGGAGAGAGTATATATCCCTTTCGGGCAACCTGCCGCCTCCGGATTCAGGGACGGTTCGCCGGTTCCTGCCTGAACCCGGAGCGGGCCGGCCGGGGGTTGCCACGGATCTGGGAGTGCCGGTAGAACTTTTTGAGGGGCAGGAGAGCCAGTCCGGGAGCTCGCCGGCCCGAGAGCGAGAAAAAAAGGTGCTTGCAGGGATACGGCAGGCGGGGCAATCTCCCGTCCGCTTACGATCCAGGGCTCCCGGCGAAGATCGGCGTTCAGCAAGCGTCGCGCAGGTCGTCGGTGTCGTGTCCTGCCGCAGGACCGATCGACTCCAGGTCTTCGAGATTGTTGATATTCGTAAACGTCAGCAGGTTGGGATCGATCTCGCGAATCCTTTCTACAGACACGTACCGGGTATTGAGACTCCAGATCATCGCCCGGAGCGAGAGTGAATCGTGCTCCTCCAGGTAATCGAGCAGTGCGCTTCTCCGGTAGACCGCGTGGAGTGGTTCGAGCATATCGGCGTTCCAGCTCGGAATGGCGGCATCGCAGCCGACTGCGGCGTCGAAGAGCAGCCGAACCACCCCCGGATTGATGCAGGGCATATCGCAGGCGGCAACGAAGACATACTCGCCGTGCGCCGCGAGCGCCCCCGCGTGCAGCCCGCCGATGGGGCCGAGACCCCTGCGGAGATCCGGTATGCACTGGATATTCCCAAGATGATTGAACCGCTCGCACTGCCCGGGATCCCGCGCGACGATCACGATCTCGTCGACCGCTTCCTTCAGGGTGTCGATGAGGCGGTCGATGAAGGTCTTGCCCTGAAACGTGAAGAAGTACTTCTCCCGCCCCCCGGCACGGCGTGCCGCTCCGCCGACAAGGACTATCGCAGATCGCATGCTCCTCTCTCCCGGCCGTCAGAGCCGCTCCCGGAAGCGGATCAGTTCGGCGATGCAGGTGTTGTAAGGCGCCTCGATGCCGTGCTTTTCGGCGAGTGTCGCCACCGCACCGTTCATGAAGTCGATCTCGGTCCTCCTCCCGCCGGCGATGTCCTGGAGCATCGACGAGTGGTGGGCGGCCGTCGCGGGGAGCTGGGCGGTGCGGAGATACTCAAGGTAGGCCTCCGCCGTCTCCCAGGGAAGAGCGACGCCTTCGGCTTTTGCCACCCCATAAGCCTCCCCCACAATCGCGGCGACGACCGTCCACGCGTGCGGATCGGTGAGCGCGCCGTAAGGGACGTTCATGAGGGCACCGAGCGGGTTTAACGCGCAGTTGTAGAGAGTCTTGCTCCAGACATCCGTCCTGATCCCGGCGGTTGCCTCCGCCCGGATACCGGCCTCCCGCATGAGGGCGGCGAGGGCATCGACCGCATCGCCCGTACCGGACGGGAACCTCCCGAGTTTCATGGGAGACGCCTCCACCGAGACGTGGACCGACGCATCGCCCCGCCACTCGAACTCGGTGATGATCATGCCCGCGATGACCCGGTCGGTGAACCGCGCGATGATTTCCTCGTTCCCGATACCGTTCTGGAGGCTCACCGTCTCGTGCCCTCTGATGGCGTCGGCGAACTGGCGGCAGATCGCCTCGGTGTCGGTGGACTTCGCGGTGACGATGTAGTAGTCGGCGTCCCGCCATCCGTCGGGGAGATCCTCGGAGCAGCCGAACCGGTAGGTGCCCGCCCCCCATATGCCGGTCATCAGAAACCCCCGCTCCCGCACCGCGTCCGCGTGCCGCGCCCGGGTAACGGCGTGAACGTCCGCGACGCGGGACAATTTTGCGGCAACGGTCAGCCCGACCGCCCCGGCACCCAGGACCACGATCTTCATTTCACTATATTATGACGGAGTTACCTGTTAACTCCTCCCTTTTCCGACATGCAGACATCTCCCCGGCGTTCCAGGGCAAGCAGGGCCTCTTTGATCGCGAGATCGGGGGAGAAGCCGCCTATACCGGTTTTTGCAACGACCCGGTGGCAGGGCACCACGATCGGAGTCGGGTTCCGCGCCATCGCCGCCCCGACCGCCCGGGGCGCGGTCCCGACCATCCGGGCAACCTCACCGTAGGTGACGGTCTCCCCGCAGGGGACTTCCCGGACGGCACGGTAGATCCTCGCGAAGGTCGTCTCACCCTCGGTCGCGACGCTTCTGAGCGTGGAGAGGTCCGACGGCCGCCCGGCACAGTAACGCAGGATCTCTTCCGGCACCGATCCCGCGATCCCCTCGCGCGCGAAACGCACCCGGTAGACGAGATCGTCCTGCCACGATACGTGGACATGCCAGAGACCGAAGCGGCACGATCCGCTCAGGATCGCCATCTCTCGGCCTCCTTTCGGAACTCTTCGGCGGTGCATGCCGTCATCTCCTCCTGCATCCACGGCGGCAGCCCCGCATGAACCCGGCGCTCAAGGAACCTCTTCTCCCCGAGGACGAGCATGCCCCGGTCTTCGGGCGTCCGGAGCACCCGGCCGAGCGCCTGCAGGGCGCGGTTGATCGCGGGGAGCGTGTAACTGATGAACTCCCCCTCTTCGCCGAACTTCATCCGGAAGTAGTCGATCACCATCTTACGGACGCGGTTGAACGGCGCGAGCGGGAGGCCGATGACGAGCGCGCCCGAGAGCATCTCGCCGCGGTAGTCAAGGCCCTCGCTCCACTTGCCGCCGCAGACCGCAAAGAGGATGCCCGAGCGGCCGGTTCCCGGGAGGGCCATGAACTCCCGGAGCATCGCGGCCGATGCCGAGGTATCCTTGGACTCGATGTAGATCTGCTTTTTTCTGATCCGTGGGGCGCAGCGATCCGCGAAGGTGTTCAAGAGGTCGTAGGAGGGGAAGTAGACCGCGAGGTTCCCCGGGATGCGGGCGAACGTGGTGATGTAGTCCTCGGTCCGCGCGAGGTTCTCCCTGTCCCGGCGCATCGAGTAGGCGGTGGTGATGTCGTTTGCGCAGAAGATGCGGCGGTTCTCGGGGGGGAAGGAGTTCGGAAGCGAGATCGTCGTGACGGGGAGATCGCCGAAGTAGTAGCGGCGGTAACTCTCGATGGGCGAGAGCGTTCCCGAGATCAAGACGGTGCAGGCATGTGCGCGGGCGATCTCCTGGAGTTTGGTGCTCGGGTCGATGTTTCTCACCTCGAGCGCCACAGCCCCTTCTTCCTCTTTGCGGTAGACCGTGAGGTAGGCCGGGTCGGCGGCGGAACGGAAGATCCGGTAGAAGAACTCGGTCAGCCGCTCGATTGCGCTCTCCCGGAACTCGCCCGCCTGCATGTTCTTCTCGCGGATCCCCTCGCTGATCTTGAGGAGGTCGTCCACGATCTCCTCCACGTTCCGGTAGAGCGTCCCGGAGAGGACCATCCGCTGGAAGATGGCGGGGTCGAACCAGTCCTCGACCTCGTGCGAGCCCTTGAGCGCCTCCATGAACCGGGTGATCTGCGGCAGGATCTGGACGATGGCGTCCGCCTGTGGCGACCGGCGGCGTCCGGAGAGTTCGTGGCCGGCCTGCACGATATCCCGCTCCTCGATCGTCACGCTCTCGATGCTCTGGACGACGTCGCCGCAGTTGTGGGCCTCGTCGATGAGCAGCAGGGCGTCGTGCCCCTCGACCCCGAGCGAGAGGTAGATCTGCTCCCGGATGGCGTCGTCAAAGAGGTGGTAGAAGTTCACGAGCACCACTTCGGCGTCCCGGGCGGCATGCATCATCGTATCGTAGGGGCAGATGTCGCCGCAGAACCCGGCGAGCTGGTCGGGCCAGATCAGTTCGGTGCTCACCCGCTCGGCACGGACGCGCAGGGCCGCCGACGGGATCATCTTCAGCCCCGCGTCCTCGGGCTCCACGAAGGATTTGCCGTGGATGAAGTAGGGGCAGATGAGCGGGTGCTCCGGGTCCATCTTGCGGATCTGTTGCTTGATCTGGCGGTCGTTCGCCGGGACGAGCGATCCCTTCTGCGCCCGCTCCCGCATCAGCGCCGTCGAGAAGGATTTGACCCCCTCACACCGCCGGTGGACGTCACCTTCGCCGCCGAGCGGACACATGCTGGACTTACCGATGAGGTAGGCGAACTTGAGGCCACCGCGCTTCTTCCGGATGAGCTCGAGCTCCCGCATGAACGTCGCAAGCTGGCTGATGGTCCGGACGGCGACGAACACTTTGCGTCCCCGGCTCTCCGCAAGGAGCGCGGAGACCACGCTCGACTTGCCGCTCCCGGTCGGCGCATCGATCATGGCGATGCCGCCGTCGCGGGCGACAGATGCGGCCAACTCAAGCATCTCCCGCTGGCGAGGGCGGTACTCCCGGTACGGGAACCAGTCGTCGAGGGTATCCATTGCTAATAGGTCGACGGCTGACGTCAATGTAGTTTGGGTGCACGGGGCGAAAGTGAAGGGGCCGGAAGGCTCTCATATGGCCACGCAACGCCGGGCGCAACACGTCATTGGACGGCACTCACCCGGAAATCCTCCCCCTCGACAACAACCGCGCCTGCAACACCCTGGCAGCCGGCCGCCCTGCCTGCAGGAACGTTAACTCAATCGAGAGCATCGGAACCCGTTTCAGAAACAAATATATGTTGCTCCACACATCGCTCACTGGAGAATACTGTATGTCCTTCAAGACAGAGGTCATCGAAAAGATAGCGGCCCTTATCACGGCAGCATTCGGCCTGGTCGCCGCTCTCGCGTGGAACGGTGCTATCCAGGAACTCTTCAAACTTATCTTCGGGGATCAGAGCACGCTCGTTGCAATGCTCGTGTATGCCATCGTCGTGACGATCATCGCGGTGATCGCGGTCATCCTGATCGGCCGCGCCGCAGCGAAGGCGAAAGGAGAGGATGAGGCGGCAAACAAGTGAGTTCTGGTTACCCTTCTCTTTTTGCCAAGCCGTTATGAGCCGGAGTTTGTGAGTTCGATGAACCGGCATGACGACCTGGTGGGGCAGGACTTGATGGCGAGCAGACGGAATACTGACCCCGGAGCGCTCATTTACGCCGGCGTCGTCCGTGCAAGGCCAGTCACCGTCACGGTCATCGACTACGACGAGTCTCACCTCGACGAGCGGATCTGCACCCGGCCGGGAGACCTCCGGGACCTCATCACCCGCCCGACGGTCACCTGGATCGACGTCGACGGCGTCCACGATGCCGGGGTTATCCAGGAAGTCGGGGAAGCCATCGGGATCCACCCCCTGATCCTGGAGGACATCGCGAACACCCGCCAGCGGCCGAAGATCGAGGACTACGGCGACTACCTCTACGTTGCGGTCCGGATGCTCTTCCCCGGCGGCGACGGCGAGTTCCAGAGCGAGCGGGTCAGCCTTCTGCTCGGGAACGGCTACGTCGTCTCCTTCCAGGAGCAGCCGGGCGATCTCTTCGGGCGCATCCGGGAGCGGCTGCGTACGGGAGCAGGAAGGCTCCGGGGCGAGGGGGCGGACGGCCTCTTCCACGCTCTGCTGGACGCGATCGTCGACAGTTATTTCGCCGTCATCGAGGCGTTCGGGGAGCGTATCGAGGCGGTTGAAGATGAGGTGGTGGCAGAACCCGACCGCGGGACCCTGCAGGCGATCTACGCCTTGAAACGGTCTCTGGTCGCGCTCCGGCGCTCGGTCTGGCCACTCCGCGACGTGGTTGCGGAACTCGAACGGGGCGAATCGCCCCTGATCCGTGAGCCGACGCGCGTCTACTTCCGGGACGTCTACGACCACACCATAGAGGTCGCCGAGACGGTGGAAACCTACCGGGAGATGATGACCGGTACACTCGACGTCTACCTCTCGAGCCAGAGCAGCAGGATGAACGAAATCATGAAGGTCCTCACCATCATCGCCACCATCTTCATCCCGCTCACCTTCATCGCCGGGGTCTACGGCATGAACTTTGCGCACATGCCGGAGATCGGGCATCCCTGGGGGTATCCCGCGACCCTCGCCTCGATGGCAGTCGTCGCGGGGGTGATGCTCCTCTACTTCAGGAAGAAAGGCTGGATCTGACCGAGAAAGGCGACGGGGAGACGGGACATCTCTTCCCACCCGTCTCGTTCATCGGGAGAGCGGGTGAATCGGTCCGGCGGTGGCGTTTTATACCATGGGGCGAATGCTCCCTCCTGGGGGTCGCCTCGAATCCGGCTGAGCAACCGCTCACGTGCCGGGATATCCCGCTCGGATGCGAGGAGACGGGGTATCCCCGGGTGGCCTCCGTCTCCGGGGCGAGCAGTCCGGAGGTGAAGATGCAGCCGGAAAAAACCTGTGGGATACTCCCGATCCGGGTGATCGACTACACACAGGACCGCATTGAGGAGCACGAATGCATCGAGCTCACCGATGCCTGGTCGTGGATCGGCCGGGAGACGGTCACCTGGATCGACGTCGTCGGGGTGCCGGAGCATGACGAACTCGTGATCCTCGGGAAACAGGCCGGCATCCACCCGCTCACGATGGAGGATATCACGGCCCCGGACCAGCGGCCGAAGGTGGAGGAGTTCGGGAACTACGTCGCCGTCATCGCGAGGATGCTCTCGGAGGGAGACGGCAGGGTCGCAAGCGAGCAGGTCAGCCTGATCTTCGGGGAGAACTACGTCGTAACGTTCCGGGAGCGGCCCTTCCAGGTCTTCGAACAGGTCAGGGAGCGGCTCAGGAACGAGGTGAGTCTCCCCCGGGGCATGGGTCCGGATTTTCTCACCTACACGCTCCTCGACGCCGTCGTGGGCGTCTACCTCGCCATCCTTGACGCGGTCGACGACCGGGTGGAAGACCTCCAGGGCAGGGTTCTGGCTTCCCCGGATCCGCTTGCCTTAAAGCAGATCTACGACATAAAAGAAGATCTCCTGACCATCCGGAGAGCGGCCGTCCCGGCACGCGAGGTCCTCGGGTCGCTTGCCGCCCATGAGTCCGCCCTCGTCCGGAAGGAGACGATCCCGTACTTCCGGGACGTATACGATCGGTGCATCCAGGCCGTCGAGATGGCGGAGTATTCCCGGGACACGCTCTCCGGCGTGATGGATCTCCATACCTCGAGCCAGAGCAACCGGCTCTCCGAGATCACGACGTTCCTCACCATCGTCGCGACCATTTTCATCCCCTTGAGTTTCATCGCCGGGTTTTACGGGATGAACGTCCGGAACATAACCTTCGTGGACTCGCCGTGGGGGTACCCGTTCGTCACTCTCCTGATGATAGGCGTCGTGGCCACGATGCTCCTCTACTTCAGGAAGAAAGAGTGGATATGACGGCGGGCCCGAAAACCCCGGCGGCTGCCACCCTGCGCGGGTACAATGTTTTATGAACGTGTGCAGAGTATCACCCGCTGATGGCACCATGAAGAACAGACTCAGGGACCCTCTTGATGCGGCGATAGAACGCGGCCGCACCGGCCTCGATGCGAGGATGCAGGCACTCGCCGGGAAGCTCGCCTACGCGGATACGGCATACGCCCTCCCCGTGACCTATGCCGTCACCGGCATCCCCGTGCGGGATGCGGATGGAGCGCGCGAAGCGTACCGGCAGTCCGGCAACAACCTCCTCGTCGCCTGCGAGTGCCTGATGGCCGGAGAAGGCGGTGTCGCGAGCCCCTGCACCGGGTTCATCCCCGACGCGGTCATCCGGGGGCTCGGCTACACCCTGGTCGACGGGAGCGTCACCGGCCTCGGCCTCCTCGTCGGGAGACCGGAGAGCCCCGATGCCGCCGCGGCTATCTGCCGGGAGATGCAGGAGAAGTCGCTGCTCACCTTCCTTGCAGGCGGGGTCGTGGAGGCGCTCTCCGGCGCCGGCGTCCGCCTGGGGCTGGATTACCGCCTCGTGCCGCTCGGTCCGGAGAGCGCCCGGGGCATCCACTTCGCCGACATCCTCGCCCGGGTCGCGATGATGTTTGGGGGGGTGCAGCCGGGGGACATCCACTCCCTGCTCGGCTACGCCGCAGAGCGGGCGAAGGCGTTCGTGATCGCGTTCCCGGGGCTCACCGACGAAGAGGTCGCGTTCGTCGACGCCCTGCGGGTGCTCGGGATACCGATCCTCGCGGCAGGCGCGGGTTACGAGGGAGGGGAGTGGTTATCGGTCGCCCCCGTGGAGGCGGTTCGGACGGGAATGGATCTCAGGGGGATCAAGGTCACGGTCACGGCGATCCCGATACCCATGGCCTGTTCCCCCGCGTTCGAGGGGAAGAGCATCCGCAAAGAGGAGATGTACGTGGAGTTCGGCGGCGGCCGGACCCCCGCCTTCGAGCTCCTCCGGATGCGGCCCCGCGAGGAGGTCGAGGATGGGAAGGTCATCGTCGTCGGGCCCGAGGTCGACGCCGTTCCGGAAGGCTCCGCCCTCCCGCTCGCGATCCTGGTGGATGTTGCCGGTGCGAGGATGAAGACGGACTACGAACCGGTGTTCGAGCGGCGGATCCATACCTTCGTCAACTACGGCGAGGGGTCCTGGCACGTTGCCCAGCGGGACCTCATCTGGGTCCGGCTCTCAAAAGAGGCGGTGGCAAAAGGCGTCAGGATCCGGGATATCGGGACGCTGCTCGCCCACAAGCTCAAGGCGGAGTTCCCGGATCACATCGACGCGGTCCAGGTGACGCTGGTCACCGACCAGGAGTTGGTCGAGGAGATGCTCGCGGAGGCGCGAAAGGTCTACGCGACGCGGGACGAACGGATAGCCGGCATGAAGGACGAAGACGTGGAGACCTTCTACTCATGCACCCTCTGCCAGACGTTCGCCCCGAACCACGTCTGCGTCATCACCCCGGAGCGGCCGGCGCTCTGCGGGGCGATCACCTGGCTCGATGCCCGGATTGCCCACGAGATCGCTCCCGCCGGGGCGAACCAGCCGGTTCCGAAGGGGGAGACGGTGGACGCCGTCTCCGGGGAGTTTGCAGGGGTGAACCGGTTCGTGAAGAAGGCATCCCACGGTGAGGTCGACCGGATCTCCCTCTACAGCATGATCGAGAACCCGATGACCGCCTGCGGGTGCTTCGAGTGCATCGCGGCCATCGTGCCGGAGGTGAACGGGATTCTCGTCGTCAGCCGCGACTTCACCGGGGAGACCCCGCTCGGGATGACCTTCTCGACGCTCGCCGGGACGATCGGGGGCGGCGCGCAGACGCCGGGGTTCATCGGCATATCAAAGAACTACATTCTCAGTGATAGGTTCCTTGAGGCCGAGAACGGCATCGTGAGGGTGGTCTGGATGCCGTCATCCTTGAAAGAGGAACTCGGCGACCGGCTGCGGGCAAAACTCGCCGCACTGGGGATGCCGGATCTCTTTCCAAAGATCGCGGACGAGGTCTCGGCGCCGACGATCGAGGATCTCATCGTGTTCCTCGAGCGCGTCGATCATCCCGCGCTCGCGATGAGGTCGCTGATCTGAGGAGGGATGGTGCGTGACAGGAAGCAGTGACGAGGGAATGGGCATCCGGGAGGTGCGCCTCGGCGCCACGCGGGCTGAAGGAGGGACCCGGGAGGTCTCCCACATCATCGGGGGCGAGCGGAGTCTGCCGTTCTCCGAAAAGACGCCCGACCGGCTCCTGGTGGCGCTTGAGATCTGCGACGACCCCCGGTTCTGGCCGCCGGTTGTCCGCGACTACGTGGGCGACCTCGCGAACAACACCGATGAGTGGGCGCGGGCCGCGGAGCGCACCTATGGCGCGGACCTGGTGCGGCTGAACTTCACGAGCACGAAGCAGCGCGGGTTCGACGCGTTTGAGAGAATCGCCGCGACGACGGAGGCGGTGCTTGCGGCGACGGCCCGCCCCCTGATCGTCGAGGGGAGCAACGAGCCGGAACTCGACAGCGAGGTCTTCCGCCGTTGCGGGGATGCGGGAGAGGGCGAGCGGCTCCTCCTCGGGACCGCGGAGGCCGACCGCTACCGGAGCGTCGCCGCGGCGGCGCTGGCATACGGTCACGCGGTGATTGCCCAGTCCCCCATCGACGTCAACCTGGCCAAGCAGTTAAACATCCTCCTCCGGGAGACCGGCGTGCCGCAGGACCGGATCGTGATCGACCCCTACACGGGTGCGCTCGGCTACGGGTTCGAGTACTCCTACTCGGTGATGGAGCGGATACGCCTCGCCGCCCTCGCCGGCGATGCGGACCTCGCGATGCCGATGATCAGCGCTCCCACAGATACCCTCTCGGTCCGGGAGGTGCGGGAGGCCGCACCGGCGGATCAGGACGCGACGGCGGTTGCCTGGGAGTTCTACACCGCCTACGCTGCATTCGTCGCCGGCGCGTCGATCGTCTGCGTCCGCCATCCCCTGACCGTGGAGAGGCTCAAGAAGGCCCTTGAGGTGTGAAGGCGATGAAAGCGCTCGACATCTACAAGCACCTCCCGAAGACGAACTGCAAGAAGTGCGGCTACCCCACCTGCCTCGCCTTCGCCATGAAACTCGCCGTCGGAAAGGTGGATATCGAGGCCTGTCCTGACCTCGATCCCGGGACAAAGACCCTGCTCGGCGGGGTGACCCGGCCGCCGGTCCGGCTCATCACCATCGGCGCGGGCGAGCGGTCGATTGCGGTCGGTGAGGAGTTCGTCCTCTTCCGGCACGAGAAGACATTCTACCACCCGCCCGGGATCATGGTGCAGATCTCTGACGCCTGGCCGGAGGACGAGGTGCGCTCCGTCGTGGAGGCGGTCAAAGAGACGGTCGTCCACCGGGTGGGGCAGGACCTCATCCTCAACGGAGTTGCGGTGAAGTACGAGAGCAACCGTCCCGATCTCTTCGCAGAGGCCTCGGCGCTCTCCGGGGGCGGGAGCACCCTTCCCCTGGTGCAGATCGCCGACGACCCCGCAGCCTTCGAGGCGGCCCTTGCAGTCGCGGGGCAGTACCGGCCGCTGATCCACGCCGCGACTGACGGGAACTGGGAGGCCCTCGCCGCACTCGCGAAGCGCTACGGCTGTCCTCTCGCCGTCCGGGCCGCCGGTCCCGCCGAACTTGCCGTCCTCGCCGGGAAATGCGCGGAGGCCGGGGCCCCTGACCTCGTGCTCGACCCCGCCCCGCGGTCACTTTCCGACTTCATCGCCACTGCAACGGAGATTCGGAAGGCTGCCGTCGGGCGGACCGAGCCTGCGCTCGGCTACCCCCTCTACCTCGACGCCGGAGCCTTCGGAGAGACCGATGCAGCCCTCGCGGCGGGTATCCTGAAGTATGCAGGGATCATCGTCACGCCCCCGCTCTCCCCCGCCTCGCGGGAGGCGGCGCTCACCCTGCGGCAGAACATCTACACCGACCCGCAGAAGCCCATCCAGGTGACGCCGGGCATCTACCCGATCAACGAGCCCGGGCCGGGCGCCCCGGTCCTCCTCACGGTGAACTTCTCGCTCACCTACTTCACGCTGCTCGGCTACCTCGAAGCGTCCCGGATCCCCTGCTACCTCTTCATCGCGGACACCGAGGGGCTCTCGGTCCTCACGGCCGTCGCCGGCGGGAAACTGACCGAGACCCTCGTCGCCGACTCGCTTAAGAAGTTCGGCGTCGCGGACCTGGTGGACCACCGGCTGCTCGTCATCCCCGGTTACGCAGCCCCGCTCTCCGGGAAGATCGAGGACGCGACCGGCTGGAAGGTGCTGGTCGGCCCCCGGGATGCGGCCGATCTTCCCGGATACCTGGAGAAGGAGTGGAAGGCCTGATGCCGACCGTGACGTTCCTCCCCGGCTACCGGAAGGCGACCGTGCCGGAGGGGGCAACCCTCCTCGACGCGGCCCGCGCTGCCGGCCTCTCCATGAACGTGGTCTGCGGCGGAGAGGGTAAGTGCGGGAAGTGCCCGGTCTATGTAAAAGACGGCACGGTGTCGTTCGACCGCGAGAAGTACCGCAGGGTCTTCTCGGAAGAGGAGATCGGCCGCGGGGTATGCCTTGCCTGCCAGGCGTACGTCGTCGGCGACGTCCAGGTCGAGGTCCCCGCCGGGTCGCTCATCGAGGAACAGAAGATCCTCATCGAGATCCCCGGTATGCAGGAGATCCCGCTCAACCCCGCCGTGCGGAAATACGAGGTTCGCCTCGAACCGCCGTCCCTTGAGGACACGACCCCCGACCTCGGCCGCCTGCTCGAGGGGATCGAACGGCAGGGCGGGCCGCCCCCGAACAGGGTCTACGCGCCGCTCGGCGTCCTCTGCTCCCTCCCGCAGGTGCTCCGCCGGAGCGGGTGGCACGTAACCGCCACGGTCGCCCTTGTCCCCGGCGGCTACCGCTTGAGCAGCGTGGACGAGGGCGACACCACGGGGAGGCTCTACGGGGTGGCGGTGGA
>DAIRGM010000086.1:0-4846 GCA_036794525.1 Methanoculleus sp.
TTGCGAGTACGCCGCGTTTTGCAGGCGCGATCGACCGGGCGCCTATGCCCGGCTGTTCCGGACGAGGTCGTCGAGTATCTTTTTGATGTCGACCCAGAGGATGAGCCCGGCCCCCTGCCGGCCCCCCCCATCGGCCTGCTTCCGGTCGTCTTCGTCTCTTGCAAGTTTGATGATCCCCTTGACGAAGGCATGGACCCCAGAGGCGATCCCTTCGTCCATCAGCTCGATATCGTCCTCGGCCACCTGGATGACGCTGTGCACGTCATCCACAATGATGCCGAGGTTCGACCCTCCGGTCGCCTCGGCCACGAGGACGATGATCTTCTGGTTGTCGCCCGATGCCCCCGGGATCTGGATCAGCCGTTTCAGGTCGATAACTGTGGTGATCTCTCCGCGGAGGTTCATGATCCCGGCGATGTAGTCCTGCGCCCGGGGGATGTGGGTGATGGGCATCATCTCCACGATCTCCCGGGCAAGCTGGATATCCATCGCATACAGTTCCCGCCCCAGCCCGAACTCAACGACGTCGATCATGCTCACGGCCTCATTGGAACTTGAACGCCGCGACCCTCTCGCGGAGCTGGTGCGCCATCTGCTGGATCTCGTTTGAGGCGCTGGCGACCTCTTCGGTTGAAGCGGACGACTCCTCTGCAAGCGCGGCAAGGCTCTCCGTCCCCCTCTCCGTCTCCTGGATCAGGGAGAAGACCTCCTCGATGCTCGATGTGACCGCGTTTGCTGCATCGGCCTGGTTCTCGGTCGCCCGGGAGATGTCGGCGATGCCGCCGACGGACGCGTTGACGTCGGCGACCATCTTATTGAGGGCCCCGATGGTCTTGTTCACGCTCTCGATCCCGCTGAGGATCTCCGTGTGGGCCCCCCGCATCGCCTCGGCGGTCTTCCCGCTGCTTGTGGTTACCCCCCCGATAACCTCCTCAATCTTCCGGGTCGCGCTCTTCGACTCCCCGGCAAGGTTCCGGACCTCGCCTGCGACGACCGCAAACCCGCGACCGTGCTCCCCGGCCCGGGCGGCCTCGATCGCGGCGTTGAGCGCGAGGAGGTTCGTCTGGTTCGCTATATCGGTGATCAGTTTCACGATATGGCCGATATCCTGCATCTTCTCGTTCAGGTTTGTGATCTCCCCGACGGCCTGCTCGGAGATCCGCTGCACCGCCTGCATCTTCGCGCCAGCCTCGTTCCCGAGCCCGACGGCTGATTCCCCGGCCTTTGCAACGTTCATGGAGAGGTTCCGGACCTCCTGGGCGGTGCTTGCAATCTCTTCCACAGCCGCGGAGAGGTCGCCGATCTCTTTCGTCACCCGGTCAAGCTGCTGAATCTGCTCTTTTGCGCCGTCAGAGGTCTTCTGGGCAGTGTTTGCCACCTGCTGGGATGCCCGGGCGATCTCGTCGGCACCCTTCCCGGCATCCATGACAATGTGCTCGAGGGCATCGGCCTGCTCGAGTGTCTGCCTGAAGAACTCCCCCTGGCTTTTGAGCGCCGCGTTCAGGTCCTTCTTGACTGCGTCAAGCGGGTCGCCCGGATAGGTGGGCGACGGCCGCGTCAGGTCGCCGGCAGCGACGGCGCCGAGACTCTCCGCGAGCTCCCCGATGCTCTTCTGGAGCCGTTCTTCGGCAGCCCGCTTCTCTGTGACATCGTTGAAGACGGTGAGCACGTTCACGACGCCCCCCCTATTATCCAGAAGGGGAATATTGTAGCGTTCGAGGATACGCATGCCGGCCGGGAACTCCATAGTGACCTCGCCTTTGCTCGGCTTCCCGCTCTTCAGTGTATCAGCGGCACCCTGCCCCGACTGGCTGATGTACTTGAAGTCCCGCACGGAGAGGTGCGCGGACCGCTCCTCGGAAAAACCACTCACCTTTTTAAACGCCTTGTTGACGACCTTGATGGTCAGGTCGGCGTCCCAGAGAAGGATGGGCATCGGGTTTTCCTGGACGATCGCATCGGCCTGCTGCTGGAGCACCTCCATCCGCTCTATCTGCTGCTTCTGGTCGGTGATGTCCTTGTATATGGCCATCACGTTCTCGACGTTCCCGGCCTCGTCCGGGAGCGGGACGTTGTAGCGGACGAACGAGAAGGTGCCGGTCGGGAGCGCAACCGTTATCTCGCCGGATGTTGTCTGCTTTGTCCTGAAAGCCTCCGTCACTTCCTGGCCTGACTGGTTGCCGATATAGCTGAAGTCCTTGAGCGTCATGGACTCGGCTTTCTTTCTGTCGTAGCCGGTCAGCTGCAGGAATGCTTTGTTCACCGTCTTTACACGCAGGTCCCGGTCCCAGATGATGGTAGGCATCGGACTCTCCTGCAGGATGGTCTCCGCCAGCCGCCGGCTCTCTTCTGCCGCGGCGGAGATAGGGTTGTTTGACTCTTGTTCACCAGTTATCATGATTTACCTCCTGTACGACTTCACATACTCTCTGCAGACTCCGCCGGGCCGGGCGAGGGACGGAGCGGATCCGGCCTCCAATCCAGAATATCCGGTGTTGTGCCGGCCCCTCTCCATGCAGCGGATCAGATCCCCTGTTTTTCGTCGCTAATGCAAGTTTATCCCCACATTACCACTTAAAATAACTCTTATGCCATGCATATTCGCCGGGCATTTCCACAATATATATATGTATGGTAATGCCTGACCTTACATTATGGTCATCCCCTATGGTCGACAGGCAGACAGAGAATAATCTTGCAGAGATACTCGAGGCTCTAAAGGAGCACCCGGGCGGACTGAGCATAAGCGATATCGCAACACTCCTCTCGGTGAACAGGAACTCGGTCTCGAAATACCTCGCGATACTGCAACGGCAGGGATCGGTCGATATGCGGATGGTCGGTGTGGCAAAGATCTACTGCCCGACCCGGCGCCTGCCGGTCGCGGCCGTCCGCCGGTTCTGCTCCCCGAACCTCATCGTCGTCGACCACAACCTGGAGGTCCTGGAGGTATCCGACACGCTCGCGGGCATCCTCAGGACGACGCCTGAGGCTCTCACCTCCCGTCCGGTTTCGGTTCTGTTTTCCGGCACGTCTTCAGATGATGTTGCCTCCCTGCTCAGGAGGGCACTCTGGGGGGAAGAGGGGACCTTCCGGTGGCGCCCGGGCTCTCGCAGGGGTGCCGCCTCCTTCCGGTTCTCCCTGATCCCCACCGTGCTTGAGACCGGCAGGCCTGCGGTCTCGCTCGTTATGGATAAGGTCCCGGAGGAGAGTGGTCCGGGAGAAGAGCGCCTGCTTGAGGCGTTGCGGCAGGAAGCACTCCGGGAAGACCGGGCCGAAGGAATCGTCCGCGTCTCGCCGGACGGGCGTACCAGGTGGGCCGACGAGGTCTACTCTCGGGTGGCGGGGAAGAGCGGGGACGACCTCGTCGGGAGGCAATTCCGCCCGTCGCTTGTCGAGGGAGAGAGAGCGGCGTGGCAGAAGTTTGTCCGGGGCCTCACGCCAGATAACCCGTCGGCGACGATCGACTGCAGGATGGTCATGCCGGACGGGAGCACCCGCTGCTACCGCTGGAGGGGTCGGGCGCTCTGCGGCCCTGAAGGCGAGATCCTCGAGTACCAGTACATCTGCTCTGATATCCACGGATTCAGGGTGCTCGAGGAATCCCTGCGCCGGCAACAGCAGGCCCTTGAGCAGGAGGCAAATAGCCGGGCGGCCGCGCTCAGGGAGAGCGAGGAGCGGTTCAGGGCGATCTTCGAGGAGTCGCCCGCCGGGATGGCGATCTGCGGCATGGACGGTGCCGTGGTTCGCGTCAACCGTGCGCTTCTCGAGATTTTAGGCGTCCTGGACCTGGACGGGATCGAGGGGAAGAACGTCTTTGCGGGTCTGCAGATCCCCGCGGAGGTGCCGGCCTGCCTCCTGGGCAGAAAGGCGGCCCGGTTTACTATTCCGTATTCCCGGAAAAATTACCAGCACTCCTGTTGTTGCGATATGTCGGACGATCCGGAGATGATCTGCCTGGAGAGTGTGGCATCGCCGGTACTCTCCGGAGAGGGGGGCGTACCTTCCGGATTCGTGCTGCAACTCTGCAACGTGACCGGGCAGAAGAAGGCGGAAGCTGTTATTAAAGAGGCCGAATCGCGGTACCGGAACCTCTTTGAGACACTGGCCGAAGGCGTCATCTACCTGGGGGATGACGGCAGGATCATCGATGCCAATCCTGCCGCCGAACGCATACTCGGGTATTCACTCTCGGATATGCAGGGTAGAACCGAGAGTGAACTCCGGTGGCGTTTTATCGGTGAGGACGGCACCGGGTACCCAGGATACCTGCTCCCGCATATGGCAACCCTGGCAACCGGCATACCGGAGAGAAAGACCCTTGGCATCTTCAACCCCCGGGAAGGCGGGTACCGCTGGCTTGATCTCCTTACCGTTCCCCGTTTCCGGCCCGGCGAAGAGAACCCGTTCCAGGTTATCACCATCTTCTGCGATATTACCGGGCAAAGAGAGGTCGAGGCGGCACGGGCGGAGAGCGAAAAGCGGTACCGGATATTGACCGAGTCGCTGCCGGACGTCGTCTTCCTGCTCGACCCGGATGGGCGCCTGCTCTACGTTAACTCGTCCGGGGCGCGGATGCTGCACCGCCCCCGGGAAGATATCCTCGGGAAGAGTCTCCCCGATCTCTTCCCGGGCGGCCAGGGTGCAGACTACCGCCGGAACGTCGCGTCGGTGGCGGCTACCGGCACGATCAAAAACAACGTAAGCCGGCTGCCGTTGCCGGATGGTGAGGTCTGGTACGATACGCGGCTCATCCCGGTCCGCGCGGACGACGGGACGTGCCGCTACGTGATGGGCGTCGCCCGCGACATCACGGCATCGAAACGGGCGGAGGAGACGTTGCGGA
>DAIRGM010000087.1:0-4825 GCA_036794525.1 Methanoculleus sp.
TTCTACAGCGCCGCCGACGTCGCCCTGGTGACGCCGCTCCGGGACGGCATGAACCTGATGGCGAAAGAGTACGTCGCCACCCGGACTGATGGCACCGGAATGCTCATCCTCTCCGAGATGGCAGGAGCGGCGGAGGAACTTGGGGAGGCGATCATCGTCAATCCGAATGACCAGGATGCGGTGATCGAGGCAATCGAAGCGGCGCTTGCCATGCCGGAGAAGGAACAGGTCGAGCGGAACCGGACTATGCAGAGGAGGCTGATGCGCTACGACATCGGGCGCTGGGTCGGCGATTTCCTCACCCGTTTAAGCGACGCCCGGGCGATCCAGGTCGAGCGCTCCGAACAGATCGTCACTCCTGCCATCAGAGACCAACTGGTCACGGACTACGCTGCCGGCAAGGACCGGCTGCTCCTCCTTGACTACGACGGCACCCTGGTGCCCTTCGCCGCAAAACCGCAGAAAGCGGTCCCGGGTGAAGCCACGAGAGAGGTGCTTCTGGGCCTCTCCCGGGTTCCCGAAAACGAGGTGGTGGTGATCAGCGGCAGAGACCGGTATACGCTGGATGCCTGGTTTGAGGGGATGGATATTGGGCTCATCGCCGAACACGGTGTCTGGGTAAAGGAGCGTTCCGGGGAGTGGCGGATGCATGAAGGGCTCTCCGACGATTGGAAAGGGGAGATCTACCCACTCCTCGAACTCTACGCGGACCGCACACCCGGCGCGTTCATCGAGGAGAAGGACTACTCCCTTGTCTGGCACTACCGGAGGACTGAGCCGATGCTTGGCGCACAGCGGGCAAAGGACCTCAAAGACGACCTCCTGCACCTGACGTCGAACCTCAATGTCGGCGTCATGGAGGGGAACAAGGTCATCGAGATCAAGAACACCACCGTCGACAAAGGAAGGGCGGCGCTGAACTGGGTCTCCCGGCACGCCTGGGACTTCATCCTCGCTATCGGGGATGACAGGACCGACGAGGACCTCTTTGCGGTGATGCCGCCCGAAGCCTACTCGATCAAGGTCGGGCTTGCCCCGAGCAGGGCCCGCTTCAACCTGGTTGCCCAACGGGACGTGCTGCCCCTGCTCCGGAGATGCATCGAGTGCAGCAGGGATGGAGTGACCGGAAAAAAAGAGAAGCCGGGGCGAAAGGAAGGTCTTATCGGGTCGATTGCTCCGGGATGACGGACCTGACCGTCAGGAAGACCGGCCCCCGGAGGTCCACCTTCTTGTTGTGGTCGGTGATGTAGCGCATCGCGTACTCCTCGATGCGCAGGTTAATGTCTGAGGGGAGTTTTGCCATCTTCACCTGGACACGGGTCTCCTCCCCGCACCGCGCCGCCTCCTCGATCCGGGTGGCGGCGAGGCTTGCCGCGGCATCGAGGTAGGTGATGCCGGTGGAGACCCCTTCGCGCCGGACCTCCGCCCACTTCTCGAGGTCCGGCACCCCGAGCACCGAGCCGTTGTGGACGAAGACCTCGTTCGCGCAGGCAGGTCCGCAGAGTTTCGTGTTGGACTCGGGCTCCTCGACGATCACCTCCACCGGCCTCCCGGCGATCTCGCCTTTCCATGCGGTGAATGCACACGGGCCCGGGGCGGCGGCGTGCTGTGCGGCCGTATCATGGATCGCCTCTGCCATCTGCTTCCCGGTCGCGGAGGCCGGTTCGGCACGGAGATGGACGGCGCTGGCGATCTGGCGGTCGGAGAGAGCTTGCGGGAAGAACTGGGGATACGTCAACTGGCGGATGTCGTTTGACTGGTAGGCGATCATCGCGAGCCGTTCCACCCCGAGGCCGAGGTTCATCACCGGCACACCGATCCCGTACTCCGCGAGCGCCGAGGGTGAGTACATACCGAATGTGGCGACCTCTACCCAGTCGAGGACCGGGTGACGGGCGTAGACCTCCGTCTGGGTCTCGGGCATGTAGTACTTCGACCGCTTCTCGTCGGGCTGGAACCGGAACTCAGTGAACCCGAACGCCGAGAGGAGGGCCTCGCTGATGGCTTTGCCCTCTTCGAGGGTGATATCGTCTCCCGCGACGACGCAGGAGGCCGAGTGGTAGGCCATCAGGCGAGTGGGGCCCTCCTCCTGCTCCCGCCGGAAACACCGGTCCACCGAGAAGAGCCGGATGGGGAGGTGGCGCTTCTCCCAGAGGGAGGAGAGCGTCAGGAACCAGCCGCTCGTCATATGGCTCCGGAGGGTGTTGCGCGACGACTCGGGGGCCAGCGCCCGGAACTCCGGGAAGACCGCATCAAGAATATGCACCACGGCGGCGTCATCGGCCTCCAGGACGGCCGCGAGTTCATGCGTCAGTTCGTCGCCGTCGATCGTCCCCTTCTTGTAACCGTGGAGGGTCTCGCGGAGTTTCTCCTCGGTCTCGGACTGGACCGCCCGCCCGAGGATTGCCTCGATCTCCTCCACCCGCTTCCGCGCTATCCCGACGTTCGGGCGGGGCAGGCCGCCCAGGTAGAAGACCCGGTCGAGGACGGCCATCGCCTCCGGCCCGAACTGCCGGTAGATATCCGACTCCTCGACGATCAGGGGGTTCATCGCCTCATCAAACCCCATCGAGAGGTAGGTCTCACGGAGCCGTTGCACGATCTCGAAGATCGGGTGCGCCGTAGCCCGGGTGTACTTCAACCGGGGGTATTGGCCCGATATCCCCGGCGGGGTCAGCACCGACGGCCCTTCGTGCCAGGCGTGCTCGAAGTCCTCTCTCGCTCTCTTTTTGAACTCTTCCACATCAAATCTCATATGTTCCGCTCCAGACAGACGACCCGGCTCACCGGGCTCTCGTCCCTGATGAAATAGTCGCAGTGTTCCACAATTTTCTCTGCAAACGCCCGCACACTGCTGTGTTCTGGCATCTGGTCCCTCTGTAGTCGTTTCCTACTGTATCCCAGGTGCATATAACCCTTTACCTCCACGAACCGGGCCCCGGAGTCCTGGTACATCGCCGCATACCTCTCAGGCGCGAAGTCGTTGTAGCCGCGCACCACCGTGGTGCGGATGGCGGACCGGCGGCCCCGAAGTCCGGCCAGGCTCTCCTGCACCCGGTCCCAGTAGTCCTCCCGGGGCCGGCAGAGCCGGAGATAGGTATCCCGGTCAGGGGCGTCCAGGGAGACGTAGGCCTGGTAGGGCCGGCACCGGGCAAGGACGTCGGGCCGGGTGCCGTTTGAGACGAGAAATGTCGTATACCCCGCGGCGTTGAGGCCGTCGATCAGCTCCGGGAGGCGCGAGTAGCAGGTCGGCTCCCCCGAGAGTGATATCGCGACCATGGTGGGGTCGAGAGCCTCCGCGAACCGTTCCGGCGTGACATAGGGCGAGACCTTGTAGCCCGAGAGCGCCCTCTTCTGGAGGTGCCGGAGGCTCTCTATGATCTCAGCCGGCGGGCACTCCTCCTCTTCCGTCACCTCGTGCTCGAACGAGCGCCAGCAGAAGAGGCACTGCTGGTTGCACCGCAGCGTCGGGGTCATCTGGACGCAGCGGTGGCTTTCGATGCCGTAGAACTGCGCCTTGTAGCACATCTCCCCGCCCTTGAGCGCCCGCTTGTTCCACATGCAGGGCTTGACGGCCGCCGACGAGGCAGGGTTAACGAACTGGTAGCCCTGCCTCCGGAGGGCCTTACATGCTTCTGAGTGCATCGATACCGAGGGTCGCGAGGGACTCCTGTAAGGTGTTCCTGACCGCATCCACGAGCGCAAGACGGCTGCCCCGGGTCTCGCCCTCGCTTTTGAGCACCGGGTCGTAGTGGTAGAAGGCGTTGAAGAGGTCGGCGAGCTCGCGGGCGAAAGCGGCGAGCTGGTGCGGGCGGAGTTCCACCACGGTCTGCTCGACGACGGCGGGGAACCGGACCAGGTGCCGGGCGAGCGCGACCTCGTGCTCCGTCTCGTAGTGATACGCCGGCTCGAACTCCCCGGCCTTCTCGAGGATGCTGCAGGCGCGGGCATGGGCGTACTGGATGTAGGGGCCGCTCTGCCGCTCGAAGTTCAGCGCCTCCCGCCAGTCAAAGACTGTGCTCTTCTCGGGGGAGACCTTCACGATGTCGTAGCGGATGGCGGCGACGGCTACCGACCTCGCGATAGTCCGCCGCTCCTCTTCGGGGAGTTCCGGGCGGCGGACGGTCACCTCGTCGTATGCCTTCGCCGTCACCTCCTCGACCAGTTCGTCCGCCGAGACGAACTTGCCCGCCCGGGTGCTCATCGAGCCCTCGGGGAGAGAGACGAACTCGAAGTAGATGATCTCGGGCGGCTGCTCCCCGAGGAGTTCCAGGGTGGCCCGGAGCTGGGCACCGATCAGTTTGTGGTCCGCCCCGAGGACGTCGATCATCCGGTCGTAGTTGCGCCCCTTCCAGGTATGGTAGGCGAGGTCCCGTGTGCTGTAGACCGACGTGCCGTCGCTCCGCCGGAGGATGTACTTCTTCTCGAACCCACATTCCGAGAGGTCGACCCAGAGGGTCTCGTCCTCGTGGGCCTGCGGCAGGTGCCGGACCCGCCCGATGATCCGGTCCACGTCGCCGATCCGGACAAAATCGCTCTCCCAGACGAACCGGTCGTGGTGGGCGTTCAGGGCGGCGAGGGTCGCCTTGATCCCTTCCGCACAGAGAGCGACGGCCGCCCGGAACTTCCCGACGGTCTCCGGTTCGCCGCGCTCCACCTGCTGCATGAGATGGTCGATCTCACCGGCGATCTCGGGGTTCTTCTGGAGTTCCCGGTTCGCCGCGACGTAGACCCGGGCGACGTAGTGGTCCTCCTTCTCGCCCTCCACACGGGCGATGCCGAGGTGGTCGAACCCCCACGAGACGATGGCGATCTGGCGGCCCAT
>DAIRGM010000027.1:0-32208 GCA_036794525.1 Methanoculleus sp.
GCGTCTTCACGTAGTTCCGCTCGGCCTTGAGGATCTCCCGGTAGAAGGCGTCCCCTTCGGTCAGGGTTGCGAGGATCCTTGAGGCCGCTTCCGGCCCGACGCCTTTTGCCACGAGGGCGGTCACCGCTTTCTTTCCGCTGGAGAGGACTATGTTAGCGTTGCGGAGGAACCTGATCTCGATCGCCCGCTCCTCTTCGGACTTGTTCTTCTTCTTCACCGCCGGGATGAGGTCTTCGTCCCAGGGTTTCAGCGCCGCGATGAGGCGAGCGTTGCAGAGGGGGCACTGCGGCCTATCAGGGACGCGCTCGATGACCGTCCGGCTCTTCCACTTCCGGCAGTGCATGCAGAAGAGGACGACCTCCTCCTTCTCAAGGCGGCGCGCGAGCGTCCCGATCACCGCCTGGTCGACCATCGGCGGCGGGATCATGTCCCGCGAGGACGAGAGCCCCTCGCTCCCGAGCGGGCTTAACCGGCCTATGGCGACCGCGATGCGGCCGTCGCGGACCGACGAGAGGATCTCCTCCGCCGCGTCCGTGTCCATGGAGGTGCTGAAGAGCTCGCGGTAGGCCTCGGCCGCGATGACGGTCTCGTCGAAGAGGTCGATGAGCCGGTGGATGCTGAACCGCTCGTAGTCGGCGTCCGCATCGATGGCACCGAACTTCTTCGCCACCTGCACGAGTTTCCATTTAAAGAGCGCCGTCCGTTTCAGGGCGAGTTTCAGGACTCCGGAGAGGTGCTCGGGTTCGAGCGTCGCAAGGGTCTCCTGCACCTCCAGTGCCCGGACATGGGAGGGCAGGCGCAGGAGGAACCGGTAGGCCCCGACCTCGATCCCGACGGTCGTCCCGTAGCGGGCGGAGAGGAGGACCGAGAGCGCCCGGGCCAGCGCCTCGTTCGCCTTGTGCCCGCCGCAGACGTTGCAGACCACGCCTTCGTCCGCGTTCTCGAGGGTGATGAGGCGGTCGGTGGGAATCGGGTGGTTCCCCTCGTCCATCCGGGAGAGGAACCGCTCCGCGTAGGCGATCGCCGCCGGGATATCGGAGTATCGGCCGAACGCCCGTGTCCTCCTGAGCGCCCCGACCTCCCGGGCAACGGCGAACGGCACCGGGATCTGCTCGCCCTCCCACGACGGAACCTCGCCTTTCGCCCGGGTGGCCGGCTCGACCGTGATCCGGGTCCCCTCGATCTCGAGCACCCGCCAGAGCTGCCCCTTCGTGATGAAGACCGCGCCGGTGTGCATCCACCCGAGGACGAACGACTCGTCGAGCGTCCCGACGGTGCGGCGCGAGACCATATCGAAGATCTCCATCTTCCGCTCGTCGTGGATCATCGAGAGGTTCTCGATGAGGTAGCGGCGGGCCCGGCCCGTCCGGATGATCCGGGTGCCGTCAAGCCGGATCAACCGGTGCTCCGCCATCTGGCGGCAGACGTCGTCGAGGAGCGATCCTGAACCCGCAAAGACGTTCGACCGTTCGATCATCCCCCGGACGCGGGAGATCTCGATCTCCCCGTACTCGACCGCGATCGCCGCAACCTGGTTCGCGAGGACGTCGGCGGCGCCGGCGGGCGGGACGATCCGTTCGCACTCGTTTGCTCGTGCCCTCCGTGCGATCACGAGCGACTCCAGGAGGTCGTCAAACCCCGTCGCAAGGACGGTTCCGCGCGAGATAGCGTCGAGCTGGTGGCCGGCCCGGCCGACCCGCTGCACCAGCCTTGAGACCTCCCGGGGAGAGCCAAACTGGACAACGTGCTCGATGTGGCCGATGTCGATACCGAGTTCCATCGAGGACGTCGCGATCAGCGTCCGGATCTCGCCCTTCCTGAACCGCTCCTCGGCATCGACCCTGACGTCCCGCGAGAGCGAGCCGTGGTGGACCTCGACGTCGCCGCGGGAGTAGAGATGGTGGCCGAGCGCCTCGGCGGTCACCCGGGTGTTGACGAAGACGAGGGTGGAGCCGGGGGAGTCCAGGCACTTCCCGACAGCACGCGCCTGGGCGCCGAAGTCCTCCCCGGCGAACCGGACGCCGATCTCGAGGCTGCTCGCGACCGGCACCTCGACGAGCGAGAACTGCCGGGCTCCGCAGAGGAACCGGCCGATATCGTCGGGGTTCCCGACGGTCGCCGAGAGGCCGATCCGCTGGAACTCTCCCGCGTATTCGGCCAGGCGTTCGATCGCCACCGCGAGTTGGGCTCCCCGTTTGCTGTCGGCGAGCTCGTGGATCTCGTCGATGATGACGTACCTCACGTTTTTCAGGTGCTCCCTAAGGCGCTTGCCCATGAAGAGCGCCTGCAGCGACTCGGGGGTGGTGATGAGGAGGTCGGGGGCGTTCAGCGCCTGTTTGCGCCGCTCGTTCTGCGGCGTGTCGCCGTGCCGGACGCCGACCGAGAGGCCGAGTTCATGGCACCACCACTCCATCCGCGCGAGGATATCCCGGTTCAGCGACCGGAGGGGCGTGATGTAGAGCGCCTTGAACCCCGCGCCGGTGGTCTCGAGGAGCCGGTCGAAGACCGGGAGCATCGCGCTCTCGGTCTTCCCCGTGCCGGTCGGCGCCACCAGGACCAGGTTCTCCCCCGCAAGAAGCCGCGGGATGGCCTGCTCCTGCGCCTCGGAGAACCCGGTGAACCCGCGCTTCCTGACGACCTCCCGCACCCGCGGGTCGAGGAGGTCAGCGGTCGTCTGTGGGGCAGAGCGTGGCCGGGGAGCCGACGTACGTGCCATCTGCGAGGAACACCTCCGCGTTCTTTTCGTCTATGCACCGGGAGAGGGGGCCGAGCCCACTCTTCCGCAATCTTCCGACGTCGATACCGCCCGCGAACTCGTTGAAGGCCGGGACGAAGAGGAGACGGGTGCGCTCCCCGGACGGCTCCTCTAGTCCTGAGTAGAGGTAGGCCGGCCGGGCGCGTGCGGCGCACCCGACGGTATCGATGAGCGAGACGACCGGGTGGTGGTGGCCGATGACGACGAGGTGGCCGGGAAGGCCGGTGGCGGGGTGGGTATGGCCGTGGAGGTAGCCGACGCCGTCGATGAGCGCACCGTCGGCGGGCAGGAGTTCGCCGGGCTCGAGGAACCTCCCGATGCCGCCGTCGTGGTTGCCCGGGGCGACGGCGATCGGCACGCGCTCCCTAAACGACTGGAGGACGCCGGGGAGTTCCCGGTACTCCTGCCGGGTCGTCACCGGGACGTTGTGCTTGACGTCCCCGAGGAGGAGGAGGAGGTCGGGCTCTGCCTCCTCGATGCAGGCGATCACCCGGTCGGCCCGGGCGGCGCTCCGGCTCGCGATGTGGACGCCGTGACGTTCGAGGCCCGATTCGATGCCCATATGCAGGTCGGCGACGACCAGCACCCGCCGATCGCCCTCGACCAGGAGAGCAGGGCCGTTCTCGATGAAATGAAGGTGCATTATCGTCTCAGATCAGTTTTATCATGCCCGATGCGGGCTGGTAACACTCCCCGGCGGCGAGGAGTTCTTCGAGCGCGGCGCGTGCTTCTCGGGCGGAGAGGCCCGCCCGCACCCCGGCGGCGACGGCATCCTCTAGCCCGACGCCCCGGGCATCCCCCTCTCCCTCGAGGGCGAAAAGTTGGAGGTCGCGGGCGACGAGGGGCGAGATCTCGCCGACGGAGATATCCGGGCGGACGGTTGCAAGCGCCGTGCGCACCATCCCGGCCATCCCACGGATATCCTCGTCCGTGGTTTTGTAGAGGCGGCGGGCGGCCGCGGCCCGTTCGTCCCTGCCGTCGAGGAGCGCATCAAGTCGATCCAGGGTCGCGGAGGCGGTCGAGAGCACCCAGAGATCGCGGGCGGTGCGGTTCACCACCGAGAGGGCCTCGGCCTCCACCGTCGCGCACGCTCGCTCACCGGTTCCGGTCAGCGTCGCCCGGCCGGTGACGGCAACGAACGCGGGCGGTTCCACGTAGCCGAGCGTCTCGACCGCGTCCGGGCTCTGCCAGTCGACCGAGACCTGGAAGACGCCGGTCGGATCGGCAAGCCGGGCCTGCATGACGTCGCCGCTTCCCCTCTTCTCGGTGAGGGCGCCGACGATGAAGAGGCGGCGGCACCAGGCGGCGCCGGGCGTCACCACGTGCGAACCGTCCCGGCCGTCGCCGGAGTCCGCCGTCTGCCGCGCGGCGGAGAAGTCCTGCGCAAATACCCGTTCTACAGGTTCCATACATCCGTCCGTTCGAGGAAGGGGGTGAGGATATACCGGTGCGGGAGAACCGGGCCGATCTCCACGCGAACCACCGGTAGTTCCACAGCGTTTCGGTACCTATCTGTTCGCCTTCTACCCTCTAAAAAGGATCACCGGAACGGATGACGATCCTTTTACGATGAACGAGCACCAACACCTATGCAAATGGACGGCAACCACACCATCTGGATAGAGAAGTATCGGCCTAAAAGACTCGACGAGATGGTCGGGCAGAAGGAGATCGTGGTGCGCCTCCAGGCCTACGTGAAGACCGGAAACCTGCCGCACCTCCTTTTTACGGGCAGCGCGGGGATCGGCAAGACCACCGCCGCCGTGGCCCTCGCCCGGGAGTTCTTCGGCGACTCCTGGCAGATGAACTTCCGGGAGATGAACGCCTCCGACGAGCGGGGCATCGATGTCGTCCGAAACCAGATCAAGGAGTTCGCCCGGACGTCGCCGCTTGCCGGGGCGACGTTCAAGATCCTCTTCCTCGATGAAGCGGACGCGCTCACGACGGATGCGCAGGCGGCCCTCCGGCGGACGATGGAGACCTACGCCCGAACCTGCCGGTTCATCCTCTCGTGCAACTACTCCTCGAAGATCATCGACCCCATCCAGAGCCGGTCCGCCATCTACCGGTTCAGGCCGCTTGACCGGGAGGCGGTCATCGAGGAGACCCGGAGGATCGCCGCGGCCGAAGGCCTCACGGTCACACAGGGTGCGCTCGACGCCATCGTCTACGTCGCTTCGGGGGATATGAGGAAGGCGATCAACGCCCTGCAGGGCGCCGCGATCGTCCGGACGGATATCGACGAGGAGACGGTCTACGCGATCACCTCAACCGCCCGCCCGGACGAGATCGACGAACTCCTCGACCTCTCGATAGCGGGGAAGTTCGACGAGGCGGAGCGGGCGCTCTCCGACCTGACCCGCGGCCGGGGCATTGCCCCGAACGAGCTGATCAACCAGTGTTACCGGGCGCTGGTCCAGCGCGATATCGACCGGACGCTCAAAGTGAAGCTGATCGACGCCCTCGGCGAGACCGACTTCCGCCTCTCGGAAGGGGCGAGCAGCGATATCCAGATGGAGGCGCTGCTCGCACGGTTCGTCCTCGCCGCAGAGCAGCACCGCTGAGGATTCTGTCTTGACCGAAGAGATAACCGTCGAAGTCACCGACAACGTCGGTGAGTGGACGAAGTTCCTGAAGAAGCAGTACCGGCGGGAACTTGCCGAACTCTCCCGCGAGTACCCTCACAACCATTCGCTCGTCATCGATTACCGCAAGATCCTGAACAACAAACTGGCGTTCGAACTCCTGCGAAGCCCGGGCAAGGTTCTCGGGGATATCCGGGACGCGATCGTCCAGAACAAACTCCTCAAACTGAAGGACGGCCAGGATCCCGACCTGATCAACATCCGGTTCACGAACCTGCCGCAGAAGACCGACGTCCGCGACATCCGGGCAGACCAGATCAACACCTTCGTCGCCCTCGAGGGGATCCTCCGAAAGACCACGGAGGTCCGCCCCCGGATCGTCACCGCGGTCTTCCGGTGCCGCACCTGCGGCAAAAACACCGACCCGGTTCCGCAGGGCTATGGGCGGTTCGACGAGCCCGATTTCTGCCCGAATTGCGAGAGGAAGACCCGGCTCGATCTCGTCATGAACCGGTGTCGGTTCGTCGATGCCCAGAAACTCCGGATCCAGGAGTCGCCGGAAGGCCTCCGGGGCGGCGAGCAGCCCCAGACACTCGATATCGACGTCACCGACGACCTGACCGGGATAGTATCGCCGGGCGACCGGGTGGTGGTGAACGGCATCCTCCGGTCGGTGCAGAGGGTGAACTACGGCCAGAAGAGCACGCTCTTTGACATCTACCTCGAGTGCAACTCGATCGAGATCGCCGAGAAGGAGTTCGAGGAGGTCTCGATCACCGAGGAGGACGAGACGAAGATCATGGCGCTCGCCCGCGACCCGATGATCTACAAGAAGATCGCCCGGTCGATAGCCCCGACGATCTACGGCACGGATGATGTGAAGGAGGCGATCGCGCTTCAACTCTTCGGCGGCATCGCGAAGGAGATGCCGGACGGCTCCCGCCTCCGCGGCGACATCCATGTACTCCTGGTCGGCGATCCGGGTATAGCAAAGAGTCAGATCCTCCGATACGTCGTGAAACTCTCGCCCCGGGGGATCTACACGAGCGGCAAGTCGTCGACGTCCGCCGGGTTGACGGCGACGGCGGTCAAGGACGAGTTCGGCGACGGGCGCTGGACGCTCGAGGCCGGTGCGCTGGTCCTCGCGGATATGGGGATCGCCGCCGTCGACGAGATGGACAAGATGGCAAAGGAGGACCGGAGCGCGCTGCACGAGGCGATGGAACAGCAATCTATCAGTGTGGCAAAAGCTGGCATCACCGCGACCCTGAAGTCCCGGTGCGCCCTCCTCGGCGCGGCGAACCCGAAACTGGGACGGTTCGACCAGTTCGTGCCCATCGGGGAGCAGATCGATATGCCGCCCTCGCTCCTCTCGCGGTTCGACCTCATCTTCGTGATGACCGACCAGCCCGAGGCCGAGCGCGACGGGGCGATCGCGCAGCACATCATCAAGACGCACTCTGTCGGCGAGCTGATCAAGCAGCACGCCTACACGCCGCTCCCCGACGTCGACGACAAGTACATCGAGCGGGCGCTTGCGCCGGTCACCCCCGATATCGATCCGACGCTTCTCCGGAAGTACATCGCCTATGCGAAACGGACGTGCTTCCCCATCCTCTCCGACGGGGCGAAGGAGGCGTTGATCGCCTACTACATGCGCCTCCGGAACCTCGCGGGCACGAACAAACCCGTCCCGGTCACCGCCCGGCAGCTCGAGGCGCAGGTCCGCCTTGCGGAGGCGAGTGCCCGGATGCGCCTCTCGAACACCGTCGATACGGAGGATACCGACCGGATCTTGAAGATCGTGGATACCTGTCTCCGGCAGGTCGCCTACGACGCAGAGAGCGGGAGTTTCGACATCGACAAGCTGGTGACCGGGGTCACGAAGTCGCAACGCGACATCATCCGGTCGGTGAAGGAGACGATCCGGAACGTCTCCGGTGACTCCGGCGGCCAGGCGAGGGTCGACGAGGTGATCGAGATCCTGGTGCAGCAGGGCTTCTCCCGCGACAAGGTCGAGCACACCATCGAGCAGCTGAAACGCGGCGGCGAGGTGCTCGAGCCCCGGCACGGGCTGGTGAAGTTGATCGGGTAGGGGGATGCCTCCTCCCCCGGAACTCCGGGCTTTATTCTTCCGGCGAGCGTTTCATTCCGCTTCTTTTTGCAGCAGTTCCCCGGACGTGTAGAGAGCGGGGACAGAATTTATAAATAACCTTGAGTCCAGGTTCCTGTATGGCGGAGCAGGGCCCGGATACATCCGATAAAGAACTTGGATTCATATTCGGGATTCTACTGGTCGTCATCTGGATTGCGCTGTCGCTCTTCGTTCAAAACGCTCTCTTCCCGCGCCAGAGTTTCACGGAGAACCCATTCACCGCCTGGCTGACCGTGGGCCTCATGCCGTTCGTCGCAATAGCCGGGAACTACCTGATATATTGCCGAAAACTGGGCGGAATCGAGACCGTTCGTAGCGTGATCGGACTTAAAAGCAACCTCCTGGGTTTTCTGCTGTGGTTCGGTGTTCTCGGGGTATTGCATCTCGCTGGCTACACCATTCCCTATCAGGTCAACGGGATAGGTGGCCTTCTTACGATTCTCGTTCTGTACCTGGCATGGGACTGGAGCGCAACGCGGAGAAACCCTCATACGGGTGCGGAACAGGGGTGATCCAGCCCGATGAGAGTATTGTTCTCTACGAATCGCATTTCCCCAAACGGCGCTCACCTGTATCGGGATAACCGGCTTTTTGAAGGCTGGTTCCTATCACGGGAGGAAAGCACATGAAGATCCGTAACCTCGCGATAGGACTCTTTTTTGTTCTCCTCACCGCGGGGTGCATCGAGCCCGTGGCCACCGATCCCGCAGAGGTTACGTCGTCACCCATAACCGAACTCCCCCCCGATAATGCACCATCACTCCGGGATCTCTTCTTCTTCAGATTCTATTATGGGTGGGAGGACCCCGCCGAATACACGAGTTTCCCCCCGCCCTCATACATTCCTGAGGGGTATATCCTCTACGACCTCCAAATAACCACAGTCTGGAACGAGACGGAACCTCACGACCGCCGCACGACGGTCGGCGAGACCCTGCGCTACGCACGCAACGATACAATGCAGAATGCGTCAACTACCGATATGACGCTGCTCGAGATTACCTGGAGCAAATACGGGTACAACCCCTACGCAAAAGATCAGATCGTTAACAGAGAACCAAAACCCGTTGATATCAGGGGGTATACGGGATGGATCTACGAAACCGAAGAAGAACACCTGATCGCCTGGACGGCCGGAGACGCTACATACTATGTGCGCGGGTCGCTTGACCGCGACGAATTGATCCGGGTGGCGCGGTCGATCGCCTGTTAATCGGTGGATACCAATGGGGGGAGATGAACCGTCTCTGCAAGCAGTTATTACGGCTCCGAGAAACACTGTGCAGCAAAATGAATTGCAGGGAACCATCAAAGAGGAGGGTGGGTTCTGTAACGCTTCTGAATGAAATCAGGCACACGTTAACAACAGGAGATTGCAAATGGGCTGTATAACCGTCTCAGGCATCCACCGCCTCTACGGGCACCTCTCCCAAAGCCGGCTGCGGTTCGCAATCCCGCCGCTCGTCGCGATCATCGCGTGGGCCGTCTGGGTAGGTGTCGCCAGCGTCGCCTCGGGTCATCCGGGGCCCGCACCGCTCTATGCCCTCCTCACCTTCTTCCTGGTGCTCATGATCCTTGCAGTTGCGGGGGCCGCGACACCGTTCCCGCTTGTCGCAGGCGTCTTCTCGTTTCACGGGCGAATACAGACGGTGCTCGTTACCGCCGCAGCAATGACCCCGCTGGTATTCCCCCTGTTCATAACCCCGCACCGCTGGAGAGGCGAGCCCCCGCTGCTCGCGGACAGGCTGCCGATCTTCGGGTGGATTTTTGACGATATTATGAAAGGTCTGTCGCTCGCCGCAAACACACCCGGATACGATCTGGCGTTCTCTGCGTTCATGCTCCTCGGGTTCTACCTCGAGTGCGTGCTGGTCGCCGCCGTCTTCTATGTCATCCTCCGGGTGGTCATCTTCCTTCGCCGCCCGGACACCGGGGACGGGGGTGGCGCTGAATGAAGCCGATGCCTGCTCGGACCGGTTAGAGGAGAGATGAGCCCATGAAGACCCTAAAGATCATCGTCGAGAAACACCCGGACGGCTATGTCGCCTACCCCCTGGGGTTAAAGGGAGTCGTCGTTGCAGAGGGGGATACCTACGAAGAGGCGTTTGCCGAGGTGAAATCCGCCATACAGTTTCACATCGAGACCTTCGGGAACGATGCGTTCGAGAACAACGACATCATGGAGATCTTCGTCGCCGAAGTCGCCGTCTAGATGAAGTTTCCGCACGACGCGCCCCAGCGGAAGGTGCTGGAAGCGCTCGGTTTTCAGGTCGTCAGGACGGGCAACCATATCGCACTAATCAAGGTCGTCGTAAAAAAGATCTATGAACCTCCAGTATACCCATATCGAAACACTTGCCTCTAAGGGTTCTGCCATTTGAATTATATCTGGGGCAAGAAGAGTGAAACGGCTTTCCACTGGAAATCGCCACCCGGGGGAGGGACCGGGAGGGGATGTCCCCCTCCCGGCGAAGGTGTTTTGGGATGCCCACATCCGCAGCAATTCGGACGGCACAACGCCGCCGCTCACGATGCCGAATCACCCCAAAATCAAAGGCCCGACCCTCCGAACCATCTGCACGCAGGCGGGAATTCCGCGGGAAGAGTTCCTGCGGGTGTATGAGCAAGAGTAAAGCGGATTTTTCTCGTTCTCACCCTCCTCGGAGGGGCGCACCTTCTTACTCCCATACCCACAAACCTACTAACCATGATCACCGACCGCGAGAGAGCGGCCTTCGAAGCCGGTATCAAGCTCGGCGCCCTCTACCACCAGTTCGTCGGGACCCCCATCGCCCGCGAGACCGCCGCGACCGTCGAGGCCGCCATCGAGCAGGCCGTCGGCCTCCAGCCCTACGTGACGGATATCACCGTCCGGCTGAACCGCGAGATGATGGTCTCGAACAGGTTCGGCTACTCGGAACTTGCCGGGCGGATGTTCGACGCCGGGATCACGACAACGGTCGGCGCAACCGTCTGCCGCGCCCGGCTGCACCTCGAAGACGACTACCCCATGATGGAGATCGTCGAGTTCCATGAAACTCCCCGCGATACCAATCACTGACGACCATATCCACATCGACCCGGGAAACGGCCGGGGCGTCGAGGCCGCGAAGGACTTTCGCCGCAGCGGGGGGACGCACATCTTCCTGGTCGCGAAACCCTCCTGGTCGCTTGGGGTCGAGCCGTCGTCGGGCGAGGACTACCGCGAGGTCTTTGATAGAACGCTCCATGTGGCGGAGATGGTCCGCGAGACCGGGCTCGTCGTCTACCCGGTCCTCGGCGTCCACCCGGCGGAGATGAACCGTCTCGCAGAGAGGATGAGCCTTGAATCGGCCGCCGGCGTGATGATGGCCGGGCTCGACCTCGCCGCCCGCTACGTCGAGGACGGGCAGGCGGTGGCCCTCAAGAGCGGCCGGCCCCACTACGAGGTCGCGCCGGAGGTGCTCGCGGCCTCGAACGCCGTCCTCTACCACGCGCTCGAACTCGGGGCCGACTGCGGCTGCGCCGTCCAGCTCCACGCCGAGAGCGGGCCGTGCGCCGATGTCGTCGCAATGGCAGAACGGGCGGGCATCCCGGTCGAGCGGGTCGTCAAACACTTCGCGACGCCCGACACCCCGCTCACGCCCTCCTTCATCGCGCGGCACGAGGAGATCCCCGCGCTCGCCCGGTCAGGTCGGCGGTTCACGATGGAGAGCGACTACATGGACGAGAACTCCCGGCCCGGCGCGGTCATCGGGCCGAAGTCGGTGCCGCGGTTCACGCGCCGGTACCTTGAGGAAGGGCTCATCACCGAAGAGGACGCCTGGCGCATCCATGTAGAGACACCGTCGCGCACTTACGGCGTGGATATCGCGCTTCCTTAACGGAACTGCGCACCTTTTTGACGGCTCGCGTCAAACGGTATGTGATGTACTTAAAAGTGCACCGCATACCGGGCGCCAGTGAGGTGGTGGCTGCCTGTGACGCTGAACTCATGGACGCCACCCTGATGCACGGCGACGTAGAGGTCTGCATCACTGGAGGATTTTACGGTACACAGCGTGCCGACGAAGAAGACGTCCGGTGTGCTCTCGCGACCGCGGAGAACGTTAATGTCATCGGGAAGCGCGTCGTAGCCCTCGCCGTCGGCATGGGGCTGATCGCCGAAGAGGACTGCATCATGATCGGCGACGTCCCGCACGCCCAGATATTCAGGATCTGAACCATGACCATCCAGACGAGCATCTGCCCCCGCTGCGGGCAGCCGAGCGAGGAGGGGCTCTGCCCGGAGTGCCGGGCCGCGGATGTGCGGCTGCTGGCCTGCGAGCCGTACGTGACCGCCGTCTACTGTCCAGTCTGCGAATCGCAGAAACGCGGCAAGACCTGGTCGGATCTGCAGATGCCGCACGAAGACTTCGTCACCGAACTGGCGGTATCGGCAACGAGCATCCACGAGGACGCGAAGGATATCCGGATCACCGTCCGGGCAGAAGAGGTAGCGCCGAACAGGACGGCCTGCACCGTCGAGGTGGAGGCGGCTCTCTATGGTGTCCCGGTCAGGGGAACCTGCAGTACCGAGATCCGCTGGCAGAAGGAGTCCTGCGACCGGTGCAGCCGCATCTCCGGGGGTTACTACGCGGGGAACGTCCAGGTGCGGGCGACCGACAGGAAGATCAACGCCTACGAGCGGGAGGTCGCTGTGAATATCGCGGAGCAGACCGAGGAGTCGCTCCAGCAGGCGGGCGACCGTTTCTCGTTCATATCGGATCTCGATGACACAAAGGACGGCGTCGATATTACCGTCGGGACGCAGCACCTCGGCCAGGAGATCGCGAGGGCGATCACAGGGGCGCTCGGCGGGCGGTTCACGACCCACCCGAAACTGGTCGGCGAGAAAGACGGAAAAGCGCTCTACCGGATCACCTACTCCATCCGGCTGCCGTTCTACCAGAAAGGCGACGTGGTTGTCTCCCGCGGCAACTACTTCGAGGTGCGCGATATCGACGGGCAGCGCCTCCGGGTCTTCGATCTCACGGCCGGCGCTGCCCGGACGCTCACCGAGGACGAGGTCGAGCGCCTCCTCGGAAACGTCCGCGAAGCCGAGTCCGCGCTCGTCGTCTTCACGCAGCCGGGCGTCGTGGGGCTGATGGACCCGAGAACCTACCGGACGCGGGAACTCAATACGGTTCCCTGGACGTTCCCGGTGGAGGGGCAGCCGATCCGGGTGCTCCGCGACGAAGAGCAGGACCGTCTGGTCATCGTCGGGTGAGTTCTGCCATGCGTGCGCGGAAGATGCCGGCGGCCGTTCTCGCCGATATCGCGGACGCGGAGTGGGTGGACACCTTCCGCCGGCCGTACGTCGAGGACGGCATTGCCTGGGTTCCTGTCAGGGAGGGGTATGCTGCCGACGAAGACCTTCCGGAGCGGGAGGCTTATCGTGGTCGCGGCTACCACCTCATCGGCGACGTCGCGGTCGTCCACGGTGATGCGCCGACAAAGGAGGAACTTGCCGTGATCGTGGAGCACTGCTGTCCCCGGGGCGTCGTCCGGGTGAAGGGATTTTTGAGCGAGATGCGCATCCCGGACATTGAGATCCTCTACGGGGCCGCAGGCGAGGTGCGGCACCGCGAGCAGGGCTGCACCTTCTTCCTCGACCCGACGAGGGTGATGTTCGCGCAAGGCAACCGCAACGAGAAGGCGAGGATCGCCGCCCTTGTCCGGCCCGGCGAGCGGATCGCCGATATGTTCGCCGGGATCGGCTACTTCACCATACCGGCGGCCATGAGCGGTGCACGGGTCCACGCGATGGAGATCAACCCAATAGCCTTTGAATACCTGCAACGTAACATTATGGCAAACCACGTCGCGGACAGGGTCGCGGGCGAACTCGGCGACTGCCGGGAACTCCTCTCCGGGGTCTACGACCGGGTCCTGATGGGGCATTTCGACGCCCCCTCGATGCTCGCCGACGCCCTCGCCCATGTCCGGGCGGGAAGCGTGCTCCACGTCCACAGCATCGGGGACGTGAGCGAGACGATCCGGGAACGGGTCGACAGGGCCGGTTTTTCGGCGGCGGTGACCTCTCGCCGGGTGAAGAAGTACGGCCCGCACGCGTGGCATATGGTGCAGGATGTGACGATATCGTGAAGACGCTTTCGGGAAAGACGGTGGTGCTTGCCGTGACGGGGAGCATCGCGGCCGTCGAGACGGTGAAACTCGCCCACGCCCTGCGCCGCCGGGGCGCGACGGTGCAGGCGGTGATGACGGGGGCGGCGGCCGGGATCATCCACCCCGACGCCCTGACCTACGCAACGGGGAGGCCGGCGATCACGGGGATCACCGGCCTGGTGGAGCACGTCCTCTACTGCGGGGAGGGCGGGGAGGCGGATCTCCTTCTCATCGCACCCGCTACGGCGAACACCATCGGTAAGATCGCCTGCGGGATTGACGATACTCCGGTGACCACCTTCGCGACGACGGCGCTCGGCCGGGGGATGCCGGTGGTGGTCGTCCCGGCGATGCACGAGAGCATGTACCGCCACCCGGGGGTTGTGGAGAACTTGCGAAGGCTCCGTTCCTGGGAGATCGACATCGTCGATCCCTGGCTGGAGGAGGGGAAGGCAAAGATCGCCGATACCGATACGATCGTCCTCCACGCCGAGCGTGCGGTCCTGGGCCGGCCGCTTGCGGGGAAACGCGTCCTGATCACGAGCGGGGCGTGCGCGGAGCCCCTCGACGACGTCCGGGTCCTCACCACTCGCTCGACCGGGCGGATGGGAAGAGCGCTCGCACTCGAGGCCTTCCGGCTCGGGGCGGAGGTGACGGTGGTGCACGCGGGGTCGATCCCCTGCGTCCGAAACGTCCGTGCGACGACCGCCGCGGAGATGCGCCAGGCGGTCCTCCGGGTCTGCCAGGACGAGGGGGTCGATATCTACGCGAGCGCGGCTGCGATATCGGACTTTGCTCCCGAATGCCGGGAGGGGAAGATCCCGAGCGGTTCGCCCCTGACCGTCCGGCTCAACCCCCTCCCGAAGGTCATCGACGAGGTGGCGGCGGCATGCAGCCCCGTGATGGTGGCGTTCAAACTGGGCTGGGACGAGGAGGAGCGGGCGAAGGCGATGCTTGACGCGGGTGCGCGGATGGTCGTCGTGAACGCTCCCCCGGCGATGGGCGCGGCGGAGGGATCGTTCCGGATCATGACGGCAGATAGCGTCACGGACGTCTCCGGGAGCAAAGAGGAGGTCGCCAGGGCGATATGGTCCGGACTGCTGTAGCATTCTCTCCCGGGCATATATCCGGCTACTTCAAGCGCGTCGAGGGGAGCGACCCCACGACGACCGGGAGCGTCGGGGCCGGCGTGGTCATCGATGAAGGTGTGCGCTCGACGGTTGAACCCGCCCGCGAAACGAGCGTCCGGGTGGTCCGCCAGGGGCACATCAGCACCGGGTCGCCGCCGATCGAGTACGCCCTCGAACGTCTGGGAGTCGCCGCCCGCGTCACGACGGAGTGCCGGCTCCCGATCGGCGCCGGGTTCGGTCTCTCGGCGGCGGCGTTGCTTGCGACGCTCACGGCGGTGAACCACCTCTTTGATCTCGGCCTCTCCACGGACGAGGTGGCCGCCCGCGCCCACGAGGCCGAGGTCCTCCACCGCACCGGGCTCGGGGACGTCGCCGCAAGCCAGGCGGGCGGGGTCGTCTGCCGGAAGGGGCCGGGGATCCACGCTGAGATCACCCGGTTCTACCCGCAGGACCCTCTCTATGCCGTGAGCCTCGGGGCGCTCCCGACCGCTTCTGTCCTCTCGTCCTCCGGGGCGATGGCGCGGATAGCCGCCGCGTACCCGGACCGCTGCCCCCATGACCTCCCCGACTTCTGCCACCTCTCGCGGGGGTTCGCCGAGGAGAGCGGGCTCGTCGCGCCGGAGGTCCGGCGGGTGCTCGACGCCTGCGACGCCGCAGGAGTCCCGGCGAGCATGACGATGCTTGGAAACGGCGTCTTTGCCGCAGGAGGGGGCGCGGAGCAGGTGCTCTCGGGGTTCGGGGAAGTCTACACCCTCCACATCGCCCGCCGCGGCGCATACCTGATCGAGGTGAAACCATGATTCCGAAAGACCATCCACGCTACCGCTCGCTCGTCGCCCGCGAACGGCTCGCCCGGTGCGCACGCGAGGGCGTCGTCGCCCTGGAGGGGCTCGCCGCCCACGGGCGCGGAGAAGCGTTTGACTACCTGATCGGCGAGAAGACGACCGCGAGTGCCGCCATCGCCGAGCGGACGGCCGCGGCGATGCTGCTCTCCGCACGGCACGCGGTGATATCGGTGAACGGCAACACGGCGGCGCTTGCGGCGGCGGAGATCGCGGCGCTCCAGCGGGCGAGCGGCGCCGACGTCGAGGTGAACCTCTTTCACCGGACACAGGAGCGGATCGAGCGGATCAACCGGCTTCTTACAGAGCACGGCGTCCGTGTCCTCACAGGTACGCCGGAGCGGATCGTCCCGCTCTCCCACGACCGGGCGCTCTCGCTTCCGGAGGGGATCGGGGACGCCGACGTGGTACTCGTGCCGCTCGAGGACGGAGACCGTTGCGCGGCGCTCCGCAAGATGGGCAAGGCGGTCATCACCGTCGACTTAAACCCGCTCTCCCGGACCGCCCGCACGGCGAGCCTCACGATCGTCGACGAGGTGACACGCGCCATTCCCGCGATCACCGCGGCGTGTGCCTCCCTCGAGCCCGGCGAGGGTGAGCGCCTGATCGCCTCACTGGACAATGCCTATCTCCTCCGGGCGGCAATAGATGAGATGAGAGAGAGACTGGCCCATGCTCTGGAGTGAGGTCTACCGCCCGAGGCGGTGCGACGATATCATCGGACAGGACGAGGTCGTTCGCCACGTAACGGCGTTCGCGGATTCAGGGAGCGTGCCCCATCTGCTCATCTCCGGCCCGCACGGCACCGGGAAGACCGCGGCCGTCGAGTGCCTCGCAAGAAGGCTCTACGGCGAGGACTGGAAGGCGAACACGACCGTCTTCAGCGCGACCGACCTTCTCGGGAGGGGAAGGAGCGCGCTTGAGTTGGACGAGCGGTTCAGCATGGTCTACCGCAAAGACCGGAGCCTGATCGTCAACTTCAAACAGATCGTGAAGTGGTACGCCTCGATGCGCCCGCTCGACGCCGACTTCAAGCTGATGGTCTTCGAGGATGCGCACGGCCTGACGTTCGAGGCGCAGCAGGCCCTGCGCCGGACGATGGAGCGATACAGCGCCACCTGCCGGTTCATCTTCGTCACCGTCCGCCCCTCGACGATCATCCCGGCCATCGCGTCGCGCTGCCTGCCGCTCTTCTTTGCCCCGCTCGAGAGCGCGCTCGTCCGGGCCCGGCTCGATGAGATCCTGGCCGCGGAAGGGGCTGCGGTCCCGGCCGACGACATCGACCTGATCGTGTATGCCGCACAGGGAGACCTGCGGCGTGCGATCATGTACCTGCAGATCGCCGCGAGAGCGGAGAAGGACTTCGACCTCGCGGAGATCTCGCGCTCCGAGACCGCTAACGTCGCTACGTCGGCGTTCGTCGCTCTCCGGGACGGCAACTTCGGCGCCGCCCGGCGGATAGCCGAGTCGCTGATGATCGAGTACGGGCTCTCGGCGCGAGAGGTCGTCGGCGAACTCCGGCAGGTGGTCAGGCGCGAGTACAACCACCCGGCCCTTGCCATCGCGCTCGCCGACGCGGATCTCCGGCTCACCCACAACGCAAATGATTTTGTGCAGGTCAATGCACTACTTGCCCGGATCGCCCGGGAGGTGTTCAGTGAAGAAAGTACAGCAACACTATGACGAGGTCGCGGATATCTACGACGACCGCTACGACGGCAACCGCGGGAAATATTATCACGGACATATCTCCGACCACGTGATGCGGGAGATCCCGAAAGGCGGGTTCCTTCTTGACCTCGGGTGCGGGACCGGACTCTTCGTACAGCGCTATGTCGATGACGGCGGCCGGGCGGTGGGCCTCGATATCAGCCCGGGAATGGTCCGGCACGGGCAGCAGCGATGCCCGGGGTCGGGGTTCTGCGTCGGTACGGCCGACGTCCTCCCGTTCAAGGACGCCACCTTCGACGCCCTTGCGAGCCTGCTTGCCTTCAGCTACGTCCCCGACCCGGAGGGGATGCTCCGGGAGTGCTTCCGGGTCCTGAAGCCCGGCGGCCGGATCGCTGTCTGCACCCTCTCGCGAACGATCTTTACGAGCATCGTTCCCGTCGTCTACCAGATGGGGGAGAAAGTCGGCCTGAAGAAGGTGGGCGTCGGGGACTTCGACGAGCATTACTACACCAACGCCGAGATTGCCGGGCTCTTCCGCGAGGCCGGGTTCGAGGACGTCTCGGTCGGGCGCTGCTCGTTTGCACACCTGAACCTCGCCGATCCGGTCTTCAACCTCGCCCGGAAGGTGGAACCGTTCGTCGAGGAGAAACTGCCGTACCTGGCGTATAACGTCTGCGCAGGCGGGAAGAAGCCGGAGGATTAGGTTACGCCGTACCCTGCGGCAGACCGGCACCCCGACTCTTCGGACGGCCGGTTGCCGCACTCGGTGAACGCATGCGGGAGGGGGAGCGCAGCCGGAGCCCTATTCTGGCTGTCGTTCGCCCCTGCCGGGATTGGTGCCGGATCTGGATCTTCCCCGGGTTCACTCCGGATAATAGACAAGCGAGAACATCTAGAGGGGATCGCAGATAACCCGGCCATGCGAAGACGCATCGTTTTGTAACAGTATTCTGCACGCACCATTGATGAGTATCAAGGAAGTAAAACGTGATTTGGTCCGGATACGGCAACCCTGCCGCCGATAACCTTATCTCCAAAAAAATTCAGTACTCCAATTACGCAGGGGTGTAACGTCATGCTGGTCACATTTGAAGTAACCTATGCTGAAGGATGGTGGAGCGCCAGCGCACATGCACCTGAAAATGCCATCTATACCCAGGGCAAGAGCGTTGGAGAACTCATCGACAACATCCTGGAAGCAACGTCGCTCCATTACACGGAAGAACTCGAAGCGGGAGAACAGATCACCATTGTAACCAGATACAAATCAGAAACTCACGAACAGGAAAGCCACATCCCATCAAATTTCGAATACAAGGTCGATATCATTGCCGCGGCACCCGGTTGTTAGTGGGTTTGAGACGATCAAAGTCCTTGAAAAACTTGGATTTTCTTTTCTCCGGCAGGTCGGAAGTCACGTCCAGATGCGTAAAGTTGTGGAGGTGAACGACTCCGGGTTACCGTACCCCTTCACGACGAACTCAGCACGGCCACACTCAACACAATCGTCACCGACGTCGCGGAGTTTGAGGGTATGACAAAAGAACAAATTTACGATCTCTTGCGATAACCCTCTTCGTTCCTAAATCCCGCACGTATATCACCGATCCCGCACTATGACTGGAATCGGCTTTTCAGGATGACCGGAGCCGGGAGAGGATCCGCTCTTTCTTTGCAAGCGCCGCCTCCGCCGCCCGTGCGACCCCGATCTTCATCTCTTCAAAATCCCTCTTATCTTCGTCCACGACCTTTTTCACCGGGGTGTAGGCCGACTCCCGGAACCGGGGCGTGAAGTCCCGGATCTCGCCGTCGACCGAGAGGACCGATTCGGGCAAGCCTCTCTCGACATAGCCGACCTCTTTCATCGCGACGCCGGCGGACGCGACGACCCGCCGGATCTCGGGCGCAACCTCCGGCGGCGCGACGACCAGGAGGGCGTCGAGGGATACACCGAGGTAGTCGATCTCGAGGGTATCGAGCATCTTAAGGACCTTCGGCTGCACGAGCGTCCGGAGTTCGTCCTCGACGACGACGATCCGGCAGCCGGCGGTCTCGGCCATCTCGTAGGCGTCGCCCCGGAGCCCGCCGTTCGTGACATCGGTCATGGCGTGGATGGCAGGGAGGACGTCGCTTGCAAGGAGCGCCTCGCAGGCCTTGAGGAAGTGGAGGTTGATCGTCTCCTCGACCACCTCGGGGAACCCGGAGTAGATCGCGGCGGTGGCGATCGTCCCGCCGCCGGCCCCTTCCGTCATGAGGAGGACGTCGCCGGGGGCGATCTGTTTCCTGGCGGTGAGGTGGCCGGCGACGCCGACGGCGCCGACGCAGCCGGTCATCCGGGTCCCGAGCACCATGTCCCCGCCGATACGCAAGGTGGAGCCCGTCACGAGGGGAACACCCATGGCCTCGCCGACGGCGGAGACGCCCGCCGTGTAGTCGAATATCTTCGCGACGTCGCCGTCGTCGGCGACGTGGATATCGGAGAGGAGGGCGACGGGCTTTGCGCCCATCACGTAGACGTCGCGGAGCGTCGCCCGGGTGACGTGGAACCCGGCGAGGAAGGGGAAGTCGGAGAGGCGGGAGTGCATCCCGTCGACAGTGGTGATGATGTAGTCGCCCTGGGCACGGACGGCGCCGGCGTCGTCCATCTCGTCGACGCCGACCGCGGCATCCGTCCGGCCGATGATCCGGGCGAGCTGCCGGTGGGCGAAGAAGTCGCCCGATCCCCTCGAACCGACGCCGAACTCCCCCATCGTCGAACCCGAAGGCTCGAAGGTAAAGAGGTCGCCGGAGAGCCCGGTCGAGTTCTTCGCTTCGGCAACGACCGCCCGGGCAAATGCCCCGGCGTAGGCGGCGGTTACGCGGTGGTGCTTGATCGAGAGGATATCCCGGGAGAGAAGGCGCACGATCTCGTCGTCAGGGGTGCCGGCGGCGAGGTGCCGGCGGCTGATCTCTTCTACGTCCATTGTAAGAATGGTCGGTGCAGGACGAGATAAAGGGAATGCCAGGGGAGAGGCAAAGATTCAAGCAGATACCGGGCGACACCTGAGGGATGACGGGGGAAGAGATGATCGCCGCCTGCTCCGTCGCCGGTTCGGACTCGGGGGGAGGGGCGGGCATCCAGGCGGATTTGAAGACGTTTACGGCGCTCGGGGTCTATGGGCTGACGGTCGTTACGACGGTGACCGCCCAGAACACCCGCGAGGTGCGGGGAACCTGGATGCTCCCGCCCGAGGCGGTCCGGGCGCAGATGGAAGCGGTCGCCGACGACTTCTCGATCGGGGCGTGGAAGACCGGGATGCTCGCGAGCGCCGAGAACGTCCGGGTCGTCGCAAGGACCCTGCCGGAAGGGGCCGCGCTCGTGATCGACCCGGTGATGGTCTCGACGTCGGGCCACCGGCTGCTCGCGGAGGATGCCGTCAGGGATCTCGCGGAACTCCTCATCCCCCGGGCGGCGGTCGTCACCCCGAACATCCCGGAGGCGGAGGTGCTCAGCCGGATGCGCGTTTCGACCGTCGAGGAGATGGCCGAGGCCGGGCGGCGGATCCTCGACCTCGGCGCCCGTGCCGTGGTGGTGAAGGGCGGCCATCTCGCCGGCGGTGCGGCGGTCGATGTCCTGGTTGACCGGGACGGTGAGATACGGCTCTCCGGGGAGCGGTACCCCTACTCGGTGCACGGGTCGGGGTGCTGCTTCTCGGCGGCGCTCGCTGCCTGCCTCGCCCGGGGGATGCCCGTGGAGGAGGGGTTCCGCGCGGCACGAGCGTTCATCGATACGGCCATCCGGGAAGCGGCGGGAGGAACCGGGCCGGTCAGGATTGTCAACCCGGGAGGAACAACCTATTATAGGATTTGAAATGATATTTCTATATTGTTGAAAATAACAAGATTTTATTTCCTGCCACCCCCGGAAAACTTCCATTTAATCACCAGACCGAACCCCGACAAAACCTCCCTAACCCGTCCATTATCCGGTAGAAACGAAAAATAATCCACTCAGATTATAAAAGCAAATGCGGAATTGTTATTAATAAAAACTTGTAACTATTGTATGAATGGACGAGATCGACGACGCGATCCTTCGGGAACTGCAGAGAGACGGGCGAATGTCTATGGCAGAACTCGGCTCAATGCTGGGTATCGCACCGTCGACGGTCTTTAAACGGATCGAGAAACTGAAGAACGCCGGTATCCTCGAGCGGTTCACGATCGTCATCAACCAGAAGTGTTTCGAGCATACGCTGGTCGCTTTTCTGAACGTCAGGGTTCACCCTGACGGGAAACCGGAGGTCGAAGAGTTCATGCGGGGTCTCCCGAGCATCCTTGAACTCTACGAGGTGCTTGAGCCGGGCGACTTCTTCGTCAAGGTCAGGGTGCAGAACATATCCGAGTTGAAACGGAACGTGCTCGTCCCCCTCTCCGGCCTTCCGGGAGTGAGGGATATCCAGACGATCATCTCGGTGAGGAAGGTCAAGGAACAGACATGAACGGAATGGAAGTTGTGACCATACAGCAGATGCTTGCGATCGTGACGCTTCTTTTAGGAGCGCTTCTGATCGGCATCATCTTCAATGCCTACCGGATCGTGAGGCAGCCTACCCTGCTCATCTTCGTCTACGGGCTGTTTACGCTGGTCGTGGGGATCACGTTCGCCGATCTCGTGAGCGTCTTCACGCCCGATGACTTCACCATCGCCTGGTCGGCGATCTTCTCCCACGTCGTGGTGATCATCGGCCTCTGCGTGATGGCTTACGGCATCATGAGAGGGTAGGATGCGCACCGGTACTTCGTTTGCCCGGGACTGGCAGTTGATCAAGGTGGCACGGTCGCTGCAGCGGCACGACGTCACCGGTTCGCTCGTGCAGAAACTCCTTCTGGACGCTCCGCCCGGGCTCACGGAGCGTATAGCCGCCACCGCCAGGCGGCTCGGTGAAGAGAGCGGAACGGAACTCCTCACCCATGCTGAGGAGCAGCTCGATCCCCCGACCCTGATGGAGGGGCTCCTCCTGACGTGGGGGATCCCCTGTGAGTCTGCGGACGCCGCCGACGGGGGCATCTCTATCGTGATCGACGGCGCGGCAATGGCGGTCCGGGAAACTTTCGCGGATATCCGGGTGGCCGAGCCCTATCTTGAGGGCTATGCCCGGGCGCTCCAGCGCGACGCGGTGCTCGAACATGGCGCAGGCGGCAGGATGACGATCCAGTTTCCGCCCCGGAAGAGGTAGGCGGCGGCTCGTTCCGATAGCGTTACGGGTGGGGCCGCGTTTTTTGCAAATATTTATCTCTTGCGCGTTCGTTTGCTTATTTACGATCATAGCAGCAAAAAGCCCACGACTTCAGTCGTGGGATGAATGCGTCAACAGCGACCCACAAACCGTATTTGTCATCCACGCATATAATTATATAAATGACAAAAGAACGGTGGACGCACTCGGATACAACAGTATACAACATCGGATACCATATCATATGGTGCCCGAAATATCGGCGTAAAGTGCTCCAATCCCCGGTATCCGAAAGGTTAGAAGTCCTTCTCAGGGAGAAGGCAGATGAGATCAGAGTTGTCATCGAAACAATGGAGATAATGCCCGACCATCTCCATTTGTTTGTCAAAGCAAAACCTACTGCAAGTCCACACTGGATTGTACAGCAGTTGAAGGGGTATACGTCAAGGACACTCCGACAGGAGTTCAAGCCATTGAGGACTCGGGTGCCGTCATTGTGGACTCGTAGCTACTATGTCGAATCGTGTGGGCATATCTCCGATGATGGGAGCACTGATACCCCACGATGCAATGCTTGAAGAATGCCAAAGCAACGTCAGAACCCCACGACTTTAGTCGTGGGAGTATGTCAGAGTCGCTAAAAGGAGATTGTATGAAGACAGACGGGATACGTACGTGCCAGAGCTGCGGGATGCCGATGAGCGCGAAGGAGCAGTTCGGGACGGAGGCGGACGGCGCGCTCTCGAAGGACTACTGCACCTACTGCTACCGGGGCGGGGCGTTCACGGCGCCCGGGATCACCATCGATGAGATGGCGAAGCTTGGCGGGGAGATGATGGCGCAGATGTATGCGATTCCTCCCGAGAAGGCGATAGCGTTCACGAAGGAGCATATATCGTGCCTGAAGCGGTGGGCGGGGAGGGAGATTCCCCTCTGCGAGAGCTGCGGGATGCCCCTTGCCCGCGACGAGGACGCCGGGACGGAGGCGGGCGGGTCGCTGAGCACGCGGTACTGCATCTACTGCTACCGGGACGGGGGGTTCATCGAGCCCGATCTGACGCGGGAGGGGGCAATCGAGCAGTACGCGCCGATGATGGCCGCGAACCTCGGGATGCCCCTTGAGAAGGCGAAGGAGATGGTCGGCTACTATCTCTCGACGCTGCCGCGGTGGCGGGAGTAGGCAGATCTCTCCCCACCGGATTCCAGGAAGAACTCTTATATCCCCCGGTCCATAAGATCGATACAGGAGAGGGATGGATTGAGTTTGTGTGCCGACCTGCTTGAGCGGCGGGAAGAGATTCTTAGAGTTGCAGCCGGACACGGCGCCCGCAGGGTCAGGGTCTTCGGGTCGGTGGTCCGGGACGAGGAGACCCCGGAGAGCGACCTCGACCTCCTCGTCGAGTTCGAGCCGGGGAGGAGCCTCCTCGATCACATTGCTCTCGCTCAGGATCTGAAAGACCTGCTCGGCCGCGAGGTCGACGTAGTGACCGAGGGAGGACTGCACTGGTACATCAGGGACCGCGTCTGCCGGGAGGCCGTGCCGCTGTGAAGGATGCCCGGCTTTATCTGATCCACATCCTTGAGTCGATAGAGAAGGTCGAGGACTATACTCGCAAAGGGCGAGACGCGTTCATGGACTCCCCGATGACGCAGGACGCGGTCGTCAGGAACTTTGAAGTCATCGGGGAGGCAGTAAAACAGATCCCGGATCACCTGAAACAGGAGCACCCGGATATTCCCGGGCGCCGGATCGCCGGCCTCAGGGATGTCCTGATCCACCAGTATATGAGTGTGGATTTAGAAGCGGTATGGGCAATCGTTGAGGATGAACTTCCCGAGTTCAGGCAGGCAGTTGCCGCGATCCTCGCCGGATTGCAGGATCATTGACCACGGCATATCTTTATGCCGGAGGGTCTGGCTCGTGCCGCGTCTTCAAAGACCCGAATCCTGCCGATGATGACGATCCCACTGCTCCGGTATTCTGCCCGGGGAAGTGAGCAGCGCAACCCCCCGGATATGGGCTGGATATCTTGTGACTCTGGATGCGGATTTCCTGCCAATTTGCAGGGTTCAGGAGAGGATTTAACAATTACCGGAACAGAGTGACGAGTTCTTCCTTTGTAATACCGTTATGACTTGCTATATCGTTCAGGATATATTCAACGTTGGTCGCGTCTGTTCTTTCTGAAGAGGTATGATGACCATATGCCTTCGGTTGCCGGCCTTTTTGAGCGTTTTGATGTGGCTTCCGCATTGGTGAACGAAGGAGTAACCGAGTTTTCGAGAACCCTGACGATATCCGAACTGCTAACAACCGGAAGCTTTGGCAACGGAATGCACCTGGAGTTCTGTCCGCGCGAGGATTGTGATCTGTTCTTCCGGTTCGAGTTCATCCTCGAAATACAAGAGTACGGCTTCTTCGATGTTCTTGAGGAGTCCTTCAAAGTTTCTCCCGTCGGTGAAGATGCTATGCCCGATTGCGTGAGCAGACCAGCATCCGTCTTCATAGGCCGTTTCAAATCGGATGATTATGATAAGAGCTCCTAGAACGGGTATGGAACTTGGGGAATGATAATTTTTGCTGTAGTTACCCTGCAGGGGTTGAAGGGGGCGGCACGTCCGGAGACCGCCCGGGTCCCTCCCCGGAACACCCGCCTGCCGGTACCGGGTCATTCTCACGATCGAGGATGAGCGTCTCCTGATCCGGCAGGGAAACAATCAAGAACCATAGCCGTTCCCGGCCTTCTCCCGCCTATGGAACAGTGCGGTAGGAGGCGTACTCCGGGATAAGATTTATAGGCCTGGTGGCGATGTCTCATCCAGAAGCTGCATCGCTTCTTCTCTGAGGCGTGAGATCTTATCCTGGTGCAACCGTTCCATGAAATTGGATCATGAATTCATTATGTCTCGGCAAATCTCATGAGATTTGTTCAAAAAGGCTTCTCTACTTTCAAAACCCAGTGAAGGGTCATCTCGAATCCGGTTCAGACAGTACGAAACTCCGGTCTCCTTTATGAAAGTAATAGAGCTGTCCTCTTCCCTGTCAAAAAAATCCCACTTCCAATGGTTTATTTGCCGTTTTAGCATTCCGCGAAATAGACTTTTCAGTTGATCCCAACAGCCTTCTTCGATGAATAAACGCACATGCTTCTTATGTTGGTCTATCATCATCTGCAACTCCTGGGTGGCGGACTGATTGATGTTATGCTCGCCATCGGGTTCTCTGAATAGAAAGACTATGTGCACCTGAGCTACCTGTACCAATGCTTCGGAGATACGATTGTTATATTCCTCGTCATCCATATCCGAAGGTTTTGGATACAGTTTCGAGATATCCAACGAGTTTAGTGCTAAATATCCGTTCTCCAACAGAAAATCTTTCAATTCATCGAGGTACGGTTTATTCGTCCTTCTGAAGGATCCAAAAATACCAATCGGGACTAACTCTTTCCTCACATGAGCGTAATTCTTTATCGGCGATAAGTGACTGAAGAAGTCCACATAATCTTTTTACCTTCAAATGGTAGATATAATTATGGTCTCAAATGTTTGACTAATGTGGGTCGAGAGAGCATCAATATCTACTTATAGGTTCCAGATCTATGACTGACATGGGAGTCAGGTTAGAGGAGGTGAGGTGATTCAGATGAAAACACAGGGCATGGATCCACAAAAGGTTGAGGAGTATCTATCCGAAATTCCGTTCGAGATCCGAAATGCGATAAAGCCTCTAAATAACGATAAAATCTGGGCGATACTCATTGCCTTACTCAAGAATGAGGAGATGAGATTCGGAGAGATAAAATCCGCATTCAGCACCCGGTCTTCGGGCGAGATTGATCGTTATCTCAAGCAGTTAACCGCTGCTGGGCTTGTCGAGCGAGAGGCACGGAGAGTGGAAGAGCTCGGTGATAAGGAGAGGTCGTACTATTGTCCGACAAATTTGAGCAGATCACTCGTGAATGCGTTGTTTGTCAGCATTCTCCCTCATCCACGGGTGTATCGAGGAGGTCGCATGAGCGTTAAGCGCGAATTCGTAGAGTATAGCAGTAAAGATAGAGCGTCAACTGTCAGATATGAAAGGTCTGAACCGGGTATGAAGTACAGTTATGTCCAGAGGGGTGTACGGATATGAGTTCCAGAGGGGAAGAAACGGTAATCTCGCTAGATATAACAGCATTGTATCAGTTCGAACAGGAAGATCTAGAATTGGATGTTACCGTTGTGAGATACTCCGGCGATCACTTTGTTCAACTTACAGAAAACGATCTTTTTATCGATTTTTTAGAACTCCCGGGGGTAAGAAAAGAGGGGAAGATGAAGGTGAATACAACCAGGATATATCTCACCCATAACGTCGCAAAGAGTTTAGCAAAAACCCTTAATGAAGCATTACGTCATCTTGAGGAGGAATCCGATTCAGATCGGGATCCTCTCTGAATCTTCTTCCCGTCGGCCATTCCATCACCGCCATGTGTCGCATCCTTTACCTTGCGGGAGTTGAAGAAGGTAGGGCGGCACATCCAGAAGCCAGCCGGGTTTTCCAGGACATCCGCCTGCCGGCTCCGGGTGGGCGCCGTCGAAAACTCCCCATAAGAAGCGCGACAGTCAAAAAAAAGAGATTATGGATTATTTTACAGATATCGGGCAAAATCCTCAGGTTCGATCTTCGCCAACCGCAGGATGCCCCGAAGAGTACCGATCTTGAGTTCTTTGTGGAGCGGGGCAACCGTTCCCACTTTCCCCTCCGGGGTCTGTTTCGAGAGCCGCACATGACTCCCGGATTGTCCGCTTACGGCGAATCGGTATTCCTTCGTGAGGATTTCTATCACAGTCTCGCCTGAGGCCGGTTTAAGCCCCGGCACCCACGGCCACCTCGAAGGTCGTGATGATCGGCCTCCGTCCGCCTTCCAGCGGGAATTCTTCAAGGTACAGCTCGGTTGCTTCCTTGAGGTTGGCCACCGCTTCTTCTACGGTCTTGCCCTGGCTGACGGTGCCGACCTCCGGGCACTCGGCTACGTAAATGTCTTCTTCCCTGTATAATACGGCCGTAAATACCCTCATGCGCTCACCGATACAAGTATCATCAGCTCGAAGGATGATAATACTGACCGAACCCCGGCATGGGGACCACCGGATCCCTGAATAAAACCGGTCAGGTCAGAGTATGCGGGGATGAATTCATTGTTGAAAAAGATACAATCTCAGCAATATCGTTTGGTGGCATGCAATTCTGGTGAACCGCCACGCCGTCATGAAGAACAGGCCTGATGAAGGGGTACTGCCGGTGTGCTGCAAGATCGGCCCGTGAGATGACCTTGACCGAGAGCCGTTCTTCCGTCAGCATCAGCAGGTCGAAAGCAAGTCCTGTAAGGTGTTCGCGAGGGCGTTAATCTTCCCTGGATGTAATCACAAGGATATCGATATCGGAATCCGGCCGGTCGTCCCCCCGTGCCACGGAACCGAAGAGTATGATCTCTTCTATTGCATCGCCGCACGTCTCTCGTGCCTTTGCCGCGAATTCGTGGATGACCGGTCGCCTGGCCGAAACCATATGATGGAGTTGTTGCGAACGCAGGGCAATAATGATTACCGATCGAACCTCCACGGCCGGAACTACCCCGGCCCGGCAGAGGCTCCCCGGGGTGGCGGTTCCCGGATTGTGGTGTCAGCGGCTCCATAATTCCACGTCCAGTCTCCAACTGCCTCGTCCAGTTCCCGCAGGTGACCGAGGACCCCTTCGTCCCTGACCATACTCAGGTCCTCGTGAGCAGGATCCAGTCAAACCAGTCGAGTGTCTCCGCATAATCGAGGGAGAGGGAGAGCATACCTGCCTCGTTCGCCGGCGGCGTAGAGGTTCAGGGCAAGAAGGTGGGTAAATAGCAATCCTCGCCAGAGAGTATTTGGATCAGTTCTCTGTATTTTCGCTCATTTTCGGCATCTTCCGGCCATCCAGTCGTTTTTGAGTCTCCTTAATGCTTGTAAGGAAGTCCCGCTCGGCGGGCGATAAATTACCTACGGTCTTTTGCCGATACTTCGTATACTCGGCTTCCGCTTTTTCAAGTGCCTCCTGGTGGCTGACTGTACCCGGGTTGGATAACATACCTTTGCCATATCGCTTTGAAAAATCGTCCAGTTCAACTATCCAGTCGCGCATATACATCGGCTGGTGCTGCATCGCCCGAAGTTCCGCAAGGTCGAAGAATGCGGACACCATACGGTTCAGCGTGGCGAGTTCCTCTCTGGTCAGGTAGTTCTTGGCGATTCCAACTTCGTCCTTTGTCGGCTGTTCGCTGGAAAAAACCGTCAGGCCCATAAAAGGCAGTTCGGCATTGGCTCGCTGCGAGATGACCTCAGCGGCGGTGTGACCATGCGCCGCAAAATGAATCTTGTTCTGAACGATTTTGAAGAACTCTAGCGACTCCGGCGTTCTTGGGTCATAGTCTACGCTTGTAGCGTAGAGGTCAAGCACCTGCCGGTAGAAAACCTTCTCGCTGGAACGGATGTCGCGGATACGCTCCAGCAGTTCATGCCAGTAGTTCCCGCCGCCCGCTTTTTTCAGCAGGTCATCATTCATCGCAAAGCCCTTTCTGAGGTATTCTTTCAGGACTTCCAACGCCCAACGGCGAAACTGTGTGCCGCGTAGCGACTTCACGCGATAGCCGACTGAGATGATCACATCAAGGTTATAATATTTGATGTTTCGGCTGACACTGCGCTCACCCTCGTTTTGAACTGTCAAGTATTCCTTGACAGTTGTCAATGGATCTAATTCGCCTTCTGCAAAAGCATTGTTGATGTGCAGACTGACGTTCTGTTTCGTTGTCTGGAACAGCTCCGCCATTTGCGCCTGCGAGAGCCAGACGGTCTCTTCCTCCATCCGAACGTCAATCTTAGTCTGCCCGTCATCGGTCTGATAGATGATGATCTCCGAATTGTCAAACGTCATACCCGATCGTCCCCGGAGGACGGCTATTAACCCACAAAAAGGACGGCACAGAGCCTATATGATCCGTATGTCCCTTGTGGTGCAGGTTAATAGACATTCTCCTTACGATGTCCATTATACAAATTATCCCCCGACACCATAGAATACCGTCGATTCTGTATTTGGAAACATGGTAGTGCTCCAGCATATACCTGATGATCGATCTCGGTGGATTCGACCGAAAATTTCCATTATCGGGGAGGGGGTAGTTGATAGATTGAGGAGCCATACGTTACGGGGTCGAGGGAGTTTTTGCGATGAGTTTGAGAGCGGGAAGTTAACGAAATAGGGCAATGTGGTCTTCTTTTGTGATATTGTTATGATCCATTCTATCATTGAAGATGTTGTTCAGCGTTGGTCGTTTTTGTTCTTTTCGCAGGGAGATGATCATATGTTTTCCGTTGTTGGTTTCTTTGACCATTCTGACGTCCGGATTTTCGGATCCGTGGCGCGGAAGGAAGCCCGGGAAGACAGTGATCTCGACATCCTGATCGATCTGGATCCCGACCGGAGTCTTCTCGACGTGGGGGGCCTTGCTATGGACCTCTCCCTCCTGCTCGACCGTCCGGTCGATGTTGTGACCGAAGCGGGACTCCGGGAGCGGATTCGCTCAGGGGTCTTACGGGAGGCGCGGGTTCTATGAGAGACGATCGTGAACGGGTGCTGGATATCATAGCCCTTGCCTGCGGTCGGATGACTCGCGGGGTCAGGCCCTTGAGCCCCGTATGATTCGGCATCGGGGATGATGATCCGCGGAACTCCTCTATAGTGCCGTAGACAATTCTCCGGTGGAGAGATCGATTTGTCAGATACTCGTCTCCGCTATACGGTCCTTATGGAGCCGAATGAGGATGGAGGATACACCGTGACGGTGCCATCCCTCCCGGGGTGCGTCAGCGAAGGGGCTACCTGGGAAGAGGCGCTGGCAGAGATCGAAGAGGCGATCTCGGGGTACATCGAGGTGGCCAGGAAGCTCGGCAAGCCCATTCCAGTCGAGATTTCCGTCCCCCTGAATACGAGCCATGCGGGGATCTGAGACTCCCGAGAACCACCGGCGAGAAGGTAGTCAAAGCCTTGCGAGCGGCCGGTTTTGAAATGGTCGGCATCCGGGGCAGCCACCATTTAGTTTTACCATGCACACCGTGACGTGATCGTTACCGGCGCGTATCAGGGCACCGGCACCGGGAAAGCAGCCCATCCTTACAGAAAAAAGAGCAGCCCGGTTGACATACTTGACACTTATAACCCGAATCACCAGGACGCCTCGGGAGGTTGCACTCAGTATCCGAACCGGCGATCGTAGCCGGTGTGGTCCAGCCACTCGATGATGACCGCGCTTACATCGTCATCGCGGATTACGGTATACATGAGCCGCCACGAACGGGTGAGATTATACTTCCAGAGATTCTTCAGCGGCCCGTATTTCTTGTGGTAGTCTTTCGGGATCAACTTCTTTGGCACCTGGATCCCGCAGAAGGCATCTGCCGCGATTCGGCCGAGAGCCCGGACCAGCAGTTCAGCTAGCCGACGTTCCTCGGGATCCTGGGAGGCCTGAAGAGCCAGGAAGGCCTCCCGCACCTGCTCGTCTGCAAAATAGATCCGGCACTTCATCGAAACCGCAAGTCTTCGCGCATTGCATACTTCCGGACCATATCTGGGTCGTGAATCCAGCAGATTGTCCCACGCGAATCGCTTGCTATCTTCCCCGACTCCAGAAGATACTCGATGATCGTCTTGAACGTCTGGTACATCATTTTCTTCGGCAGGTTCTCCCACAAGGCCCGCCGTTTGTATTCGCCACTGTGCTCCTGAATGAACTCTTCAACCATCTGGATCGTGTTGAGCTGGGGACTGTGTGTGCTCGGGTTACACGCTGGCATGAGTGACTTTTAGTTGTATAAGTAAATATAACCATAAGATCTCGACGGCCGAGAAAAATGCTGCCGTGCAGTATGCTCCCCACCAGGACAGATCTCAGCCCTCTCTCCGTGGAATACGCGCCATATGAGGTCGGGTTACTCATCCGGCGACAGATAACAGTGTTTCCCGATCCGCTGTGTGGATCATTCAACTGGAAATAATGCACCTGAGACATCATAATCTTCCGCACAGATCCGCTCTGCACAAACGACAAAATCCGTTGCCCTGGCGATGACGGAGACCACTTCTTCCCGCATGATGCTCCAGCAGATAGTGTAATCCACCTCTTCCCGGAGTTCTTCGACCAGGTTCAATGCCCTTCCGTGCTCACGAGCGAGTTCACCGGTCTTGACGTACTCCGAGCCGATCGCCGAGATCAGCCCGGCATGAGTCTTTCTACGCCTTTTCGATGCAGAAGAGCAAGGGTTGCAAGATACATCTCATAGTAGGCTCGATTGATTGAATCTTCGTAATGCCCCTCATCACAGAGGATACGCGCTGCATCGAGGCGCTGGTGCGATTTGACAAAAAAACGCCGTTATGACAGACTGGTCGTTCACTTAAACCACCACGCCGTCATGAAGAACATGCCTGATGAAGGGGGTACTGCCGGTGCGCCTGCATAGATCGGCCCGGGAGATGACCTTGACCGAGAGCCGCCCCCCGGAGAGCATCAGCAGGTCAAAAGCAACTCCCGTGAGGTATTCGCGAGGGCGTTAGTCCTCCCTGGATGTAATCACCAGGATATCGATATCGGAGTCCGGCCGGTCGTCCCCCCGTGCCACGGAACCGAAGA
>DAIRGM010000088.1:0-4666 GCA_036794525.1 Methanoculleus sp.
TCCTACTTTCCTATTTTGATCCGGCGGGACATAATACATGGCCCTCCCCGCACGCCGCCGATCGGGGCCTTCGGTTTCCCGAGCGAGTTCATGCACCTGCCCATCAGTGCCGCTCCCCGGGCAAGGCCGTCGTCCACGAAGACCAGGTGGTCGTTCGGTACGTCGTAGAGGTTCCGTTCGGTGATGCCTTCGAGGATGTACTCGGGCTTCCTCCCCGATATCGCCGCACGCCCGGTGAACCCGATCGATGAGTTCGGCGGAACCAGCCCTCTCTCGATGGCGACGTCGATGAGCCGGAGCGCCATCTTCGCGCAGACCCGGTCGACGACCTCGGTCAGCATGCCCATACCGTGCTTTTCGTAGATCTCGCGCCCGATATCGGAAAGGGCCGGCATCGCGCTCCCGTTGACGCCCGAGTCGCACCCGATGAGGGCGACGCCCGACTTATCGGCTACGTCGGCACAGACCGGGACCCGCCCAAACCGCGTCCGGTCGGGGGGGACGATACGGATATCGATATGCTCGTGGCACCGGTCGACGTATTCCTCGACGACGGAACGCTTCCGGCCCCCGAACGCGCCACTGATGCTGTGGTCGCCGAAGAGATCGAGCGCGGTTCCCGTCCGGTCCTTCACGAGCCCGGTACCCCGGACGATTGCGTCCGGGATCGCACCTGCAAGCCCGCAGAAGTTCCCGATCGTCTGGGCGAACGGGTTCGGGTCATCCCGGGCGACGTCGCTCGTGACCCGGCCGTCGAGCGTCGTCCCGAAGTCGATGGATATACAGGGGTTGCGGAAGTCGACCTCCGTCCATTTGGCGCCCTCCTTGATCCCCGCCATCGCGAGCTCGCCTTCCATCTCATTCGCCACCATCTCGACGCCGGTGCACCCGACCGGCGGCACGACGCCGGCCACCGCACCGACGAAGACCAGGCGGTCGGCAAACGAGAACTGCCGGAGTTTCGGCGGGAGGTTCTCGATCGACATCGGCGGGGTCATCTTCCGCGGGGGGACGCCGGCTTCGAGGCAGCCGTTTGCAAGAGCGATGATGAAGTCCCCGACCTGGTCGGGAGAGTCCATCGCCGCGACGACGCCGGTGCTCCGGACGACGAAGTCGAGATCGTCCTTGATGCTCAGGTGAACATCCTTGTGGGACTGGAGCAGGGTGTCGCGCACCAGTTCCGTAACCGACTCGCGCGTCAGTTCCGTGCCGTCCAGGGTCGCCCCGAAGACCGTCTCGCCCGGTTTCGGGGGCCGGACGTCGCGGCTCATCGTCACGGTCTTGTTGATGATGTAAGACCTGCCCGTCTCCAGGTTCGTGCCGGTCAGGATGCACTTTGTCGTAGTATTGCCCATCTCGACAGACGCCACGATGAAGTAGGGCTTCACCCGGTACTCAGGAACACCGTTGCCCGGCCCGTGGGAGAGCGACGGCGGGGGCGGGCTTTCGACGATATGTGGTGTAGGTTTGAAAAAGCGCTCCAGAAAACGGGCACACATACTAGTCGTTTTTCCGTCTCCGACTTTATACCTTTCCATGATTCCATACGCCTTCAGCGGCCCCGATAGGGAGGAAGTCCCCAAAAGAACTCTTCTTCCGGTTTTGGGGACTTCACGCCGGGTTATCCAGCAGGATCTGCTGGACAGGAGGATGGTCGACGGCCCGGCTCGGAGCCATGAGCCTGGAGAGGTGCCGCCGTTGCCGTGCAGGAGAAGCCGCCCGGCGCGCCTGCCGCCACAACAGATCATCGCCGGACGGCCGATATCCCCGGTTCCGGCAGAGCGCTTATATATCGACAACACGGATTACCACATTACCGGAGAGGCTGCGGCGCTTCGCCGCGCCCATTTCGCCCGGAGGAGAAGTGAACCGCATGGTTGCGCTTTCAGGTGAGATTAAGGAAGTATTTAACAAAACCAAAGTCATGCCGATGGCCACCGCGTCAAAGGACGGTGTTCCGAACGTGGCGCCGATGGCATCGATAGAACTCGTCGGTGACGACACCATCTGGATCATGGACAACTACATGGTAAAGACGCTTGAGAATCTCAAAGAGAACCCGGTTGTGGCGCTCTACTTCTACGACCAGGAGACCAAGCGCTGCTTCCAGGTGAAGGGCGATACCGAGATCAAGACGTCCGGCCCCGATTACGAAAAGTTCCGCGACAAAGTGAGGACGAAGAGCCACAAGTACCCGGCGAAATCGCTCATCGTCATCAAGATCACCGACGTCTTCGAGTGCACGCCGGGAAAAGAAGCCGGGAAGAAGGTGCTGTAGGCACCCCTTCAACGTCTTTTGAGGTTCTGGAAGAGCCGCGCCTGCAGCCCGAAGTAGTTCGAGAACCCGACGGCGTGGTTCTGGTCGATCGTCGTCGAGTCGAAGGAGACCAGGTCGTCCGAGTAGAGCGCGAGGTCCGAACTCCGGCCGAGCACCCGGACGCTGCCCTTATACAGGCCGACGTCCACGACGCCGCTAGCCCGCTCCTGGGTCTTGTCGATGAACGCGTTCAACGCGTAGAAGAGCGGCTCATGCACGAGCCCCATATAGGCAAGTTCTGACCATTTGTCGTCGACGATATGCTTGAACGCAAGTTCCGAACGGGTCAGGACGAGGTGCTCGAGGTCGCGGTGCGCGACGAGGAGGACGGTTGCGGCCGGGTGCTCGTAGTTCTCCCGGGCCTTCAGGCCGAGGACCCGGTCCTCGATCATGTCGTTGCGGCCAACGCCGTTCCTTCCCGCGATCTGGTTCAGTTCCTGGATCAGGGCGATGCCGGGGAGCCGCTTCCCGTTGAGAGCGACCGGGACGCCCTGCTCGAACTCGATCCGGACCTTCTCCATAACGTCGGGGGCGTCCTGCGGCGATACCGTCCAGGCGTAGATCTCCTCCGGCGGGTGGAAAGCCGGGTCTTCGAGGTTGCCCCCCTCGATGCTCCGGCTCCAGAAGTTCTCGTCGATGCTGTAGGGCTTGTCTTTTGCCACGGTCACCGGGACGTTGTGCTCCTCTGCGTAGCAGATCTCCCACTCGCGGGTCAGGTTCATCTCCCGCATCGGCGCGACGATATCGTACCCGGCGGACCTGAAGATGAAGTCGAACCGGAGCTGGTCGTTTCCTCTGCCGGTGCACCCGTGTGCGATCTTCGAGGCGCCTTCCTGCTCTGCAACCTTCACGATCTCTTCGGCGATCAGCGGGCGGGCAAGCGCCGTGCCCATCGGGTAGCCTTCGTAGGACCCGTTCGCCTTGATCGAGGGGAAGATGCAGTCCGCTACGAACTTCTCCCTGGCGTCGATGGTGTAGTGTTTGTCGGCAAGCTTCCGGCCCTTCTCGGTTGCCCGGGTTATCTCCTCCTCAGGCTGGCCCACGTCGACGGCAACGGTGACGATCTCGTCGAACCCGTAGTGTTCGCGCAGGAGGGGAATACAGATGGAGGTGTCGAGACCTCCCGAAAATGCTAGGACGACTTTTCCCTTTTCCATGGTAATTGATCTCCGCGTTCCTGGTTCCCTGCCTGACGGCAGACTGGAGTAATCTACATTATTATGACCTCTCACCCAATAAAAGAAATGGTATGGACGGCCGTACCGGGAGGAACCGGAACCGTTATCGGTATTTCCCGGGGGCCGGAAGCGGGGGTGCAGGGGTGCCGGGCCATCCCGTGTGCCGGCATGGCGGCGGAACTCGGCTCCGCCATCAGCGATGAGGAGTGGGTTGCCGTGACCGGGTGGTCGCCGCACTGGAAGTTCGGCCGCTACGACCTCAAGTTCCTCGACGACGAAAAGTGCGTCTCCGGTGGGGCCGAGGATATCGTGACCCTCGCACGGCAGGATCTCGCGACCGACGATCCGGCGGCCTATGGAATCATTGAGCGGTTCGAGTGGACCGGCGAGGATATCGCCTCGGTCATGACCGATATCGCGGGCGGCATGCCTGAAGAGGAAGCCGCGAAGAACTGGATCGATGCCAACCGCGACAGGGTCGATCCTGGCTTGGGGAAGCATAACCCCTCTCTTTTTCGACTCTAGACGCTCTGCGAACCCTGCCGGCCTGCTGTCCGTTGACGATAGAAGCAGGCGGTATGGCCTCTGATTGAGGGCGCCCAGGAGCTGCCGGGGACCTAGATGAGAACACTGGAAGAAAAAGAAAGGGTGGTAAGATCCCGCATTACACCAGCCCGTGGTAGTGTCCGAGCGGCTCGAGGGTGATCTCCTCGCGCTTGATGGCGTCGATCGCCATCGCCGCCGCCCGGGCCGCCTGGAGCGTGGTGATGTAGGGTATGCCGTAATCGACAGCGGCCCGCATGATCTGGATGTGATCCTGCCGGGACGCCTTGTCCGCCGGGGTGTTGATGATCAGCCGGATGCTCCCGGAACGCATCGCATCGATGACGTTCGGGGAGCCTTCCTGGACCTTCCGCACCAGGTTTACCTCGACGCCGTTCTGAGTGAGGAACTCGACCGTCCCGCTCGTCCCGTAGAGCGAGAGGCCGAGTTCCCGGAGTTTCTGCGCAATCGGGAGGATCTCCTCCTTCTGTTCGTCCGTCACCGATATGAAGACGTTTCCGGCGGTCGGCAGGGTGTTGTCTGCGGCGGTGCTCGCCTTGTAGTAGGCGCGGCCGAAGTCGTAGTCGATCCCCATCACCTCGCCGGTGCTCTTCATCTCCGGCCCGAG